>NZ_VTDF01000004.1:0-312602 GCF_052824995.1 Acinetobacter sp. 1124_18A | reverse complement strand
CTCTACGAAATTGAAAACGTTACGCGCATATAGTGCAGAAGCTTCTGTCGCTACAGTTGCCGGAATATTTGGAACACCCAAAATTTTCACGCCATTTTCTGTAAAAACAGTCTCGCCCACTTTAGAGCCTTCAACGTTACCACCAGTTTCAACAGCCATATCTAAAATGACAGAGCCAGGTTTCATCTTGGCAACAGTTTCAGCCTTAATCAGACGTGGTGCATCACGACCTGGCAATAACGCAGTAGTAATCACGATGTCAGCGTTAGAAACAGCCTTATCAACAATCGCCGCTTGGTCTTTGATGTATTGCTCACCCGGCATCCATCCATAACCATTTTTAGCGGCATCTGCTGCACGTTGTTGTTCTTCTTCAGACATTGGTACGTCTAACCACTTACCACCTAAAGATTCAACCTGATCTTTTGCTGTAGGACGCAAATCAGTTGCTTCAACAATTGCGCCTAAACGCTTTGCTGTTGCAATTGCCTGAAGACCTGCAACGCCCACACCCATAATCACAACACGAGCAGGTTTTACCGTACCAGCAGCCGTCATAAGCATTGGGAACATGCGCTGATATTCAGCAGCAGCAAGCAACACTGATTTATAACCAGAAAGGTTTGCCTGAGAAGACAATACGTCCATATTCTGCGCACGAGAAAGCGTACGAGGAAGCAATTCCAGAGCAAAGGCAGAAACTTGCTGATTCGCAAACTGATCTAGCTCGGTATTACGATAAGGATCAAACATTGCTACAACAGCAGTATTTGCTGGAAGTTTTTGAATTTCTTCGCCTTGTGGAGCGCGAACTTTCAAAATAATTTGACTACCCGTATAGGCATCATCCGTAATGGTTGCACCGACCTGTTCATAAGCACTGTCAATGTACGCAGCCTTTACACCAGCACCACGTTCAATTACAACGCTATGACCAGCGCTAATCAACTTCTTTACTGTCTCTGGCGTAGCAGCTACACGATTTTCACCGACGACAGTTTCGGTTGGGATTCCGATCTGCATGAGCGTTCCTCAAGCTAATTTCTCATTGTCAAAAACATTGCTAAGCTGCAATGTTTCCCCCATGTGTATTCTTTGTACAGAATTTGGATTCTAATTGAACTTTTTTAAAATACCACCCAATATTTATTTAATAAATACCCATATTTTGAACTGATGATTCACGATATTTGATTTGAGGTGTAATATAGGAAGCTTTTTCTTTTTTTGCAGACAATAGTCTCTCTTATACAGTCTTGTATATGAAAATTTCGTTTTCTTCGTTTCAAATCGGGTCTTTTTTTGCTCTTTGCTCTGCTTTTCTATTCAGTACAAAAGCAATCTTTATTAAACAGACTTATGCCCTTTCTCCATTAGTAGACGCTACAGTCCTGATGGCTTTACGCATGTTAAGCGCTTTACCGTTCTTTCTACTCATTTGTTGGTTTAACAGGCATCATAATAAGGGCATAAAAAAGAAGGATTGGCTAATTTTAATTTTTGCCGGTCTATTAGGCTACTACTTTGCAAGTTGGCTCGATTTTATGGGTCTCATGTTTATTAGTGCCTCTCTTGAGCGAATTATTCTATTTTTATATCCCACGCTTACCGTCATCGTCTCAAGTCTGCTCTACAAACAAAAATTAGATGCAAAAAGTTTATTTGCCATTTTTCTTAGTTATGGTGGAACTGTGTTGGTCATGCTTCAAGAGCATAACAACGCACCAATTCAGGGCAACTTCTGGCTAGGTACAAGTTTAGTATTTGCAGGTGCGGTGGCTTTTGCGGGCTATTTATTACTAACCCCACCATTAATTAAGAAATTTGGTTCTTGGAATTTCACTGGTTTAGCCTTAACTGTGGCTTGTATCGGTACATTAACACACTATGTATTAAGCACACCTCATCCGATTCAACTTCTATTACAACTACCATCTAGTGTGATTTGGTATGGGATTGGCCTAGGCTTCTTGGTCACCGTGTTGCCTACCGTTATGCTCATGCAAAGTATTGAAAGACTTGGAGCATCTCAATCAGCAATGATTGCTTCAATCGGACCTGTTTTAACGATTTTGCTTGCAGTCGTTTTTTTAAATGAACATTTAAATATGTGGCAATGGGTGGGTTGTCTTCTCAACATTATAGGTGTGATGATGATTACACTTAGAAAGAAAAGACTAAAACATTAAATTTTCTTGACCTCAACTTAAGTTGAGGTTGGATACTCATCTAAATTTTACTAAACGGTTGAGTTACATGAATCAAGAAACTTTCAAGATAATAAATCCATCAACTTTATATAACCCTACCCCAAATGCTTATAGTCATGTTGCTGTGGTAGAAAATTTTAAAAAGATTATTCATATTGCAGGCCAAGGAGGCGAAAACTCAAAAGGTGAATTAAGCCCAAATTTTGAAGAACAAGCAGCCCAAACTTTTGATAACATTCAACATGCTTTAAAAGCTGCCAATGCAGAGCTTAGTAACATTGCTGTATTAAGAGTTTTAGTTGTTGACCATTCGATCGAAAAACATCAAATTTTGATTAAAATTATGCAAAATTTATGGAAAAATCATCCTTTTCCAGCCTGTACACTCATTCCTGTACCACGCCTTGCATTAGAGCATATGCTCATTGAAGTCGAAGCAACCGCATACACCTAATAAAATCGAGAGAACATCATGTCTACCCCTGAAGATATCAGTCAGAATAAACCATTGCTTTGGTTGATGGCAGCAGCATGTGGTTTGTGTGCAGGTGTGAACTATTATTGTCAGCCCCTGATTCACTCGATTCAACAAGACTTTGCCGTAACTCAGGCACAAGCAGCATTGACCGTTACATTTGCTCAGGTGTCTTATGCCCTCGGTCTGCTCTTTATTGTTCCGATGGGCGATATCGTCAATAAAGCCAAGGCTATTCCGTTTTTGATGGTGCTTTGTGCAGTTGGCCTATTTACGTCTGCTTTTGCCGTTAACTTACCAATGCTATGGATCGGCACAATTTTAGCAGGATTGTTTTCAGTTGCAGCTCAAGTGCTTATTCCACTTGCCACAATGACTGTAAAACCTGAAAAAACTGGCGAGATCATTGGTTTTTTAATGAGCGGCTTATTGGTCGGAATTTTACTCTCTACTAGTCTAGCGGGTTTATTCTCTAACCTATTCCACTGGAAAGTCGTTTATGTGGTAAGTGGCATATTAATGTTATTACTGGCGTACACCTTAAAAAGTCGCTTGCCTTATGTCTTGCGTATGAAAATGAACTATGGACAGATCTTTGGTTCTATGGCTCAGCTTCTAAAAGAGGAAAAGCGTTTATTAATAAGAGCGCTTACAGGTGGCTTTGCATTTGCATCAGTCAGTATTCTGTATTCCACCATCGCATTACTCCTTACCTCAGCACATCATTTACCTGATCTCTTTATTGGACTAGTGCCTTTAGTCGGTATCTTTGGTGCTTTATCAACACGTTACATTGGTAAATATGCAGATCAAGGACATACAGGCTTACTGACATGGATGGGATGTGGATTATTCTTATTGAGTTGGATTTGTTTCTATTATGGGCAGACTTTACTCTCTAGCTATATTATTGGTTTTGCTTTAATTCAATTAGCACTCGCGCTTGTACACACCAGTAACCAAAGTATTATTTTCCGTTTACGACCAGATGCAAAGTCTCGTATTAATGCCATTTATATGACGACTTACTTTATTGGTGGCGCAGGCGGTTCGGCATTAGGAATTTTTGCATGGAACCGTGGTGGATGGACCATGACTTGTCTTGCTGGTATTGGATTAGTTGTTCTTTGTATTTTATTTAGCATGTTCGATACCATCTTACAAAAAAAGAAAATGGTTTCCTAATAACGTAACTTGTTATAAATCATCTTCCTATAATCCACCATTGCTTTGAACAATGGTGGAAGTATTACTCAATCAATCTAAAAAATTAAATATGAGGTAAAACATAAGGAGCAATATCTTTGAAGGTACGACCATGTACGTTTTCACCAATTGCATGCATTTTCCATGCATCATTATGGCGATAAATTTTTGCAATAATTAGACCAGTATGCGCCCCTTGTGAGGAAAGTTTATAACTTGCAACTTCCTGATTACTTGATTGATCAACCAAGCGGCAGAATGCATTTTCAACTTTCTCAAAAGTTTGACCTCGGAAACTATTAACAGTAAATACCAAAGATTTTACGTGTCGAGGGATTTGATTAAGGTTGACTCGAATTACTTCATCATCACCACGCCCCGCTCCAGTTAGATTATCCCCAGAATGTCGAATGCTACCATCTTTGCTTTGTAGTTGCCCAAAGTACACGACATCGAGCATTTTTTTATTTTCATCAAACAAAATTACAGAAGCATCAAGGTCGATATTACTACCACCGCCAAAACCTAAAAATCCTTTACTTTTTGCAATATCCCAACCGACCCCTAAAAAAACTTGTTGAAGACTACTACCATCTGCTTTTTGCAAACTGATTTTCTGGCCTTTTTCTAAATTAATTGCCATGTTATGGATCTCCCCATTAAGACTATAAATGATTACTTTTTTAATTAGACTGATGACGGTTTAACTTTGACATCAACCATTGCAGAAAATTATCTCGGTTTCTCGAACAAATAATGACTTTTCCAGCGCCTGAAAAACGCAATACCATGCCTTCCCCACTGGTTACACTATTCACTAAATTGCCAAGAAAACCATTATTTTGGGATGTTGAAACAGATAGTTGATAATTTAAACGTGAATCCCAACAAACTACATGGCCATTATCAATAACAACCTCTTTATTCGGTCCCACTTCTATCTCAAACAAAGTTCCACAACCAGAAACTACAACCTGTCCCTGCCCACTAGTTTCCATGACAAGAAAACCGCCCGTACTCCCAAAAAAAGCTCCACCAAGACTGCTATTTAATCTTGCTTTGACGTGAACTGAATCATGTGCAGCAACAAATGCACCATCACTTAATATGTATTGGGTTGCCCCAACATCGAGAATTTGCATATCACCATCTAGTGATGCAGATAATAAACAGTCGCCATCTCCGCGCACAGCTTCGATATGCTGCTGGAATAAAGACTCATCATTCGCAAAACGACGTAATAAGGATTGCATTAAGCCACCCTGTAGTCGCCCTTTTAATTCAAGAGAATCCTCCATCATAACCATTGCATTGCTTTCACAATAGATCCGGTCGCCACGGCGCATTGCAACATGTAAGAATGGTTCTGGTGACCCCACTAAACTAAAATGTGCCATTTTATTGATCCTTTTTAATTTCTAACAACTTTAAAATGATTAGGCTTATTAAGATTCTAAAGTGAATGACTATTTGGCACGGTGTTTCAAATTGATTATAAAATGGCATATATCACTTAAACGATACTGTGGATCAACCCCAAAAGTAATGTTATCTAACTCAAAATTAGCTTGATATTGAACATATATATAAAAGAAGACACCCTTAAAAAACATCATTTAATTTTATTTTTATTCACGAATTAGACTTAACATTTAAAGAAATAACCTATTTCTATCACTTATAGGTATAAAAAAAGAAAGATAGTGTCTAAGCACTATCTTTCAATTATTCCTTAAACAGCAACACCATACGAAGCAGCTAAAGGTCCTAAACCACCAGCGAAACCTTGACCAATTGCACGGAATTTCCACTCACTACCATGCTTATAAAGCTCACCAAAGATCATAGCCGTTTCAGTGCTACCGTCTTCAGACAAGTCATAACGTGCAATTTCGCTACCACCAGCATTGTTACTTACACGAATGTAAGCATTAGCAACTTGACCAAAATTTTGGTTGCGAGTTTGACCATCATAAATTGTGACAGCAAAAATCACTTTTGAAACATCAGCAGGAACCATGCTCAAGTCCACACTTAAAGTTTCGTCATCCCCATGGCCTTCACCTGTACGGTTATCGCCATTGTGAACTACAGAGCCATCAGATGATTTTAAATTATTAAAGAAAATAAAGTCATTATCAGCACGAACCTTACCATTTTCATTGACTAAAAATGCAGTTGCATCCAAGTCAAAAGCAGCTCCATCAGTCACACGCGGATTCCAGCCCAAACCCACAGTTGTTTTGGTAATACCAGGTGCTTCTTTTGTTAAACTAACGTTACCACCTTTGGTTAAGCTAATTGCCATTTGAGTTACTCCTTTTAAATTTCAACTCATTGTTTATATGATTAAATTGATAGTCACCCTATAGATGATCTATCTAAAAGTTCTTATGAAGTTTGTGTTTGATTTTTATTGTAAGCGATTGAAGATAGTACCGCCCATGCAATGAAGGCGATACCAATTAAACCTGTTACAACTTCAGGAACATGACCACCAGTTCCTGTGTACAACATAATTGCAGCTAAGGCTCCGATGGCATAATGTGCGCCGTGTTCTAAATAGATAAAGGCTTCCAAGGTGCCTTTTTCAACTAAATAAATAGTCATTGAACGGACAAACATTGCTCCAATTGCTAAACCCAGCATAATAACGACAACATCATTTGTGATCGCAAATGCACCAATAACGCCATCAAAACTAAATGAAGCATCTAATACTTCAAGATAAAGAAAGCCACCGATACCAGCTTTAACAAGATTACTTGACTTGTTTTCTATTTGTTTATCATCTGATTCATCACCACTGCTTTCCAATAAATGACCAATGACTTGAACACCGATGTAGACCACGATGCCCCAAATACCAGCGACAATTACAACTAGTTTCTCCTCTGCAGGAACAAATGCAGACATGATAAGTAGAGCAATTAATGACACAAATACCGACATTGCAGGGATATTAGCTAAATTAGATAAATGCGCTTCTAACCAATGGAACCAGTGTGTATCTTTGCCGTCATCAAATAAGAAATTTAAAAATACCAATAGCAAGAACATACCGCCAAAAGCTGAAATTTCGGCATGATGAGCTAACAATTTCTCTGAATACGCTTTAGGATCATTTAATGCTAACTTAGCAACTTCAATCATTCCCATGTCAGCAGTTACGCCAACAATCAGTAAAGGAAAAACTAAACGCATACCAAATACAGCAACCAAAATCCCTACTGTAAGAAAAATCTTTTTCCAAAACTCATCCCAGTTCCGTAATATCGATGCATTCACAACAGCATTATCAAAAGATAAAGAAACTTCCATTACTGCCAATACGCCTGTAATCAATACGGCTTTAAGCATCATTGATAAACCAGCATTCGGACCATGAGTAAGGCCCCACCATGCTGACAACCCCAAACAGATCACTGTAAAAAAAATTGAGAACCAAAAATGTTTCATTTCTTTCCTTTTATAAAGAACTAAAAAGCATTCATCATTTATTTATTAAAATGATAATTTTAGCCAGTTTGAATACCATATTGTTGACACATTGCAGCTAACCCACCTGAGTACCCTTGGCCTACGGCTCTAAACTTCCACTCACCGTTATGGCGATAGACTTCTCCAAATACCATTGCGGTTTCAGTTGAATAATCTTCTGCCAAATCAAAACGTACTACTTCAACTTGTGTGTCTTGGTTTACTATTCGAATAAATGCATTGGCAATTTGTCCAAAATTTTGGCTTCTTGCCTGAGCATCATGAATGGTTACTGTAATTGCGATTTTTTCAACTTCAGGGGCAACTTTTGAAAGATTAACTAGTAAAGTTTCATCATCTCCATCACCCTGACCAGAACGGTTATCACCTGTATGCTCTACTGAATTATCTAGTGATTTAAGTTGATTATAAAAAATAAAATCATGATCACCACGAACCTTACCAGTAACCGTTAATAAGAATGCACTCGCATCTAAATCAAATGAAGCGCCATCAGTTGCACGCTCATCCCATCCTAATCCAATCAGGATTCGAACCAAATTAGGATCTGTTTTGCTTAAAGATAAATTTCCACCTTTATTTAAACTAATAGCCATTTTGTATTTTCTCCCCGTCTAAACCCAAAACTCATATCATTAATTATTTGTATATAAAAAAGTCTTTCTTGATTAATCTGCAATCTAAATATGAAGGTTATTTACTGCCTACAACCCAACGCAAACCAAAACTGAATGCTTGATCTAATTCTCGATGACCTGCAACGTAACTCACGTGGCGTTGGACTTGAATGCTACCACTCTGATTGATCAGTTCTACAATACCGCACATACCTAAAGGCTGCCCTTCAGTTAAACGAATTTCAATTGGAGGTTGATTAGGAACATAAATCGTCACAACTGCATCAGTTTCAGCCCAATTCGGCACACCATCATAAATAAAAGCGAATAACACCACTCGGCGAATCTGTTGCCAATACTCTCCATTAATTCGGAGCCATTCGCCTTCTTTTAATGCACCAGTACGATCATCGGCGGAAAGCTGGATAAATGGGTATTGATTAAAATCACCAAATCGATCGCCTAATGCCTGAATAACTGATTTAGTGCCATCTTGCATTTCAAATAGACAACCTAAATCCAGATCTACACCGTGATTCTGATTAAGAAGTTTTTTAAAGAAACTACTAGATTGAGCCTGTTGGGAACGCTGGTTCCAATTCAGGTTAATTTTGATTTCCCCAAAACCATGCGCCTGTTTTTCTAAATTAATTTTATTATTACTTTTATCCAGAGTAATTTTACTTAAATTAATTTTCAGCTGAGGAACTGAAGCTGGTGGTGCCGATATCGTAGAGTGATCATTAATTTCAACCCCAAAATATTCAGACAGAGGTTTTAAGCCACCATTAAACCCCTGATTCACAAAACGAAACTTCCATTTATCGTTATAACGATAAACTTCAGTCAAAATCAGCGCTTTTTCTGTTTTTTCAGCGCTTTTTATAGTTGCTGTAGCTGTGAGTTGATCATTTTCCCATAATTCAACTTGAATATCCTGAATCGCATTAAATGTGCCTTGGCCATCAACCGTAGCGCACACAGCGATCTTATTGATATCACCATCTAACATTTGGGTATTAATGTTAAATTGAGCAAAATAGGACATATTGTTTGTCGTTTCATTCAATTTAACACTACAGTTTGGTGTCTGCTTTTGACCATAAAAAATCATATCTGCATCACCACGAACTTTACCTTGAGAATTTAATAAATAAGCTGTTACATCCAAACCTATGTCAGATGGTAATGCCGTTTTAAATCTCAGATAAAATTGCGAGCAGCTCAAAGCCAGATTTGCACCCGTCATGAGTTGTTGCATTAATCTTTCCCCTTAAATTTTATATTTTGTAGCTGATTTAGCTCAATTTTATTAATTTCATGAGTCTAATGAAAAATCGAAATTTAGGCTGAATGAATTACCGCTTTAACTAATAAGCCACGCGGTAATTCGATCGCAATCATAAATTTATTAAATCTAAATTATAAAAATAGACATAAAGGTCTTTATATTACACAAATACTGTAATTTATGCTGCGTACATTGATCAAATTTTGCATTTTTAGTTTAATAATTAATTTGTTAGGACAAAAGTAATTAGACTACAGGCTTCTTTTCGACCTTATTAATATATGAGCAAGCATTTAAATGTCAGAAATTTACTATGAAATATATAAATTTGTGCTAAAAATTATAGTTACTTATATAGCTGAATAAGTGTCTTGTTCTTTTAATTAAATCAAAGTTACTAGAGGTCAACTTGCCTAACTGGATAGTTATTGACTTTACTTTAAACTAACTACTGAGTGTAGTTGGTCCATCTTACAAAAAAGAAAATGCTTTCCCAATAAGGTAACTTGTTATAAATCATCTTCCTATATTTAACATAAGGGTGGCTATAAATTACTCGGTTAAATGCCTCTGTCGATTCAGGCATAAACCTCGTATAATGCTGCCCTTTCATTAATTTAGCGACTTTTGGGCTATTGGTTATGCAATCACTTCAATCGTTACAACCTCGTATTTCTGTCGCCCCCATGATGGACTGGACTACAAAGGATTATCGATTCTTTGCACGCTTGTTTAACCCAAATGTTGTGCTCTACACCGAAATGGTCACCACAGGTGCGATTCTTTTTGGCGATGCAAAACGTCATTTGGACTACAGCGCACAAGAACACCCTATCGTATTACAACTTGGCGGTTCAAATCCCCAAGAGCTTGCGACCTGCACAAAAATGGCTGAAGACTGGGGTTACGATGAAGTTAACCTCAATGTAGGCTGCCCAAGTGACCGTGTACAGAACAATAAAATCGGTGCTTGCTTAATGGCAGAACCAGATTTGGTTGCTGAATGTATTCACACTATGCAAAAAGCAGCAAACATTCCGGTAACGGTGAAACACCGTATCGGGATTGATGACATGCACTCTTATGAAGAGATGCTTCATTTTGTAGATACAGTTGCAGCAACAGGTTGCGCTCATTTTGTAGTTCATGCCCGTATTGCTATTTTGAAAGGCCTGTCACCAAAAGAAAACCGTGAAGTTCCACCTTTACGCTATGAAGATGTCTATCGTTTAAAACAAGAGCGTCCACATCTCACCATTGAAATTAACGGCGGGATTAAAACGTTTGCTGAAACTCAAACACATTTACAGCATGTTGATGGTGTCATGATTGGTCGTGAAGCCTACCATAATCCGTACTTACTCGCGGAAATGGGTCAGCTTTGGAATTTGGAAGCTCCAGATCGATTCGAGATTATGGAACAAATGCTACCTTATATTGAACAGCGTATGGCTGAAGGTGCTCCACTCTCCATCATTACACGTCATATTTTGGGTTTATTCCAGAATTTACCTGGTGCGCGTAAATGGCGTCAGGCGCTAAGTGGCGGAAATGCAAAAACTTTAGCTGATGTTGAACAGGCTATTAGCAACATGCAAGCAGCTTTAATTCGTACTGAGGAATATTTAAAAGAACATCAGGCTTAAGCATGTGATGGCTTCTTAAATTGTAAGAAAATGTGGCATTTTAAATCAGGGACTTAGATTTTGAGTATATTCGCAATGACTGAATTAAAATATTCAAATTTAAGCTCTGATTAATTATTTTTAAATAAAAATATCAACAACTTAAGTTAAATTGTTTTTATGTTTCATTTTAATAAGTATCTTTTTATCTCTAAGTAGCAATATTTGGGAAAAAGATACGTTATTACATAACGCAAACAAAACTTTTAAGGTACGCCTATTAGTATCTCTGAACGCCACAGGTAGGTGGTGATTTTTTTAATATGGATATAGATAGTACGGTAGAGATTTCACGATGATTATTTATGACGGACAAGTAGCTGATAATTATATGTATCAGGATTCAAATCAGGCAGCCATTGTTGTATCCCACAGCACTCCAAGTCTCCCTTATCCTTTCACCATGAAACCTAGTAATCATCAAACTGAAACTTCCGATACTCCAGCAATAGATGTTGATAGATTCGTAGCTAAATTAGAAAGTATTACCTCAAGACGCAGTAAAGCTCGTTGTGCACGTAGTATCCGCCTTGCTCTCGAATCTGCTGGTGCAGATATTCGGAATCACCCCATTGCAGCTTCAGACTGGGGAGACACTCTCAAAAAGATTGGCTACAAAGAGATAGATCCATCATTTGATGAGCCACAAGAAGGCGATATTTACATCATTCACAGAACTCGCAATCACGTTTATGGACATATTGCTGGATACACAGGAAGTGAATGGGTCTCTGACTTCAAACAAAACAGCTATGATGTCTATAAAGATGATAGCGTTACTTACACCTACTATAGATTAGCCGCTTAATCAATTTTCTAAGATTGAAATGCTTGATGAATGATTTCGGCACAATGCTGAATAATTTCATCCTTCTCTTTTCTATAGACTAAAACGACCTCTGAAAAGAATAGATGATCTGCCAAAGGTAACAACTTTACATTGGCAGGCAAAATCTGCTGAAACTCTTCAGGCACAATACTTACCCCTAAATTTGCAGCCACAAGCTGTAATTGTGAAATCTTACGTGACTGAATCGCAGCTTTCTGAGGCGTAAACCCAGCAGCCAAGCATAGGTTTGAAACAAAATAGCTTAAACCACCTCGTTTAGAATGTGGGGTAGAAACGAAATACTCATCTTTTAAGTCTTTGACTTGAATCTCTTGTTGATTTGCAAACTTAGCGTGACCAACATGTACAGCCACCATTAAAGGTTCTTCATATAGCTTAACAACATTAATGTCATCTAATGTGTGACGAACTGGTGGTCTAATCAAACCAATATCAATTTCACCATTCATCAAAGCTAAAATCTGCTGTTCGGATGACAAGGTATTTAGTTCAAAACTAAGCTGCTGCGTTAAGCTAATTTCTTTTAATATTTGAACCTTTTTATGGTCCATAACAATACTGCTTGAATGAGCAATTTTAATTTGGCGATTTTTCCCTTCGGCAATATTCTTAGAAATTCCAATGATTTCATTTAAATAATGCATATTATCTTTTATTTTCTTATAGAAGACCTCTCCCGCCGTTGTAAGCTTTACTTTCTTGTCAGTACGGTCAAATAATTGAAAATCAATCTCTTCTTCTAATAGTTTAATTTGCCGACTTAAAGCAGACTGAGCAATAAAAAGCTTTTCTGAAGCAGCAGTAAAGCTCCCTTCTTCTACAATTTTTATGAAATATTGGAATTGTTTTAATGTGAGCATTACCATCTCAAAATTAGATCATTAGGTCTATTTTCTATATTAGATTAGATAGATTGTCTCCGCTAGAATTTTATCAAGACCATTCCCTTGATTGAATTATTCATGAAGTATTTAAAAGGTTTCGCCGTCTTCACTTTCATTGTTTTAATTTTATGGTGTTTTAAATTTTATGATCAACAACTACCCACGCAGCCCAAGCAAGACAACATAGAATTATATGATTAAATCGTTTTTCTCAAAAAACAAAAGGCATGCCCTCCAACATAAGAGCATGCCTTTTTATATTTAAATCAGGCTTTCTTTAAATCGAGTTTCTTTAAAACTTCAGCCACAGCAATCATGGCAAAACTTGAAGTCACGACTACGGCTGAGCCATAGCCACCACAGCGCAACCCAGCAGAAGGACAAACATCGGCATTTGAAAATGGATTATCGATTGAGTAAACACAAGTAATCCCAAATTTCTCTTTCGGCTTTTTACAGATGCCTCGAGCACGAAGTTGACTACGTAGCTTCGCTAACATTGGGTCTTGCTCTGTTTTTGATAAATCAGCCACGCGGATTTTAAGCGGATCAAGCTTACCACCTGCTCCACCTGACACAATCAAAGGGATTTTATTAAAACGGCAATGAAGCATCAAAGCCAATTTCGCTTTAACGTCGTCAATACAGTCCAAGATAATATCGGGTACAGGGTTTAACAGCTCTGTGACATTCTCAGGCGTTAAAAAGTCATCAATAATATTGACTTTAATACGAGGGTTAATTTGGCGACAACGCTCCGCCATAATCTCAACTTTTTCACAACCTAGAGTTGAAGTCATTGCGGGTAGCTGACGGTTTACATTTGATGCTGCAACCACGTCCATATCTACCAGTGTAATCTCGCCCATACCCGTACGAGCCAAAGCTTCTACCGCCCAACTACCGACACCACCAATCCCAATCACCATCACATGACTTTTTTCATAGTGTTGGAACGATGAATCACCATAAACTTTGGCTACACCTGCAAAACGGCGGTCATATTCATCTTGTTGGAGATCGGTCATTGCTACTCTTAGGGGATATAAAACACGGAGAGTATTTTACTGCTTTTCAGAAGAAAGTGTATTTCAGATCAAAGAAAACTTGAGATAGCGATATTTGAGTTCACGACAAGTCTTATCATTATAAATCAAATTATATTATTTAAGATTTAAGTCATTATTTACTAACGTGACAGGCGGTTGGGCTGCGGTATAAGGACATACCGTCAGCCCGACAGAGGATTTTTGTTACTTTTCATCCTCGAAAAGTAAGGATGTATCTATATACCCAACATCAGCCAAAACATATTCATTAAAAGGCCGAGCTAAGTTTATCGATTTATGAAGCAATCAAATTCCGCAGTACATAATGCAAAATACCACCCGCCTTAAAGTACTCAACCTCATTTAACGTATCAATTCGACATAACACATTAAAGTGGCTGGCGACTCCATTTGGCCCTTTTACATCAACCTCAAGAATTTGATGAGGCTGTACTCCATCCGACAAACCTCGAATTGATATCACCTCATGACCAGTTAAGTTAAGAGATTGTCGAGTTTGTCCATCAACAAACTGTAGTGGCAACACGCCCATACCCACCAAGTTTGAACGATGAATACGCTCAAAGCTCTCAGCGATTACGGCTTTCACACCTAATAAATTTGTTCCTTTGGCAGCCCAGTCACGCGAAGAACCTGTCCCATATTCTTTACCAGCAATAATCACAAGCGGTGTATGCTCTTGTTGGTAAAGCATTGCGGCATCATAAATAGCGAGCTTTTCACCACTTGGCACATGAATGGTATTACCACCCTCTTCTCCACCAAGCATCTCGTTTTTAATACGAATGTTGGCAAAGGTGCCTCGCATCATCACTTCATGATTACCACGTCGAGAACCATAAGAGTTGAAGTCTTTTGGATCGACCCCTTGCTCTTGCAGATATCGACCTGCTGGACTGTCTTTTTTGATATTACCTGCCGGTGAAATGTGGTCAGTCGTTACCGAGTCACCAAGCACTGCCAAGATATTTGCCTGTTCAATATTTTTAATTGGTTTTGGTGGTTCGCCAATGCCTTCAAAGAATGGTGGATGGCGAATATAAGTCGAGTCATCGGCCCATTCATAGGTTTTGCTCTTTGGAATCTGAATCGCTTGCCAACTCGCATCACCATCAAAGACCGCAGCATATTCTTTGTGGAACATCTCTGTATTTACTTTCTGCAAGACAACATCAATTTCTGCCTGACTTGGCCAGATATCTTTTAAATAGACGGGCTGTCCATCTTTGCCCTCACCAAGAGGCTCTGTTGTCAGGTCGGTACGAATATTCCCAACCAAACCATAAGCAACTACGAGAGGCGGTGAAGCTAACCAATTGGTTTTAACTAAGGGATGTACCCGTCCTTCAAAGTTACGGTTACCAGAAAGTACAGATGCAACATTCAAATCATGACATTGAATTGCATCTTCGACTGGCTCGGGTAATGGGCCTGAGTTACCAATACAGGTTGTACAGCCATACCCCACCAAGTTATAACCTAACTCATCTAAATACGGCGTAAGCCCAGCAGCCAACAAATAATCAGTCACGACCTTAGAACCAGGTGCAAGAGAGCTTTTCACCCATGGTTTTCGTTGTAAGCCTTTTTCAATAGCTTTTTTAGCAAGCAGACCCGCCGCTAACATCACGCTTGGGTTAGAGGTATTGGTACAAGAGGTAATGGCTGAAATTACGACATCCCCATGATTTAACGGGTATTCCTGCCCTTCAATCACACAAGATGGACTTTCATGTTGAATATTTGCTTTTTTTGCCTCTACAGCAGTACCACCACCTTCATTTTCTAGACGTTCTTTTGCTTCTTTTGCTGGTTTTAGCGTTAACTCCATGAGTGCATTAAACGCTTTAGGTACTTCTGATAACAGCACTCGGTCTTGCGGGCGTTTTGGTCCAGCCAAACTTGCTTGCACCGTAGTCATGTCTAAACTTAAAGTATCTGTAAAAACAGGTTCATCACCAGCATTTCGCCATAAACCTTGAGCTTTACTATAGGCTTCAACGAGCTCAATACGGTCTTCATGACGGCCTGTCAGTTTCAGATATCCTATAGTCACTTCATCTATTGGAAAGAAACCACAGGTTGCACCATATTCTGGTGCCATATTGGCAATGGTTGCACGGTCAGCAAGAGGCAAATCTGCCAAACCATCTCCATAGAACTCTACAAATTTACCCACCACACCTTTTTGGCGAAGCATTTGAGTAATAGTGAGTACCAAGTCTGTTGCTGTAATACCTTCTGGTAATTTTCCTGTAAGTTTAAAACCGATGACTTCAGGAATAAGCATAGAGATGGGTTGGCCCAACATTGCTGCTTCAGCCTCAATACCGCCTACGCCCCAGCCTAAAACACCCAAGCCATTAATCATGGTCGTATGCGAATCTGTTCCCACTAAGGTATCAGGAAATGCAAAAGTTTTGCCTTCATCTTCCCCCAACCACACTGCTTGGGCTAAATATTCTAAATTGACCTGATGGCAAATCCCCGTACCTGGCGGCACTACACTAAAATTATTAAATGCCGACTGTCCCCAACGTAGAAATTGATATCGTTCGCCATTACGCTGCATTTCAATCTGTACGTTATCGGCAAAGGCATGATCATCGGCAAAATGGTCAACCATCACCGAATGGTCAATGACTAAATCAACAGGAGATAACGGATTAATTTTTTCAGGGTCGCCCCCCGCTTGAGCCATAGCCGCACGCATTGCCGCTAAATCAACTACCGCAGGCACACCTGTAAAATCCTGCATTAAAACTCGCGCAGGCCGATATTGAATTTCCTGATCTGAGCTTCGATTTTTTAACCATTCTGCTAAAGCATGGATGTGTTCTGTTTTAACGCTAAGTTGGTCTTCGAACCGTAATAAGTTTTCCAATAATACTTTTAAAGATTTCGGTAGTTTGGCAATGTCCCCTAGCGTTTTCTCTGCTTGGGCTAAGCTAAAAATCTGATAATTGCTGGAACCTACTGTTAGCGTCTGTAAAGCATTAAAACTATTGATATTGCTATACTTAGCCATTGGGTTATCCTCCCATGTCTGGCAATGTTATTTTTCACGTTTTTACATGTTGTTTTCTTACTTTAAGCTTCTTTTCTAATCGCTGTGTTTTGTTTTAGTTACTATTTCTAATCTTTGATTTTTATTACGATAATTTCAACGCCAAGAGCGAGTTTTCCCAAAGCTGTACGGCCAAATCTGGCTCTGATATGTTTAAGTTTTCTGCCAAACTTTGCAAAACATAAGGCAAATTAACTGGAGTATTACGGGTACGTTGTTCTGTTGAGGTTTGACAACAAAGTGGTGTCATATCAGGACAATCAGTTTCAATCACCAAGTGCTCTGCACCTATAGCTTGTACAACTGTATGAAGCTTTTTCGCATTCGGGTTGGTAATTTGCCCAGTCACACCAATTTTAAATCCCAGTTTAATTAAGCCTTTCGCTTCTTCTATTCCACCACTAAAAGCATGCGCAATTCCACCCAGTTTAAATTTTTGAGCTTTTAATATTGCAAGTACATCACCATGTGCTTTTCGAATATGAAGTAATACTGGTTTCTGATATTGAGTTGCCAATTCAAGCTGCTGGGAGAAATATTCTTTTTGCTTCGCATATACATCTGGATGCTTATGCTCTTTTAAAAAAGTATCTAAACCGATTTCACCCACAGCCACACAGTCTTGTTGTTGCAAAATTTGTTCAAGGTGAGAAAGATGGTCTGGCTGATGCTGCTCAATATAAAATGGGTGTAAGCCGGGTGCTAAATAAGAAGTCGGTACATTTTCCCAGCTCTTTAACTGATAATGCGTTTTTAGCAATTCATCAAAACGTGACTGCACAAACCCAATTAAAACCAGTGCATCAACGCCAGCTTTTTTGGCATGAAGCGCTAACTGTTGCCGATCTTCATCAAAATCGGCAACATCAAAATGCGTATGCGTATCAAACAGACGCATTAGCTTCCACTTTTTGCAACAGGTGCTGAAGCTGGTTGCACTTTAGGCTGCGGCAAATACTCTTTCTTCAAAACTTCCTGTAATTGATCATATGGAATAACTAATCGAGGTAGCCCAACCACATAGGGTCCAATTTCATATTCACCATATTGAAGGATTAAACCTTGCTCACCCAGTAAGAAATTATCAGATAATTTAAATGGCCAAGCTTGTTCATAGTCAGCAACATTATCAGCCAGTTTAGAGTCTGTAACCCAAGTCTTAAAGGCTTCATGCGCCAACTTCTCTAACGCCGCTTTTTGCTGTGGACGTAATAAATCTTCAAGCTTGATCTGCTTTTGTTCTTTTAAATCAAAATTATAATAATGTTGTGCAGCAGAACCATGAGCGCCGCCTAAATAGCTACTGCTATTAAGTACAACGGTTACAACTTTACCTTGAGCCTGCAAAATTTTCGGCTTAACCAAAAGATTAATTTGATGACTACTACTTAAAGCTTTTAATTCATTATCCAGACTAATAAATGAGTTTGCATAACGTTGAACCTGTGCATCAAAGCTATTTTTTTGCTCTGCTCCCGCAACCCCTGAAGCTTCTGTTTTTTGATCTGGTTGCTTCACTTTAGTATCGGGTTCAGCAATCTCTAAAATTTGATCTAGAGTCTTTAAGATTTGCTGATCTACAATTTTATCAATAAATGGGAAATTACTCTGCAAACGCTCAACTGTAAAGTCTGGGCAAGTTTTACCATCACAATCAGGTAAAGCAACCTTACTCGGAACTGTTTCGCCCTTCAAAGTCAGCTCTACTGGCTTTTGTTCTTTGACTGCCGGTTTCTGTTGCTCTTGAGAATCCTTAGGATCGGCTTTAGGTTGGCATGCCACCAAAAATATAGCAGAAGCAAGCAAAGTTAATCGCAGTGAAGCTTTAGAAGATAACATCATATTTTGCCTTTTATTCTAAGGAGATTACGCAGTGCCTTTTCTAAGAAATTAGCGCATATAAATAGAGGTTGCAAATTCTGCTACCATCTTAAAACATTTGTTCATAAACCTTGGGTTGTAATATTTTTTTTGTTTGTTCTGTAGATAAATAAATATCGAGCTGTGGTGCCTCTTTTGTAATTTGGTTTGCCTGATAATGCAATCCAATACCTTCACCGTCAAAGAACCAATCCGCTTGTCCCCAATATAAAGTTTTTGGCGCTTCTTTTTTTATCTCAACAGTCTGCTTTTTTAACCAGTCTTGATAGGCTACCTGTACCATTTGATGCATAGCTGTTTGCTGATCTTTTTTTAAAACATCCAACAAACTTAAACTTTTATGCAATTTTCGGTCAGCAACAAAAAAGTAATAACGATCTTTAATCGTGAGCTCTTCTTGCTTGGTATCAAGCCCCAATTGCAATAAAACATATTGATTACGCTGCGAAGCAATACGTGTATGAAGATGCAATTCATAAGCTCGATTCTTTGAATATTTATCTTGCCATTCATCAGACTTTTTTACATAGGCATTAATGGCTTGCTGCAAACTTAAGTCTTTTTTCAAATCAATTTGATCTTGAATCACTTTAGCCTGACTTTTGGCGATCCATTCATTTAACCATGCGTCTTGAGTTTTTATCGTTTGAACGTCGACATCAATACAATTTTTCTTCTCACAAAATGGCACAGCATAGTCTGCTTTTACTTGTTGCAAGTTGAGAAATGGCAGTACCTCAGCTTTTTCAATATTTTGAGTTTGGCTAGATGCTGTTTTCGTTTGAGAAGATGATGAAGTCTGAGAGCTTTTCCAGACAAAAATAGAAATAGCAGAAATTAATATTATGACTGCAACCACAAGTGCAATAATTGCCTTTTTACTCAAGTTCATTTCATCATCCTTTCTTATTTTTCAAAACAAAACAGCTTCTATTCGAAGCTGTTTTTCACATTAAAATGATCAGTGTTCACGTGTGTTACGGAACTGGATATCAGGCCAACGCTCTTGCATAATCTGCAAGTTCACACGGCTTGGAGCAAGATACGTTAAGTGTCCGCCACCATCGATAGAAAGTTGGTCATGTGCTTTCTTTTTAAATTCATTTAGAATTTTTTCGTCATCACAGTGAATCCAGCGAACGGTGTTAACACTTACAGGCTCATAAACACAGTCAACCTTATATTCTTCTTTCAAACGATAAGCAACCACGTCAAACTGAAGTACACCCACCGCACCCACAATCAAATCATTGCTGATTTGTGGCATAAATACCTGAGTCGCCCCTTCTTCAGACAACTCTTTCAAACCTTTTTGCAATTGTTTTGACTTTAATGGATCTCTTAAACGTACACGACGGAACATCTCTGGCGCAAAGTGAGGAATACCTGTGAAGTGCAAATTTTCACCACTTGTGAAAGTATCACCAATTTGAATCGTGCCATGGTTATGTAAACCAATAATATCGCCCGGCCACGCTTCTTCTAAATGTTCACGCTCACCAGCAAGGAATGTCAAAGCATCACTAATGCGGACATCTTTACCAAGACGCACGTGGTTCATCTTTAAACCTTTTTCATATTTACCAGAGCAAATACGCATGAAGGCGATACGGTCACGGTGTTTCGGGTCCATGTTGGCTTGAATTTTAAATACAAAACCAGAAAAACCTTCTTCTTTCGCATCAACCACACGCTCTTGTGTAGGATGCGCTTTAGGTTCTGGTGCCCACCCCATGAACGCATCTAGTACATGGTCAACACCAAAGTTGCCTAAAGCTGTACCAAATAGAACCGGAGTTTGTTTACCTTGTAAAAATAATTCGCGGTCTAATGGCTCATTCGCCATTTGTACGAGCTCAAGCGACTCTTCAAAAGAAGCCCAAGCCAAATCACCTACTTTTTCACGAATATCAGCATAATCATACCCATCACGTACTTCAATATCCGTAATGGTTGAGCCAAAGCCTGCTTTGTAGATATACAACTTATTTTCAATAATGTTGTATACACCAGCAAAATCACGGCCCATTCCTAATGGCCATGTAATAGGTACACAGCGGATATTGAGGACATTTTCAATTTCATCAAGTAACTCAAGTGGCTCACGAATCTCACGGTCCATCTTGTTTACGAATGAAATGATAGGCGTGTCACGCATACGACACACTTCCATCAATTTGATGGTACGTTCTTCGACACCTTTTGCACCATCAATCACCATTAACGCTGAGTCAACTGCGGTTAAGGTACGATACGTATCTTCCGAGAAATCCTCATGTCCCGGTGTATCGAGTAAGTTAATGGTATGACCTTTATATGGGAACTGCATAACAGACGTAGTAATAGAAATTCCACGCTCTTTTTCCATTTCCATCCAGTCAGATGTAGCTGCGCGGTCAGATTTACGGCTTTTTACCATCCCTGCAACCTGAATTGCTTTACCCCATAACAGTAATTTCTCTGTCATGGTGGTTTTACCGGCATCGGGGTGGGAAATGATGGCAAATGTGCGGCGTTGAGCAACCTGTGCCGCTAACTCATCTTTAAAACTCATGAAATACACCTACTGCGGAGATTGCAGTGCCAAAGATCTAAAGTCGATCAAAATAAAAATTGGCGTAATTGTAGCAGATTTATAGAACTGTTTAATGATTGTTGATATGCCATCAGTCACTCATAAGATTTTTGAACATTTTTTGAGAATACAACTTCGTTCATTAGAGATTTTACAATCAAAAAAGCCCATCCGATTGTGGATGGGCTTTCTTAGGACTTAGCAGAATATCTTAAGCTAGTTTCTTTTCTTCAATAAATTGGACATCGGCAATTTGTACATCCCAGAACTCATTCCATAATGCACAATAATCAATACATAGCTTAGTTAAGCCTTCATAATCATCTTTTGTAATTGCTTGCGCTAACGCAAACCAAAGGTCATCCTGATGGTCATCATCAGCCGCCTCAGACGTTTCATCAGTAGATACACCATGCACATGGTAATATCCACCGCCTTCAACGTCGATATTCACAAATTTAGTCGCTTCACGTAATGGAGGACTAAAAAGAATAACCTCTTCTTCGGCAACTGCTAACAATGCAACTACATTGATATAACTATCATAAGAAGATTCTAAAAATGAACGAACCTGATCTGCGGCTTGTGAAGCTTTATAATTACGGCGATCATCTTCCGTTAGACCATAATCATTAAGTAAATCTTCATACAATGGATAATGAGCATATTCAGGATTCCCCAAATAATAATCATCTTTACCTAATCCCGGTCTAAAACCGAATTCATCAAGTACATTTAAACTTAATAATACCCGTGGAAACATTTTAGCTCCAGAATGGAGTTTTGGTTCCAGTTGTTTTGTTTGGAACTGCGCTTGTAATAAAGCATCAGTAAAAATCTGTACAATTGCATGACGATATTCTAAATGAATATGAATTAAAGTATCCTTATCTAGATAACCATGATTTAACATTTCAATTGCAGGATGTTTACAAACTGGTAATTCTGCAATTTTATTTCTTAACTGTTTGAGAAATTTTAAATTTTCTTCCCATTGTTTTGCAGGAATACTATTTTTCATCCCCTGCAATGCTTTTTCTCGTGGATTATTAAAATCTTCAAATTTTTTTGACATAATCATTCTCAATAAAAAGTTTTTTCTTATAGTTAAGTTGGGGATTCCCTTTATTTCAATTTGCATTCAGTTGCTAAAATAAAATCCATATACCCATCCTTAACAACCTGATATTATGTCTATTAACTCAACAAATCAATGGATTAATTAATAATATTTAAAAAAGTAAATTATTGCCAACTAAATACATAAAATATTATTTTTTAAGGTTAACCAAACTATTGAATAAATATAGTTTTTTAAATATTATAAAATAAGTTTTATTTAAGCTTTAACACTTACAATAGCAAAGTTAATCAAAAATATTCGCGACGGTGAACCCGATGACAAAAAGAGAAAATATTATAACAACAGCAACATCCCTTTTTAACCAGAAAAGCTATACGTCTGTTGGTGTTGATAAGATTATTGCTGAGTCCAATGTTGCAAAAATGACTTTTTATAAATACTTTTCTTCTAAAGAAAACTTAATTGAAGAGTGCCTTCATGAAAGAAATTTAGAAATCCAATCTTCAATATTAGAAAAAATTAATAATATTAACAATCCGTTAATTAGACTTAAAAGTATTTTCACTTGGTATATCGACTGGATTAATACAGATGATTTCAATGGTTGTTTATTTAAAAAAGCCACCATTGAAGTTCTACAATTGTACCCATCTATTAAAGATCAGGTTAATGAATATCGAGACTGGATTTATCAATTGGTTTTCTCAACATGTGTAGAATTAGAAATCAAAGATGCCCATACGCTTACCAGTCTTTTCCTTAATATTATTGATGGCATCATTATTGATGGCACAATAAATAAATCAAAAATTAATTCTGAACAAACATGGTCTTATATAGAAAAGCTTATTAACTTTGAGGAAACTCAAGCGTGCTCTGCCGCTTAATATATCAATTTAATAGTTTTAGATGTTTTGTAGAAGAATTAAAATATCATTAAAAAACGAGTAGGGCATGAATTACAGCTCTACTGTTTAAATCTGTCTAACTTATTGTTACAACCCTACAAAAGCAAGGCCCCCGCTATTTTAAACACAGAAGCCACTCTCATTCCTTATATTTCAATATTATAATTTATATAAATTTAAATAGTTTAAATAAGAAATTTATTAAGAATAACTACACATTTACTGCGTATAACTATGCACGTTAATATATTATTAATCTACCGCGATATTCTTTAAGAAATACTCCAATAACACATCTCTATCATCCACACTTTTTTCACCTAAAAGCTGAACCATAGCCCCATCTATCACAAATAAAAACATGTACGCATCTTCTTTTGGGGCCTCTGAGTTCTTTGTTAAAAGTAGCCTATAAATTTCGCTAATGAACCAGTTTCTGTACTCAACCACAACTTGATAAGCCTTGGGGTAAAGCTTTTCAATTTCAAAAATGGCTTTAAATGGCAAATGGTAAAGGCCTTCTAAATCTGCATGTAAGAAGTAAATTTTGCGGAGTTTTTCAATTACGGTTAAGTCTTTCTGGACATAAATGATTGAAAGCACCTCTTGTTTTAAACCATCCTTTTGAAAGGTTAGGCTCATTTCAATGAGTCTTTCCTTTGAGTGAAAGTAATTATAAAAGGTAGCTTTGGGAAGTTTTGCTGCTTCAATAATTCGGTCTACCCCGACTTTGTGAAAACCATAATTATTAAAGAGATATCTTGCAGAATGAAGCACGCTTAAAGCACGAAATGGGAGATCTAAATGTTGCATAGTTTTACCGTTATAAAAATAAGTTCTTGTTGTGTCTCAATGAGATAAAACTGCCTAGGCTCTTGTTTTAAGCAAAAAAAGGCATGCAAAGGTCCTCGAAAGACTGCCTCAGCGCATCTCAAGTTTTATTGTTGATATGATTTTTTGGTCGTGACGAACTAATGCTTGAAAACCCAAAGGTCATCAAACCGCGCTAAAGACTAGTCTGGAGGTATAAAAATAGAATGCATAGCCAACTCCTTTAGATTGGGAGTTCTGCCAAAGCATTAATCTAGAATTATGGTGGCAGAACGAGCAAGGGTTAGCAGACTGATAGTAAGAATCAGCACACCCGAAGGTGTCCCTCACTCGCCCTACCGCAACAAGCGAGGGACGATTGATAACATAAGACTACTCCTCAGAAGGAATAATCTGATGCTCTTACTATGCGGTCTGCTAAAACCGACTGGCAATGTAGGCCAGCTTGCAAAGGATAATCTGAGAGTTTATAGGTGTCAATGTAGCTTTTATGACAAGATTTTAAATTTCTTATTGTTTTTCATTAGATTAACTTAATTATTATTTTAAATATTATATAAATATAAAAACTATATTATTTTTCATAGTTATTTTTTTAAAGTATTTTACTTATTAGCTAAAAATTATGGTGGCAGAACGAAAGCGGGTTGACAGACTGGTACGACACCAGCACACCCAAAGATGTCCCTCTTTCATTCAACCATCAAGAAAGTAGACTATCACTTTAAAAGTATATGCCTCTTCTGAACGTCAACAAGACTTGATCGATGAACTCGTCTTGTAGCTCAAGCGTGAAAAAGATAGACTGAGATAGGAAAACTGTCAATAGCCAAATTTCTTTAAGTTATTAAAATTATTTAATTTTTTAACTAGCCTAAAATATGTTTTTAGATATTGTATAAATATGAACTTTTAAAAAATTTATTTACTTCTAAAATGACTAAACAGAATGAGTACCTTGAGACTCAATGAGCTGATCAACCTGAACAGGCATTCCTAATAAATAACCTTGGAATTGCTGACATCCTAAACGGGTTAAAATCTCAACCTGCTGCTGAGTTTCTACTCCTTCTGCCGTTACGGTTAAACCTAATTTTTTAGCTAGATGAATAATACTTTCGAGAATAACTTCTTCTTTCGAACCCGGTTTTAAATCAACAATAAAACCACGGTCAATTTTCAATTCATCTACGGGCAAATCTTTTAAATATAAGAAGCTTGAATGCCCTGTTCCAAAATCATCAATCGCAACACGAATTCCCATGTCCCGTAGCCGTTCACACGCTCGGATACTCAAGTCAATATGTCGCATTGCAGTTGATTCAGTAATTTCAACAATTAAATGATAAGGTTGAATTTGATATTTTTTTAATAGTGCTTCGAGCGTACTGAATAGCTTTTTATTTTCAAATTGTAGTGCCGATAAGTTCACAGCAACTGGATAAAATGGTGTGTTACTGCGCTCCCACTCCTGAATTTGCAGGCAAGCTTGCTCAAGCGCCCAATATCCCATTGGAATGATCAAACCCGTTTTTTCCGCACCTTCAATGAACATATGCGGAGTAAGTATTCCTAAAGCTGGGTGATTCCAACGGATTAAGGCCTCAACCCCACAAACTTCAAGATTGGTATTAAATTTTGGTTGGTAATATAAGATGAACTGTTTTTCTTCTACGGCTTTATAAAGATCATTGATCAGTTTCGACTGACTTCTCGTTTCTTGCTGATGGGTTGAATAACTAAAGATGGTATATGTATTCCGGCCTTGTTCTTTAGACATCAACATGGCCGCATCAGCATTCATGAGTAAGTCCTGAACATTCTGTCCATGCTCAGGAAAAAGTGCGACGCCCAAACTTGCAGAAATATTAATTTCCTTACCAGAAATTTGATAACTTTCCTGAATCAATTGTAAAATTTTCTCGGCCAAAACAACTGCTTCTTCTGCATTGGTATTTTCTGCAATAAGCAAAAATTCATCTCCACCAATTCTAAGCAGTTTACATTTTTCATTGAGTTGCCAATGTAAACGGTTCGCCATTTGAATGAGTAATTGATCACCTACATGGTGCCCAAACGCATCGTTGACCGATTTAAATCGGTCTAAATCAATATATAAAAAAGCAATTTTTTGGTCTTTATATCGATGATCTGAGAGCAGTACTTCAGCATAATCAACCAAATAAAGGCGGTTTGGTAGTTTAGTTAAGTTATCTTGTATAGAAAGATTAGCTAATTCTTTATTTGCCTTACGTAACTCTAAGTTTTGTTGTGTGAGCCGCTGCTCCAACATTGCAACAATGAAACTTGCGACCAATACCAGACACGTGACTAAAATAATTGTAAATAATAATAAGTCATGCTCAGCCTGATATTGGCTAATAAATTTATCAGTAATGTTGGTCGCAATCAGAGCAGTATAGTGCATTCCCATAATGCTTAAGGTCATCATGATCGCGAATGCTATTTTCAGATTTAATCGATGATGCTCTGTATCTTTTAATTTATAGGACAATAAGAAAGCTAATCCTGCCCCACTCATAGCAATTAATATAGAAAATAGTAACAAGAAAGAGGTGTAGTCTTTTTTATAGATATCAATATTCCAGCCCAACATACTAATGTAATATGAAGCTGAAATTCCGATTCCCATTACAACCGAACTTAAAATAAGTCGGAATAAAGGTAGAGTAAAACGCGAAGTTAACCACATTGCAATGTAAGATAACAAAGCACTTACGGCAAAAGAAACGGCAATTAAAGGGATATTAGAATTGATTGTTCCAAGCAAATGGTAGGCTTGTATTCCAACAATATGAACGATACTAATTGCTGATGCGAGCAATAAACTATTGGTAAGTAAAATTAGAGATTCAAATTTTTTGAGGGCTTTATTGAATAATAATTGCTCCATGGAAATCACAATATAGCAAATAATGCCGGCTGCAATAAAAGAGCCGACGATCAATGTGCTATCGTAATCAACATGACCCATATTGGACTTCCATGATTATTCAATACTTTTTTTTATTTTGTTCAACTCATTGCCCAAAATACAACTAAATATGTTCAATACATTCTATTAAATTTGACTTTTTAAGTCAGTTATAAACAATAACATTATCTATCTTTTGGTCAAGTATTTTTTACTTTATAAATCAATAGAGTAACCAAAAATTAAGCAGCCAATTATATGAAAAATATAGAATTTCTTTAATCCAGTTGAGTTATCTCAATGGCTCTTTTCATATTCAAACAAAAACAGTATAAAAAAAGAACCCTGCTTAGCGCAGGGTTCTTTTGAAGCTTTAGAAAAAGAAAATTAGTTCTTTTCTTTGTCTACGATTTTGTTCGCTTGAATCCATGGCATCATTGAACGTAATTTATTACCAGTTACTTCAATACCATGTGCAGCATTTTGACGACGACGAGCAGTCATAGATGGGTAGTTTAACGCACCCTCTTGAATGAACATCTTCGCGTATTCGCCAGATTGAATACGTTTCAATGCATTACGCATTGCTTCACGAGACTGTTCGTTAATTACTTCAGTACCAGTTACATACTCGCCATATTCAGCATTGTTAGATACTGAGTAGTTCATATCAGCGATACCGCCTTCGAACATCAAGTCAACGATCAATTTAAGTTCGTGTAAACATTCGAAGTAAGCCATTTCTGGTGCATAACCAGCTTCAACTAAAGTCTCAAAGCCCATTTTCACGAGTTCAACTGCACCACCACAAAGAACTGCTTGCTCACCAAATAAGTCAGTTTCAGTTTCTTCACGGAATGAAGTTTCGATAATACCAGTACGGCCGCCACCTACGCCTGACGCATAAGAAAGAGCAACATTACGTGCATTACCAGAAGCATCTTGGTGAATTGCAATTAGATCAGGAACACCTGAACCACGTTGGTATTCTGAACGAACTGTGTGACCAGGTGCTTTAGGTGCAACCATGATTACATCTAAGTCTTTACGTGGAACAACTTGGTTATAAAGAATTGAGAAACCATGAGCAAATGCAAGAGTTGCACCTTCTTTGATGTTTGGCTCAATCACGTCACGGTAAAGTTGTGATTGGAATTCATCTGGAGTCAAAATCATTACGAGGTCAGCTTGCTTAACAGCAGCAGGAACTTCTGCAACTTTAAGACCAGCATTTTCAGCTTTCTTCCAAGAAGCTGAATCTGCGCGTAAACCTACAGTTACGTCTACGCCTGAGTCTTTAAGGTTAAGTGCATGAGCATGACCTTGAGAGCCGTAACCAACAATCGCTACTTTCTTGCCTTGGATGATTGATAAGTCACAGTCTTTATCGTAAAAAATTTGCATTTGTGTTCTCCGCTAAAATACTTTTAAAAAATTAAATGGCTAATACTTTTTCGCCACGGGCGATACCAGATACACCTGAACGAACGACTTCTAGAATAGTGTTTTCTGCAAGCGCATCGATAAAACCATCTAATTTTTCAGTTGTCCCTGCTATTTGAATGGTATAGGTAGTTGGTGTCACGTCTACAATTTGCGCACGGAAAATATCCGCTGTTCGCTTAATTTCAGCACGTGAAGCACCTAACGCTTTTACTTTAATCAACATCAGTTCACGCTCAATGTGTGAACCTTCTGATAAATCTACTACTTTTACAACTTCAACAAGTTTGTTGAGCTGCTTTGTAATCTGTTCAATCTTATGGTCATCGCCATAAGTAGTTAACGTCAGACGTGATAAAGTTGGGTCTTCGGTTGGAGCTACATTCAACGTTTCAATGTTGTAGTTACGTTGACTGAATAAACCCACCAAACGAGAAAGCGCACCAGCTTCGTTTTCAACGAGTACAGAAATAATATGTCTCATTATGTACGCTCCCCTTTACCTAACCACATATCCTTCATTGACTGACCTGCGATCAGCATTGGATAAACATGTTCTGTACGATCAACCATGACATTAATGAATACACATTTATCATTAATTGCCATTGCTTCAGCAAGCTTCGACTCTAGTTCATCAGCATGATCAATTTGGATACCAACATGACCATATGCTTCCATTAACTTGCCAAAATCAGGTAATGATTCAACATATGAGCTTGAGTGACGGCCTTCATAGTTCATATCTTGCCATTGTTTAACCATACCTAAAGCACGGTTATTCAAGCACAAGATCTTCACGTTCATACCGTATTGCTTACAAGTTGAAAGCTCCTGAATACACATCTGAATTGAAGCTTCACCGGTAATACAAACTACCTGTTGATCTGGGAAAGCTAACTTGGCTGCCATTGCATAAGGTAAACCTACGCCCATGGTGCCTAATCCGCCTGAGTTAATCCATTGACGTGGACGTTTGTACTTGTAATACAACGCACCAAACATTTGGTGTTGACCCACATCTGAAGTAATGATGGCATCGCCATTAGTCGCTTTATATAAAGCTTCAACAACTTGCTGCGGCTTCATTGTGCCATCAGCCAGTGTTTCATACTTCAAGCCATGAACTTTACGCCATTCATTAATCTGATCCCACCATGCAGCAATTGCTTCAGGGTTAGGCTTAGATACATTCAATTGTTTCAATTGCGTCAACATTTCCTGAAGTACAGGCTCAACTGCCCCTACAATCGGAATGTGCGCCATGATCGTTTTTGAAATGCTCGCCGGATCAATATCAATATGAATAACTTTGGCATTCACACAGAATTTTGCAGGGTTATTGGTTACTCGGTCATCAAAACGTGCACCAATTGCAAGAATGACGTCAGCATTGTGCATCGCCATGTTTGCTTCATAAGTACCGTGCATACCCAACATGCCCACAAACTGTGGATCATCGCCAGGGAAGCCACCAAGACCCATAAGTGTATTTGTCACTGGGTAGCCCAACAAATGAGCCAACTCAGTCAATAATGCAGATGCATTACCTTGAACAACACCGCCACCAGTATAAATTACAGGGCGTTTAGCACTTAAAAGCTCATCAATCGCTTTGCGAATTTGACCAGAATGACCACGTGAAGGAGGCTGATAAGAACGCATCTTCACTTTTTCAGGATATTCGTACGCAAATTTCTCTGCAGGATTTGTCGCATCTTTTGGAATATCGACTACAACTGGGCCAGGGCGGCCACTTGATGCAATATAAAATGCTTTTTTGATAATTGCAGGAATTTCACTTGCGTGACGAACTTGGAAGCTGTGTTTCACGATAGGACGTGAAATACCCACCATATCAGTTTCCTGGAACGCGTCTTCACCAATAAGATGTGATGCAACCTGGCCAGACAAAATCACCATTGGGATTGAGTCCATATAAGCTGTTGCAATTGGAGTCACAGTATTAGTTGCGCCAGGTCCAGAAGTGACCAGTACTACGCCAGTCTTACCTGTAGCACGCGAGTAAGCATCTGCCATATGACCAGCAGCTTGTTCATGACGTACGAGGTAATGATTAATTTTGTCTTGTTGAAATAGCGCATCATAAATATGTAATACAGCGCCGCCTGGATAACCAAAAACATGTTCAACGCCTTCGTCCGCAAGAGCACGAACGAGCATTTCACCACCAGATAAAAGTTCCAACGTGATTCACCCTAAAATCTTTATCACTATTTATGGAAGGCACAAATAGTGTTTCATTCATTGAATTGTCTGCACTGTTATAGCACACATATTGTCTAGTTTTCGTTGCAATAGAAAAATTTCTGTTTTTCAGCCGTATAAGCTTTTTTAACATTAATAAAGCATGTCTGGATATACATACTTTAAGTAAAATCAATCTCTCGGCTAGAGAGAATGTCTATTACAAAACATGACGGTTATTCGAAGGGTGATCAAATAATCGCATATAAAACTAAAGGAAGCATTTTTGTTGTTTAATTCACTAAAGTCAAGATTAAAGAAAAAGTTTTTCCATAAAAATTTTTAGCTGCTTCTTTTTTAATCTAAAATTAAATCGTAAATTTGGTAGCTTCAATCCCTATTTATTAAAAATAATTATTCTTTTTTTATATAAAACCATACATTGTAAATTGCTTATTTATGAACTTTATTTAAATATAGTCAGCTTTTTTGGGGAAGATCTGATATGAATTTATCTTATTTAAAAACAATCTTATATACGACAGTAACAACAGTAATTTTAATTTGCTCAAGTCAAAGTCAAGCACAGCAATATTATAAATGGATGGATAAAAATGGCTCTACACATTACACCACGACTCCGCCACCTAAGAGTGCAAAACATTTGAACAAAGTTTCAACTTACGGCAGCCAACCATCCCTAAAAAATTCGGCCCCCACCTCAGAACAACAACCTCAAGATAAAAAAGATCAAGTAGTGCAAGAGGCGACTAATGTCGCACAGGAAAAAAATGCACCCCCAGCAGCAGTTCCACCTGCTACATCTGCCCCATCCACGACAACACCACGATAAGTAAAATGAGAGTGATGAATATTTTCATCACTCTTCTATTATTTAAAATAAAGAAGAATAAATTGAGAAATGTTATTGCTCATATTAAAAGATAAAATCCTGATCTAAAAACTGACATTTCCTGTTATTTTGCGCTATGCTGTGCAGCAATCTTTCATTTCAATTTTCGTTGTATAGCTTACGTCTATGACTATTTCTCACATTGACCCCGAATATCAAGCAAACACGATTGAACCATCAGTTCAACAAGATTGGGAAAATCGTAAAGTCTTTAAAGTTGCCGACACTGTCGAAGGTAAACATCGCTACATCCTGTCAATGTTTCCTTACCCAAGCGGCAAGCTGCATATGGGGCATGTGCGTAACTATACAATTGGCGATGTAATTAGCCGTTTTTACCGTTTAAAAGGTGAAACTGTATTACAACCTATGGGTTGGGATGCATTCGGTTTACCTGCGGAAAATGCAGCAATTGCCCATAAAGTTGCTCCGGCAAAATGGACATTTGAAAACATCGCTTACATGCGTGACCAATTAAAAAAATTGGGTCTATCTGTAGACTGGGATCGTGAATTTGCGACTTGTACACCAGAGTATTATCACTGGGAACAATGGTTATTTGTTCAGCTTTATAAAAAAGGCCTGATCTACCGTAAACTTTCAACAGTAAACTGGGATCCAGTTGACCAAACAGTTTTAGCAAACGAGCAAGTTGAAAATGGTCGTGGCTGGCGCTCAGGTGCATTGGTAGAAAAACGTGATATTCCAATGTACTACTTCCGTATTACGGACTATGCACAAGAATTATTAGACGACTTAGACACCTTACAAGATGGCTGGCCTCAACAAGTGTTGACCATGCAACGTAACTGGATTGGTCGCTCTACAGGCATGGAAATTACTTTCCCGTCGAGCAATACTGAAATCTATGCAGATGCATTAACTGTTTATACCACGCGTGCTGACACTTTAATGGGTGTAACATACGTTGCTGTTGCAGCAGAACACCCTCTTGCGCTTAAAGCTGCTGAAAATAACCCTGAATTGGCTGCATTTATCGAAGAATGCCGTATGGGTTCAGTTGCAGAAGCTGACTTGGCCACAGCTGAGAAAAAAGGCATGGCAACAGGCTTGTTTGTAAAACATCCTGTAACTGGTGAAGAGCTTCCTGTTTGGATCGCAAACTACGTATTGATGTCTTATGGTTCTGGCGCAGTAATGGCTGTACCGGCACATGACGAACGTGATTTTGAATTTGCTAACAAGTTCAATTTACCAATTAAACAAGTGATTGATGCCAAAGGTGCTGACGATGCAGACTACTCTGCAAGTGAATGGCAAGAATGGTACGGTTCTAAAGAAGGTAAACTTGTTAACTCTGGCGAGTTTGACGGCTTAGAATTCCAAGCTGCGTTTGACGCATTCCTTGCAAAATTAGAACCACACAATTTAGCAAATTCTAAAGTTCAATTCCGTTTACGTGACTGGGGCGTTTCTCGTCAACGTTACTGGGGTTGTCCAATTCCAATGATTAACTGTGATACTTGTGGTCAAGTCACAGTTCCTGAAGATCAGCTTCCAGTTGTATTACCAACAGACGTTGTTCCAGATGGTTCAGGTAACCCGCTTAACAAAATGCCTGAATTCTATGAAACTAAATGTCCTTGTTGTGGCGGCGATGCTCGTCGTGAAACAGATACTTTAGATACTTTCGTAGAGTCATCTTGGTACTATGCACGCTATGCATCTCCAGACTTTACTGGCGGTCTAGTTAAACCTGAAGCTGCTCAAAACTGGCTTCCTGTGAACCAATACATTGGTGGTGTTGAACACGCGATTCTTCACTTACTTTATGCACGTTTCTTCCACAAATTAATGCGTGACGAAGGTGTTGTACAAGGTAACGAACCATTTACTAACTTGTTAACTCAAGGCATGGTGCTTGCAGATACGTTCTATCGTGAAGCAGAAAATGGCAAGAAAACTTGGTTCAATCCAGCTGATATTGAATTAGAACGTGATGAGAAAGGTCGTATTCTTTCTGCAAAATATTCAGGTGACGGCCAAGAAGTTGTAATCGGCGGACAAGAAAAAATGTCTAAGTCGAAAAACAACGGTATCGACCCACAAGCGATTATTGATCAATACGGCGCTGATACTGCTCGTGTCTTCATGATGTTTGCTGCACCACCAGATCAATCTTTAGAATGGTCTGATGCAGGTGTTGAAGGTGCAAACCGTTTCTTGAAACGTGTATGGCGCCTTGTTGCTGGCTTCCTTGAAAAAGGCAACTCAGCTTCTACGATTGATGCAGCTAATTTGTCTAAAGATGCTCAAGATTTACGTCGTAAAACGCACGAAACCATTCAAAAAGTAAGTGATGATATTGAACGTCGTCATGCATTTAATACTGCCATTGCTGCTTTAATGGAATTGTTAAACGCAAGCAACAAGTTTGAAGCAAAAGATGACAATGACATTGCTGTAGAACGTGAAGCAATCACCACACTTTTAACTTTGCTCGAACCTTTTGCACCGCATTTAAGCCAAACTTTATTGGCTCAATTTGGCACAGATGTTACGGAAGCAACTTTCCCTGAAGTTGATGCTTCTGCGTTAACACGTAATACGCAAACGATTGTTGTACAGGTTAACGGTAAACTTCGCGGTAAACTTGAAGTTTCTGTTGATATTTCTAAGGAAGATCTATTAGCTCAAGCTAAAGCTCTACCAGAAGTTCAACAATTCTTAACCGGACCAACAAAAAAAGAAATTGTGGTTCCAAATAAACTCGTTAACCTCGTGGTTTAATTAAAGTTATTAATGAGAGGATCAAGCATGCACTTTGCCAAACGTTTAGCCGCTGTTGTTTTAACCTTAGGCCTTAGTGCAGGCTTAGTCGGGTGTGGATTTCATTTAAAAGGAACCAACCCGACTGCGACTCCGCTTGTTTATAAAAAGTTAAGCCTTGAGTTACCCGCTAAAACTGATGATTTGGAAACGCAGTTAAAAGTGTATTTAGCTGCAAATGGTGTTCAACTCAGCAATGATAATGATGCCTATGTACTTCGTGTTTTAGAGTACACGCCACGTCGTCAGCTTTTAAACGGAAAACTAACGGAAGTATTATTACGTTTGACCGTAACCTTCCAGATTGAAGACCGTCAGGGTAATAAAATTACTGAACCACGCTCATTAACTGCTTCTCGTAGTTATCAATATGACTTGGCAACAGTCAACACTGAAAATCAGCAAGAAAGTTACTTACGACGCATTGTAATTGATGATATTGCACAGCAAATTACTCGTCAGATTTCAGCAAATCGCTTACCAAAAGCTCAGCCTTAATCGGTATTTTTGCCAGCAATGAAAATTGACTATTTACAAGCTTTAAAACGCACTTCGGAAGCTCGGGGTGCGTGGATTTTGCATGGGCAAGAGCCTTTATTAGAACAAAATTTATTAGATGCCTTTCGAAAAAGCTGGCAACAACAAGAAGTTGAAAGACAGCGCTATGATATTAGTAGCGTGAGCGACTGGAAAAATGTCTTTAACGCACTTAATAGTTTATCTTTATTTTCTCAGCAGCTTGCCATTGAAGTACATGGCAATATAAAACCTGATGCGAATGGCTTAAAACAACTTAAAAGTTATATACAACATAATGAACATAATCTGCTGTTAATTGTTTTACCCAAACAAGATAGTAGTAGTTTAAAGTCTGCTTTTTTCCAAGTTGTTGAAGCAAATGGGGTTGTCGTCGCCCTAACGGCAAATTATCCACAAGACCGTCAACGTATTTTAAACGTAGAAGCAGAAAAGCTTGAGATCCAGCTCGACAACGATGCTTGGCAATGGTTAATGCAACATCATGAGCACAATTTGCTTGCAGCTAAAAATAGCTTGATGCGTGTAAGAGATACCTTCCCAGACCAAAAACTGATTTTGATTGAGCATTTGTATGCCTGCCTACAAGATCAATCACGCTATACCACTTATGATTTAAGTGATGCGTTATTAGAAGGCAACCTTGGACAATCTATTAAGATTTTTCAATATTTAATCGCAGCAGGCGAACCAGATAGTCTGATTTTATGGACTTTAAGTAAAGAAATGCGCTTGTTGATGCAATTGTTTGAACAGCCTCATAATGCCTTGCAACTTGGCATCTGGAAAACAAAGGTGGGGTTATATCAACAAGCTTTGAGAAGATTGAATCCACAACAGTTTTTAGGCTGGTCTACCCTTCTATTGCAAATTGATGCAGCAATTAAAGGAATGTCGAACGAAAATGCAGAACATTTAATGCAGCAAGCGATTGCTGAATTATGTGGGAAAACATTATTTATACAGTGATTCGGCTGAATCATTTTTCTTCATTCCTGAAATATCATAAAAATTCACGTTTTATCCTCATTTCGCTTTTATACTAAATTAAATTTTAAACTTTTCGACCTCTCGCCATGCCAAAAATAAAGCCAATCAAACTTGTTATTATCATTGTCTGTATAGTCATTATCGCTCTATTAGCTTGGAAGTTTTTCAAGCCAAAACAGCAACAGCCACAATATATTACTGCCGAGGTAACACGCGGGGATATTGAAAATAATGTACTTGCAACGGGTACACTTGATGCAACCAAACTCATTAGTGTCGGTGCACAGGTATCTGGTCAGGTTAAAAAGATGTATGTGCAGCTTGGCGATCAGGTTAAGCAAGGTCAACTCATTGCGCAAATTGACTCAACGACCCAAGAAAATAGTTTAAAAACCTCTGATGCAAATATTAAAAATTTAGAAGCACAGCGCCTTCAACAAGTTGCTTCTTTGAATGAAAAACAACTTGAATACCGCCGTCAGCAACAAATGTATGCGCAAGATGCAACGCCACGCGCAGATTTAGAATCGGCTGAGGCAAGCTATAAAACAGCTCAAGCACAAATCAAAGCGTTAGATGCACAAATCGAATCTGCAAAAGTCACAAAATCTACGGCGCAAACCAATATTGGTTATACGCGCATTGTTGCTCCAACAGATGGTACGGTTGTCGCAATTGTGACCGAAGAAGGTCAAACAGTAAACGCCAATCAAAGTGCGCCAACAATTGTCAAAATTGCAAAATTACAAAACATGACTATCAAGGCTCAAGTCAGTGAAGCTGACATTATGAAAGTTGAGAAAGGCCAACAGGTTTATTTCACTACTTTAGGTGAAGACACTAAACGTTACGCAACTTTGCGTCAGATTGAACCTGCTCCAGATTCCATTTCTAGTGAATCGAACAGCACAACAAGTTCAACTACGAGTTCAGCTGTTTACTACAATGCTTTATTCGATGTGCCAAACACCGATGGTAAATTGCGTATTGATATGACTGCACAAGTTTATATCGTATTAAACTCAGCTAAAAATGCTCTACTCGTTCCATCATCAGCACTGAGCTCTAAACAATTTTCAGGTCAAAGAAAATCTGGTCAATCATCTGATAAAGCAAGCTCTACACCTGAAACTGCTAAAAAATCTCAAGGAAATGGAGCTCGTTTAGAGCGTCTTAACCTGACTGCTGAACAAAAACAGTTAATTGAACAAGGTCAATTAACGTTAAGTGTTGTACGTGTATTACAAGCTGATGGCACAACTAAACCAACTCAAATTTTGGTTGGCATTAACAACCGTGTAAATGCACAAGTTCTTGCGGGCTTAAAACAGGGTGATCAAGTTGTGATTGCCGATAGTGCAGACACTTCCGCTGCATCAGCTAATAGTAGTAATAACCGTCGCCGTAGTGGCCCAATGGGAATGTAAGCATGACAAAACAAGCTTTGCTTGAAGTCAGCAATCTAGTCCGGGAATTCCCTGCTGGCGAAAGCACGATACAAATTTTAAAAGGCATTGACCTTACCATTTATGAAGGCGAACTGGTTGCCATTGTCGGTCAGTCTGGTTCTGGTAAGTCAACACTCATGAATATTTTGGGCTGTTTAGACCGCCCTACGAGTGGTAGTTATAAGGTTAGTGGACAAGAGACCGGCAAACTCGAACCAGATCAACTCGCTCGACTACGCCGTGAATATTTTGGTTTTATTTTCCAGCGCTACCATTTACTGGGTGACTTATCTGCCGAAGGTAACGTTGAGGTCCCAGCAGTTTATGCAGGTGTTACGCCTTCTGAACGTAAACAACGTGCAACCGCTCTACTGACCGAATTAGGATTAGGTACTAAAACACTTAATAGACCAAGCCAACTTTCTGGTGGTCAGCAGCAACGTGTTTCTATTGCTCGTGCCCTTATGAATGGCGGTGACGTTATCCTTGCGGACGAACCGACAGGCGCTCTCGACTCTCATAGTGGTGTTGAGGTGATGCGTATTTTGCGTGAACTCAATGCTGCAGGTCACACTATTATTTTAGTCACCCACGATATGCAAGTTGCAAAAAATGCGACTCGTATTATCGAAATTAGTGACGGAGAAATTATTAGTGACCGTCCTAATGTTCCGGATCAAGCAGCAGAACCAGTCAAGTCCGATCCTGATGCCGCTCCTGCTTTACAAGGTAAACAGAAGAAAGGTAAAAGTATTTCTGCATGGCGTTCTACTTTAGATCGTCTATCCGAAGCCTTCCAAATGGCTTTACTGTCAATGAATGCCCATCGCATGCGTACTTTTTTAACCATGCTTGGGATCATTATTGGTATCGCATCTGTTGTTACAGTAGTCGCCCTAGGTAAAGGTTCTCAGCAACAAATTTTAAGCAATATTAGCGGCCTCGGCACCAATACGATTACGGTGTTTCAGGGGAAAGGATTTGGTGATAACTCTAAAACAGCCAATTTTAAAACCTTGGTTCCTGCCGATGCTGATGCGTTAATGACTCAACCCTATGTGAGTGCAGTCAGTCCAATCGTCAGCACCTCCAAAACCATTCGTTATCAACAAAATGAAGCAAACGCGACCATTAACGGTGTGAGTAACGATTATTTCGATGTAAAAGGTCTAGTCTTTAAAGATGGCCAAACTTTTGACCAACGTAGTGTTCGTGATCGCTCACAAGATGTGGTGATTGATACCAATACACAAAAACAATTCTTTAGTGATGGCACTAACCCAATTGGACAAGTGGTATTACTTGGTAGTGTACCTGCTCGAATTATCGGAATTGTAGAACCTCAAACCAGTGGAATGGGTTCAGATGATACATTAAATGTATATATGCCTTATACCACGGTCATGAGCCGTATGTTAGGTCAAGCCCATGTCCGTAATATCGTGATTCGCATTAATGATAAATATTCAACTACAGCCGCGGAAAATGCGATTGTAAACTTATTAACTCAGCGCCACGGTGCACAAGATATTTTCACCATGAACAGTGACAGTATCCGTCAAACCATCGAGAAAACAACCAGTACGATGACCCTTCTGGTTTCAGCAATTGCCGTAATTTCACTGGTGGTTGGTGGTATCGGGGTAATGAATATTATGTTGGTTTCGGTGACTGAACGTACTCAAGAAATTGGCGTGCGTATGGCTGTGGGCGCGAGACAAAGTGATATTTTGCAGCAATTCCTGATTGAAGCAATTTTGGTGTGTTTAATTGGTGGTGTGCTTGGCGTCTTACTGTCGCTTGGCCTTGGACAACTTATTAATAAATTTGCTGGCGGTAACTTCAGCGTGGCTTATTCAAGCACTTCCATTATTGCAGCATTTGTGTGTTCAACGCTGATTGGTGTCGTTTTTGGTTTCTTACCAGCCAAGAATGCCGCGAAACTTGACCCTGTTGCCGCACTATCTCGAGAATAAGGAAAATTGCATGTCTTTCTCTATGACTAAACTCAGCACAGCACTTCTTCTCACGGGTTCTCTTGTAGGATGTGCAGCTGTAGTAAAAACCCCTTATGAAACACCTGCGGTACAAGTTCCAGGTAGTTTTCAGTATGATGCCACCAAAGCAAAAACCATGTCTGCCGATCAATATTCTGATCGGTGGTGGACGCTTTTTGGCGATGCACAGCTTAATCAGATCGTAAGCAATGTATTAGAGCGTAACAGTGATCTAGCAGTTGCAGGAATTGCATTGAAGCAAGCACGTCTACAAGCTGATCTAACTGCAAACAAACAAGGCTTACGTACTAGTTCTAGTGTTTCTACAGGACATTCTTTCGATTTAAATTCGGGAGATGACAGCTCTAAAGGGCTATCAATGAGTGCGGGTGTAAGCTATGAGCTTGACTTGTTTGGCAAGCTTGCGCGCCAAACTGAAGCAAGTAAATGGGAAGCCTTAGCGACTGAACAAGATTTGCAAGCCACTGGGCAAAGTTTAATTGCAACCACTGCTAAACTCTATTGGCAACTTGGTTATTTAAATGAGCGTTATACAACTGCACAGCAAAGTCTAGCAACTTCTCAGAAGCTTTATGACTTGGTACAGATTCAATATAAAGCTGGCGCAGTTTCAGGTGTAGATCTGACTCAAGCAGAACAATCGGTACAAAGCCAGAAAGCGAGTTTAAGCCAGATTGAACAACAATTGGTTGAAACACGAACGGCTATTGCAGTGCTATTGCATGAACCTTTGCAACAATTAAACATTCAAGAGCCAAAGCGTTTACCACGCACTGCTCTACCTGCAATTGGTGCTGGTTTACCCGCTGATATTTTATCGCGCCGTCCCGATTTACAAGCCTCTGAGCTTCGTTTGAAAAAGGCACTCGCAACTAAAGATGCAACTAAGGCAAGCTACTATCCATCAATTAGCTTAACCAGTAGTTTGGGTTCAAGCAGCACATCGTTGACAGAACTGTTACGCAACCCTGCCCTCACGCTTGGTGCAAGTTTAAGCTTACCGTTTTTGCAATATAACGATATGAAGAAAGATATCGCGATTAGCAATCTGGATTATGAAAAAGCAATTATTCAATATCGCCAAACGCTTTATCAGGCTTTTGCTGATGTCGAAAATGCTTTATCGAGTCGAACCGAACTAGACAAGCAAGTAGCGTTACAAGAACGTAATGTTGAACTTGCAGAAAAAACCGAACGTTTAACCGAAGTTCGTTACCGTTATGGTGCTGTCGCATTAAAGACGCTTCTTGATGCTCAGCAAACCACACGTACTGCACGTCTAAGCCTCGTTGAAACGAAGCAAAACCAATACAATGCTTATGTCACCCTCATGCAAGCTTTAGGTGGTTCACCTGTAAAAGAACTGCCGAAACAATAGCCCTAGCGGTATTGTTTGGCATATTTACTCTTTCACCAGATCTGGATTATTCTGGATCTGGTGAATACGCTTAATCTTATCCTGATCGTCAAAAACAACTTCATAGAGAAGTTTCTGACCATTGAAATACATCTCGGTTGGAGAGCCTATCACTTCCCATAGACCAATGGTGGCAATATCCACAGTCGTGTGCCATAGCGTACGGCTGATTCTGGCTGCTTTTGAGTAGTCTTACTAGAAGGTATAAATCTCTTTACGTTCACCATTCACGGTTTCTGAAGTGAGGGGGGCACCCAATTCAGAAATCACATAATTTCGATGTTTCCCCATCTCTAAAACCGCCATATTCTTTTTATGCGGTTGGTTACTTGCCATCACTGCGGCGCAACCTTGAAGTGAAAGAAGAGTGACTAATCCTAAAATAACAGCTATTTTCTTTAGGTTTTAACCTACCCCGAAAGCTAAAAAATAATATGTTTATCGTCATTCTCTTTAGAGTTTTCGATTCAACAAAAAACCAGCATTAATTAGCATATAAATTATTCGATGATAAATGATTAAGTATATTTTTCGATATATTTTCAATGTACAACTCATTGCTGAATTGAGTGGAGCATCAAAAATTTATACAGCAATATTGCAAATCGTTTTTATATTGACGCTAATATTTCTGTTTTATATTCTGAGAAAAATAAACTATAAAATACAATTTTTTATATAATATGCCTGCCGTATAATTATAGTTAGCAACCATATACCTAAGACTGTACATGTTCCTAAACAAATACAAATATAGATAGAGAAGTTCTTTCATGTTTCCACAATCGCTAAAAATTATGTCATGTGGACTTATAACCACAGCAGTAACTGTTTTACTTAGCGCTATACTAGGGTTTAAATTCTTTACAATCAGCATTGGTATTTTCTTACCAATTGGTGCCGTCATTACTGGAATAGTAGCCGCATCTGGCTTTTATTTTGGTAGTATCTACTTCAATAAAAGACCAGAAGTAACTTTACTTCTTCAAATGGTTATTTTTACTGCGATTGCACAAATATCAATCTATTTTTTAGAATACAGTCTTGCCATCTTTGAGAACGGCGAAAAAGTAAGTAATTTTATACCATTCAAACAGTATATGAGCTTCATTCTAACAAACTCGACTTATAGCCTTGGAACTGGTGCAAGAGAAACCGACCTTGGAACAATGGGAGATTTTGGTTATTTAATAGCAGTAATTCAATTTATTGGTTTTATGCTAGGAGGAGCATGCATCTATCTTATTCTTAGAGCAAAGAGCTTCTGCGAGGAATGCAATAAATATTACAAAAAGGTAGCCACTATAAATAAATATTTTAAAACCCATGAGGAACTGATCAATTATCAAAATAGTCTTGCCACTAGTCCCATTGGCTCTGCGGAATACTTTGCGGCAATAAGCTACGATTGCCAACTAAATGCAAGATCGAAGTACCTTTTCCACCATAAATCCATATTACATGCATGTCCACAATGCAAAAATCAAATTCTCGAAGAGAAAACATATCAAATGGATAAAAAAAACATGCCTGTTGCTATTGATGGCTTATCTAGGAAAGTACAAGTTCAAAAAGACATTCCTCTTATAGATCTATTCATAAAATATAAGAAAAATTAATGCCCTCCTTGCTACCAATCAATATAGCAATTAACAAGCCATTCAAAATGAATATTTTAATTCTAACGTTATAATTTTAAAACCGTTAACCTCTTAAAAAAACAAAGCCGCTATAAAAGCGGCTTTGTTATATAAATTAGATAAATCTAATTATTCATCATCCATCATAGATTGGCTCATACCTACAGTATTAAAACCAGCATCTACATATAGAATTTCACCAGTAATACCTGAAGCCCATGGAGAGCAAAGGAATAATGCTGCATTACCCACTTCGTCAATGGTCACATTGCGTTTTAACGGAGCAACTTTTTCATTCGCATCTAACATCTTACGGAAAGATTTGATACCAGAAGCAGCCAATGTACGAATTGGACCTGCAGAAATCGCATTCACACGAATACCATCAACACCCAAACTTGATGCTAAGTAGCGAACACCAGCTTCTAAAGAAGCTTTTGCCATGCCCATAACGTTATAGTTAGGCATTACACGTTCAGAACCTTGATAAGTCAAAGTCAATAAACAGCCTTGGCGAGCTTGTAATAATGGTTTTGCAGCACGGGCCATCGCAATAAAGCTGTATGCGCTGATGTCATGAGCAACTTTAAAACCGTCACGGTCAGTCACGTCAGTAAAGTCACCATCAAGCGTATGTGCAGGAGCAAAGCCAATAGAGTGAACTACACCATCAAGACCGTCCCAATGTTTTGCAAGTTCTGCAAATGCATTGTCAATTTCACTATCAACTGCTACATCACATGGAAACACAAGCTTAGAACCGAATTGCTCAGCAAATTCATCCACACGTTTTTTTAATTTTTCGTTTGGATAAGTAAACGCAAGCTCTGCACCTTCACGGTGTAATGCTTGGGCAATACCAAAAGCAATTGATAATTTACTAGCAACGCCTGCAATCAAAAAGCGTTTACCTGCTAAAAGTCCTTGTGTCATGCCGATCTCACTCAAAACAATTTCAAGCATAATGCCAATATTCAACGTTTTTCGAAATTGCATAATGCATCTTTTTTCAAAAATCGCACGAAAAAAAATCGCTCCTCATAAGGAGCGACTTCTAGATGAATATAATCTTAGTCGTCAGATAACAAACCAATCAAACGTAAAAAAGAGATATACATCCACACTAAAGTTGAGAGTAACGCAATTCCACACAGCCACTCCATAACCTTTGGAGCACCGTAAGCTGCGTTGGTTTCAATTAAATCAAAATCTAAAATCAGGTTAAGTGATGCAATCACAGCAATAAATGCAGCAAAGCCAATGCCTAACCAGTTACTTTCAAAAATATAAGGAATGCTTGAACCAAACGCTAAACGCATGATCATCTGCACAATAAATACAAGAAAAATAGCCAAAGACGCAGAAATCACGACTGACTTAAATTTTTCAGTTGCACGTACAATCTTGAATTTATAGAGACCAAACATGACTAATGTTGTCACGAAAGTGGCAAGTAAGGCCTGTAACGGCACACCTGGGTATTTCATTTGAAAAGTAAAAGAAATACCACCTAAAAATGCGCCTTCAAAAAGTGCATAAGGAATTGCCAAGGTCGGTGCAGTGGTTGGTTTAAATGTGGCAATCAAAGCCAAAACCAATCCACCAATTGCGCCAACAATTGAAGCGGCGTAAGCAATACCAACATTTGCAGTAAAAGCTGCGTATAAAAATAAAGCAATGCCCACAGTCGCTGCAATGACTGTCAGCATAATAGATTTTTGAATCGCACCTTGCACAGTCATCGGCTGACTATAGTCACTGACCGTTTCAACACGGGTCAGTATCGGGTTATTACTTTGCATAAATGCTCTCTTTTTATAATAAAAAATTTAAAACATCATTTTAAGCAAAATGAATATGAAAGCCAAATCAAGCGATTGGCATTATTGTAACAATCCCCTTTAAACAATAAAAAAGGAAGCAATAGCCTCCCTTTCATATCACTCGGGCAAAATTATTAATCTTTACCATCAGTATTCATGATAAAGAAATATTCACGGTAGTATTTCAACTCAGAAATCGAGTCACGAATATCATCCATTGCCAAATGCGATGCATTCTTTTTCAGACCACTCATGATTTCAGGGCGCCAGCGTTTTGAGAGTTCTTTTACCGTAGATACATCAAGATTACGATAGTGGAAATACTGCTCTAGTTCAGGCATAAGACGATGTAAGAAACGGCGATCCTGACAGATCGAGTTACCGCACATCGGTGAAACTTTTGGATTAACCCATTTTTTTAGGAATTCTAAAGTCTGTAACTCAGCATCACGAGCGGTTAATTTGCTGCGACGAACTCGTTCAACCAACCCAGATTGCCCATGTTGGCGAGTATTCCATTCATCCATTGCATTTAAAATACGGTCAGGCTGATGAACGGCTAAAACCGGACCTTCGGCAAGTACATTTAAATGATCATCTGTAATAATTGTTGCGATTTCAATAATTTGGTCATTATCGGTATCTAAACCGGTCATTTCCAGATCAATCCAAATTAATCGTGTATTTAAAGTACTGCTCATGTATGTACGTTCTAAATGCCGTAAAAACATCAATAGTAGCAAATTTCTTGCATCTGCGCTGTAATTCTATAGCCGCTTCATGCTATTTTTGCCATCTTCAAACAGTGGTTTTTTTGGGATATGAATGGCTTTAATTCGTAAGCGTCGTTTAACTGAACAACAGCAACGTCGTATTGAAAAACAGCACAAAACTCGCCAAGAAGAGGCAGATACTTCACAAGATCTGGACGGACTCGTTGTACAACATTATGGCCGCCAACTCGAAGTACAGGCACTCTCCGTACCTGAGCATCACCCAGAAAAACCTCAAGTTGCCGAAGGAGAGCCAGAACCCTTCTGGAAACCCATCGAACTCAAAAGTGTATGGCGCTGTCATACTCGAACTAACCTTGAGTTACTGGTGACTGGTGACCGAGTTAAATGGCAGGCTGACCCAAATACTGGTTTAGGTATTATTACTGCCATTCATCCACGCAATTCATTACTTACCCGTCCAGACCGTTATCACAAGGTTAAACCAGTTGCAGCAAATATCAGTTTGATTGTAATTGTATTTTCTCCCCTTCCTGAACCAGCTCCGACATTAATCGATCGTTATTTAGTAGCTTGCGCAGACGCTAACATTCCGGCACTTTTAGTCTTAAATAAATCAGATTTACTCACTGAAAATGACCCAATTCTTACGCTATTAGAAGAATATAAAACTTTGGGTTATGAGGTGATGATTTGTCAGTCTAAGAAGGGAGATATTTCTGTTTTATCTGAACGTTTAGATGGTGAAACAGTAGCTTTCGTTGGCCAATCGGGTGTAGGAAAAAGTTCTCTAATTAACGTGCTCATTCCAGATGCAGAGCAAAAAACAAATATTATTTCTGAAAACTCTGCACTCGGTCAGCACACAACAACCTCTACACGTTTAATGAATTTCGGTAAAAATGGTGCGTTAATCGACTCGCCGGGAATTCGTGAATTTGGGCTTTGGCATCTTGATTTAGAAAAAATTCGTATGGGCTTTCCAGAAATTGAAGCACATTTGGGTTCTTGCCAATTCCGTAACTGTACCCATACTCATGAAAAGAACTGTGGATTAAAACGCGCTGTAGAATCTGGTGAAATTTTACCACGGCGCCTAGATAGCTTTTTGCGTTTAAATGATGAGATTCAAGAAGCACAGCAAAAAAACTAATTTTCTGTCCGCTTTACCCTTGAAGTGGTGATTTTGATCACCATCTATATACGCTATACTCTAGGTCAATTTTGTTTTTAATTTTTTTTTAGGTGACTTGTGGAACGCTGGTTAGAGTTTATGGGGAATCACCCCATTTTGTTTGGTACGCTCGGAGTCTTGGTCGTGTTGTTCTTCATTTTTGAAGGTCAACGTAACGGTCGTAAAATTTCACCACAGTCGCTTGGTATTTTAGTGAAAGCGAAAAATGCCATACTAATCGATTTACGCGATAGTAAAGACTTCCGTGAAGGTCATATTAGTGGCAGCCGCAATATTCCTTTCAGCCAAATTGCAAGTCATGCTGAAGAATTAAAAGCAAGTGAGCGTCCATTGGTATTTATTTGCAACCTCGGACAAGTTGCTGGTAGTGCTTTGCAAAAAGTTGCTCACCATGACAGCTATCGTCTTGATGGTGGTATTAGTAACTGGAAAGCACAAGGCTTACCTCTTGTAAAAAGCAAACCAAAAGCTTAAGGAGAATTATTATGGCTGCAAATGTCATTGTTTACTCAACTTCTGTATGCCCGTATTGCGTTCGTGCTAAACAGTTACTTGAGCGTAAAGGTATTGCTTACAAAGAAGTGAATCTTTCTGTTGAAGCACCGGAAGTACGTGTTGAGTTAATGCAACGTACTAATCACCGTACTGTCCCACAAATTTTTATTAACGATCAGTTTATTGGCGGTTTTGACCAACTTTACGCTTTAGAGCGTGAAGGTAAACTTGACGAATTATTGGCTTAACATCGCATCCATATTAAGGAAAAAACAATGAGCGAAGAACAACAAGTTCAACCACAATTAGCTTTAGAGCGTATTTATACAAAAGATATTTCTTTTGAGGTTCCTGGGGCGCAGGTTTTTACTAAACAATGGCAACCTGAACTCAATATCAATCTTTCTTCTGCTGCAGAAAAAATTGATCCAACTCATTTTGAAGTTTCTTTAAAAGTTGTGGTACAAGCCGATAACGACAACGAAACAGCGTTCATTGTAGATATTACTCAATCAGGTATTTTCTTGATTGATAACGTTGAAGAAGATCGCTTACCGTATATTTTAGGCGCTTATTGCCCAAATATTTTGTTCCCGTTCTTACGTGAAGCGGTAAATGATTTAGTGACTAAAGGTAGCTTCCCACAGTTACTTCTTACTCCAATCAACTTTGATGCAGAGTTCGAAGCGAATATGCAACGTGCTCAAGCTGTTGAAGGTCAAGCTTAATTTTTTAGCTTGCTCTAAACTAAAAAACCGCGTAATTCGCGGTTTTTTTATGTCTGCTATTCGCTTATTAAGTATCAAGTGAATGAAGCTGAATAGTTGGAAACTGAAAACCACGGCAAGATAATTCTGAGCGCCATGCCACTGTTAAAATCATATTACCCATAACGAAGTTTTGATAAGCAAATGTCCCGATAAGTTGATGAGAACATATTCCGCCACGGTCTGTAGGATGTGCTTGGGTATTTAAAGTATTTAAATCTAGGCGGATGCCGAGACCTGAAGCTTTTAGAACAGCCTCTTTAGTTGTCCAGACTTTAAACCAGTATTCTCTATCTTGTTCTAAGCTTAGCCACGTTTCATATTCATCAGGATGAAATGCATGCTGAGCTAGAGCTTCCAAACGTACTTTACGATCTAGGTCTTCAACGTCTACGCCTATATCTTTAACCTGCTGACTCATCGCCAAAGCATAATATTGTTGGCTATGAGAATGATTAAAATCTAAATCGTGATTCAATAAATATGGCTTACCATGCTCATGCTTTGCAAACTCCAAATCCGTTATTGTAATTTGTAATTTCTGTGCTATCAGCTCATTTCTAATATTATGTATTTGCTGTTTTTTATAATGATTAAATGTGCGAAAGTCTGGGAAATCTTGTTTAGATTTTAAAAGAAGCTGAGATAATGCCTGTGTGTAGACTTCAATATTACGTTTAGACATTATCCCGACCTTATTTAAAATTAATTAGAATTTAACCACGTCGCCTTTTAAGGTAACACCCGCCATCATGGCACCTTTATAGCAATCGTAAGTCGTCGTACTTGTAGTTTCATTAGCTTTAAAATAGCTCACAATGTTGGTAACAGCGTTTGCACCTTGTGCTTTAGCATTGTTTTGCATTTGAATGAGTGCTGAACGTAAAACCCAGTCACAAGACGTTGCTGCTGACTTACCAAAACCATTGGTTTTTTTATTGGTTACCGCATCTTTTTGAATAATTTTACCGCCAGACTTTGTACCCTTTAAATAAAACTTTACTGAACCATCTAAAGTTCCATCTGCAACTGCACGGTCTACAGCTTCTTTAAAATTTAACTGATGTACTTCATCTCCAGCCTGAACAGTGGCAGTAAAACCCGCACTTAGCATTGCTACGAATAAAAGTTTTTTATTTAACATTGTTGTGTTCCTTATTGTTTAACACGTTTAAAAATAAGCGAAGTATTAATTCCACCAAAAGCAAAGTTATTGCTCATAATAATGTCAGCATCCAAAGTTCTCGGTTGCTGAACGATATAATCGAGATCACCGCACAATGGGTCGATTTCATCTAGGTTTAAAGTTGGAATAAAGCGGCCACGATTCATCATTTCAATGCTCAGCCAAGCTTCAATAGCTCCACACGCCCCTAGCGTATGTCCAAAATAGCTTTTTAAAGAGCTGATCGGCTTACGTCCCAAAACTGTTGCTGTCGCCTGACTTTCAGCCACATCACCCTGATCAGTTGAGGTGCCGTGCGCATTCACATAAGCGATGTCTTTAGCTTCTACAGATGCATCTTTAAGTGCCAATTGCATACAGCGCCCCATCATCTCGGCGTCTGGTTTTGTTACATGTTGACCATCGGTATTGCTACCGTAGCCAATCACCTCTGCATAGATATGAGCACCTCGAGCTTTGGCATGTTCGTATTCTTCTAAAATTAAACAACCTGCCCCTTCACCAATCACCAACCCATCTCGCTTAGCATCAAATGGACGTGGTGTTTTTTCTGGTTGGTCATTCATGCCACTGGTCGCAAACAATACATCAAAAACTGCTGCACCTGCTGCACTGAGTTCCTCAGCGCCACCTGCAATCATGACCTGTTGTTTACCATATTTAATGGCTTCATAGGCTTGCCCAATGGCCATAGAGCCAGAAGTACATGCACTTGAGGTCGGTAAAGTTAAGCCTTTTAGACCAAAATATACGGTCATATTCACCGCACTTGTGTGAGCCATCATACGAATATAAGTGGTTGCATTGATCTTACTCATGCTCTGATGAAGCAACATGCTAGCAAACTCACCCACGGCCTCTACGCTACCCGCAGAAGAACCAAAAGCAACACCTGCTTCGCCACTAGACAAAATTTCATGCCCAAGTAAACCAGCATTTTGTAAAGCAGTTTCGGCACAAACCACAGACATGAGCGCAACGCGTCCCATACCACGGGTAACCTTACGGTTAAAATGTTTTGGAACATGGAATGTTTCAACAGGACCAGCAAGCTTAGTCCGAAGATCAACATATTGCTCCCACTCTGGCATGTAACGAATACCGCTTTTGGCAGCGTCAAATCGCGCAAAGATCTCATCGGAGGTTTCACCTAAAGAGGTAATTCCTGCCATTCCCGTTACAACCACACGTTTCATTAGATGAGTCCCCCATTCACAGAGATAACCTGTCGGGTTATATAAGAGGCTTCGTCTGAACATAAGAATTTTACTACGCTCGCCACTTCATCGACCTGTCCCATGCGTTGCAACGGAATCATTTTAAGCGCATGTTCTTTAACTTCATCGGTGACCATTTCAGTTTCAATCAGTCCAGGGGCTACACAGTTCACAGTAATTTTTCGCTTCGCCAATTCAAGTGCCAAAGCCTTGGTCGCACCAATCAGACCTGCTTTTGCAGCACTATAGTTAACCTGACCACGATTACCCATAATTCCAGAAACCGAAGATAAGGTGACGATACGGCCACCTTTACGCAAATGAATCATTGGCATAACTAATGGTTTTAATACGTTATAAAAACCGTCTAGAGAAGTCGAAATGACTTCATCCCAATCTTGATCAGTTAATGCTGGAAAAGCACCATCATGAGTAAGACCTGCATTGAGTACAACACCATAGAATCCGCCGTGCTGTTCTACATCTTGTTCCAAAATCTGTTGAACAGTTTGGCGTTCATTTACATCAAACATTAAATAATGACTATTTTGTCCTAACGCTTGAATCTCTTGTACGACTTGCTCAGCCTCTGCCTGACGCGAACGTGCATGCACAGTTACATCAAAACCAGCCTTTGCAAGTTGTAACGCAATTGCTTTCCCAATTCCTCGACTTGAACCTGTTACTAAAATTCGTCTTGTCACAATGTATTCCTAATTCTTTGTGGTTATTTAAATGGTGTTTCTGTTGGCTCAAATACACTTAACGTTGCCTGAATGCAGTGTTCAGCATATTGAATTTCACAGGAAAATTGCCCAAGTCCTTCATGAAAATATTGTTGTTCTATTTGAATGATCAATCGAGAACCCAAGGCGAAATAAGGGATCGGTAAATTTAACTTACGCGTTCCCAATAAAAAACCGACTTTTGGCGCTTGTTTTGACTGCTGACCTTGCCAGCCTGAATAAGCACTAATCGTTTGTGCCATAATTTCAATGCTTGCCCATGTCGGCAAACCTTCTGCTTCACAAAACATCAGCTCTGGCGTAATCGTGAGTTCTGCTTGCGCTCGCCCTTCTTCAACCTCGGTTAAATGATCAACAAATACCATCGGTTGCTCATGAGGAATATATTGAATTGCATCGAGTTTCATCAGGGCTTCACTCCAAAAACAAGACTAATATTACTTCCCCCAAAAGCGAAAGAATTACTCATGACATAGCGAATGGATTGTTTTAGTTCAGCATCTTGCACATAGTTTTGGTCAGCCAAATCTGGATCAACCTCAACATTTTGATGTACAGGCAACCAACTTTGATCTTTTAAAACTTGCTCACAAATGAAAGCTTCTATGGCACCCGCTGCACCGAGACAATGTCCAGTTTTATGTTTTGTACTACTTAAAGCAACTTGGTAATCACCAAAAACTTGTCGTACAGCCTTAATTTCCATTGCGTCATTTTGTGGAGTTGCTGTTCCGTGCAAGTTGATATAACCCACTTCTTGAGCTGAAATATGAGCCATATCTAATGCACGCTGCATAGCTAAAGCAGCGCCTTTACCTTCAGGATGCGGGGCCGAAATGTGCCATGCATCCATAGATTCACCCGCCCCCATTAACATGACAGGTGCTTGTTCTTTACTCAGTACAAAAAACGCAGCAGCTTCACCGATATTAATACCATCACGGTTTACACCGCAGGGCTGGCAAACATGTTCAGATAAACTTTCTAGGCTATTAAATCCATTTAGGGTCAACTTGCACAAGGTATCGACGCCACCCACCAGCACAACATCTGCTAAGTCTGCGTGAAGTAATCTCTGCCCTGCAGCTAATGCTTTAGCGCTTGAAGAACAAGCTGTTGAAATAGTATAGGCTGGCCCTTTCCATCCTAAGTACTGCTGTAATGCTTTCGCTAAACAGCTCATTTCTTGAAGATAGTGGGATATCGATAGATCCGTTTGCCCTTGAAAATATTGCTTAAGTAATAATTCATTATCTGCAATACCAGAAGTCGATGTGCCAACGACAATGGCCAAACGTTTATTTTCAAAGGATGCCGTATAGGCTTTTAACTCTGTTTCAATTTCAGATAATGCGGTTAATGCAAAACGTAGATTACGTGAATCTACAGACTGTAAAGTATCGGATACTTGCGAACATAATGGATGCGTATATTGCCCTACCCAAACATCACGATCAGCGATTAAATCATTACGCAAAGTTAAGGTTTGCTGCGGCTCTTGTAATGCTTGTTTAATTTGATTAAGTTCGCAGCCTAATGCAGATAAACCAACACTAAATTGTATGCCTACTGCCATTGGAGCTGCATTTGCTGAAGGTAGATGTTTCATGGCGTAGGACTTTCTTCTGTCTGTAAGGTGTTCTCAATCGAACTCAGCGTCATGGTATAAGGGACTTGTTCATTAATCAATTCAATGCTCCCTTGTCCCTGTTTAAGCTGCAACACAGGTTGATTTTCAATATAAACAACCTGCATGTCTGCCTGTTGTTTCATCTCTATAGCTTGCTGCCCTAAATGCGAAAATTGAGGGTATGTTGCAAACAAAAGGTCACGTACTACAAACTCAAAAGGCAATAAACGCATTTGATCAATGCGTTGTTCAACATGAATCCTATGCCCATCAAACTGTAACTTAAATAATTGTTGGCCTGTCAAGCTCAAAGCGACCATATCCAGTACAGCACCCTTTTGCTGTTGATATAACAAGAAGCTAAAACTTTGCTGCTTCCACTGAACTTCAACCTGATCTTGCCGTTGATAAGTCTGAGCCTGCCATAGAGGACTTTGCAGCCCTTTGGCATGTGGCATGACCTGACAACCATTTAAAAATATAAAGCTACTGAGTAATATCGTTGCCCATTTGCGTTGCATGGTTATCCCTCAAGTACCTGTTCTTGCGCCAAGCCTTCACGACAATATTCTGCCAAGGTGCTGAGTCTACGTCTGGCATTTTTATGGATTGGATTTTTTTCATCCCACGCATAACCCGCCAACAGTGAAGAAATCATACGGCGAATACCTTCGTTCTGATTTTGCGAGAACACTACATCTTGAAACTCACCTTCGTACCATGACTCAACATAAGCGCGAAATACCTGAATGCCGCGACGTAATGGTTTTTCATACTCTTCTAACCAGTCGACTTGCTCACCTTGTAAAAATCGTTCAACCAAAGGAATCGCCAAACTTGAAGATTTAAGAGCAATCGTCACACCTGATGAAAAGACTGGATCAAGAAACTCACCCGCATTACCTAATAGCGCATAGTTGCGGTCTGCCAACTGTTTTACATTCGCTGAGTAGCCCACCAAGGTCCGCACTGGTGTATCAAACTTTGCACGGCGCAATACATGTGACAAACTTGGCTCATCAGCTAAAATGCGTTTGAACATTGCCTCAGGCTCATTATCTTCATCATTTTCGACCGTGTATTTGTCAAAAAAGTCTTGTTCTGCAACGATACCAAAAGAAGCCCGTCCATCTGCAAATGGAATCAGCCAATACCATGCACGATGATCTTTTTCATGCACAGTAATTAAAATTTTATTACGGTCAAAATCAGGATCATCGGCAATACCATCTTCAATATGGGTAAACAGCGCACGTCGTACTGGAAAATTTGAAGGACTCTCTAGATCTAATAACTTTGGCAAAATTCGCCCAAAGCCACTCGCATCTAATAAAAACTTAGTTTGAATCTGATAACGCTGTTGTTCTTCATCAATTACTGTAAGTACGGGCTGTTCAGATGCAACATCAACATCTAAGACTTCATGTCCGAAGCGTATGTCTGCACCATAAGTTTGAGCTTGTTTGGCAAGCAAATTGTCAAAATCTGCACGGCGAACCTGCCAAGTAGTCCCCGGCCCATCCGTAAATTTTTCAGTAAAGTTATAAAAACTATGTTGTTTACCACGTAAAAAAGCGGCCCCATTTTTAAATTGAAAAGCATATTGCTCGACATGCTCACGGACTGTTTCTAATAAACCAGCTTCTTCTAAAAATGCCATAGATTGTGGTAGCAATGACTCACCAATCGAAAAACGAGGAAAATGCTGTTTTTCAATGACCGTAACGGTATAGCCCTTTTTTCGAAGAAGTGCAGCAGCAGAACTACCTGATGGCCCAGCCCCAATAATCACGACATCAATTTTTTCTAAAGTGCTCATAGCACAATTTCCTTTTTAATTTATTCAAATTATGAATGGTCTTGTAAATTTACAATATGTTTTTCATCTGCGGGGGTTAACAAAGTCGCATAGATAAATGAAAAAATAACCCCGAATAAAACCGTTAAACCAAAACAATGAATTGCATATGTATGGCTAAATGAAAGTAATCCAAAGCCGAGTAAGGTCGACATCATACATAAAAATAATGCCATTCCAACTACTTGAGGGTGATCATGTCCATGTCGGTAGAAAATTGCATAATCAACGCCAATCCCAATAATCAGAAAAGTCGCCATAATACTAAACAAGTTAATTTCTACACCTAACCATGCCTGAACAGCAAAAGTGCTCAGTAATGCCAAGCTGACTGGCAGGACCAAAGGCACAATCGAACTTAATCCATAAATAAGCGCCAAACCAACCGCCAAACCAATTAAGGCATAAATCAGAAGATGTTGAGCCTGCACTCGATGTTCAGCAAACATTTGCGACATTTCGCTAATCGGTTGCTGGAAATGTATGTGATCATTCTGAAGCTGCTTTAACACTTCAGGTTGTTTCACTCCTGTCACCATCACTAATCGTTCATTGGCTTGAGGCTGTAAAAAAGCTAAAGGATGATCTTTAAATACAGAAAAATCTAATAACGGTTGTGTTGCCAGTTGCTGTTGCCACTGTAAAACGTCATTAACATTTAGCCCCATGCTTTGTGCATATTGCTGCAAAGTCGCTTTTGGAATATTTCTTAATAGTTGTAGATTATTTTGCTGCTCTGCCAATGGTGGAATCCATTGTCCCAAAGCTTGAAATGCACTGATTTTCCCTTGTGACTGTAACTGTTGCAAATGTCCAATCAGTTGCTGCTCTTGTTGCTGCATTTCATTTGCAGAAGCTGCTCGTACTACAAAATAATCACTACTTTGTTGCTGGCCAAATTGTTCACGAACCGCTTGATCCTGCTGCTTTAAACTCGCGTCCATACCTTGTAAGTTACGAATATCATCGTTACTTTTAAGATAGAAAAGACTCGCCGTACCTACTGCTAAAATGATTGCAAGCAAGCTATAACGTATCTTCGCTCGCTCTTGGAACCATAACCGCGCTTGTCCAATCCAAGATAATGCTTTTATTGCTGGCTGGGCATTGAGTGCAGGTAATCTTGGTAATAGTAGTACACTGCTGATCCACGCTGCGGTTAATCCTACAATTGAAAAGACTGCAATCTGCTTGAACCCAGGAAACGGAGTAAAACTCAAAAAGATGTACGCAACTAATGTGGTCATTAGGCCCATGAACAAGCTTGGCAATAATGGTTTTAAAATCTGGAACCCACCAAGCTGTCTATGCTGCGATTGCATTGCCATAAAATAAAATGAAAAATCGACACAGACACCAATTAGGCTTGCACCAAATACCAATGTCATCAGGTGAATTTCACCAAACACCCAATGGGTGACTGCAAATGCTACAAAGCTGCCAGTCGAAACTGCAATAAACTCGGTCGCCAAAGGTCGCAGTGAGCGAAAGCCGAACCAAACCAGAAAAATTAAGCCCAATGTCGAGCCAACACCAATGGTTGAGATTTCCTGTTTAGCCGATTGCGTCCCAAAATTTGAAAATAAAATAGTTCCAGTCCAATGAGATTTTAATCCCATTGCAGCTAACTTTTGCTTAGTTTGCTCAATCCAAGTAGAGGACTTTTCTTGATAATCAATATTGTATGGGCTTTGCGTCAACTGTAATACGAAAAGCCGAGAAATGCCTTGCTCATGATGAATGGTGGCAAAGCCCTGCTCCATTTCAATATCTTGTTGCGACGGCGTTGCCAACTGCATGGCATAACGGGGGAACAATAAGAGCGGGTCTTGCTTAAGTGACTCAGCAGTGACAGGCATACCTGGACTCATCATTTGCATCAGACTTTGTTCAGTCAGCGCCTCGTAATCCTGCTTTTGCAATAAGGCTTGATCTTGAGCGCTCAACAAACCTGCTCGATGTTGATACAACTGTTTTGCAAAATGATCAAAATCAAGTTGGGGCTTCAACGGTTGCCACAACTGGCTTTGCTTGGCCTGCGCTGTTAAGAAATCGGTGGCGTGTTGTATCGTAGCTTCATCGTTAGCATCTATAACCACAAATACTTTATTGTTGAGTTGCTCATTCATGTACTGCTGAGTACGTGCAAGTTCTGGGTCTTGCTGAACTTTAGGCAATAACGCAAAAATATTGGTTTGAATATGAATATCTTTTTTCAGCCACGTCACGCCTAACCCCACTGCAATGAGCAGCAAAGCAATTAACCAAAGCGCGGTGAACTTATTTTGCCAGTTGGAAAATCGCATGCTCAGCAGCCGTTAGAGTCGTCGGTTGAGAAGTCTGGTGACTAAAGCGAATGGTCGTTAAATTATTCGCTTTCTCGGTAATCACGATTTGGTTGACGTACTGTTGACCTTGAGCATCAACACGCACAAATAACTTTTTAAACAAGCTACTTTTCGGAGTTAAGCTCATGCTCCAACCCGCTGGACTATAATTCGCACTTACCACATTAAAATTCTTTGCCAAAGCCTGTTCATTACCAGACATGAGCTGTAAGAATAAAGTCGCGACCGAACTATATGGCGATTGATCAACTTGTATTTGGCTAAATGTACGCTGAGTTTTCTGTACCAATTTGGTTGGGGTAACGATCAAATCTGCTTGCACAGGTCGTTTGATTTGCCACGCTACACCATAAGATTTTGAGAACAACAAAGAGCCGTTCGATACAAAAGTTCTATTCAACGATGGCAATTTTTTTTGCTGTTCAAAATCAGCACGAACCGTAGGAGACTGGGACAATTGCTGAAAAATTTGAGTGATCTGTGTTGGCGCTGCATAGACCGCGCTTAAACTGCTCATCCAAACAGCAGCACCTAAACCTAAAGTTTTGATGAATTGAGACATCACGCATTCCTCTTCGGTTGAAACTCAGACCATGCATTCAAGCGATCAAATAAAACCTGTGGCGACTGGAAACACATTTCACGGGCTTCAATATTCACCGCTACCTGTGTGGTATAACCTTTGGTTAAACGTTTTCCAGACTCAGCATCAAAAATCAGATAATCAATTTTCAAACGGTTTTCCCATTCTTTTAAAATGGCGCGAACCCGAATCTTTTGTTCAAACTCAATACCGTATGCATAGCGAACATGGCTTTCAATCACAGGCCATGCATAGCCTGATTCTTTCATCTGCATATAGTTGTAATGAAATTGATCGAGCAATTTGCAGCGCGCAATCTCAAAATATTTTAAATAATGACCATGCCAAACCACATTCATGGTATCGACATCATGAAATGGAATTTCAATGATTACATCTGCATGCATTGGCTCACCTTATCCCATAAATTCTGGTTGATTAAACAATTCAAGTTGGTCTAAACGATCAACAATCTGTTGTAATTCGGTTTGTAATGGTCGGTCTTCTTCGACAAATGCAAAGCTTTGTAAGGTCCATTGCATAAACGCCTGCAATGTTGGACTTAACTGTGTGGTTAAACCTTTCAAATGAGTCGCCTGCACACTCGCACAGCACAGCGCTGCAATGACTTGCTGTGTTAAGGTAATCACCCGACTCGCATCACGTGCAGCAATGGTTCCCATACTAACTTTGTCTTGGTTATGACATTCGGTTGAGCGTGAAAAAATTGAAGCTGCCAAAGTGTTTTTTAAGGCTTCAGCCGTCCACGCCGACACTCCGATTTGTACCGCTTTAAAACCATGATTCAGTGGTAAACGCTCGGCAGTTGCACCTGTTAAATTACGTGGTAACCCATGATTCATTTTATGATCGACTAACTGTGCAATCTGTCTATCCATCAAGTCAGCAATATTGGCAATCATAATTTTTAAGCTATCCATTGCTTGTGCAATGTGCCCACCGTAAAAATGACCGCCATGCAACACACGCATCCCTACTGGATCAATCAATGGATTGTCGTTACTTGAATTCAGTTCATTTTCAATAAACTGACGTAACCATACTTTTGAGTCTTCAAACACGCCAATAATATGCGGCGCACAACGAAGCGAATAACGATCTTGCAAACGTGGACTTTGATGTGCCGTTTGTACTTCACTATTCAGCCAATCACGTAATTGCTTGGCAATTTGCTGCTGACCTGGATGAGGTTTTTGTGCAAACAATACTTCATCAAAATGACTTGGATTACCTTCCAAGGCCAATACATTTAGAGCAGTAATTAAAGTACTCGCAAGTGCTATCTGCTCTGCTTTTTTATAATTTAAACAAGCAATTGCCGTCATCACTGCTGTGCCGTTCATGAGCGCTAAACCTTCTTTAGGTCTAAGCGTTAAAGGCAGTATATTTTTTTCAGCATAGACTTGAGCAACAGGAATAATTTGCCCATCGAAATAGACATCACGCTCACCGACTAAGGTTCCCGCAATATAAGACAACGGCGTTAAATCGCCACTTGCCCCTACCGAGCCTTCAGATGGAATGACTGGAATTACATTTTCATTTAACAACCAAACTAAGCGCTCAAGTAGTGCTATCGACACACCTGAATAACCGCGAGCCAACGAACATAAACGCGTCACTACCACTGCTCGTGCAGTGATTACATCTAAATTTTCACCTAAACCACAACCATGAAAGCGTGAAAGATGCAGCGGTAGTTCATTAACCTGATGTAATGGCACTTCAACCAAACATGAGTCACCATAACCTGTGGTCACACCGTAGATAACCCCTTCCTCTTCAAGGAGCTGATCGAGAAAATCAGCACCTTTTTGAATCAGTTCACGCCACTCAGACGTTTCAGGTAAAGCAACCTGACATTCGCCTCTTGCTACAGAAACGACATCTTCAATACTTAGTGGTTGTTCACCTACGGTTAACACACGCATGTTATTTCGTCCAAAAATTATAAAAATTAAACCATTGATAAGGGGCACGCATGCAATGCTGTTCTAATATAGCAACATAAGTTTTAGTTAAAGTTTGCATGCCTTCAACCCGATTAGCGCGGGGTAAATTTACCTGCTCGGCAATTGAATGAATATGTACCTGAAACTGCTGCTGCATGCGGTAGCAAAAAACTGCAATAACAGGCACTTTGAGTAAGCTTGCCAGAATCCATGCCCCTTGCGGGAAAGCTGCTGACTCCCCTAAAAAATCAATATGCTGTACACGATCTGACTGCACAGGCACTCGATCTGCCGCCACAATGACCCACTCACCTTGCTGCATTTTATCTTGCAGCAACATGGCAGTTTCAATACCCAACTCATCGACTGATAAAAGACAGACATCCGCCTTATCATTTAGTTTTTTCAAAAAATCATTAAATTTTGTCGCGTGCTTTTGATAAACCAGTACGTTAATTTTCTGTGGATGCTCAGACTTAATTGCCCGAAGTAATTCAATATTGCCAAAGTGAGAGACAACAATAAGAGCGCCTTTTTGATAATGCTGCGAAAAGTTTTCATGTCCAAAAACTTCTAGATTTTGCTCGGAGATATGGCCTAGCCAACCTTCAATCTTATCTAAAATACATTCGCCAAATTGCATAAAATGCGCATAGCTATTTGCCCACGTTGGCTGGTGGTTAAACGGCGACTGTGCTCCAGCAAAATGATGCAGTTTACTTAAATAAAGTAAGGAAGCTTGTCGTGCTGTGACAGCAAATAACCAGTACCACATAATGACAAAGTACATCACCAACTTGCATAACCAACGTCCACCAAAACGGTAAAACCACAACACGAGCATAAGGGGCAACATACCTCCTCGCTCTTTAATATCGTTCCATTTTGGAGAAGCTGAATCTGTCATAATTAACCTTGAAGCTTTTGCTTTAAAAGCTTAGGTAAACGAATCAACATGCCCATAAACAAAGTTGCGTGTGCTTTACTCAGGCCTAGGTTATCTCGCCAAGCATGAAAATGAGAGATACCCTGCTCTGGATAAACCACAGGTGTAGGTACATTAATAAAAGGGGTATTTTCCCATTTTAAACGCACTAAAATTTCACTATCAAAGCCCATACGTGGCTGGAATTTAGCGCTATTCAATACCTTCATTGTGCTTTCAAGCGGGTACACGCGAAACCCACACATACTGTCTTTAATTTCAAAAGATAAACTATTTAACCACACCCAAAAATGGGTGATGTAACGGCCATATAAGCGCTTTTTAGGAATAGATTCATCGAAGTATGGCTGACCAATCACCATTGCATCTGGATGTTGTCGAGAATGCTCAATAAATTTTGGAATATCATCCCAGCAGTGTTGACCATCGGCATCGAGTTGTAATGCATGACTTAAACCAAGCTCATAGGCTGCACGTAATCCAGTCATGACTGCCTGACCTTTACCCTTATTCACCTCATGTTCAATAAGATGAATTTGGGAATATTGCTCTGCCAATGCTTTTAAAATTTGGCTACAAGCATCATCACTGCCATCATTGACCAACACAATCGGTAAATCAAAACCGTCCAGATAAGAAATCAAATCTGCTAAATAATGTGGATGATTATAAACTGGGATAACAAAGCCATAGTTGGTCTGCATTTTTAACCCTCTACTTCCGTTTGCAAAGCGAATAATAAACGCCCAGAAGCCAAAATCTGTTCTGAATCGCGTAGCTCAAAACTCACTTTATGCTCTTTTCGAGAAAGCTTAAGTTGTACAATTGCATAAGGACGGATCAGGTTTTGAAATTTTAGTTGTTCATAACCCTGACACCAATTTAAGTCCGACCAAATTGATTTAGCAAAATGTTGTAAAAAACCAATCTGCCCAACTCCAGGATAAATCGGTTGTGTTGGAAAATGTCCTTTAAAACAAGCCAATTCAGGTGGAAACTCAAGGCTAAAAATAGAGCCTTCGGAACTGTGTGACTGCGACAGCACCACGGGTTGTAACATCGGCTTAAAGAGAGTCTCTAAATAGCTTTTATTGAGTTTAGACTGCGAGTTCTGCGGTAGCTGACTAAGGAAACGCCATTGACGTGGAATCGCGATCGTTTCCAAGCTGTCTTTTAATTGTTGTTTTAAATGGCTAACAAAAGCAGACTTACCTAGTTGCTGTAACTGTGCTCGAGCTTGTTCTGTCAGAACGACAATACAACCCAATATTTGACGCTGCTCATGTTCAAGTACCAATACATGACATTGTTGGACCGCATCCAAAGCTCGAATGCTTTGCTCGATTGCATCTAGACTCAAACGCTTTTCTTCAAGTTTTACAATTCGATCTGTACGCCCCATCAGCTTAAAGGTCTGACACGTTTCATCTGACCATGCTGCGCCATCACCTGTGGTAATCCAGTCATCCTCATAGGCATGATTACTCTTCACCATGAGGTGTTGCTCTTCAATACGAATAGCTACATTGCTAAAAGCAGTCCAAGCATCTTCATCTCTAGCGCGATGGGCAATACCACCAGTTTCAGAACTTCCTAAAACTTCAATAATTGGACGATTCAATAAAGGACGAACACCACTTTCCAGTTTGCCACCAGAACTAAAAACCATCTGGCAGTTTTGTAAAATAACATCGGTTGTCCAGCGTTTTAATAATGCAGGACTTGAGATCAAATAATTTCTAAAACCTAGTGTCTGTAGTTGTTTTTGAGCTTGCACAACATCTTCAGGAAATGCCATTTGAAGCACATAAAAACTTCGACCGGTAGCAAGTGGTAGCAGTAATTTAAACAGTAATCCATAAATATGTTGATGACTGACCGTTGCAATCGCAATTGCATGTTCATCAAAACTAAAGCTTTGGCTTAACCCTTGAACTTCGTTGAGTAATTGTTTGAGTGTTCTTGGGATTTTTTTAGGTTCACCAGTTGAACCAGATGTATAAAAATAGAGTTGCGCCTGCTCTAAAAAAGCATCATCCAAGGTTAAAGATAAAGGAACAACTTTTTCAGTGTTTTGGCGCTTTAAAAAATAAATCTGCTGTGCTGCAAATTGCTGCTCTAGTTCACGCACTCGATTGGGTGGTAAAAATATTTGCTTTTTCGCGAGCAACGCAGCAAACAATAAAACCAGAAATTCATAGCTATCTGCTTCCCATAATGCCCAAGTTAAATTTTCCATTTGAGCAATTGCAGCAGCTTGTAAGGCCACGTCCTGCCAAAATTGAGTAAAACTGGTCGAATGCAAAGCACTATCTATACAAAGTGGCTGAACTGAATCGATGAATTTCTGAAAATGACAATGCATAGTTTTTAATTAAGGATTTGAAGAATGTAAACGCTGATGTCGCTTACGCAAAATAAATTCACCAAGGAATAAAATGCCCATCAGCACATAAGAAATAAAGCCATTATAAATGACCCAAACCTGCATTGAAGTAAAAAGTACAGTGGTCAAAGCAATTAATGCATTACAAAAAAAGAAAACACACCAAACTTTAGTCACCTGTCTGGTCCACTGCACCCCAGAATCAGGTAAATCAGGTTCAACGAGTCGGGCAAAGCGCTCAATCATAGACGGCGGCTTGATGAGTGTCAGCGAAAAAATAATTAATGCGCCTAAACTCATACCGACTGGATATAACTTCAACCAAGCATGATTATGTGACAATAAACTTAGACTGCCACAAACAATGGCAAAACCAGTTAAAGGCCATAATAACGAGTTGCCTTTACCAAAAAGTCTGACGACACCCAGCCCGATGAGTAATAGACTCACCCAAATGAATTGTCCGTGTGTCAGACTCCAACCCACAATAAAGGGATACAGCACAAAAAGTGCTGCAACTATCCCTTTAAGAATAAATTTCATTCAGCAGTCATGTTCTGGATTACCGTCACAACATCGAGTACGGTTCTTACATTTTTAAAGTCTTCAGGCTTTACTTGTTTGCCCGTTAACTCTTTAATTTTTACAACTAAATCAACCGCATCAATACTGTCGACATCAAGATCTGAATAAAGGTTCGAATCGAGTTGAACAGACTCCGGCTCAATTTCAAACAAATCTTCCATCCATTCGCGGAGTTTAGTTAATACTTGTTCTTGAGATAACATCATCACGCTCCTTATGACTTCTGTTGTGCTTCAACTAAAGCAACCAAACTCTGGATTGATTTAAAATGCTGTTTGGTTTCATCCGACTCTGCATTTAAATGAATGTTGTAACGCTTTTTTAAAGCCAGTCCCAACTCAAGTGCATCAATCGAGTCTAATCCTAAGCCCTCTCCAAATAATGGAGCTTCTGTATCAATATCCGCAATAGTGATATCTTCTAGTGCCAAAACATCAATAATCATTTGCTTTAGTTCATCAGCAAGATTGCTCATTTCAAGATAACTCTTCATCAAAAATTTTATAAAAACTACGACTTAACTGACGAACTTGTTTAGGTCCTACTGTTAAATCATCTAACAAATCGGATACCTGTACAGCATCCAGTACTTTCACTTCGATATGAAAGGGTTGAGATGGCACGTGGTACCATTTTTCATTCTTGGTTAATGTCGATGGTGTACAGGTAATAATTACTGGCCGAATTGGTACATTTGCACGAATGGCAATGTTGGCTGCGCCGCGCTGAAATTCGTTTAGGGTCATCCCTTTTTCAGTACGCGTTCCTTCCGGAAAAATTAAAAGAGAAGCCGAATTATTTTCTTTCAGACGCGCCACACAGTCTTCAACAAATTGCTGAGAGCCAGCGTTCAAAATATAACCCGCACTTTGTACAGGTCCTTTGGTAAAAGGGTTCGACCAAAGAGACTGCTTCACCACACAATTAGCCTGCTGCATCATACCAATTAGTACTACAACATCAATCAAACTCGGATGATTGGCGATGACGAGCTCTTGACGACTATTCTGTAGCTTTTCCAAACCTTCTACCGAATAAGTCATGATGCCCAGTTTGACCATCATTTCAGTAAAGCCTTTAAAGCTATACTTAATCACATTCTGTGCACGTTGCTGACGCTTTTCAGAGTCAGAGGTTGTGGCATTCAGTACTGGTGCAATGACGGTGGCAATTGCCATACCACCCAAACCGAAACTGGCAAAACTAAAACCAGTTGCAGCTACACGCCAGCAATAATTACCTTTTTGTTTCAGATTTTTAAGATTTAGCATTTGTTCCACCCAAATGCAGATATTAACTGGTCAGCATCCTGCCAAAAATGAGCAAAAGTAGGACCATCTGCTTCAACTGTGTGTGTCCACGCAGTAATTTGTAAATTAGGTTGCTCTAGAGTAACGACCGCAGCCATAGCATAAGCAGGGAAATCGACTGCCTCAGCATAAATTGGGGGTAAAGGTTCATCATAAGCAACGACTAATACCCGCTCGATATCTTTCATTGACTTTAAAAGAGCATAAGCTTCAATCAAACTTTCAGTCCATGAACAACTTAAGCTGGTAGATGGGGTATCATCCTGACATAAAATAGAATAAAGCCCAGAAATTGCATTATGGACAGACGTTGAAAATTGTGTGGGTGATGGCGTTTGCTCACTTAAAACGTCTTTCAATATATTCAACGTTTTAAACTCGTCACCATATCTTGACACCCAAACAATATAATCGGCTTTACTACCATTTAATGCACCAAGCGCGCTGTTCAAAGCAAGTTTAGCCAATGGCGATAACCGTCTACGCTGCATAGCTGGAATACAGTCAAGGGCTGTATATGAGGGCTGAGCATGTGCAAATGTAAGCTGAGCAAGATGTAATGTTACCATGCTAAAAGTGAACCCTAAGCAGCGTTATTCTGTCGGAATATAAATTATTTTATAAAGATGCTGATTATAGCATTCGTTATGAAATTTACAAAAAATTACGTTTATCATTCACATTTTTTCATAACTCTTGATACAAGCTCATTTATTTGCAATAAAAAACCCAAAGAAAACTTTGGGTTTTTGAACTTTAAAAAGCTTAACGTTTAAACTTTTTCTCAGCTTTTTTGAATTTCTGTACATAACGACGTTTACGTGCCGCAACGCGTTCGTCCACTTGTGACTTACGTCCTTCAAATGGGTTGTCCGACGTTTTAAAATCGACACGTACTGGCGTTCCTTCCAGTTTGTAAACTTTACGGAACACATTCTCAAGGTAACGACGATAATCCGCTGGGGTTTTGTCGACCTTATTACCGTGAATTACGATCGTTGGTGGATTTTGTCCACCCATATGCGCATAACGCATTTTAATACGTTTACCACCCACCATTGGTGGCTGATGTGCATCTGTAGCATCATTCAAAATTTGAGTTAATTTTGCAGGTGAAACTTTTAAATGTGATGAATCATAAGCACGATGGATAGTTGGGTACATTTCCCCTACGCCAGTGCCATGCAATGCCGAGATTAAATGGACTTTCGCCCAAGGAATAAAGTCAAAACGACGATCAACATCCAACTTACATTGTTTACGATCGTATTCAGTCATGTTGTCCCATTTGTTAATGGCGATCACCATGGCACGACCAGCTTCAAGCGCGTAACCAATCAAATGTAGATCTTGTTCAACTACGCCTTCACGAGCATCCAACACCACTACAATCACGTGTGCATCTTTAATTGCTTGTAGTGTTTTCACGATTGAGAATTTCTCAATCATTTCATCAACTTTACCTTTACGACGTACACCCGCTGTATCAATGAGGGTATATTGACGACCATCACGTTCAAATGGAATGTAAATCGAGTCACGCGTTGTGCCTGGTTGGTCAAATGCAACCACACGGTCTTCGCCCAGTAAACGATTGACCAAAGTCGATTTACCCACATTCGGACGACCAATAATCGCTAAACGCAAGCCTGTTGCTTTGTCATGTTCTTCTGGATTTTCATCTTCAGGTACGTCTACCAAGACATCCTCAAGCATTTGCTGTACACCACGACCATGGCTGGCAGCAACTTGTAAGGGCTCACCCATACCAAGTTTGTAGAACTCAACCAATGCAGCTTCTGCATGAACACCATCAACTTTATTGGCAACCAAGTAAACTTTTTTACCCAAAGTACGCAGTTCACGTGCAATTTGTTCATCTGAAGCCAATAAGCCAGCACGGGCATCAACTACAAAAATAATGATATCTGCTTCATTGATCGCCGTTTTTGACTGCTCGGCCATGTAGTTATCAATACCGCCTTCATTTTCACCAATACCGCCAGTATCAACAACAATGAAAGACTTATTCTGATAAGTTGCATCACCATATTTACGGTCACGAGTCAGGCCCGCGAAGTCGGCTACAAGTGCATCACGACTCTTGGTAATCTGGTTAAATAACGTTGATTTTCCGACATTCGGACGACCAATGAGCGCAATAACGGGTTTCATACAATAACCTTAATTCAAGACCTGCCATATCTCATGGCATGAGCATTAAAAACAGTACAGGAGATATATTTTAAGGTCAGAGATGACCATAATAAAAGACGGGGCTTTGAACTGATTTAATTCAAACACCCCGATATTTTAACAGCATAATTTGTTAAGCGCTTATTTTAGCACAAGCGAACGAAATTAACGATTCTGCCAAATACTTAAATCGCCTTTTCTGGTCGAAACATAAAGTTGATTCTCGATAACACGCAATGTATTAACTTCACCACTTGTTTTTGAACGACCAATTAATTTACCTGTTGCTGGTTCAACAAGATGCAATACGCCATCTAAATCACCTATAACAAGATCTTGTCCTAGCACAACTGGATTACTTAAATGACGGTTTAACAAACTATCATTTTCCCAGATTTTTTCACCAGATGCTAAATCGTAAGCTGTTAACTTACCATCTGTTGAAGATACAAATACTTTGTTGTCATAAACTTCTGGGCGTTTCGTACTGCTCGAATCTTCACTCCAAACTACACGTTGAGAAGCAAGATCGGTAACAGTTACTTGACCTTGAAAACTGGTCGTTACCATAAACTGTCCAGCTACAGTTGGATCGCCATCGATATCAATTAAACGTTGAATATCAGAACGACCTTCGCTCACTGCAACACGACGTTGGAAACGTGGAATACCACTAATCGTATCAATTGCATAAACATACGCATTCGCAGATGCAATTAATACAGTACGAGGATCAAGGCTCACTGGTGATGCCTGACCACGCAAACTAAATTGGACATTTGGTAATTTATAAGCCCAAACTTGTTGGCCCGAAGTAGCATCATGTGCAAATACAGTACCATCATTCGCAATAGTAATAACGCGTCCAGATTGAACCAATGACGGGCTTAACAATGCACCAGATAACTGCGCAGTCCACTTCTGTTCGCCTGTTGCCTGATCTAGTGCAAAAAGTTGCCCTTTACTATTACCAACAACAACAATTCCTTCAGCAGCTTCAACACCAGAGCTCAAGCCTAATTTGCTGACTTTCTTTTCCCAAATGCGTTGTTTACCACGATATGCAGCGACTTCACCTTTTGGATCAAGAGTGAAAACTACACCGTCGTTTGCATCAAGTTGCAAACGTAATGGATCAGCCTTATCAGTAGAAGAAACACTACGCGAAAACACTGGCGTTAAGGTCTTTTTCGACTCGGTCAATTTCGGTAGCGGATTAGGTTTTACTTCTTTTACTTTATTACTCGAACATCCCACCAGTACAGCCGATGCGATTGCAATTGCCAAAGGCAGTTTGAATTTCTGATTCATTAAGACTCTTCCACCTGTGTTTCCAAAATTGGGCGCTCAATCTGTGGATCTTCAACTAAAACGCCAACACTTTCGAGTTTAATTTGTAAAATTTGTCGCTCTTGTTTACGTTCTAGTAACGAATTCCAAGCTGCCTGATACGCTTTTTTAGCAGAATCAACATCTTTCTTAGCAACAAAGATATCACCACGTAACTCTTCTACCGTTGCTTTAAATGCAGGATCGACGTTACCAGATAAGGTTTTTAATGCTTCATCATATTTGTTTTGTGCCAATTGTGCATCTGCTAAACGCAATTTCACAACCTGCATTAAACCTTCATCTTTTACTTTTGAATTTTCAACTTTCTTTAATGCTTTTTCAGCAGCAGCATAATCCTGTTTTTCATAGGCTAATTTTGCTAATACAAACTGAGTCTGTATGGCCTGAACAGAATCGATATCATCTTTTACAATTTTATCTGCCGATGCAGTTACTGAGCTTAAGGCATTAGGATTATCGGCACTCGCATTTGCCTCATCCATTAACTGCTGTACTTTTGCAGTTTCGACTTGGCTAGTTGCCAAATTCTTTTTTTGCCAGTAGGTCCATCCAAAAAAGGCAATCAATGCAATGAGAATTCCGCTAATCATGGCAGAACCATATTTTTTGGCGAACGACTTTAAGCTGTCGAATTGTTCTTCATCACTTACGCTCATGTGATTGTCCTTTTCCAGATGTTTCAGTTTATTTTGTAAATTTTTGGATTAAAAATGGTACGAGGTCAGCAATTGCGACTTGTGACTGCTCAGCTGTTGCTAACTCTTTAATAGCAAGCTGCTGCGCTTCCCACTCTCGTTCCCCTAAAATCAAAGCAAAGATTGCTCCAGCCTGATCAGCTTTTTTCATCTGGCTTTTCATGCTGCCTTGCGAACCTGTTTTGATTCGAATACTGCTATTTGCAGCTTCTAACTGGTCACGTAATTGTTCTGCCAAAATCAAAGCGTTCGTTTGATAAGCAGGTTCTGCAACCAAAAAGACTTCACAATCACGAATAACTTCGGCCTGTTCAACCTGCTCAAGCAGAAGCAATAAACGCTCCATACCCATTGCAAAACCGACAGCTGGTACTGATTGATCTGGCTTACCTTTTAACTGGCCAACTAAACCGTCATAACGTCCACCAGCACATACTGTACCTTGTGAACCAAGTGCTGTAGTTGTCCATTCAAAAACAGTCTTATTGTAATAGTCCAGACCGCGTACCAACTTCTGGTTAATTACAAACTGGATACCAGCAGCAGTCAAATAATCTTGTAACTGCTTAAAATGATCCAAACTATCTTCTTTTAAGAAATCGTGCAATTTCGGCGCATTTTCCAGAATTTTCTGGGTAGATTCAGTTTTAGAATCTAAAATACGTAACGGGTTTGTCGTTAAACGACGCTGAGAATCCTCATCCAACGCATCTTTATGTTCATTTAAGAACGCAACCAATGCATTGCGGTATTCAGCACGTTCATCTGCCTCACCTAAAGTATTCAACTCAAGTTGAACCTTATCAGCAACACCCATACGTTTCCATAAGCGTGCAGTCAACAAAATCAATTCGGCATCAATATCAGGTGTTGCTACGCCAAAAGTTTCCACACCAAACTGGTGAAACTGACGATAACGGCCTTTTTGTGGCTTTTCATAACGGAACATAGGTCCCATATACCACACACGCGGTGTAGCACCGCGCAACAAATTATGTTCAAGCATAGCGCGAACACAACCAGCTGTACCTTCTGGACGTAAGGTTAACGACTCAGGTGGATTGCCTTTGTCAAAAAAGGTATACATTTCTTTTTCAACAATATCAGTGGCATCACCAATAGTACGTTTAAACAATCCCGTTTGTTCAATAATCGGCAAACGAATTTGTTGATAACCATAAGCATCCATTAACGATGCTAAATATTTCTCGAGACGTCTCCACGCTACTGTTTGCGTTGGCAAGACGTCATTAAAACCTTTGATTGCGACTATTGAACTCATGATGAACTACGAATAATTTCTTTAGATTTAGCTTCTTCAAGCTCTTGGACACGTTGACGAACCATTGTTTCGATTTCATCAACCAATTGATCGGTATCGATTAAATGGCTTTTCTCACCATTACGATAAACCAATGAGCGAGGCGCGGCCCCAACAACCCCGATATCAGCTTCTTTTGCTTCACCCGGGCCATTTACCTTACAACCAATCACAGACACATCCATTGGAGTACGAATATCTTCTAAACGTTCTTCCAAAGCTTGCATCACTTGAATAACATTAAATTCTTGGCGCGAACAACTCGGACAAGCAATAAAGTTAATTCCGTTAGAACGAAGCCCCAATGATTTTAAGATATCAAAACCTATCTTGATTTCATCTTCTGGTTCGGCAGCAAGCGAAATACGCATCGTATCGCCAATACCTTCCATCAATAATCCGCCAAGGGCAATCGCTGATTTCACAGTACCAGTACGGTAAATACCCGCTTCAGTAACACCAAGATGTAATGGATTATCGATTTGTTTTGAAAGTAAACGGTAAGCATCCATTGTTAAAAACACATTAGATGCTTTTACACTGACTTTAAATTCATGGAAATTGAGTCGATCTAAAATATCAATATGGCGTAACGCTGACTCAAGCAGCGCCTCACCTGTAGGTTCGCCATATTTCTTTTGTAAATCTTTTTCTAGAGAACCGCCATTAACGCCAATACGCATTGAAATGCCATGATGACGTGCTGCAGCAACGACTTCACGAACTTTCTGATCTGACCCGATATTCCCCGGATTAATACGTAAACAGTCTGCACCATAATCTGCAACTGCCAAGGCAATTCTATGGTCAAAATGAATATCGGCAACTAATGGTACTGAAACGCGCTTACGAATGGCGCCAAATGCCTCAGCAGCTTCCATAGATGGGACCGAAACACGCATAATATCAGCACCTGCATCAACGCAACGCTCAATCTGAGCAACAGTTGCATCAACATCGCAAGTTTCAGTGTTTGTCATACTTTGCACACTAATAGGTGCATCGCCACCGACATACACCGACCCAACACGGATTTTACGTGTTGGTCGACGTTTAATTGGGTTCTCTATCATTGTATCGCTCAACTCATGGTATTAGCGGGATAAACGGAATTCAGCTTTACCGTTTACCGTATATGGAGACAATGAAATCTGTTCTTGGTTTAAACTTAATGACACAGCAGTTGCATCATCAAGACGAATCTGGAATGGAGACTCACCATTTAGGTTTAAAGTTGATGACTGACGACCTGTCGCCAAAACTTTACCTGTTGCATCAACAATATGAACAGAAGTTGGTCGGTTAAAGTTTAACACCAATTGATCACCCACTGTTGAGGTGGCATTTCCTTTCATAGGTAAAACTTCAACATTAGATTGATTTGCTTTAGGTAAATCAGCATCTTCTTTCTTTGAAGTCCATTTTTGAATACCCATGACAATCAATGACACAACAGCAATAACCACGATTGCAAGAAGTGCACGCTTCAACCATTTCTTATTACGGTCACTATTAGAACCAGGGAGTTTCCCCATGATTTTAATTGGTGAATTATTTAAGGCATGGTTTGGTAAAAGCCCAGTATCATTTGCATAAATCTCATCGAAGCGCTGAATAATTGCCGTCGCATCTGTTTTTAGATATTTTGCATATGAACGGTAATAACCCTTGATAAAAGTCGCTTCTGGCAATGACTTGTAATCATCTTGCTCTAAAGCTGTTAGAGTTTTGACTGGCATGTTTAAATCTGAAGAAACTTGCCCTAACTCTTTATTCTGAGCCACTCGAATTTGACGTAAATACTCACCAGGACGTTGAATATTTCCTAAAGCAGAAGTCGGTAAGCTTGAGCCAGTTGGCTGCTGTGAATTAGGATTTATTTCCATACGGCCTCAGTACTATACTGTAATTGCAAATAACGTTGATATTCTGGACTTTCCGGGAACAAAGCACGTAACTGGTTTACTAAGACTTGCATTCCCATTTTATCCGCATTGGCTCGAGCCACTCTTACACCAATCCAAAGTGCTCTTGCACCCTGATTTTTCTGCCCCACTGTATGAACATATTGCTCATACATTTGTGTAGCAGCCGGAATCTGCTGCTGCAAATAAAAAATTTCCGCTAACTCTAACATTGAAATATAAGAGTCGCGGTTAGCAAGGAGTGATTGTTTGAATGTTTTTTCAGCATTCGCAACATCACCCAATTTTAAATAAATACGCCCCAGATTTTCTAATGCCTGATAGCGTTGGTCATAACCTAATGTTGTACCAGCAATGCGAAATTGCTCGATCGCATCATTATAGCGTTCCATTTGGTATAAATAAGTACCATAGTTATTATGTGCTTGAGCATTATCTGGTTCAGATGAAATTGCTCGTTTAAAATAATGTTCTGCTTTTTCTAAGTTCGGCTTACTACCCTCTTGCTGTAGTAAAATACCCATCATCATATTTGCCGTTGCGTCACGGCTATCTACACTTAAAGCTTGATCAAGCGCTCGCTTTGCCGAATCCAAGTCACCCGAACGGATATGTTCAGCAGCAAGTTGTGTACGTACTTTTACCGCTTTTTCTGGGTCTTTTTTTTGCAGATGCGTTGTCTGGCAACCACTTACCAAAAGTGCAACTGCAACCCCCATTAATACCGTTTTTAACTTTGGAGTACTCAAAGCCTGCCCTCAATTTATCCTTGTGTACGCAAAATCTCTTGACGCTGTGTGACTTTTTTCTGCCACTGTTCAGCACGACGAGTTCTATCAGCCACTTGACCGACTAACTGTCCACATGCAGCATCAATATCATCACCACGTGTTTGACGAATCGTACACACAAATCCAGCATCAGACAAAGTTTTTTGGAACGAGATAATTCGATTTCGGCTTGAGCGACCATATGGTGCATGCGGGAACGGATTAAATGGAATTAAATTAATTTTACTTGGTAGGTTCTTTAACAATTTAATCATTTGCTGTGCATGTTCAGGATGATCATTCACACCCTCTAACATCACATATTCAATAGTCACATGTTTACGCGAACTTTCATTACCATCTTTGGCAATATAACGCTGACATGCAGCAATTAACTGAGCCAATGGATATTTCTTATTAATTGGCACTAATTCGTTACGTAATTCATCGTTTGGCGCATGTAAAGAAATTGCTAAAGCAACATCAATGTCTTTTGCAAGTTGATCAATTTTTGGAACAACACCTGACGTTGATAAAGTCACACGGCGCTTAGACATGCCATAGGCGAAGTCATCAAGCATAATTCGCATTGAGCTTAATACAGCATCATAGTTGAGCAATGGCTCACCCATACCCATCATCACGACATTGGTCACTGAACGCTCGCGCTCGGCAACTGGCACTTCTTCCATATAAGAATAGTTTGCCATCCAGAGTTGTCCAATGATTTCATCGGGTGTTAAATCACGTTGGAAACCTTGTTTGCCTGTTGAACAAAATGAACAGTCCAATGCACAACCGACTTGTGACGAAATACACAAAGTTTTGCGCAAGCCTGTTTTATCTTCAGCCGGAATTAATACAGTTTCAACCAAAGAACCTGCACCATCGCCAACACGAAAAACCCACTTACGTGTACCGTCTTTTGAATAGTGTCGGTGAACAACTTCAGGAGCCTTAACTTCACAAATCTGTTCAAGCTTCGCACGTAATTTGCCTGAAATATTGGTCATTTCAGCAAAATCAGTAATGAAGTATTGATGTATCCATTTCATGACCTGTCCGGCACGAAACTTTTTCTCGCCAATATCTTCAAAGAATTTTTCTAATTCAGGACGAGACATGCCGAGTAAATTCACTTTATTTTCGGCAGCAGGCATTGCCAGCGTGGACGAAGATTGCTGCTGTCCATCAAGATTTTCAGATGAAACGACCTCTGCAGAACTCATGTGTATTTACCTAAACCATGTCAAAAAACTGAAGATATTGTTCAAGAATCAAACAATATTCTCTTGAGAGAATAAAAAAACCAGATAAGTAGTATACCACTTATCTGGTTTGAATGCTTTCGATTAACGAGTGCGTGGGCAGATCTCGTTGTCAGCAAAGAAGTAAGCAATTTCACGCTCTGCAGAAGCAACTGAGTCAGAACCGTGAGCAGCATTTTCGTCGATGCTTACAGCGAAGTCAGCACGGATAGTACCAGGAGCTGCTTCTTTAGGGTTTGTAGCGCCTAAGATTTCACGGTGTGCAAGAACTGCATTTTCGCCTTCAAGTACAGATACTACAACTGGCCCAGAAGTCATGAATGCAACTAAGTCACCAAAGAAACCACGTTCTTTATGCTCAGCATAGAAACCTTCAGCATCAGCTTGAGAAAGGTGTTTCATTTTAGTCGCAACAATTTTTAAACCCGCTTTTTCAAAACGAGCAAAAATATCACCGATGTGGTTTTTAGACACTGCATCAGGTTTTACGATAGACAAAGTACGTTCAATAGCCATGAGTGGCTCCTTTATTTTAAGATTTAAACTTTAAAAAATTTGCCGCATTATACCGATGTCATAGGCAATAATCAGCTTTGAATGTGTAAAAGTTGCGATTATTTCTACTGTTTTTAGCGAACTTCGTCTATCCAGGCCATTTGAATCCCTTCTAGCAATCCTTCTGTCGATTTATTTGGGTCATCATTGAAGTCTGGTAAAGCACATACCCATGCATGTAAATCGGTAAAACGAATCCATTGCGGATCAACTTCTGGATGTGCTTCTGACAATTCAATGGCAATATCAATCGTATCTGTCCAACGCAAGCCCATAGCGGCTCCTATCTGTTTAATCTGCTAAATCAAGAACTGTGTACTTTAGCAAATCCACAAACCTAATCGATAGCTTAAGCTGATAAAAATTACCGATGCTTATAAAGCGATGTTCAAGAACGGAGCCATAAAGATAATCATACTCGCGACCGCCGCACCGATGAGTGCACCGACAATCACATCACTTGGATAGTGAAGACCAAGCACCATACGAGACAATGCCACAAGCACCATGAAAGGAAACATCGCCGCAAGCAGAGCGGGCTGGATATAACCCAACACAATTGTCACCATCACGGCATGAAGCGTGTGACCCGATGGAAAGCTGAAATGATCGAGTGGTCTTTCACCGAGCACAATCACCTGATGCACTTGATAAGGCCGAGGTCGTGTTGTTTTATGTTTTAAGAATTTATAAATTGCTGTACCAATAGAACCACCTAATAACAAGTAGATGATTTGCAAGCTATAGGTGATGCCTTGCATGCCCCACACGATTGCCAGCATTAGATACCAAAATGGACCGTCACCCACACGACTGATGATTTTGAAGAAAAGGGCAACACGCTGTGAGTGAGAGAAATTATTAAGATATAAACAGCCTCTTAAATCTAAATCGAGTATTTTTATTTTTGCATTCTTAAATTTCATGGTCATTCTCCTATTTTAGGATACTTAGGTGAAGTCCACCGAGGGCTCCTTCACTACCTGATAAAATGCCTGCTCCAATTGCTGAACCGGAAGTTGCCAACCGCTTTGCTGTACTTTCTGACAGGCTTGTACGCCCATTTCTCTAAGTTGTTGTAATGAAGGAAGCTGATAAATTTGTTGTATAAAGTGGCTTTTTTGTCCAAGTGGGCTTAACCAGCCATTCACACCATGGGTTAAATATTGATGTGCACATGCATAATCATACGCGATAACTGGCAAACCGCTTGCCATCGCCTCTAAAACTACGTTACCAAACGTTTCAACTTGACTCGCAAATACGAATAGATCGGCACTCGCATAGGCAGCTGCCAAATCTTGACCCCTCAAACTTCCAGTAAAGATAACACCCTTCGCTTCAGGTAATGATTTTAACCGAGCAAAATCTGGGCCATCTCCCACAATAACCAATTTAGTTTTATGTGGCTGAACAGTTTGTAAGTTGGCATAACTTTCAATGAGTACTTGCACTTCTTTTTCTGGCGACAAACGCCCGACATAAAGCATAACGCGAGTATTCTCATCGGCATCCCATTGTTTTCGTAAATTCTCAGAGCGATGCTTTGGTGAAAATCTCGTTGTGTCTACGCCGCGCCCAACAACAACCAACGGGCAAGTAATACCGAAACCACGTAATGCTTCTTGTGTATCTTTACTTGGCACACAGGTCACCTGAGTATTGTTATGAAACCAGCACAGGTATTTTTGAATCGGTTTGACTAAAAAAGCCAAATCGAAGAATCGGCTAAAATCTTGAAATGGTGAATGAAAGCCGCTAGAAATTGGAATAGCTTTTGCCTTGGCAGCTTGCATGGCAGTTAAACCTAATGGCCCTTCAGTCACAATGTGAACGACATCTGGCACAAACTTTTCAAAAGCTTTCGATACTTTTAAATATTGTGGCCAACCAAACTGCAAAGTCGGATATTTCGGAATAGCCTGCGACATCACCAGACATTCTTGCTCTGGCGTAAATTCATGGCATTTTGCTTTTTGTTCTGGGCGAATCAGTAAAATCTTATGCCCCAGTTTTTGCAAACCTTGGCATAGTTGTAATAATGAAAGTGCCACACCATTGATTTCGGGTGGCCAAGTTTCAGTAACAATCGCAATCTTTAAACGTGGGCGTACCAAATCATGCAATGAATGCGCATTGGATAGCTGCTGCTTTTGTTTAAAAAAGAATTGGAAGCTTTCAGGAAGTTGCTGTTCTTTTAATAGTGCTGTCGCGTATGAGCTTTGCATAGCGCCATCCATCAATGTATTTATTTTCATGCTTAAAGATTAAGCAGTTTTTTTGACATTTTGATGATGAATGCATGACAGTTTACTGACATGAAAAATAAAAAAAGCACACTGATAACAGCATGCTTTTTCTTAAGACTTACTAATACTTAACGATTTTGCAATTTTGCATAATCCATAAGTACATTTGCAGCTTCTGTCACAAAAGTTTCTTCTTCTGGCAACGCAGGACGTTGTGATGCTTTCATTTTAGCGCGAGATTCAGCTAGAGCATCTAATGAAGCTTGATAGCTTTCCCAATTTGCAAAAGGCTTTTGACCACTTGCTGCACGGCGTTCATTTTCTGCATCTAAAGTCTGTTTCTCTAGACCAAGTAATTCTGCACGGCGTTTATCAATATCAAGTACCACTTGTTTCTGGTCACTCGTAACCTTGGCAATCGCAGTACGTTTATTTAGATATTTAAACTGAGCATCATTGCTAACACGTTGTTCAGAGAACTGAGACAACTTTGTGACATAAGGTTGAACAGAACCTTCACGTTTAAATGGTGCAGTAGGAATTGTGTCCCACTTCAATGCATTCTTCGATTTACGCTCACCAAACTCTTCGTTATAGATATCGACGAGTTTAATGTCTGGCACTACACCTTTATTTTGTGTACTACCACCCGTAATACGGTAGAACTTACGCTGAGTTAGAGTCGCTTGACCATATGCAAGAGTGTCAAGTTGTACCTGAGCTGTACCCTTACCGGTCGTTGTGCTACCGATAATAATACCGCGCTCATAGTCTTGAATTGCAGCAGAGTAAATTTCACTTGCAGATGCAGATGCTAAGTTCACCATTACAGCAAGGGGGCCAGTGTAAATTTGTTGACCACCGTCGTTGTCTTCAAAAACACTTACGTTTCCATTGCCATCGCGAATTTGTACCACTGGGCCAGACTTAATCACTTGACCGAGCATACGTGCAACTTCTTCTAATGAACCACCTGGGTCATTACGCAAGTCAATAATAATACCTTCTACTTTTTTCGCTTTTAACGCTTCAAAAGCATTTGCAGTATCTTCAGAAACTGAACGGTATTGTTGGCCTGCACGACGTGAACGATAGTCAAAATAGAATGATGGAATTTCAATGACACCTAACAGATGCTTTTTACCATCACGATTAACTTCAACTGTACGTGAACGAACACCAGCATCTTCTTCTTGAATCACATCACGTACTAAGGTCACATTACGTGCTTGACTCATTGATGCGCCAGCACCAAGAAGTTTTAACGTGACTTTGGTTCCGCGCTTACCACGAATGAGTCCAACAATTTCAGAACTTGTCCAACCAACCACATCAATCATTTTCTCGCCTTCTTGGGCGACGCCAACGATTCGATCGCCTGATTTCACTTGGCCAGACTTACTTGCAGGACCACCTTCTACAATGGTTTCAATCTTGGTGTAATCTTCATTACCACGCTCTGGACGAATCGACACACCAATACCTTCTAGTTGCAAGGTCGTTTGGCGATTCAATTCGATCGCATCAATTGGCGGGTAATAGTTACTGTGTGGATCATAGGTCGCCAACATGGCATTTAATGTTTTGTCCAACACATCATCGCTTTTCACACGACTAATTCTTTCAAGCTGACGCGTATAACGTTTAGTTAAGGTCTGAGCTGGTGTTAAATCTTCTGGGCCAGTTAAGTCTTGACCATCAGCAAGTGAAGGATTTTCTTTAAGCGCTTTTTGTTTCGCCTGCTCTTCTTCACGGCTAATCGTTAAGTTGATTAACTGCGAAACCAACATTTTGCGCCAATGATTTTGTTGATCAGCCGCAGTTTTAAAATACGGTGCTTTTTCACGATCAACTTCAATATAGCTATTTGGCTGTTTTAAATTTTGCTGCTGCTTCAACTCAGTCAACATGAACTCATAAAATTGTTTTAATCGCTCACGATATTGCTGATGAATTGCAAACGGTCCAGTTAAATTCCCCGCTTTTAATGAAGCACCAAAATTTGAACCATATAGTTTTTTATAATTTTGAACTTCAGCGTCTAAAAATAGTGAGTGATCCGGATCAAGACTATCTAAATACATATCGAGAATACGATTTGATGTCGTCGCATCCAGACGCATATTCAAATAATGTTGGCGATCAACTAAAGTTGCCAGTTGGCGAGCCACCAAAGCCTGTTCTTGCGTTGGCTGGATCGATTGAGAAACTACAGCAGTATTCGTTGCTGCTCTCGCTTCATTCATCGTATGAGAGAAGAATAAACCGCCAGTCGCGATCGCTACTGCACAAGCTATAGTTTGAAGTTTCATAAATTTTTAATACTTCCTTGGGTATTCCTATCTTACACGCTCTGTTTTCGATATGAACTAAGCAGATTCAAAATCTTAACCAACTAAATTGTTTATACCGTGTAGTTTTATCATATTCTGTACTGACAAAATGTAGCAAAACATTGCAAAATTCGCTTATTGTTTTTCAATCAAAATTCAAATGGAACCAATATGATTGGCGCATTGATGCTGGACATCGCCGGCACAGAACTTACTCAAGAAGATATTGAACTATTACGCGCTCCGCAAGTCGGTGGCATGATTTTATTTGCACGAAATATTGAATCTCCACAACAAGTCCGTGCATTAACGGACCATATGCGTCAAATTCGTCCAGATATTTTAATTGCTGTCGACCAAGAAGGTGGTCGAGTTCAGCGCCTAAGATCAGGTTTTACCTTATTACCGGCCATGGGCCGTTTCGGTGAACTCTATATTACCCAACCTCAAAAAGCACTTGAACTGGCTGAACAGTGTGGCTGGCTTATGGCAACTGAAGTCCTTGCTGTCGGTATCGATTTTAGTTTTGCACCCGTTTTAGACCTCAATGCAATTAGTGATGTGATTGGTGATCGTGGCTTCTCTAAAAATATTGAAGACATCGCACCACTTGCTGGCGCGTTTATGCAAGGTATGAAAAAAGCTGGAATGGCAAACACGGGCAAACACTTCCCGGGTCACGGTTCAGTGAAAGCGGATTCACATGTTGCAGCTGCAATCGATAGCCGCAGCTATGACGAAATTTATAACCATGACATGCAAAGCTTCATTAAGCTCATGCCACAGCTTGATGCACTCATGCCTGCACATGTGATTTATGATCAGATCGACCCAAATCCAGCAGGTTTTTCACCGTTCTGGATTCAAGAAGTTCTACGCAACCGTTTGAAGTTTGATGGTGTACTTTTCTCTGATGACTTAACTATGCAAGCCGCGTGTGTAGCAGGTGGTGCAGATGCACGTATTCAAGCAGCTCTGGCAGCTGGTTGTGATATGGGACTTGTGTGTAACGATCGTAGTGCAGCGTGTACAGCACTCGAAGGTATTTCGAACTTAGAACTACCAAATCAAGAACGTTTAGAACGCATGCGTGGTCAAATTCCACAAATTCAGATTGGTGAGACCTTATCGCTTGGAAATGAGTGGCAAGCTGTCAAAACAGCCATTGAAGAGTTTAAAAATTCGATCTAAATTGAGTTAAACGTATATTTGACTGATGGTCTCGATCATCAGTCAAACCACACAAAAACAATAAATCGAGCTCAGGACGAATGACACAACAACTTTCAAAACACCGCCACATCTCTTTTACAGCTCACTATACAGGCTATATCTGGTATCAAATGGGGATCTCTCATGAAGCACTTACTACAACCAAAGGCAAATCACTAGCGTATTTGGTTCATCCGATAGAATCTTGGGCAGAGAAATATGTGGGCGGTAGCATGCGCACTACGCTCAAACAACGCCACACCATGCTTGATCACCATTTAGAACAACTCATTCAAGAAAGTCCTGATTTACAAGTTCTAGAAATAGCATGTGGGTTATCTCCACGCGGCTGGTGGTTTAGACAGCATTACCCTTCGATTACCTATCGGGAGCTTGATCTACCCGGTATGGCGCAAACTAAACAAAATGCATTACAACAAATTGAAAAAAATGCACCTGAAATTTTATCGGTTGATTTATTTACAGAAGCTTTTGCACAGGCATTTGAAGTATTTGACCCAAACCGCCCATTGGTTGTGATTAGTGAAGGTTTAATTAATTATTTTGATAAAGATTTATTAAAACAACTGATTCAATCGATTGCTCACTATGGCGCTTCTTTTAAAAAGTTTCATTATTTAACTGACCTCTACCCTGAACCAGTTAAAAACAAACTTGCCAGTATTATCTGGAACAGCAGTAAATTATTGAAATTAATGTCTCGAAGCTCGTTTAGTTTTCACTTCAAAAGTCCCAAAGAAGTTGAAGAATTTTTTAAAGATACAGAGTTCGATCAAGTTAGCGTGGAACAACCACAAATTTTCTTTGGACAAGCTTCTCAAGATCGTCACGAGCAACATTTAGGTGATTTAGTCTGGACTATTCACGCGCAAATAAAATGACAAATATAAAAAATGGAAGCTCGAAATAAACGAGCTTCCATCTATAACAATACTATTAAGCTGCTTGTTTTTGACGAGCAATAAAACGGCTTAAACGATCAGCAAGTTCGAAGCTACCATGTTTGAATAAAGCTCGAATACCTTGCTCTGTACTCTCAAAAATTAAGCATTCAATTGCAAAAGTACCTTCTTCATCTTCTAAATGTAGTGCCAAATCACGTGGATGATCGTGCACAAAATTAAGCTGCAAAACATCATCCATTTTTAAATACATACCGAAGAAAGTAACATCAACAATCTGTACAGATACCTGTATATCAGACTCTCGATGAGTAAGTTGAGTTTTTGGCTGCAAAACTCGAACTCGCTCTTCTCCACGGCGTTCCATGTTTTGCATTTGTTCACGTGTCATAGGAATAATGCCATCCAAATTTTGGATAGATTCACCTTTTAAAAATGAAGTGAACAAACTCATGGTTTCTTTACGGCGCTGCAATTGAGGTACATGATCTGCGTTTGCAATAAGGGCAAATTCCATATCTGGGCATTGCAAAGCAAAGTTCGCATTTTCATGAGGCAGAGTAAAGCTATCATACTGCCCTGCTGCAACCAACGTTTTACACTCTGGAATGGGTACATCAGTTAAACGTAAAAGACGATTACAGTTAATTTCATAACGTTCTCGCTCTGTGCCCGTAAATTCAGCCATTTGCCTAAAAAATAATTTCTTGGCTGTTGGTGACATGCGGGTTTTATCTAATTTTGCATGATTAACTAAATATAAAATTACAGCTTGTCCAAACTCTTCCATGCGGTTTTCTTGCATGAGCTTGAGCGACTCTTCCAGAATCATTCGCCAACTTTTTCGTGTCTTTTGCATAACACCCATCAAAATCATGCGATCCATTAATTCTGGACGATGATAAGCGAAGCAAGATGCGATTACTGATCCCAAAGACATTCCCATCACAGAAACTTTTTGTAGTCCAACAATATCTAACCAGCGTCCCAACATTTTAGACAAATCAGGTAGCTCTAAAGTACCCGCAGATACTCCTGTGTCCCGATTAGTAATTTGCTGATTTGCGCCCATAGAAGGTAAATCAATTAAAATAACCGGACCGCTTTCAAATAATTGTTCAACACAATATTTATAAGAATTAAAATTCTGGAAAGCACCGCCCACAATCACAATTGGCGTATTGTGAATCGTTTTTGGATCGGCAATCGCCATATATTCAATTTTCCAGCCGTCAATCCATGTTGTCCGAGCAGGTTGTTTAAAACTATCTCTATGGTAGATATCGAAAAAGCCAAAACCGGCATAAGCTTGGTTGATCTCCGAATCCATTTGAATAATGGAATTCATATCCTTGCTTCCTCCTTGCTGTAATTTTTTTATGCTGCAAGAGTTCCTTCTTGAACACGTAACCTTTTATGCACAAAACTTTAAAATTTGTATTAGTTTGTATTGCACAATAACATTCTAAACAATTGTGTGAAATATACGCAATCGCTCAAATGACCGCTCATCTTGTTTAAGTCGCTAATAGTTTGCAAAATATTTAAATGTTTTTTTATGGCGGTCACATTTTTCAAAAAAAGCCATTCATTGTTCCGCATTTGACTGCTACTATCTTAGTCATTGGTAAATGATTAAAAAATGCTATGCACGATTCAATTGAACAATATATGCAAACAGTTGGGCAACAAGCACGTCAGGCCTCTCGTGTCCTTACAAGTGCTTCTACCTCACTAAAAAACCATGCACTCTCTGCTATTTATACTGCTTTAGAAAATAATCAGGCAGCAATTTTGGCAGCGAATCAAATCGACATGGATAAAGGTCGTAGCAATCAGCTCGACAGCGCATTGCTTGATCGTCTTGAACTGACACCCGCACGTTTTAAAGGAATGTTGCAAGGTCTTAAAGATGTGATCGCACTTGTCGATCCAATTGGGGAAATTACTGATCTTGCATATCGCCCCACAGGCATTCAAATTGGAAAAATGCGTGTACCTCTAGGTGTTGTTGGGATGATTTACGAATCACGTCCAAACGTAACCCTTGAAGCTGCATCTTTAGCGATTAAATCGGGCAACGCCATTATTTTACGTGGTGGTTCAGAAGCACTTGAGTCAAATAAAGCAATTGCTGAAGCGATTAAGCATGGCTTAAAAGTTGCTGGCTTACCTGAACATTCAGTGCAAGTGATTAACACTTCTGACCGTGCGGCTGTTGGTCATCTCATTACCATGACTGAATATGTAGATGTAATCGTTCCTCGTGGCGGCAAAAGCTTAATTGAACGTGTAACCAATGAAGCTCGTATTCCTGTCATTAAGCATCTTGATGGTAACTGCCATGTATTTGTTGAAGCACAGGCAGACTTGCAAAAAGCCTTACCTATTACTTTAAATGCCAAAACACATCGTTATGGCGTTTGTAATGCGATGGAAACCCTGCTCGTTGATGAAAAAATTGCAGATGTTTTCTTACCACGCATTGCCGAACTGTATGCTGAAAAACAAGTTGAGCTCCGTGGCTGTCCAGAAACACGCCGTATTTTGGGTGCATCGGTAAAACCTGCTACAGAAGAAGATTGGTATACCGAATATTTAGGGCCAATTCTTGCTGTTAAAGTAGTGAGTGGTATTGATGAAGCAATTGACCATATCAACAAATATGGTTCACATCACACCGATGCAATTGTGACTGAAAACTACACCTTGGCTCGTCAGTTCTTGGCTCGCGTAGATTCAAGCTCAGTCGTGATTAATGCCTCAACTCGTTTTGCTGATGGTTTTGAATATGGCTTAGGCGCAGAGATTGGTATTTCTACCGATAAAATCCATGCCCGCGGTCCTGTTGGCTTAGAAGGCTTAACTTCTCAAAAATGGATTGTGTTAGGTGACGGGCAAATTCGCCAATAACTGATTTAACACTTCAAAAAAACGCCTGATCAATATCAGGCGTTTTTATTTATAAGCTAAACTTTTCTATGATTATTCTTGGCAGACATCACCAACCACACCAAGTTGCTGCATGACTTGCGCAACAATCTGTTCAGGCGTCAAAGCAATATCAATCGTTATTGCTTCATGAAGATCTGGTTCTTCTAATGTATCCAGCTGAGTTTGTAGCAATGATGGATCAAAGAAATGGCCAGATCTTGCTGCAAGTCTTTGTTGCAATAACTCATACGAGCCTTTGAGGTAGACGAACTTAACATTCTGGTCTTGCCCTCTCAAAATATCGCGGTACATGCGCTTTAAAGATGAGCATGTAAATACAGCTGTTTCACCATCTCTTTGTTTGGTTTCAATGACCTGACGAATGGCCTGTAACCATGGCAGACGATCATCATCAGTTAAAGGAATCCCTTGGCTCATCTTACTTTTATTTGCAGCCGAATGAAGCGTATCACCATCGAGAAACTCACAAGCCAAACGCTCTGATAACAACTCACCAATCAGGGTTTTACCTGTTCCACAGACACCCATTGCAATCACAATCATGGATTACTCACCTTTAATTATAAAATAGTGCTAAGCAGTAGCGTGAAAGATAAACCCAACACTGAAATGATCGTTTCCAATACTGACCAAGTCTTGAGTGTCTGCCCCACGGTCATACCAAAATATTCTTTGATTAACCAGAATCCTGCATCATTTACATGTGAGAAAACCAATGAACCTGAGCCTGTGGCAAGCACTAAAAGTTCCGGCCTAACGGCAACACCAGCCGTGGCTGCAATTGGAGCCACAATGCTACAAGCAGTAGCCATAGCAACCGTTGCAGAACCTGTTGCCAAACGAATCAGTGCTGCAACAAACCAACCTAACAATAACGGCGACAAATTTGCCTTTAAAGCTGTAGAGACGATTTCATTAGAAATACCACTATCACGTAAAATGCCACCAAAACCACCACCAGCACCAACAATCAACATGATTCCGGCAATAGAAGCTAAACAACCGCCACAGAATTTTTCAATTTGCTCACGGTTAAAGCCCTGCATCGTACCAAAGGTAATAAAGCTGACCAGTACAGCAATAAGTAATGCAATATCAGAAGTACCAATAAAACGTAGTAAATCATTTGCAAAAGTTTTCGGGGCAAAGAAAAGATCAGCCCAACTTCCGATCAGCATTAATACGACAGGCAACATAATCGTAAATAAGGTAATCCCAAAGCTTGGTAGCTCACGAGTTTCTTTTGTATCTGCCTCAACAAACTGCTTAAACAATGGATTGTTCTCAGGCAATTTGACATATTTATTGATCCATAGCGCATACAATGGCCCTGCCACAATCGCAGTGGGTATGCCCACCAACAAACTGTAAGCAATCGTTTTACCAATATCCGCGTGATAGGCCTGTACCGCCAACAAGGCCGCTGGATGCGGTGGAATTAAACCATGCACTACAGACAAACCTGCCACCATTGGTAAACCAACAATCAGTAGGGATTTACCTGTGCGTTTAGCAATATTGAATGCGATTGGAATGAGTAGAACGAAACCGACTTCGAAAAATACGGGAAGACCAACAATAAGGGCAATAAACATCATGGCCCAGTGAATATTTTTCTCACCAAACCATTTAATTAAAGTAATTGCTATTCGCTCAGCACCACCCGACTCAGCCATCATTTTGCCGAGCATCGTTCCGAGTGCGATGACAATCGCAAGGTGGCCCAAGGTTTTACCAGTACCAGCTTCATATGACTTAACAATATCGCCCATTGGCATGCCAACAGCTAAAGCTAAACCGAGTGAAACAATAATAAGAACAAGAAATGGATAAATTCTGAACTTCGCGATCATGACAACCAATGCAATAATCGCGATTACAGTGTAGATAAGCAACATGCCACCCTGAACGGTCTCCATGTGATACTTCTCCTTGGAATAATGCTATTTAGGCACACTGCCCAAACAAAGGTCTTCAACCACAGTAATTCCTACTGTTAAGACACTAAATTTTTATATTTAGGTGTGACCAGCACAAACTGGCCACCTCAATACAGCCTTAAAGCACATAGAATGCACTTCATTTTTTATAAATATTGACTACATTTACAATGCTCTCAACTGACTCGCAATTTGCGCTAAGCGAGTAATTTCAGCCCAGTCTTGTGCAGCGACAGCAGCTTTAGGCGTCAACCATGAACCACCTACACACACTACATTTGGTTGCTTTAAGAAATCTGGCGCTGACTCTGCCGTAATTCCACCTGTAGGGCAAAAACGTAAGTTTGGAAATGGACCATAAAATGCTTTTAGCATCTCAACCCCACCTGCTTGTTGAGCTGGAAAGAACTTCACAATCTCATAACCTAACTCAATCGCCTGAATCAGGTCACTTGGTGTCATCACACCCGGTAATAAAGGTAAGCCAGCATCTTGTGCAGCCAAATGCAAATCTTTGGTCAAACCAGGAGATACACCAAATTGAGCGCCTGCTTTTTTAGCTTGAGCACAATGTTCTGGCTTGGTAATCGTTCCCACACCCACCACAATGTCATCCGCCAATTGGCTCGCACGCTCAATAGCAGCAAGACCCGCAGCGGTACGCAATGTAATTTCAAGGACTTTTACACCACCAGCATGTAAAGCACGTGATACATCTTCACCTTGCTCAGCAGAATCAAACGCCAATACTGGAATGACTGGGCCTAATTTGACGATATCTTCAATTTTAATCATTATTTTTCAGTTCCTTTGACTCAAATCTGCTCTGGTGAAGTTTCACCAACTAATGCACCAAATACAGATGCTCCATGTTCAGCTGGCGCAGCAGCAGCACGGAAAACACCAAATAATTCACGGCCAAAACCGACTTCGTTTTCTGCCTGATGTTCTGGCTGTGCAACAGGACGCGACTGCCAAGTCTGTTCATCTATTTCAACATCGAGTACGCCTGCCTCAGCATCAATAATCAACATATCGCCTGTTTGCACTTTAGCAATCGGCCCATTTAATAAGGCCTCAGGAGATAAATGAATCACCGCAGGAACTTTGCCTGAAGCACCAGACATACGCCCATCAGTGACTAAAGCAACGTGGAAACCTTGGTCTTGTAAAACACCTAACACAGGAGTTAAACGATGCAATTCAGGCATACCGTTAGCACGCGCACCTTGGAAACGAACAACTGCAATAAAATCTCGATGTAACTCACCACGATCAAACGCTGCTTGTACTGCTTCTTGAGAATCAAACACGATTGCCGGAGCTTTAACTTTACGGTGCTCTGGCGCAACTGCAGAAATCTTGATGACACCACGACCAAGTCGACCTTGCATTAAACGCAAGCCGCCATCTGGTTGAAACGGCGCATCAATACTACGTAGAACTTTGTCATCAATGCTTTGAACCACACCATCAACCCAAGTGAGCTTGCCATCAATCAGTTTTGGTTCTTTGGTGTAATGCTGCAAACCTTTACCAGCCACTGTCGTTACATCGTTATGCAACAAGCCAGCTTCAAGTAAGTTACGAATGAGGAAAGCCACCCCACCAGCAGCTTGGAAATGGTTTACATCGGCCTTACCATTTGGATAGATTTTTGCGAGCAATGGAACAACAGCCGATAACTCATCGAAGTCATCCCAGTCAATCAAGACGCCAGCGGCGCGAGCAATCGCAATCAAATGCAAAGTATGGTTGGTTGAACCACCTGTAGCGAGTAACGCCACGATGCCGTTTATAATTGCTTTTTCATCGACAACATGACCAATCGGTGTGTAGTTTCCACGCTCAACTGTTAAATCAAGTACACGAATTGCAGCTTCTGCGGTAAGTGCATCACGTAATGGTGTGTGAGGATGAACAAATGCAGCGCTTGGCAAATGCAAACCCATCACTTCCATCAGCATCTGGTTACTGTTGGCTGTACCGTAAAAAGTACAAGTCCCTTGTCCGTGATAAGCAGCTGACTCAGCTTCTAGCAAAGCATCTCGGCCAACTTGACCCGTTGCAAATTGCTGGCGAATTTTGGCTTTCTCATCATTAGATAAGCCACTACTCATTGGGCCAGCTGGCACAAAAATAGTCGGTAAATAGCCGAACTGCAAAGCACCAATCAACAAGCCTGGTACAATCTTGTCGCAAACACCCAAACATAAAGCTGCATCAAACATGTTATGAGACAATGCAATCGCTGTGCTCATTGCAATCGTTTCACGAGAGAACAATGATAGTTCCATGCCAGCATTACCTTGGGTAATACCGTCACACATTGCAGGTACACCACCAGCAAACTGTGCTACTCCCCCATTTTCACGAGCGGCTGTTTTAATTAAATCTGGAAATGTTTTATAAGGTGCATGAGCCGACAACATTTCGTTATATGACGACACAATGCCAATATTTGGCTCACGACCCACTTTAATAATTAATTTTTCATTATCTTCCATGCCGGCAAAACCATGAGCCAGATTGGCACATGAAAGTGCCCCACGAGCAGGAAATTTGCCTTGTGCATGTTCAATACGTTGTAAATATGCAGAACGAGTTTTTTGACTACGTGCGATTACACGCTCGGTCACTTTTGCCAATATTGGATTCGGCAAGTCCATGCTGGACGCTCCTGTACAACCGGATAAGCCGGAAAATAAAAATAGACCAAATGATATATTTTTTATAATCATTTGAAAAAGGATGAACAATATTATTCAGGCAAAAAGAGACATGCAACCCCAGCCAATTCTGCTGTAATGACCTCAGCACAAGCTTTAAAGGCATAGTAAGTTTATGTTTGAGACAAAAGATTTATTTAATATTTAGGTGTATTTACAGTTAAGCCAGCCCTTAAAAATACGGTAAAATTATTGTAAATCAATACAATAAAATATATTTATCACTATAGAAGCGATGGGCTTTTCACTCTAATTTTTAGTTCTAATAACCCTATGTTTTATTCTTTTTAATTCCCACTAATACCGTTAAATCTTAATTTCAATTACGTATATTATTTGTAATATATGCTTAAAATTTAATTTAACGAAGTTGTTCACCCTTTTAATAAACGATCAGCTTTTGGCATTTAAAATACATATTTGGTTCAGGTTCTATTTTTCATAAATGTATACAAAAAAACCGTTTCTATCTTCATAAAAAAACAAGGAATACAGTGGTTAAGCTTTATACTGGACAAATATTAGTGACAAATAATTTGATGGTCGATAGTGCTTAAGTCTAATGGCCTAAAGTCTATCTTGGACAGAAAAACAACACATGTTAAAACAGGACAACCCGTTCAATCTGTATGAAAAAAATAATACATCTTGAACAGGAAGTTAGGGAAACTATTTTAAATCAGGACTTGGGTATTTCAACGTGGCTATATCAGTATTAGTTATCAATTGCGGCTCTTCATCTATTAAATACGCGCTGGTTTCAGAGCGTCGTGAAGACCGTATTTACGGTTTAGCAGAAAACTTGGGAGCAGCTGACGCTCGTATCAAGGGAGTTACAGTTGGGGGAGAACCACTTGAACTTTCAATTCCCTATGCTGACCATGCCAAAGCTTTAGAAACTTTACTTGCACGTCTTGCCAACTACAAACCGCAAGCAATCGGACATCGTGTTGTACACGGTGGTAGTTTAACCAAAGCCGAATTACTCACTCCTGAAATTATTGAACGTATTCGTGCAGCAACGCCTTTGGCTCCGCTTCATAACCCTGCACATTTAATTGGTATTGACGCAACTGTACGCCTATTTCCTGAATTACCTCAAGTTGCCGTATTTGACACAGCATTCCACCAAACCATGCCACCGCATGCCTACCGTTATGCAATTCCTAAGTTTTTATTTACAGATCATAACGTTCGCCGTTATGGTTTCCATGGTACAAGCCACGCCTATGTATCTGATAAAGCAAGTGAACTCGCAGGTAACTTGAAAAAAGGTGGATGGTTAACAGCGCATCTAGGGAACGGCAGTTCAACTTGCGCAGTATGGAATGGACAAAGTGTTGATACGTCTATGGGCCTCACTCCACTTGAAGGTGTGGTAATGGGAACCCGTAGTGGTGACGTCGACCCAAGTTTACATAGCTTTCTTGCGAAAAACCTAGGTTGGGATTTAGCAAAAATTGATAAAGTTTTAAATAATGAAAGTGGCTTACTTGGTTTATCGCAATTGTCTAACGACATGCGTACAGTGATTGAAGCGGCTGAAAATGGCAATGAAGATGCTAGTCTTGCAATTGAAGTCTTTAGCTATCGCCTTGCAAAATCACTTGCAGCATTAAGCTGTGGTTTACCAACTCTGGACGGTTTAATTTTCACAGGCGGTATTGGCGAAAACTCAGCTTATATTCGTGAAAAAACCTTAGCTTATTTACCTCATTTTGGGTTGCAGCTTGATAAAGATCAAAACAATAACCTAAAGCGTGGCACTGAAGGCCGAATCGATAATGGAACTGGTCCACAAATTTGGGTCATTCCTACAGATGAAGAAGGCCGTATTGCCAAAGAAACTCGTCAAGTTGTTGAAGCGGCAGAAAATATAGCATCTGTAGCAAGCCTTGCTTAATTAGAGCTCAGCGAAAACTCGATATTTATTTATAGGTTTATATGAATACAATTTTATTGATTCCTACAGGCGAAGGGGTTGGTTTAACCTCTGCCTGCTTAGGTATGATTTACGCACTTGATTGCAACGGGATTAAAGCAGGCTTTTTAAAACCATTTTCTCAAGAAGACCAAGAGCATCTTGATCGAACCACTTCATTATTCGGTCATTTATTTCAAAGTAAAACAGTTCAATCTATTTCGCATGAAAAATTAACTCAGCTTATTGCCGCTGGGGAAGTAGATGAATTACTTGAAGAAGCTGTTAGCCTTCACCGTAGTGTTGCAGCAGACCACGATGTCATTATTGTGGAAGGCTTATTACCTAACGGACAAGACCACTTTGCCAGTGAACTCAACGCAAGTCTTGCACAAGCGCTTGATGCAGAAGTCGTCTTGGTCAGCACAGCAGATATTCAAAATCCGAAAAAAGCCGCAGAAAAAGTAGATGCTCATTTACGTCAATTTGGCGGTGCAGCTTCAAATCGTACTGCGGGCGTACTCTTTATGCGTACCCGTGGGTTAACTGAAGAAACAGCACAAATTCCTGTTGCGTTTGATCCATCATTACGCCCAACTGAAGACATCGCAAAATTTACAAGTGAGTTGCAAAAATATAATCGTTATTTTGGCTCTAGCGATTTACCGATTATTGGTTTAGTCCCATTTAGTAATACGCTAAGCGTACCTAGAACATTAGATATTGCGAACGTCATTGATGGGCAATGGGTACATCAAGGTGAAGCTAAAACACGCCGTATTTTGCATTCGAGTTTAATTGCCTCAAGCATTGAATATGAACTCAATAAGTTTATTGCGGGTGAACTGATTATTAGTGCATCTGAACGTACAGATGTATTACTTGCAAGCAGTTTGGCAACCAGCAATGGTATTCCACTCGCAGGTTTGGTTCTTACTGAACGTGAAGCACCAGCTCCTGAGCTTTTAGAGTTTTGCCAAAGTGCGATCAAGCAAGGCTTGCCAATTTTACATACACGCCTCAATACATTAGAAACTGCTCAGCGTTTATCTGACTTTGGTAATGAAATTCCTGTCGATGATACTGAACGTGCAGAGCAAGTGACCCGATTTGTTTCAAGTCATATTGATGTCGAATGGCTTAAGCAGCACAGTAACAATGCAGCTACCCCTCGCCTATCTCCATCGGCTTTCCGTCATGAACTAGTGCAAAAATCAATTGCAGCGAAAAAACGAATTGTACTTCCTGAAGGCGATGAGCCACGCACCATTCAAGCTGCGGCAATTTGTCAGGCACGTGGTATTGCTGACTGCATTTTGCTCGCAAAACCAGAGGTGGTTCAGGATGTTGCAAAAGCTCGTGGTATTGAATTACCAGCCGGATTAGCAATTGTTGATCCTGATAGTATTCGCGACCAATATGTAGCGCCAATGGTCGAGCTGCGTAAAGGTAAACTCAACGAACTTCAGGCGAAAGAACAACTTCAAGACACCGTAGTACTCGGTACAATGATGTTAGCCTTGGACGAAGTAGATGGCTTAGTTTCTGGTGCAGTACATACCACAGCGAATACTGTCCGTCCTGCATTCCAGCTCATCAAAACAGCACCGGATTATTCACTGGTTTCATCCATCTTCTTTATGCTTTTACCAGATGAAGTTTATGTATATGGCGACTGTGCGATTAATCCAGACCCTACAGCAGAACAACTGGCTGAAATTGCGATTCAGTCAGCCGACTCAGCGAAAGCATTTGGGATTGACCCGCGTATTGCCATGATCAGCTATTCAACTGGAACTTCTGGAACAGGTGCTGATGTTGAGAAGGTACAACAAGCCACTCAAATTGCTCAGCAACGTCGCCCTGATTTACTTATTGATGGACCACTTCAATACGATGCAGCTTCAGTTGAAAGCGTTGGACGCCAAAAAGCACCAGAATCGCGAGTTGCAGGCCGTGCCAATGTATTTATTTTCCCTGATTTAAATACAGGCAACACGACTTATAAAGCAGTACAACGTGCTGCAAATGTGGTGAGCGTTGGACCAATGCTGCAAGGGCTAAACAAACCAGTCAACGACTTGTCTCGCGGAGCTTTGGTAGATGACATCGTCTTTACCATTGCATTAACAGCAATTCAGGCTGAACAGCAAGCTGCTGCTAAATAATTAATAATTTTATCTGTTTCTACCTCTCGCCATTTGATGTCCGCTCAAATGGCTTTTTTTTATTTTAATCGTTTCAAAATAAATAATTTTCCTATCTCTGACGTTTAAATGTTCCCTATATAGTCCTATGCGACTTTCGGTCAAAAGATCAACCAATCTCCCACAAAACGATCTTTTTGTCATATAATTTAGCCCGCTAGCTAACAGCCCGCTCAAGAGATTTTCTGGTATGACAACGATTATCAAACAAGATGACTTGATTACATCGATCAAGGACGCCCTACAGTTTATTTCGTACTATCACCCGCAAGACTTTATCCAAGCGATGAGCCGTGCTTATGATCGCGAAGAAAACCAAGCTGCAAAGGATGCAATTGCACAAATTTTAATTAACTCTCGCATGTGTGCGGAAGGTCATCGTCCAATTTGCCAAGATACTGGTATTGTTAACGTTTTCCTTGAAGTGGGCTTAGATGTTAAATTTGATTTAACAATGAGCTTAGACGATGCAGTAAATGAAGGTGTTCGCCAAGGTTACCTTGAAAATAGCAACGTTCTTCGTGCATCTGTACTTGCAGACCCAGCATTTGGTCGTAAAAATACAAAAGATAATACCCCTGCTGTAATTCACTACAAACTCGTTCCGGGTAACAAAGTAGATATTACTGTTGCTGCTAAAGGTGGCGGTTCAGAAAACAAATCTAAACTTGCGATGCTTAACCCATCTGACTCGATTGTTGATTGGGTACTTAAAACTGTACCAACAATGGGTGCAGGCTGGTGTCCTCCAGGTATGCTCGGTATTGGTATTGGTGGTACTGCTGAAAAAGCCATGATGCTTGCTAAAGAAGCACTCATGGAAGAAATCAACATGGACGAATTACTTCGTCGTGGCCCAGAAAACAAAATCGAAGAACTTCGTATCGAAATCTTTGAAAAAGTAAACGCACTTGGTATTGGCGCTCAAGGTCTTGGCGGGTTAACAACTGTTCTTGATATTAAAATTAAAGATTACCCATGTCATGCTGCGGGCAAACCAGTAGGTATGATTCCTAACTGTGCTGCTACTCGTCATGCACACTTCCAGCTTGATGGTTCAGGTGTAGCTCATATTCAGGCACCTAAACTTGAAGACTACCCATCTGTAACTTGGGACTCTTCAAAATCTAAACGTGTAAACCTTGATACCATTACTCAAGCAGAAATGGATTCTTGGAAACCAGGTGACACATTACTCCTTAACGGAACAATGTACACAGGTCGTGACGCTGCGCACAAACGTATGGTTGAAATGATCGACAACGGTGAAGAATTACCAGTTGATCTTAAAGGTAAGTTTATTTACTACGTTGGCCCAGTTGATCCAGTGGGTGACGAAGTGGTTGGTCCTGCTGGCCCTACAACTGCAACACGTATGGACAAGTTCACACGTAAAGTACTTGAGCATACTGGCTTGTTTGGCATGATTGGTAAGGCTGATCGTGGTCCTACAGCAATTGAAGCAATCAAAGACAATAAAGCAACTTACTTAATGGCAGTTGGTGGTGCAGCTTACCTTGTATCTAAAGCTGTTCGCGAAGCTGAAGTTGTTGCGTTTGCAGACTTAGGTATGGAAGCAATCTACAAATTCGTAGTTGAAGATATGCCTGTTTCTGTTGCAGTTGATGTAAACGGTACATCAATTCATGCAATCGCTCCAAAAATCTGGCAAGCAAAAATTGGAAAAATTCCAGTAGTCGACGCTGCGGCAGGCTAATCAAGAAAAGCACCGGATTCGGTGCTTTTTTATGCATTCTTTTTTTATTTTAAAATCTGAAAAGAATTGTAACAATTACTTCTTCAATCTGTGCTATTAATAAATGCACTCTCTCGCCATATATTGAATATAGGTCATTTCATGACTATTCGCCCTATTCTTAAAAATCTTTCAATTAGCCTCTGCCTAAGCTGCATTACGACAAGCTTATTTGCTTCTCCTGCCAAATTAAGTTCAGTAAAAGAACTCATGCAAATGAGCCAAATTGATTACCTGCTTAAAGAATCAATTAATGAATTAACGCCTTATTATGATCAACAGGCAGAACAGATTGTTAGTAATATTACTGGCATTAAAACCTTAGGCCCGAAAGAAAAAGAAGCTGCCAAAAAGCTCGGTTTACTATTGAAAGATTCAAGTAACCAACTGATCAGCAATCCTAAAACTGTGCAAGCTTTACAAGATATTTACTTAAAGACATATTCTGAAGAAGAGATCCAAGCGAATCTTAAATTTTTAAAAACCCCAGAAGGCCAATCGATTACACGTAAAAATGTACAAATTATGGGGCAAATTTCAGAATATATGATGGAGTTAGGACAACAGACCTTTAATGACCCTAAAGCACGAGATCATATGCAAGAAGAGATGCTTAAAATTATTGCTCCACTGATGAAAGATAAAGAAAAGTCTTAACTTTTCTTTATCTTTTGCAGGTCGTTACCAAGTTAAAGGATTCCATAATTTAAAAGGCTTAATCAGATGCACATCTGATTTTTCATCATATTTGGCAGGTTTTAATTCTTGTGGCTTATGTCTAATCTTGCCTGATGCATCTTCTGCCACGAAATTGTAGCTTGAAGATTTCAATTCGGTAAAGGCAATTTCTCTACGGCCAATATTATCTTGCATTAACATAAATGGCCCAGTGTGTTCACCTCGGTCCATTTTATTTTCTTCATCATATTTCAAATAATAAGACGTTCCAGCCTCAACAGTTATATCCATATATTTTGGCTCTTGAAAATGAATCCCCAATAAAGGGCGGCTCGCAGAAAGACGATAAGTCCCTGCTGGCAATTCAATCCAGTAATAATGATTATGCAGAAGGCTCGGAATCCGCTTACCATTCACAAAAAGGTTAATCGCTGCGATTTCCTGACGATTCCATTTCGTGTCTGGTCGATAAAGATAAACGACAGCAGCTTGTGCGTTTTGCGGTTTGATCGGAGCAAAGGTCTGACCCAATTTTTGATTAACCCAACCACCCATCGCAAAACCACCTACGTGATATTGATCTAATAGTCCGGGTTCTTTTTCAACATTAACTTTGGGTAAGGTGGCAGTCAATTCACCCGTATTTTTTTCTAAATGAGATGAACTTTGACAGCCCACAAACAGTCCGGCACAGCACAAAGATACGATTAAATAACGCATGGCATCCCTCAAAGCGTTTTGTTTTTGATTTATTTTTTACACCGCAAAACTATGCGTATTTTGTATTTTTAAGATTAACACCACCCACATAAATTGAAAACAAAAAAAGCACGAATCACCGGAGCGATTCATGCTTTTTAGATGAATGAAATCTATGCAGACTTCGAATCAATCACCTTTAAATCAGCTTTTGCAACACTTTCATGTGTTACAGCTTCTTTAGGCTGACGCTCAGACTGATAAACAGGCTCTGCTTCACCATTAATTACCGCCTCATTAATAATGACTGTTCCGACATCATTACGGCTTGGTAAATCGTACATGGTTTCAAGCAGTACGTTCTCCATAATAGAACGTAGACCACGCGCGCCCGTATTACGTTCAAGTGCTTTCTTCGCAATCGCACGCAATGCAGAATCTTCAAAAATCAGATCAACATTTTCCATGGTGAAAAGATATTGATACTGGCGAGTTAATGCATTTTTTGGCTCAGTCAAAATTTGCATTAATGCTTCTTCGTCCAACTCTTCAAGAGTCGCTATCACCGGTAAACGACCAATAAATTCTGGAATTAAACCAAATTTCACTAAGTCGGTTGGCTCAACCTGACGGAACAATTCAGCAAGTTTTTTGGTTTCATCTTTGTTTTTAACATCAGCTGTAAAACCAATACCGCCTTTCTCTTGACGCTGCTGTACAATTTTTTCCAAACCAGAAAATGCACCACCACAAATAAACAAGATATTCGAAGTGTCAATTTGGATAAACTCTTGCTGCGGATGCTTACGTCCACCTTGCGGAGGAATAGAAGCAACTGTACCTTCAATCATTTTTAACAATGCTTGTTGTACACCTTCACCAGAAACATCACGCGTAATTGACGGATTTTCAGATTTACGCGTAATCTTGTCAATTTCGTCAATATAGATAATGCCCTTCTGAGCTTTCTCTACATCGTAGTCAGCTTTTTGCAAAAGCTTTTGTACAATATTTTCAACATCTTCACCCACATAACCAGCTTCGGTTAATGTCGTTGCATCTGCCATTGCAAATGGAACATCTAAAAGGCGAGCCAATGTTTGCGCAAGTAAAGTTTTACCCGAACCTGTAGGTCCAATCAGTAGAATGTTACTTTTAGCAATTTCTACTTCCTTAGACACCTGGCCATTATGACCAACTTTTAGGCGTTTATAATGGTTATAAACCGCAACAGATAATGTCTTTTTGGCAAGATCTTGACCAATCACATATTGATCAAGCGCAGCACGTATTTCATGTGGTTTTGGTAATGCCTTACTCGCCCAGTCCCCTGCTTCAACCTGTTGGCTGGTTTGTACAAGGTCTAAGCAGACATCCACACACTCATTACAAATATATGCGTCCTCACCTGCAATCAGTTTCCCGACTTCAGACTGCGTTTTACCGCAAAATGAACAATGTTTTTGTCCTTGAGGATGTTCGGACATATTCACTCCACAAATAGAATCTTAAATATTAGGGCAAGATGCACTGCATAAATAACTAAATGGAGATCTTTTTCAACATCTCAAGTTATTTATATTAAGAAGGTCCTTATGGACGCTTACTTAGCACCTGATCAACCAAACCATATTCTTTAGCAGACTGTGCTGTCATAAAGTTATCACGGTCAGTATCACGAGCAACTGTTTCGTAGTCTTGACCACTGTGCTCTGCCATTAAGCGGTTTAAACGTTCTTTAATAAATAGAATTTCACGCGCATGAATTTCAATATCCGATGCTTGACCACGGAAACCACCCAATGGTTGGTGAATCATGACACGGGCATTTTCTAAACAATAGCGTTTGCCTTTAGCACCAGCATTTAACAAGAATGCACCCATTGACGCAGCTTGACCCATACAATATGTCACAACATCAGGTTTAATAAACTGCATCGTGTCATAAATAGCCATGCCCGCTGTCACAGAACCACCTGGAGAGTTGATATAAAGGTGGATATCTTTATCAGGGTTTTCAGCTTCTAAAAACAACATTTGGGCAACAATTAGATTTGCCATGTTGTCTTCAACTTCACCTGTTAAAAAAATGACGCGCTCACGTAAAAGTCGTGAATAAATATCAAAAGAACGTTCGCCGCGAGAAGATTGTTCAACCACAACAGGAACTAAAGCATTTTCAATTGTTGGAACATACATACGTTATTTATTCCTAAATTTTTTGTGACTTAACCTATGGCAACAATATGCGGGATAATTTCTCAAATTGCAAAAGGTTCGCACTGAAATATTATATTATTTATACCTAAGTACTTAATGTCGCACTCAAATTAACCACATATTGAAAAACGAAAAAGGCGCTTAAAGCGCCTTTTTCTGACTTCTTAAAAGATTAGCCCATACGGCGAGCTTGTTGTTCTTTTAATAAATCATCATAAGATACAGGTTTGTCAGTCACTTTAGCAGCAGCTAAGATGTGATCAACAACTTGATCTTCTAATACAACAGCTTCAATTTGAGCACGTTGTTGAGCATCATTTTTGAAGTATTCAATCACTTCAGTTGGATCTTCGTAAGAAGAAGCCATGTCGTCAATGTAAGCATCAACGCGAGTTTGATCAACTTCAAGTTTAGCGTCAGCTAAAACTTTGCTCACTAATACGCCAAGCTTAACAGAACGCTCTGCTTGCTCTTTGAACAATTCGTCAGGAAGCATGCTCTTGTCAAAAGATTGCGCGCCTGCACCACCGAACTGTTGAGTGAACTGTTGAACCATTTGTTGACGTTGACGGTCAATTTCTTGAGCAACCATTGCAGTTGGAACTTCAACTTCGTTCGCAGCAACAAGTGCATCAAAAGCAGCTTGTTTAACTTGGTTACGTAAACCATTGCGAACTTCACGTTCCATATTCTTACGAACGTCAGCTTTTAATTTCTCAACGCCTTCTTCTTCAGTTACACCGAAGATTTTTAAGAATTCAGCATCAATTTCTGGAAGTTTTGATTTTTCAACTTGCTTCACAGTGATTTTGAATTGAGCTGCTTTACCAGCCAAGTTTTCAGCTTGATAGTCTTCAGGGAAAGTAACATCAATTACTTTCTCTTCACCAGCTTTCATACCAACGATGCCGTCTTCAAAGCCAGGGATCATACGACCTGCGCCTAATACGAGTTTAAAGTCTTCAGCAGAACCGCCTTCAAACTTTTCACCGTCGATAGTGCCTTCAAAGTCAAAAGTCACTTGCATGTCTTTTTTCGCCATGCCCTTGGTAACAGCCCAAGTTTGACGTTGCTTTTGCAAGTTTTCGATCATAGCATCAACGTCAGCATCTTTAATTTCAGCTGTTTTACGTTCAACTTCTAAACCGTCGAATGCTTGTACTGTAACTTCTGGATAAACTTCTACAGTCGCTTCAAAAACTAAAGCATCTTCTTTATGTTCAACTTTATCAATGTTCGGCATACCTACTGCATTGATTTTTTCTTGTTGAATTGCTTCAAAAACGCTATCACGAATGATGTCATTTACAACTTCTTGATAAATGCCCGCACCGTATTCGCGGCGAACAACGTTTTCAGGCACTTTACCTGGACGGAAGCCGTTGATCTTCACAGTTTTGGCAGTGCGTTTCAAACGAGCTTCAAATTGCTCGTTAATACGGCTCGTCGGTACAGAAACATTTAAACGACGGGCAACGCCCGAAACCGCTTCAGTCGTTACTTGCATGGCTTCCTCGATAAAAATTAGTGAGTAGGAACAGTTTTTTTAAAAGTGCTGTATTATATGACAACTTTCCAGATATACAAAATTAACCGACCACTTCATTTAAGTTAAGGTCGTTATTGTCGTAAATTTCACAGTAATTTTATGATTCTTTAAATATTTTTCATAAAGCCTTAAGTAAAACTAATTTTTTAGTTATTCTTCATAAATCTAAAATTACAATCAAAATCAATTTTTAATCGCTTTTACAAACAATCACTAAGAATCAGTAGATTAGCTACACAAAAGTACAATTCCCTATTTAATCATTCACTTTATCTTCACAATTCAATTGGCAAATCCAATTAACACAAACTGTACATATAAATAAGAATTATTATTATTCGCATAACCTTTTAGTTTTAGAGTCCTGAAGTCATGTCTTTGATTAGAACACGTAAAAAAATTGTTTCATCTGCGATAGCTTCATCGCTATCAATGATTGCAACAACAGCCATGGCACAAGAAGCAATTTCACAATTACCAACGATTCATGCTCAAGCGACTCAAGAAGAATCTTTAAAAGTAGATCAGTCAGCAAATTCTAAATTCGTAGCTCCCCTCAAAGACACGCCAAAATCAGTCTCTATTCTTTCTCAAAAATTAATTAAAGATACAAACTCTAATACCCTACTCGAAGCTTTACGCTATGAACCAGGCATTACTTTAGGTGCAGGTGAAGGCGGTACCCCATTTACAGATATGCCTTACATCCGTGGTTATAGCGGTCAATCTTCTATTTATGTTGATGGTGTTCGCAATACAACTTCACAAAGCCGTGATATGTTTGCCATCGAACAAGTTGAAGTGATTAAGGGCTCTTCTTCTGCCCTAGGTGGTGGCGGTAGCGTGGGTGGAAGTATCAATTTAATTCCTAAAGTTGCTCATGAAGGTGACGTTTACCAAGGTAGTGTTCAAGGTGGTACTGACAACTATCGTCATATCCAACTCGATGCCAACAAAGACTTCGGTAACGGAATTGCTGGCCGTGTTGTTATTATGGGCCATGAAAATGAAAAAGCTGGTCAAAGTAACGGCGCTGAATATGCCCGTGCAGGTATTGCATCAAGTCTGGCGTTTGGTCTAGATACGGCAACTCGTGGAACACTAAGTTACTACTATTTACGTAGTAATGATGAACCAGATGCAGGTATTCCATTTAACAATGCAAACCCAACGACTCCTCCTGCTGGGGTTATTGTGACTCCTGGTGATGGTAAGCCTGTTGATGTAAAAGCGGGTACCTACTATGGTTGGAAAGCACGTGATTTCGATAAACGCGAAAACCATATTGGTACGTTTAAGCTAGAACATGATTTTAATGAAAATCTTACCTTGTCGAATGTAGCAACTTACAACAAATCTAAATCTGATTATGTTTATACGAATGCTGATGACTCTAAGGGTAATATTTACAGAGGTACAATAGCTCGTCGTGCTTTAAGCCGTATTTTGGATAGCGATGCTTATAGCGATCAACTTTCTTTAAGAGGTAAATTTAATACTGGTTCATTAAAACATTCTTTTAATGTTGGTACTGAATGGAGCTTCCAAGAAACTGATCAAGGTGTACATACATTTACTAATGCTGCAGGTGAAACCACCTCAACCATTTTAGACAGCAATATTCAAAACTGTACTTCAGCTGCCGCCGTAGCAAATGGCTGGTGTACAAGTTTAAATAATCCAGGAAATGGTGCATTTACTGATAAACGCGGATCTATTACAGCACAATCTACAACGCGTAGTCATAATGTAGGTGTTTATGCTTTAGATAGTATTGAATTTAATCCACAATGGTTACTTAATGTAGGTGTTCGTTGGGATAAATTCGATACTGAGAAAAAATATAATAAGGACGTAGGTGGACGTACACCTCATAAAGCCGGTGATAAACTAGAAAGCGATACAGATTACTTCTCTTACCAAGCTGGTTTAGTTTTTAAACCAACAGAAGATGGTAGTATTTATTTAAGCTATGCAACTTCAGCGAATCCTGTAGGCGTGCTTGCTGAAGGTGATACAGGTTCAGATTCTATTAGCGACTCAGGGACTGCAAGTGCGAGTGCAAATGATCTAAAGCCAGAAGAAGCTCGTACGTTTGAACTAGGAACTAAATGGGACCTATTTAATAACCGTGCTAATTTAACTGCAGCAGTTTTCCGTACTGAAAAGCAAAATACTCGTATCCAAATTGACCCGAACACGACTACTAATGCAGGTAAAAGTAAAGTTGATGGATTCGAAATTAGCTTGAACGGAAAGATTACCGACAAATGGGATGTATCTACAGGTTATAGCTATTTAGATAGCGAAATCACTGAAGCTGCATACAATGCTATCGCTCAGGAAGGAAAACCTCTTCCGTTCGTAGCTAAAAACAGCGCGACTTTGTGGTCAACGTATAAAGTTATGCCTCAATTGACTTTAGGTGCTGGTGTTGAATACCGTGATCAAGTTTTTGTGAACACAACTGCTCCAAAATACTTGCCAACTTATACTATTTACAACGCAATGGCTAAATACGATGTGAACAAGAACGTAAACTTACAGCTTAATATCAATAATATTTCTGATAAGCGCTATTTCACAAGTGCACATGCAGCACACTACGCGTTTGAAGGTAATGGTCGTAATGCAGTCTTAGCGATTAACTTTAAGTACTAAGATTAAATTCCATAATTTATTTATGGAATTAATTAAAGTTCATATAAAATAGCCTCGTCACGAGGCTATTTTTACAATTGAAGTAACTATATTAAAAGGTGTTTGCTGTGATTCATCATATCCCTAATGTTTTAAGCAAAGAGCAAGTTGCCGAATTTCATAAGCTCATGAATGACGCAAGTTGGGTAGGTGGAAAAGTGACTGCTGGCACCTTGTCTGCGTCGGTTAAAAGAAATCAGCAACTCTCTGAACAAGACCCGCTTACCCATCATTTAAGTGATATTGTCATTAAAGCAATTTGGCAAAATCCAGTATTTCAGGCTGCGGCCCTTCCCCACAAAATTATTCCACCGCTTTTTAATCGTTATGATGAACATGAAAGCTTCGGTTTTCACGTGGACAACTCAATTCGTCTTATCCGTGGGACTTCTGAGCAGCTCCGCACCGATTTATCTTGTACATTGTTTTTAAGTGAACCTGATGAATATGAAGGTGGTGACCTCGTTATTGAAGACACTTATGGTTATCACGAAGTTAAATTACCCGCAGGTGATGTGGTGCTCTACCCTTCGACCAGCCTTCATGAAGTCAGTAGCATTACGTCTGGTACTCGTTTCGCTTCTTTTTTCTGGGTTCAAAGTTTGGTACGCGACGATAGTAAACGCCATCTTTTATTTAACTTAGATGAAAGTATTCGGGAATTGCGTAAAGCACACGGCGACAACTATTCAGAAGTCATGAAACTCACCAATATTTATCATAATTTAATTCGAATGTGGTCAGAGCTGTAACTACATTTATTTTTGCCTTATTGAGATCATGTAGTTTCTTTTACCTTAATATGGCAAAAACATGAAATTTTTTTTCTCAAAAACATAAAACTGCGCAAAATTAGAAAATTATTTTCTAATTTCTGAGATTAAAATTACTATAAGAATTTTGCACAAGGTGTAATCGTTGTTTAGATGTGATATATCTAAATATCAAGATTACCAGCAAACCATCAAACCATCAAACCATCAAACCATCAAACCATCAAACTTATTATTTCACGGTCTAGAGATGAAAACAAATTACTTGTTTGCCCAGCCTACTCAAGCAAGACATCATCCGCAACTCCTGATGCTGCGCCAAGCGCGCGTATAAAAATTTTGTCTGCTTTCTAAAGCAGTACTTTGCAATTCCCTTTAATTTTTCTGAATTAGATACCATATATTAAGTAGAGACGTTGCCTTTTAAATATATCCAGAGCAACTGCGCTACGAGACAAGGAGTTTTCTCATGATGTTGGCTGACCCAAGCAAAAAATACCGCCGTATGTACCAACGAGTGGATTTACCAGATCGCCAATGGCCAAATAACGAAATTACAAAAGCGCCAATCTGGATGAGCACCGACTTACGTGACGGCAACCAAGCAATTTTTGAACCAATGGACATGGAACAAAAATTCAAAATGTTCAAAATGCTTGTAAAAATCGGTTTCAAACATATTGAAATCGGCTTCCCTTCTGCATCTCAAATCGACTTCGATTTTACGCGCTTGTTGATTGAAGAAAATCATATTCCCGATGACGTATATATTGAAGTTTTGGTTCAAGCACGTGACCACTTAATTGAACGTACTTTTGAATCTTTGGCAGGTGCTAAACGTGCAATTGTGCATATTTATAACTCTAACTCTCCAACCTTCCGTCAAAAGGTGTTGAATGTAGATGTTAATGGCGCAAAACAGTTAGCAATTAATGCTGCTCAAAAAGTTAAAGAATATGCGGCGCAATATCCTCAAACGGACTGGATTTTCCAGTACAGCCCAGAGTGTTTCTCTGCAACTGAATTAGAAGTCGCTAAAGATGTCTGTGATGCCGTCACAGAAATTTGGGATGCGCGTCCAGACCATAAGGTGATTTTAAACTTACCAGCAACTGTAGAAGTTTCTACGCCAAATGTTTATGCAGACCAAATTGAATGGATGCATCGTAATTTGGCCCGTCGCGATGGCGTGATCATTTCTGTTCACTGTCACAATGACCGTGGCTGTGGTATTGCCGCATCAGAACTTGCAATTATGGCAGGTGCTGACCGTGTTGAAGGTTGTGTGTTTGGTAATGGCGAACGTACGGGTAACGTTGACGTTGCTGCTATTGCGTTGAACATGTACACCCAAGGTGTAGCGCCAGAGTTAGATTTCTCTAACATTAATGAAGTGATTGCAACGGTTGAGGAATGTACTGGCTTACCTGTACACCCTCGTCATCCATATGCAGGTGACTTGGTATTTACAGCATTCTCGGGTTCACATCAGGATGCAATCAAAAAAGGCTTTGAGTACCAGAAAAACGAAGAAATCTGGGACATGCCTTACTTGCCAATCGATCCGAAAGATTTGGGCCGCGACTACGATGCAGTTATTCGTGTAAATAGTCAGTCTGGTAAAGGCGGTATCGCTTACTTATTAGAAGCGAACTACAACGTTGTGTTGCCTCGTCGTTTACAAATCGAATTCAGTCAGGTTGTTCAACAATATGCTGATGATAATGGTACAGAAATTAATGCAAAAGAAATCTGGACCTTATTTAAAGACACTTATGCTGATGTGAAAAATCACCATTACACAGTCAAAAACTACAGATTATCTGACATTAATGGCACTCAAATCATCGAACTTGATGTTGATGTTGAAGGTGAAACTCAACAACTTCGCGGTGAAGGTAATGGACCAATCTCTGCATTCTTAAATGCGCTTCAGTTACCAATTGACGTGTTGAACTATGAAGAACGCAGTATTAGTTCTGGCGCAAATGCGAAAGCGTTAACCTTGATTGAACTTCAAGTGAAAGGTACAGGCAGAGGCTCATTTGGTGCGGGTGTTCACGACAACACAGTCACCTCATCAATTGAAGCAATTATTGCATGTACCAACCGCTTGATTGATCAAGGTGTTTTAAGTACAGAGCAAGTTATTGCTGCCGCTGTTTAATTTTAAAAAAACTCTTTTGAAAGGATACCTAGCTTGGTATCCTTTCTTTTTATTCCTGAAAGATTTAAAAGGCGAAATGTTCCCGTGTCTTTTCCAGCTGATTCAGTGGGGTTAGTCACTCCGCAAAAGTTCCAATTTGAAGAACCATTACATCTTGAATGTGGTCGTGTTTTGCCACGTTTTGAATTAATGGTTGAAACTTATGGCACTTTAAATGCAGATAAATCAAATGCCATTTTAATCTGTCACGCTCTTTCCGGACATCATCATGCAGCGGGTTATCACCATGAGGATGATAAAAAAGCTGGCTGGTGGGATGGCTGTATTGGTCCGGGTAAGGCAATCGACACGAATAAGTTTTTTGTAGTTTCACTAAATAATATTGGTGGATGTAGTGGTTCAACTGGCCCAACGTCACCAAATCCTGAAAATGATAATCGCCCTTATGGACCGGACTTCCCATTAGTTACAGTACGTGACTGGGTCAAAACGCAAGCCATGCTTTCAGACCTTTTGGGTATAAATATTTGGTATGCCGTTATTGGTGGCTCTTTAGGGGGCATGCAGGCACTACAATGGTCAGTAGACTATCCTGAACGCTTACAAAAATGTGTGATTATTGCCAGTGCACCAAAGCTTTCAGCACAGAATATTGCATTTAACGAGGTGGCGCGTCAGTCAATCTTGTCTGACCCAGACTTCCATCATGGTCGTTATTTAGAAAATGATAGTTACCCGAAACGCGGCCTGATTTTGGCTCGCATGGTGGGCCATATCACCTATCTTTCAGAAGAAGCAATGAAACAAAAATTTGGCCGTGATTTAAAATCTGGCAAATTTATGTATGGTTTTGATGTCGAGTTTCAGGTTGAAAGCTATCTTCGTTATCAAGGCGAACAGTTTAGCCGTAACTTTGATGCCAATACTTATCTCATCATGACCAAAGCTTTGGATTATTTTGATCCATCACGTGAATACAATCATTCGTTAACAGAAGCGATGAGTAAAACCAAATGTCAGTTCCTGATTGTGTCATTTACAACAGACTGGCGTTTTGCCCCTAGTCGCTCTCAAGAAATTGTAGATGCACTTATTACCAATCATAAGCCAGTAAGTTACCTCGATATTGATGCAGAACAGGGTCATGACTCGTTCTTATTCCCGATTCCACTGTATGTCAAAACCATGCGCGCTTTCTTAGGCGGTGAAGAACATTTAAAATCGACATCACTGGAGGCAAGCTAATGCGTATTGATCAACAACTGGCAGAAAAGTGGATTAAACCCGGCTCAAGCGTACTCGATTTAGGGTGTGGCGATGGTGAATTACTCGCTCATATGAGCCAAAAGCATCAAATTCGTGCTTATGGTTTAGAAATTGATCAAGAAAAGATTGCAATTGCCGTCAGTCGCGGGTTAAATATTATTCAACAAGATTTGAATCTCGGTTTGAGCCGTTTTGCCGACCAGTCTTTTGACTATGTGGTTATGGCACAGGCTTTGCAAGCTGTAGATGCACCGGATGTTTTATTAAGAGACATGGTGCGTGTGGGTAAACAGGCAATTATTACTTTTCCAAACTTTGCGCATTGGAAGACTCGCTCTTTTCTTGCATTAAAAGGAATGATGCCTGTATCGGATGCTTTACCATATATGTGGTATAACACCCCCAATATTCATTTATGTACATTTAAAGATTTCGAAGCACTTTGTGCGGAAAATCAGATACAAATTATTAATCGACTCGCCGTCAATGGAAATCAGCAGGGAAGCCTGTTAAGCAAACATGTTCCTAATTTGTTTGGTGAAGTCGCTATTTATCGAGTGAGTGCACTATGAAAAAGACATTATTTAGCACACTATTTGCAGGACTGCTAAGTATGCAGGCTCATGCAGATTATATCGCCCAGCCACAATCGGTTGCGAGTCAGGCTGCACGCTTTTCAACAATGGGGGTGAGTGACCTTCAGAAAGCTGCAAAAGCTGGTCAAGCAGGCGCACAATTTTACCTTGGTACACACTACCAATATGGTAAAGATGTAGAAAAAGATGAAAAGCAAGCTTTCACATGGTTTAAAGCAGCAGCTGATCAAGGTTTATCACCAGCTCAATTAAACGTAGGCCGTATGTATGCCGACGGTATTGGTGTTAGAAAAGATGAGTCAATGGCTCGCAAATACTTCGAGAAAGCAGCAAGCAATGGTGATAACCGTGCAAGCTATAACCTCGCGATGATGGAAGAGCAAAAGAAAAACTACGTAGGTGCTTACCAGTGGTATGAGCTTTCAACTCGTGATGGCATGCTCGACAATAAAGTAATTAGCTTATCAGAAGGTAAGAAAACTGCTCTTGCGGCTAACTTGACTCAAGAACAAATCCGTACAGCACGTGACCGTGCAGACAAATGGATTCAAGCACAATAATAACGGTTCATCCGTAAAAAAACCTTACTCGACTAAAACCACCTTGTATGCTCTACAAGGTGGTTTTAGTTTAGATCGTCTCATTTATATTCTATTTGTTTCCCTCTATATCCCCTCTTAAAAAACACGTAACATAACTCACGTTCGATATTAGCTATAAAGTTTGGTTTTATTATGTCTACCCCACATTGGTTTGATCAGGGCAGTTTAGTTCTTGCCAGCAATAACAAAGGTAAAGTCACTGAGTTTGAAAAACTTTTTGAAAAGCTTAAGTTACCTGTAGAAATTATTCCTCAAGGTCGCCTTAATATTCCCGATGCAATTGAAGATGGCTTAAGCTTTATTGAAAATGCCATTATTAAAGCTCGTCATGCCTCTCAAATTTCAGGTAAACCTGCTATGGCTGATGACTCAGGCATTTGTGTTCCTGCCTTAGGCGGCGCACCTGGTATTTATTCAGCACGCTATGCTGGAGAACACGGTGACGATGCAGCGAACAATGCCAAATTATTAAATGATCTTTTACCATTTCGTAAAAATGGTGAAGTGATTGAAGGCATGTTTGTGTGTGTGCTTGCTTTAATAACCCATGCTGAAGACCCTTTACCACAGATTTTCCAAGGCATCTGGCACGGCGAAATTTTAGAAGCTGCACGTGGTGAAAATGGCTTTGGTTATGACCCACTGTTCTGGTTGCCTGAGTTACAAGTTTCTAGCGCTGAACTGTCTAAAGAAGACAAGAATAAGATTAGTCATCGCGGGCAAGCGATGCAGTTATTTAGAGAGAGTTTGCAGAAGTAAAACTTTTATCGGTTTTAGTTTAACTTTAAAGCCATTTGCTATCGTGCTAGGCGACATGGATTTCGCCCGTCGAACTGCAACATCAAGGATGTGTCGTCAGTTCGACAAATGGTTTTGTTACTTTTGACGAAACAAAAGTAAATATTACCTACATACACAAAACAAGCATATAACCACTATTCTAAGGCCGGATGATCTAACTGGCTTCCCTAGAAATAAAGATGCAAAAACACAGCATAAATCGCAATACACACACAACTCACAATCGTCCCTGATGCGATATAAGCAGCAGATCTTCCCGTTCCTTGATAATGTGTTTCAAGCGCTACAATATTGGCTGCTGGTGGCAGACAAAACATTAAAAACATCACTCCAATGTGCTGACTTATATTTGGAATTGGTAGAAATCTATACGTTAGTCCACAAAGAATAAGTCCACATACCACTTTAAATGTTTGAGCTTTGGTACTGTAAATTAAGTCTTTGGCATAAACTCGGGTACAGCGTAACCACATTCCGAGCACACACATCCCAGCAAAAGTCATTACAAATTTAGCTACCTCATAAATCCAATGTATAGCTGGATGTTCAATATGTTGAGCACCTAAAAGTCTGAGGACAAGTGCACAGAATATCGAGATACAAGGTGGAGAGCTTAAAACCTTTTTTAATATGTTGAGCTTGCTTTGCGGTGCCGTCGTTACAGCAGTTACGGCCCATGCATTTCCAAAAATCGAAACACCAATATATAGCGCCACTATCGGAGCAGTAGCTTTAGGACCAAATAATGCCATGGCAAAAGGAAAGCCTAGCCATCCCATGTTGGTATAGCTCACACAAAGCGCTAATAACCTGTCTTTAAATAACGCTAAATAAGCAAAGAACAGAAGAAATGCAGAACCGAAGCTAAAGAGCATTAAACTCAAACTACCCGGTTGATAAAATACCATGTTGTAAATAATAACAACTGGAATAAGCAAGCGTGCAAGCCATGCTGAAAGGATAGGTTTTAAAGTTTCTGAAATAGAAGTCTGGGCAAGCAGAAGTCCGACAATAAAAGCAAATATTGGGAGCAATAATGCCACGTTTTATCCTTTCACCCATCAAAATCAGTTTGTTATGCTACACCTTTTCAAAATGAAATGTACTCTCCTTTTCAAGTAATTTAAGCGTATATTTTCCAGCTATCTCTAAAATAAAAAATCAAATACAGCCTTTATAGAACTACCTTTTTAGATTTTGACTGACGGCTATTGTCTTAAAAATGACATATAAATGTCACATTGTTGTCATAGCAACCTGTTGATATAAAGCGAACTGAAAAGAGGTATAAGATCATGGCCGGTTTATCTATTTGGCACGTCGTTATTTTTGCAATTGTCGTTATTTTATTATTCGGTACATCTAAATTAAAAAATATCGGTAAAGACGTAGGCGGTGCAGTAAAAGACTTTAAAAAATCAGTTCGTGAAGAAGACGAAGCTGCTGCGCTTAATACTCCACGTACAATTGATGCCCAAGTCAAAACCCCTGACAGCACATCAGTGAAAAGCTAAAGGTTTTCCACCATGCTTGATGTAGGAATGACAGAGCTACTCTGTTTTGCAATTATTGCAATTTTAGTTTTAGGCCCAGATAAACTACCAGAAGCCGCACGCTTTGCTGGTCGCTGGTATGTTCGCCTAAAACGTTATATTACCAATTTGCAAAATGAGATTGATCAAGAGTTGCGTCTTTCTGAATTTCGAAAAGAAATGCAAGAAGAACTCAACCGCATTGAAGCACTAGAACGTAAAGTACAACAACAACTTGAAGAAATACAAAAACAGACTACTTCAGACAACTCAGAAAAAACTGAGGTAGCTGAAACGATATCTCAGTCTACGATGTACTCCCCTGTATCGGGTAATTATGAAGTGCCCTTTCTTGCCAAATTTACACCTTTGGCATCTCAAAGCGACACTTTAGAAACACCTCCCGTAAAATTGAAGATTGCCGTATGAACCAACTGCCTTCAACGACTGTAAATACACAAGAAAATTTAGACCAAATGCCAATCATGAACCATTTGGTCGTTTTAAGACGTCATTTATTTAGGATTGTCGGGGTAACATTATTTTTATTCTTTTGCTTATTACCCTTTCGAAATAACACTTACCAATTATTATCTGAACCTTTAAGGCTGCAACTTCCTGCATCATCTTCAATGATTGCTACTGATGTAACTGCAACCTTTATGGCGCCTTTTAAGCTCAATTTATTTGTCGCGCTTGTGCTGGCAATGCCATTTATTCTTTATGAAATCTGGACTTTTGTCCGCCCAGCGTTATATCAAAAAGAACGTCATTTAGCGCTGCCATTACTCATCGGCAGTATTGTTTTGTTCTATGCTGGAGTTGCCTTTGCATACTACATTACACTTCCTGCAATTTTACATTTCTTTATTAGTGTATCGCCTGAAACTGTTGCACCTATGACGGATATTAATAGCTACCTAAGCTTTTGCTTAAAGCTGTTTTTAGTTTTTGGTGTCACTTTTGAAATTCCAATCGCGACGCTTCTACTGATTTTAATTGGTGTGGTAAATACAAAAAGTCTTGCTGAAAAAAGACGTTTTATCATTGTGGGCTGTTTTTTTGTAGCGATGTTCATTACCCCACCTGATGCAATCTCTATGGTGATGTTGGCTATCCCGATGTGGTTGCTTTTCGAACTTGGATTATTGTTCGGTAAAATTCTTGAGAAAAGAAAAGCTCAATCTGCTGAATAAAATAATTTTTAAGAAAAGCCTGAACCTCTAAGTTCAGGCTTTTTTATATAGACCACTTTTTAATCTACAAAGCCATAAACTGTCTTCAAAGTGACTTAAAAATGTAAGAAAAGTGTCATTTCCAGTCCATAGAATCAACTCAACAAATATACTCACAAAAGTTACGGATTTATTATGACAACTGCTTCTAACCACCCAACACGTCGCGACATTTTAAAATGGTTTACGGGGATCCCTTTTCTTCCATTAGGTGCGATGGCTACGGCAGCAACGTTAGCAGGATGTAACGATAGCAATGATGATTCAGACGTTACCACTCCATCAAAACCAATTAACTTTAAAAATGCAACGTTCACATCAATGCCTGCACCGTCTACTGTAGCAGAGATCGCAACAACAGCATGTGCATCAAAGCTTGCTATTTCATGGGAAGATGGCAGTAAAACTGAATATCAACTTGCTTACAAACCATTCTTCTTAACAGGTACAGAAGTTCCTGATGGTAAAGGCGGAAAGATTATCGCGGGTGGTTATGTTGACATTAATAATAAGCCAATTATTGACAAATCAGTTGCAGGTAAAGAACGTCAATTCTTCTCTGACTGTCCAGATGGTAGTTCTCTGATTAGCTTCAAACAAGCAACTGGCAAAGATTTCACAGATGCAGACAAGAAAGCATTAGGTGTAACTGGTAACCCGGTGTTCCATGTGGTTCAGTTTGAATATTTATCAAAAGACCAAAATGGTGGTGATACGTACGGTAAATTATCATCTCCGATAGCAGTGCTAACTTTAGATCAAGACCCGAAAACTGGTCATTTGACTTTAATTAAATATCACAATGTAGACACTTCAAGTGCACATGGCCTATGGATTACTTGTGGTGCAAGCTTATCACCATGGGGAACTCATTTATCGAGTGAAGAATATGAGCCAGATGCTTTCAACCAAAAGTTAGGTCAATCACTTTCAACACTTAAAGCATTCAGTAAAAATGTGTATGGTGATGAAAATGCAGCAAACCCATATAACTACGGTCATTTACCAGAAATTACCGTAAATGCAGATGGTACGGGTCGTGTGACAAAGCACTACTGTTTAGGCCGTATTTCACATGAGCTTGTGCAAGTTTTCCCAGATAACCGTACAGTTTTGATGGGTGACGACTACACCAATGGTGGTCTCTTCATGTTCGTTGCAGATAAAGAGAAAGACTTATCTGCCGGCACACTTTACGTTGCAAAATATACAACAGTACTTACAGATACAACGACAGGTCAGATCTCATGGATCAAGCTTGGTCATGCAACAAGTGTAGAGATTGAGAACCTAATCAAGAGCGGTATTAAAGGAACTGATATTTTCGAATCAGTTCTACAAATTGCCAAATATCCAAACGATGCAACGACAGCAGAAAAAGATGCTATTGATGCAGGCGATAAAGGTACTCCTGAACAACAAGTTTTAGCAAAAGCTGCGAAAGATCGTTTAAAACTCCAACAAGCTGCTCAAAAAGCAGAATTAGAAGCACAAGGTTTCAAATTTACTTATTTGAGCAAAACTGGTGTTTATCTAAAGCTTAAAGATAACAGCGACAAAACTAAACTTGCAGCTGCTTTCCTTGAGACACACCGTTATGCTGCTTACGTTGGCGCTTCAATGGCATTGACTAAGAACGAAGGTACGACTGTAAATATTGCAGATAAACGCGCATATTCAGCTTTAGCTAACATTGTTGATTCAATGGTTGAAGGTGGTAGCGGTTACCTTGCTGAGCACAACGTTAAATTCCCAAAAATCACGGCTGGTGGTATTTTGGAGCATAAACTGACAGGAGGTCAAAAGGACAGCGCAAATGTAGCAATTAACAGTGAATGGGTACCTAGCCAATCTAGTCTTCTCATTAAAGGTAAAGACATTAGCTTTGACAGCTTAGGTAACACTGCTGACCCAGAACAGATTGCTAGCCCTGACAACTTGAAGTTCTCTGAAAAGTTACGTACGTTATTTATCGGTGAAGACTCTGGTAACCACTTAAATAACTTCTTATGGGCTTACAATGTCGACACTAAACAGCTCATCCGTATCTTGTCTACACCAGCAGGTGCAGAGTCAACAGGTCTACACGCAGTTGATGAAGTAAATGGTTGGACTTACATCATGAGTAACTTCCAACATCCAGGTGATGAATGGAACCGTTTCTACAAAGAAACTAACGGTGTTCGTACTGGTATCAGTGCAGATTTACTTTCGCAAATTGATACAGCCATTAATACAAACTACAGCAATAAATTTGCAGCAGCGGTTGGCTATATCACTGCCGACCCAATTGCTCCATCTGTTGTAAAAAAATAATCTCTTTCACCAAAATAGAAGAAACCTGCCTTGTGCAGGTTTCTTTTTTTGACTAAACGATCAAATATTTCACAAACCTATCATCAAAACGTCAAAGCCTCGTCACACTACCCAACTAAGCTAATGAAGATTTTTAGAACAATCTCTTTATTTCTTTACTTACTTAGGAATTTCCCATGACAGAGCTGACGCCATATCATGAAGATCAAGAACTGGACAATAATACTTCTGACAACATCCACTTTCGTGACATTTTAGAACAACATGTAAGTCGCCGTAGTTTAATTACTAAAGCAGCAAGCGGTGCTGTAGCTTTAACTTTAGCCTCTACTTTAACAGGCTGTAATGATAGTAATGATGACTCAGGTTCTAACAACGGTGGAATCCCACCGGTAGACCCAAATAAAAAACCAGAAAAATTAACTTTCACGGCAGTTGCAAAAAACCACAACGATATTGTGACTGTACCAGAAGGCTATGAAGCAAATGTCATTTACGCTTTAGGTGATTCAATCAACCCTGCTTTTGGCGACTGGGATGACAATAATATTCCATCTGGTCCAAGCTTCCAGTTCCGTTCTGGTGATTGCCATGACGGTATGCATTTCTTTGGTTTAAATACGTCAAAAAACAACTTTGATGAAAGTGTTTCGACTGAAGGTTTGTTGGTAATGAATCACGAATATATCAACCAGACCTTCTTGCACCCTAAAGGCCCAACAAAAGTTAATGGACGCCGCCCTGAAGATGAAGTGATTCGTGAAACCAATGCACATGGCGTTTCAATTGTTCATATCAAGAAAGATGCAACAACTCAAAAAGTAGTAATTGATAAAAAATCAATTTTTAACCGCCGCATTACAGCATCAACAGAGATGAATTTTGCAGGTGTTGCTGCTGGGTCTAGTTTGCTTGCAACTCGTTTCTCACCTGCTGGTCGTCAAACTCGTGGTACCCATAATAACTGCGGTAACGGTTATACGCCTTGGGGCACATACTTAACTACCGAAGAAAACTTTATTGGTTATTTCCAACGTTCAGGTAGCGATGAATATGCACGTACCGATGCAGAAAAAATTGCATTAAAACGTTATGGTTTAGGCGTTAAAAAAGATGAACTTTACCTCTATGAGAAAGATGAAAAAGGTGCTCCTAAAAAAGATACAGAGGGCAAGATCATTTATTTAAAAGATAAAAACGGTGAGTTAATCCCTAATGTTGATGGACAAGGGCGACAAATTTATTTAGGCACAAGTTCACGCTACGGCTGGGAAACAGCAATTGGTCAAGTTGAGTCACAAGACTTGTATGACCGCTGGAATGCCGATGTAAAAGCTGCACAGCCTACACAGGACTATCGCAACGGACCAAATACTTTCGGTTGGATGGTTGAGATTGATCCTTTTGATAACCGTCTAAACCCAGTTAAAAGAACATCGTTAGGCCGTTTTGCACATGAAGACAGTGCTTGCCGTGCTGTAGCAGGTCAACCATTAGCATTTTATATGGGCGATGACTCTCGCGGTGAATACATCTACAAATTTGTCTCTAGCGCAGTGTGGGATGCCAAAGATGTAAACGGCGGTTATACGACTGGCGACAAATATATGAACGCTGGCAAATTGTATGTTGCCAAGTTTAATAACGATGGTTCAGGTCAATGGATTGAACTTAGCTATGGTAAAAATGGCTTAAATGAAAGCAACACCACCTACCCTTTCAAATCTCAAGCGGACGTTGTGACATTTGCACGTTTGGCGGGCGACTCAGTCGGTGCTACCAAAATGGACCGCCCAGAATGGTGTACAGTCAATCCAGTAAACGGCGAAATTTATGTAACTCTAACCAATAACTCAAACCGTGGTAAAGATTATGCAACTGATGCAGCCAATCCACGTAACTATACAGACCTTAAGGATGGAACAACCACCCAAAAAGGTAATGTGAACGGTCACATTATTCGTTTTAAAGAAACCGATGACAAAACGACTGCTGAAACCTTCAAATGGGATATCTACCTATTTGGTGCAGAAGCATCTATGGCTTCAAACATCAACTTATCGGGTCTCACAGACAACAATGATTTGTCATCTCCTGACGGGATGTGGTTTGACCCACGTGGTGTGCTTTGGATTCAAACAGATGATGGCGCATATACTGATGTTACGAACTGTATGATGCTTGCTGCACTACCTGGTCAGATTGGTGATGGCGCTGCTGCAACTACTTCAAATGGCCAACAAACGTTAGTCGGCGCTAAAGTTACAGACTCAACATTACGCCGTTTCTTGGTTGGACCAAAGCAATGTGAAATTACAGGCATTGCCATGACACCTGACCACAAAGCTATTTTTATTAATGTTCAACATCCTGGTGAAGATTCTAAAAATTATGCGACACCAGACAGTAACTGGCCAGCAACCCAGAAAGACCCAAGCAACAAAACTGCACGTCCACGTTCAGCAACTGTTGTGATTACCCGTAAAGATGGCGGTGTAATCGCAGGCTAATTTGTTTATGCCTATAAAAATGCCGATCAATTGATCGGCATTTTTATTTCTATCGATTTAAGAGAACCTGCTGCTGAACAATTTGACCGCTGTATTCACCCTGTTGAGTCTTTTCCAACCAAAGCCATTCATTATTGGTCATTCTTAGAAAGTTCGAACAGCGTGTTCCGTACACGGGACTTTGAATAAAGGTGGATGATAATAACTCTTCCATTTCTGCTTGAATGCCAGTATTCGGTAATAATGCCGTTGTGACCTTACGCTCATCTTCCAGAATATCCCACGCCGCATTTTGCAAGGTTAATTCTTCTGTCTGGTGTTGAAGCATAGGCAAAAACTCTTGCGTAAAGCGCGTTCGTAAATGTCTGGTTTTTTCCCAATGTTCAGACATCAAGCCATTGGAAACTACATAAACACCGTTAGCCAATACTTGAGGAGCTTCACCTCGGTTACTCATATAGACAGCTTGGTCAGCATTTCCCATAAACAAATTAAAACCAGCAAAGTTCTGTTGCTGCTGTTCTAATTGTTGAGCAAATCGAATCGGCAATAAATCAGATTCTAAAAAAGCCTGAACCAAATGGCCCCGAGAAGTTTCATAAGTTTTTTGGTCTCGCCCATCACGAAAGTTGGTTAAAACAGCCCATCGACTTTGAGGGGTAACGCCCATCCAAGTGCCACCCGACTGTAAGTCCTGCCCTGCAACAATTGGTGTATGTTTCCACTGATGCAACAAAGCTGTTGGACGATGATAAAACTCATCCCGATTTGACATAAGACACAAGGGCATATCATCCAGAACATGCCATGCTAAAGCCACAATACACATTAATTCTTGTTCCCTATCTTTACACATTGAATGTACAACATTTTTCACATCATTCCGCTACAATCTGTCAAAACGTAAGATCAAGGAGCAGCAATGCTGACCTATCCTAATATCGATCCGGTCGCAATACACTTAGGACCTCTTCAAGTCCATTGGTATGGACTCATGTATTTATTGGCATTTTTATGTGCTTGGGGACTTGCTTCCTACCGTGCGAAACAACGTGATGGCTGGACATCAGACATGGTTTCCGACCTAGTGTTCTATGGTGCCCTAGGTGTTGTTCTGGGCGGTCGTGTCGGCTATGTCCTTTTCTATGAGTTTGATAAATTCCTCGAAAATCCGATTTGGTTATTTCAAGTCTGGACAGGTGGCATGAGTTTCCACGGCGGCTTTCTCGGTGTTATGGTTGCTATGCTATTTTGGTGTAAAAAATACCAAAAAACATGGTTCCAGACGCTCGACTTTATTGCCCCTTGTGTACCAACTGGTTTAATGTTCGGACGCATTGGTAACTTTATTGGTGGAGAGTTATATGGTCGTGCTGTAACTGACCCGAATTATCCATTCGGTATGATCTTCCCAACGGATCCGTTACACCTGGTTCGCCATCCATCACAAATCTATCAAGCGCTTTGTGAAGGTTTGATTCTATTCATTATCTTGTGGTGGTTTAGTTCAAAACCGCGTCCACGTATGGCTGTTTCTGCCCTATTCCTAATGGGATATGGCGTTGCCCGCTTTGTTATGGAATTCTTCCGTCAGCCTGATGCCGACCAAGGTTTTATTCTGTTTGGCTGGATGACGAAAGGACAGATTCTAACAATTCCAATGTTGCTAATTGGCCTTTGGATGATGTGGTATGCCTATCAAAAGAAAATTTACGACTGGGGTCCACAAAAGAATAGTTAACATCTAAATCAGAGGAGTTTCGGCTCCTCTTTTCTTTTTTATGCTACAGTTTTTATTCTCCCAAGATGAAGATATACCATGCTGGAATTCTGGTTTAACACGCAAGTCCCGACATTTAAAAAACTAGTGATTTTAATTATTACGCTGCTTATTTGCATTGCGCTATATCAATACCAACCACTGCCTTTAGATACGATTCTGATGTTTACTGGAACTGGGGTAATTTTTTTAATTTGCCGTTACTTTAAATTGCACTTTGCTCAAAAAAATCCGACTGGGTTATTTTACCGCCTCTTGACTTGGATACCTATCGCACTTCTATTCGCTCTAATTTTTGTTAAAGCAATGCCTAACTTGCTGATCTGGGGCGTTCAGGGAATTGCTTTTATGGCGCTGGCAGCTTTTATTTTTTCACCGCAATCACTTTTTAATAAATAGGTTTTGTTTTCATGTTGGCTTATTGGTACAACGCTCCGCGCCATATCAAACTCATCTTTATTGTTGCCGTTTGTGTGGCAGTTTACGTAGCTAATCAAGTTCAGCCCTTGTCTCCTATTTATACAGTACTCAGCCTTATTTTCGGTTTTGGTTTACATGTTGGACATTACTTAAATAGCAAAATTTCAAATAACAAATCATATAAATCGAGCGTTGGACTTTTAAGCAGCATCTATCCTATTTTTATCATTGTTATTTTGATGTATCTGCTTCCTGCTCAGGACAAATGGATTCTTGCGATACAAGCTTTAGGCTTTGTACTGGTTGGCTTTTTCCTTGTTTCAATTTATCAAAATCGTGCCAAGCGATTTGATTAATTACACCCATTGAAATGCTATAGAACCATTTTTAGATTTTCATCTTGAGCTACAACAGGTATCATCTTCAGTGGTTCATGATGAAGCAGCTCTATTGCGTAATTATTTATCGTTGAGCTATCTCCCCCTTTATTTTATGGAATTAATCCGAACTCGAGAGTGTTATGCGTGCATATTTAGACCTTCTACAACATATCCTTGATAATGGCGGTGACAAAGGCGACCGTACAGGCACAGGAACCCGTTCTGTATTTGGTCATCAAATGCGTTTTGATCTCTCTAAAGGTTTTCCTTTACTCACCACAAAAAAAGTTCACTTCCGTTCTATTGTGATTGAGTTACTTTGGTTTTTAAAAGGCGACACCAACGTCCAATATCTAAAAGATAATAAAGTTTCCATTTGGGACGAATGGGCAACAGCAGAACAAACTGCTCGTTTTGGCCGCCCAGAGCATGAGCTTGGCCCAGTGTATGGTCATCAATGGCGTAATTTCGGCGCAACCAAAAATGCTGACGGTACTTATAATCAAGATGGTTTTGACCAGATTAAATGGTTAATCAATGAAATTAAAACCAACCCAAACTCACGTCGTTTAATTATTTCTGGTTGGAACCCGAACGAAGCTGGACAAGTAGCCTTACCACCTTGCCACACGCTTTTTCAATTTTTCGTACAAGATAACAAGCTGTCATGCCAACTTTATCAACGTAGTGCAGACGTATTCTTGGGCGTGCCTTTTAACATTGCGAGCTATGCTCTACTCACCCATATGATTGCTCAAGTGTGCGGTTTAGGAGTCGGTGACTTTGTTTGGACAGGCGGTGATACGCATCTTTATGTCAATCATTTTGAACAAGCACAACTTCAATTGACACGTGAACCTTTACCACTCTGCCAATTGAAACTGAATCCAGAAGTAAAAGACTTATTTGATTTCAAATTTGAAGATGTTGAAATTGTAGGTTATGAGTCGCATCCTGCAATTAAAGCACCAGTTGCAGTATAACAACGACTCAAATTTCATTAGGTTACGGTTTAGAGAATAAGATTATGGCATGGCAAAATGTAGAAGTTGTTCACGTTGTGGCAATGGATAAAAACCACTGTATTGGTAAAGGCAATGCGTTGCCATGGCATATTTCTGCCGACTTAAAACATTTTAAAGAAATCACCCAAGGTGGTGTGGTTGTGATGGGTCGTAAAACCCTTGAGTCTATGGGCCGTACTCTACCAAACCGTGTGAACTGGGTCATTACCCGTGATATTAACTGGCAATTTGATGGCGTTAAAATTGCCTATTCAATTGAAGATGCTTTAAATGCAGCTTTAGAAGATGTAAAAAATACTGAAAAGCAGGCATTGTTCATCATTGGTGGCGGTGAGATATTCAAGCAAACTTTGTCAATTGCAGACCGTCTTGAACTTACTCATGTTGACTTAGATGTGCAAGGTGATGCACATTATCCAACAATACCGAGTGAATTTCATAAAACTGCAAGTGAACAGCAAGTTGATGAAAAATCAGGGACTTCATTCGAGTTTGCCACTTATAAAAAATAATTCAATGGATGCCTATGCACAATATCGGAACACGTGAATTTATTATTGCTCTAGTTTTTGGGCTGTTACATAGTCTATTCACGCTGTTTATTGTGTTTTCTAGTATTTGGGTATGCGTAGCGCTCTGGGTTCAACAACCTTTTGGCTGGTTAGGCAGCCGCATACTCATTGGCATCTGGATTGCTTTTGCGCTGAGTATGGCGGGCCTATATGTTGAAGGCCATCTTGTTAGCCGCCGTACAGATATCCTGATTTACCTTTTAGCATTTGCCTGCTCTCTCGTTTGGTATTTTTCAATTACTGCACGTCAAGACCGTGACTGGAACCCTGAAGTTGCCAATATGCTGAGCTATGAAAAGCATGGCGATGTAGTCACTTTGCATAATGTCCGTAACTTCAACTGGCACCCCGATGGAACCTATGATGTTCGCTGGGAAACTCGAACTTTTGACCTCAACCAGTTAAATGGAATAAACATCATTGCCTCTTACTGGATGGGACCACAAATTGCCCATACACTGGTCAGTTTTGAATTTGCACACCAACAACCTTTAGTCTTCTCAATCGAGATTCGCAAAGAAAAAACTGAAGAGTTTTCGGCAATCGGTGGTTTTTTTAGAAAATATGAACTGAGCTTAATTGCTTCTGATGAAAAAGATATTGTCTATACGCGTAGTAATGTCCGCAAAGAGCAAGTTTATAATTTTCCTATCAACATGCCTCGATCTGAGCAAAAAGCTTTATTTTTAGAATATCTTAAAAAATCAGATGAGTTACGTACAAAACCAGAGTGGTACAATACACTCACGAGTAACTGTACAACTCTCATTTTTGATATGGTTCAAGCGATTAACCCATATCAACTTCCTAAAGATTATCGTCTAATCGCTTCAGGTTACTTACCTAATTATTTATATGATCTTAAAGCACTTAATCAAAACGTCAGTTTAAAACAGTGGTATCAAATTGCGCATATCAACCCACGTACTGCAAATTTTGAACAGCTTTCAGATCAGAGTAGTGAACACTTCTCTCAAATCGTTCGACAAGGTTTACCTAAAGCTAAATGAAATAAGTAATGCACTTTTCTTTACTTTTTTATACATGCTTTACTTTGTATTTTAAATACATAAACCCTATTGTAATAGGTAGGAAATAGAGGGAAAAACAATGCAACAGGCATTATTTGGCGGCGGCTGTTTTTGGTGCGTCGAAGCTGTATTTTTACAAATACGCGGTGTAGAAAAAGTAACTAGTGGTTATGCAGGTGGGCACACGACTAACCCTACTTACGAGCAAGTATGCCAAGGAGATACCCAGCACGCTGAGGTGATCTTGGTAGATTTTGATGAAGAACAAGTAACATACTCCCAGTTACTCGATGTATTCTTCGCGACTCACGATCCAACGACTTTAAATCGCCAAGGTAATGATATGGGCACGCAATACCGCTCTGTTATTTACTATTATAATGAAGAGCAAAAGCAGGCAGCAGAACATACAATTCAAACGCTAAAAGATGATGATCTTGATATTGTGACTGAACTGTCCCCTGTTCCGACGTTCTATCCAGCCGAAGAATATCATCAGAATTACTATGCAAAGAATCCTTCACAAGGTTATTGCAACTTTGCAATACCACCTAAGTTGCTCAAGCTCTATAGTAAATTCCAGCATCTTATGAAAGATCAATAAATTACAGCAATAAAAAAGCAACCGATTTGGTTGCTTTTTTATTAGGTAAACTAAATTTTAGTTTTCACTGACAAAGGCAATATCGCTCAGTCCGGCTTCACTGGCGCGAGACATTACCTGTGCAACAGTATCGTACTTCGACTCTTTATCGGCACGAAGCTGAACTGTTGGTTTAACATCACCTTGACCTGCTTCTTGAAAACGTTTTTGAAGCTCATCAAGGCTAATTACTTGAGTATCCCAAGCCACTTCACCATTTGCATTAATACTAATCGTAATTGCTTTTGGTGGTGGATCAATAATTTCAGCAGTTGTTTTAGGAAGCGTTAATGGAATCGATGGGTTGGCAACTGTTGCTGTGACCAAAAAGATGATCATTAACACCAACATAACATCGATTAGCGGAATGAGGTTCATCTCATTTATGCCACTATCGTGGTCTTCACCCAATTGAAAAGCCATTAAGCTTGACCTCCAACATAACTTTGCTGTGCAGTTTTAACATCAGACTTTACAGTTGAGTCTTGCTGCAACATCGTGTCAATTAACAGGCTGTGCGCTTGATCTTGTAAATCATGAGCAAGACCACGGTTAGCACGTACACAGATGTTATAAGCCAATACCGCAGGAATCGCAACTGCAAGACCAAGACCCGTCATGATAAGCGCTTCACCTACTGGTGTAGCCACTTGAGCCAGACCTGCTTGTCCACTTTTACCTACTGCAACAAGTGCATGGAAAATACCCCATACCGTACCAAACAAACCAACGAATGGTGCAATTGAAGCAATTGTTCCTAAAACAGAAATACCTTTTTCAGCATTGACTTTTTCAGCAGAAATTTGACGAAGTAGAGCCTGTTCTGCAACCGCTTTACGCTGTTCAAAAGTCAAAGGTTGTAACTTTGCTTTTAGCGAAGTAATAGCCTGAGAAAGTTGAGCATAAGCTTGTTGCTTTAATTGGCGAGTCCCCATCAAACGTAAGATGAAAACTGTCCAGGTAGCAATCGACATTGCCAATAAGATGAAATACAGGGTTTTACTCACTGCATCTGCATGTTGCCAATAGATTGAAAAGTTCATATTGAACTCCTGATTAAGGTTAGCCGTTGGGACTCAAATTCATTTAAGGGGTTAAATCAAAAGGTTGCTCTGCTTTAATTGGGTAAGCAACCCCGTTTTCCATATAAGGTTTAAATTTCGCACCGCGAACAGCACGGACAACTTTGTCATCTAGACTTGAAATACCACTACTTCTGGTCACTCGCACATTAATAATCTTGCCTTTTTCATCGGCTTCAATCAGTACCATGATAGAGCGTGCTTCGCCTTGTAAATCTTTTGAAGAAACTGTTAATCGTGGTGAACGACTCCACTGTACACCCGAACCACCAATCGAAACTCGTTTTGGTGATGGATCTGGAGCGGGTTGAGCTTTAGGTGCTTCTTGTACCACTGGCTTTGGTTTTTCAACGACTTTTTCAGTAACAGTAGTCGTCGTTGTCACCACTTTGGTTTCAACTTTAGGTTCTGTCTTTACTGTTTGTTTTGGTGTTTCAGCCTTTTTCACCTGTTGAATCTTTTCCACTTTTTTCGGTGGTGTCACAGGTTTTTCAACAACTTTAACTTCTTTTACCTCTTTTTTAGGTTCCGGTTTTTTTGGCGGTTCCTTTGGTTTAGGAGGTAGTGGTTTTGGCTGATCTTGAATTTTTACGAAACGTACCTGTAAAGGTTTTTTATCGATTGGCTTTAATTCAGCAGGCTTAATATGGCTAACTGCCCATAAGACCCCGATATGACCAATTGCAACTGCAATTAGTGCTGTGATGACTTTCTTTTTCATCGGATTGGGAGCGTTTAAGGCTGCGGAAGATTGACTCATAAGAATCTAATTACCTAATGGATGATGATTTCAGATTTCTATTTATAGAAACGATTTCAAACATCGGATAGAACAATAAAGTGCCACAATAATAAATGAGAAGTGTTTTCATTTGCAACTATTTTTTGAGAAAAACATTTACTCTCTATCAGGGATTGTTACCAGTTGAGTATCTTTGCTTTAGTTTTCTCATAGTTACATGAATAGATATCCCCTGTTCACGATTTGTTTAGCCAAACTTAAAATAGTTAGACTAATTACACTATGAACAGATCTAATCCTACGATAAACCTACTTATTATTGATATGTTATATCATTTCAAATTAATTTTAAATATAAAAAAACACGCAAGAAGCGTGCTTTTTTATAATAAGTATTATTTAAAAAACAACAGTCTTATTACCATCAACAATAATACGATCTTCTAAATGCCACTTCACTGCACGAGCCAATACATTACGCTCTACATCTTCACCTAACTCACGTAATTGCTCAACATTATAATTATGGCTCACACGTTCAACGTCTTGTTCAATAATTGGGCCTTGGTCAAGGTCGGCAGTCACATAGTGAGCTGTCGCACCAATCAACTTCACACCTTTTTCATAAGCTTGCTTATACGGGTTAGCGCCCACAAAAGCTGGCAAGAAAGAATGGTGAATATTGATAATTTTCATTTCCCATTTCGCAACAAAATCTTCGCTTAAAATCTGCATGTAACGTGCAAGAACTAATAAATCATTACCTTGCATCATTTCATCAATTTGCGCATAAGCTTCAGCTTTATTGTCTTTAGTAACTTTAATTACAGAAAATGGAATACCGAAGTTTTCAACAGATTCACGTAAATCTTCATGATTTGAAATGACATGAGTAATTTCACAAGGTAACGAACCGCGTGCATGACGCCATAACAACTCAAGCAATGCATGGTCAACTTTAGAAACTAAAATACCAACTTTTTTAACATCGCCTACGAAAGCAAGACGCCATTGCATGCTATAACGCTCAGCAACGTTCGCAGCAAAAGTCTGAATTAAGGCATCTTTACGCGACTGTAAATGATCAAGTTCAAATTCAACACGCATGAAATAACGTCCGCCCTGAGCTTCCGTCGCATACTGATCAAGCGCGGTAATGTTTGCACCTTGATGATACAAAAAGCTCGATACCGCTTGTACGATCCCTGGCTTGTCTTCACAAGTAATCAGTAAACGGGCTGTATTGGCAGTGGTCATATTCATTTGGTTAATATCACTTAATTGAGATAAATGTTTTAATAGGCCGAGTATTCTAGCGCCCTAAATAAACAAGCACAACTATTCGTCTTTTAAGGATGATAAGCTAGCAAATAGATCTGAAGGGCCAAGAGATTCAAGCAACTGCTCATAAGTTGCTCGGCTTTCCCCCATAAGATAAGGGCCTTCAAGGAAAACCATTTGGCGTAATGCTTGCCAAACCCATTTTTCTTCTAAATGGTTATTGTCACTAATATGACCAGACATATACAAAAAGTTTGTCCAGTTTGTTAATACAATCCAGAGGTTAATAATGAGGGCTTCAATTTCCGAAGCCGTCATTTTCATAAGACCTGCATCTACAAAGGCTTGATAAATCTTTTGGCCCTGCTGCATCACCTGCCCCGCAAAACGCGGATAAATCTTTTTAAAGTCTTCGTTACTTTCAACTAAATGATAAACATCACGATGAATAAAACGGTAGCTCCATAACTGGCCGCTGAGCACTTGAAAATAGTTGATTTTATCATTGGTCGTTAATGGTCTATCGTCAGGTAAAGAAAGCACTTCCAAAGTCTCGGCCTGATATTGATACATTAATTCCTTAATGATTTCATGCTTGTTCCGAAAATGATAATACAAGTTTCCAGGACTGATACCTAACTCCGCAGCAATATGATTGGTTGTAACTGACCGTTCACCTCGCTCGTTAAAAAGCTGCAAACTGATTTGTAAAATCCGGTCTTTTGTCTTCAGAGCTTTAGGTTGAGACATTTTAATAACCTTTAATAATTCAAATGGTTAAGACTTGAACACATAAACTGACTTGACTATTTAGAGTATTTACTCTAAAAAATAAACATATCAATGTATTTGGTAAGTACCGATGAACAGTCAAACAAAAACAAATCCAGAGACTCAGCTTCCTTATGATGTTAAGCATTTACATGATTTGCTTGAACAACAAAAGCGTGCTTATTTACGTCATCCGGTACCCACTGCTAAAGAGCGTATTGATCGTTTAGCTCGTCTTAAAAGAGTCTTGGTAAAATATCAAGATCAGATTGCCGACGCAATTAACCTTGATTATGGCAATCGTGCAGTTATGGAAACAAAAATTGGTGAGTTACTCACCAGTTTGGAACAAATCAAATATTACAGTAAACATCTGACAGCGTGGATGAAACCTTCAAAGCGCCATATCAGTGTATTACATCAGCCAGCAAAAGGTTGGGTACAATACCAACCTATGGGTGTAATTGGTATTATTACACCATGGAATTACCCATTACTTCTTTCAGTTGGGCCATTAATTTGTGCACTGGCAGCGGGCAACCATGCCATGATCAAAATTTCGAGTGCCTCTCCTAACTTTGGGCGAGTTCTTGAAAGTGCATTAGCAGAAGCGTTCCCACAAGAATTAGTTGCTGTAGTAAATGGTGGGGGCGTTATTTCAGATGCATTTAGTCATTTGCCTTTTGACAAAATGATTTTCACAGGCTCAACTTCTGTTGGTAAAACAGTCATGGCAGCCGCAGCTCAAAATCTAGTTCCAGTGATTCTTGAATTAGGCGGAAAATCTCCTGCCCTTGTGCATGCATCTATGGATATGAAAGATGTAGCTCAGCGTATTGCTGTAGGTAAATTATGGAACGCGGGTCAAACGTGTGTTGCACCTGACCATATTTTCTTGCCACGCGGGAAAACTGCAGAATTCATCGAAAACTTTAAATTGATTGTGGCTGGCATGTATCCGCATTTCCGCAATAATCAAGATTACACGTCTATTATTAATGACAAGCAATACAACCGCATTCAGGGCTATCTTGAAAATGCTCGCGATCAAGGTGCTCGTATTATTGAAATTAATCCTCAAAATGAAATTTTAGATGATATCCGTAAAATTGCGCCGACTTTAGTTACAGGCGTAACGACTGCAATGGATATTATGCAAAATGAAATTTTTGGTCCTATCCTGCCAATTTTGGAATATGACCAAATAGAAGAAGTCGTCGAATTCATTAATAGTCGCCCGCGTCCTTTAGCGATGTATTATTTTGACTATGATCAGGCACGTGCTGACTATATTGCACAACATACCCACTCAGGACATTTCGGAATTAACATGGTGATTACCCATGTGGCTCAAGATGATTTACCGTTTGGGGGAATTGGTGCATCAGGTATGGGTAAATATCACGGACCAGAGGGCTTTTTTAGCCTTTCTCATGAACGTTCGGTGATGTCTAATCCAAAACTTTATAGCCTTAAATACATTCTTCCACCCTTCAATAAGCCCATTCATCGTTTCATTTCGAAAACCTTGTTACGCTAACTGATCAAGGCATGATCTGTTATACTAAATCATGCCTCGTTTTTACCAATTCCGCTTGTCTTTTAATCGTATTTTTGGTATAAAACGCCCCTTGAATGAATTCATCCGTTTACATTTAGTATGACTGGCCACAGATTTGCTGTTGGCTGAATCAATGGAGTTACACCATGTCTAAGGTTTGCCAAGTTACCGGCAAGCGTCCAGTCGTTGGTAACAACGTCTCACACGCCAACAACAAAACCAAGCGCCGGTTCGAGCCGAACCTGCACCACCACCGTTTCTGGTTAGAAAGCGAAAAACGTTTTGTACGTCTTCGTTTAACCACTAAAGGTATGCGTATTATTGACAAATTGGGTATCGAAAAGGTTGTTGCAGACCTTCGTGCTCAAGGTCAAAAGATCTAAGGAGTCTGAACAATGCGTGATAAGATTCGTCTCGTTTCTACAGCTGGTACAGGTTATTTCTATACCACGACTAAGAACAAACGTACTATGCCGGAAAAAATGGAAATCAAAAAATTTGATCCAAAAATCCGTCAACACGTGATTTTCAAAGAAGCTAAAATCAAATAATTTTAGCCTCGAAAAAAAACGACTTCACAATGAAGTCGTTTTTTTTTGCATTTTTTTTATAGCTCGCTTTTTTTTGTTAAACTTTCCACATATTTCGCCTTGGCATTTTTTATGCTTGTCTTTAGCCTAACTCACGTAAAAGGAGTTTTTAGTGCCGCATGACGTAGATTTAATTGTTTTACTTGCTGTTGGTTTCGGTGTTGCCCTCTTTTTTGGTTATCTTGCGGCCCGATTACGACTTCCCCCTCTTATCGGCTATTTAATTGCCGGAATTATTATTAGCCCAAATACACCGGGCATAGAAGCTGATATGCATCTTGCTAACCAGCTTGCAGAACTCGGGGTCATGTTCCTGATGTTTGGTGTAGGGATGCACTTTTCATTAAATGACTTGCTGCTGGTTCGTCGTATTGCTGTACCAGGCGCGATTTTACAAATTGCAGTCGCCACTCTGTTAGGCGTTGGCGTATCCCTGCTATGGGGATGGAGCTTTGGTTCTGCACTGGTTTTTGGCTTAAGCCTGTCGTGTGCGAGTACTGTTGTATTATTAAAAGCTTTAGGAGACCGAGGTCTTTTAGATTCAGTCAACGGCAAAATTGCTGTGGGTTGGCTGTTAGTCGAAGATTTAGTAATGGTACTTGTTTTAGTACTTCTTCCAGCTACAGCAGTTTTACTCGGCGGGAAAGCACCAGAAGGTGCAGATGGCAATATCTGGTTAACTCTTGGGCTCACGTTATTAAAAGTAATTGGCTTTATTGCCTTTATGCTGATTGTAGGTAAACGTGTTGTTCCTATTATTATGCAGTTTGTTGCTCGTTTAGGTTCAAGAGAGTTATTCACCCTTACTGTTGTTGCCGCTGCTGTTTCAATTGCCTACGGATCTTATGCCATTTTTGGGGTTTCAATGGCATTAGGGGCATTCTTTGCAGGAATGGTTGTTAAAGAATCAGACTTTAGCCACCGCGCAGAAGAAGAAACACTTCCACTCCGTGAAATTTTCTCAATTCTGTTTTTTGTTTCTGTGGGCATGCTGTTTGATCCACATATTCTGGTTGAACGTCCGCTCCATATTTTGGCCGTTATCGCAATTATTATGGTAGGTAAAACACTTGCTGCAATGGCTTTGGTTTTATTCTTTCGCTATCCACTTAATACAGCGCTTACAGTTGGTGCGAGTTTGGCCCAAATTGGTGAATTCTCATTTATTTTAGCCACTCTTGGTGTCTCATTAGGTTTATTAACTTTAGAAGCACAAAATCTGATTTTAGCTGGTGCTTTATTTTCAATAACGCTGAACTCTTTTATATTTTCAGCCATTGAGCCCGTACAACGCTGGATTCGTGAGCGCTCTCACCTAGCCCGACTTCTTGAACGTAGTGGTGACCCATTAGCCATGTTACCCGATGAAGTTGATCAGGCTTACTTACGCGATCAGGTTGTCATTATTGGATATGGCGGTGTGGGACGACGTATCACTGAAAATTTAATTAATGAAAATATTAAAGTCGTTATTGCCGAAGAGAATCGTGAAATCGTAGAAAAGCTACGTCAGTCGAATATTGCTGCTGTGAGTGGTGTTGCAACCGAACCAGGTGTTTTAATTCAAGCACACATCATGCATGCAAGACTCTTGGTGATCTCACCTATGGATATTTTAGATATTCATCGTATTGTGGCGATTGCTAAGCAATTAAACCCTCAAATTCAGGTGTTAATTTGCGCAGAAAGTAAAGAAGAAGCCGCAGTAATCAGAGATGAAAATATTGGTGAAGTGTTCTATGCCAAAGAGGAAATGGCAAAGAATATGAGCCATCATATATTAAATCAGATCGAGCTTGCCCATCAGTCAACTATTCATTAACCCTATAAAAAGCGTACTCAAGAGTACGCTTTTTTTAACTCAAGAATTTAGGCTGTTCATCTAGTACTTCAGCCTGCCATTCGTTTACCTGCTTTTCGAGCAGTCCAAACAGTGCAGCCTGAATCATATGCTGAGCAACAACTGGAGTTTGCTCACCCAAGATTGCTTTTACTTCATCGCTAAATTGAATTTTAACCAAGGGTTCATTCTCAGAACCTGCATTACGCAAGGCGAGTTCGCCACCTTCGAGTTGGACTAATTCCAAAACGGCTTCTTGATTTCCAAATAACTCTTTCAATTGCTGTATAGACATATATTTCCTCCATGTTTCAACATGGTGGCAAAGCACCCTTGCACTTTGCATCTCTTGTCTTATTTATATAGGCACACCCGGATTAAATTTCAAGCGTTCGGGCAGTTTAATTTTAGAACTCGACCATTTCATTACGAAAACCATCAATTAAATGGCTTAATTCGCGATGCCATTCACGCAAAATCTTAACATCTGGCAACCAAGATTGAGGACCTTGAGTCACTTTGATAATGAGATTAGAAGATGTTTCTTCTTCTGGGGTCGGCTCTTTAGGTTCTGGTGCATATTGACACATACGGTAAGCTCGTTTGAGCTCTGCAACAAAACCATCTTTCGCCAATTGTTGCAAAACGGACACTTCTGGAGAAACTTGTCCTTTTGCCGCCATATGTTCTTCAATAGATTTTAAAGTGGGTTGCAATTCATTTAAACGGTAATAACGTACGAGTTCTTGTAAGAAAGCTAACATTGCACCATGTAAATGAAAGACTGCTGCTTCACGGTAAGCTTGTATCTGCTGCACATGATCGGTCTGTTCTGCCTGTTGACACGCTAAGCGCGCAAAATAGAGCTTCTGATTGGTACGATCGGCATGATAACGAGCAACACGTGACATAAATAAACTTTCCTGTTCTAAAATCGCTATTGCAACAGCTATTCTTTAGCTTAACGACTCCACTAATAAAATCAACGTTATTTATGGTAAATCCAGCTCAACTTGATAAATTTTACGTTTAGCTAAAGTTTTTAATGGCTGCTTTATAGGACGAACATTGCTTAAAACCCAAGCAAAATACCCTTCGTCCCAAGCAGTTGCACATGCTTGCTCAATTTCATCATTTCGCCAAGCATGAATAGAGTCGACATCAACCAAAGCGACAGCAACTCCCTCTTCTTCATCAGTATCTTTAACCAAAAAATTTTGGTTCTCGACAATTAATAGATCTTTGATTGGCAGTTTTGTAGGTACCCATGAACGCACTTCAAGTGTTTTGATACCTTCAGCGATACGAGTACCATTTGGCGTTACAATCGAAAGAGCTAAAAACTGTCTTTTCACACTAAAGACTTACTCTTCAGCTGCTTTAACGCGAATTCCATTGCCTTTAACTTTAAGCAGGTTTAAGCCTTTAATTGCCTTAATTGCTTCACGTGGGTTAGGCATTTCAACAAAACCAAAACCTTTTGATTTACCTGTGTCTTTATCAGTAACAAGAACACACGTTTCAACTTTACCAAATGCTTTGAATAACTCTAAAATTTCAGTTTCACTCACAGCACGATCTAAATTACGAACTAATATCTTCATTTTCTAACCTTAATTGGCAATTAAAGGGAGCAGCCAATATATTTAAGTAATCACAGTGTCTTATACAGTAGTTTAATCCAGATCGATACCAAAACCTAAATTTACTGTAGGTGAACGGTTCCATTGCTTTTTAGCAAATGGCTGAGGTACTTGCCTATGAATCCTTGCCTGAACCAAATGTGCAGGAAGATCATTTAGGAAATAACTTTCGATTTTACGACCTTGTTCGTCATAATTGTCTTCTGACCATGTATTGAGGTTTTGCTTGGTCAAAATTAATTCATTTTCTGCACGTGTTAATGCAACATACAATACGCGGCGCTCTTCTTCGACATCATCAAAATCGCCCTGTGCTCTTGCATAAGGATATTGATTTGGTGATACATGAGGTACATAGCAGACTTTCTGTTCGGCACCTTTAGCGGAATGAATCGTAATTAACGTCACTAAATCTTGATCAGCCGCTTTCTCAATTTCAGAAACTGAAATAGGTTCAAGAACATATTCTTCGAGGAATTCACCTAAAGATGCATGTTTACGCGCAAGTTGCTTGACCAAATCAAAGTCTTTTAACCGGCGTGACCAATCTTTAGTTTTATAATTTTGCTCTAGCTGTTCACCTAAAGCATCGAGTGCCAAGCCAATGCTTGCTTCAACATGCTGCTGTAATACATCTAGCTGTTTTAAAATTAAAATCGCTTGCAAAGGAACTTTGCCATGACGTTCTAATCGGTTGCAGCGCTCCTCAACATCAGCAATTCCCATCAACTCTTGCGCGAGCTTACTTGCACCAACATCACCAATACCATCCCACAAGGTTAAAAAACGCATCCACGCCAAATCATCGTGAGGATTACTTACAATACGTAACAGGCTAAGCACATCTTTCACATGGGCAGACTCAAGAAGTTTTACACCACCAATAAAACGATAAGGTAGTTCAGCAGCAATGAAAGCCCCTTCCAGATATCGTGCACTATAGCCTGAACGCACCAAAATCATATGGTCGTGCCAGCTAGCACCTTGCTGATGTCGCGTTATTAAGTCCTGTGCAATCCAGTTTGCTTCTTCATATTCATTACCAAATAGGTGCAGCTGAGGCTTTTGCCCTTGCCCACGATGTGCTTGTAGCTGTTTTTGATAATCAATTGGGCTATGCGCCAACAACCAGTTTGATAAATCTAAGATTTCTTGAGTCGAACGATAATTTAAATCCAGTGTATGAATAACTGCGTCAGGTATCCGCTCTTTAAAAGAATGGATATTTTCAAAATCTGCACCTCGAAAACCATAAATCGACTGGGCATCATCGCCAACACAAAATAGCTTCACTTTGCCAATCAAGGGCTGTAATAAAGCCCATTGCAAAGGATTGGTATCTTGCATTTCATCAACTAGCAATGCCTGACAAAAACCTGCTACCCAATTCGTTAATGCTTCTGAATTTTGTAAATGGACAGCCACAATCGATAAAATATCGTCGTAATCTAAAAAATTACGCTCTCTTTTACGCTGCTCATAGGTCTTCATTAAATCTGCAATTTGAGTCTTATGCTCATATGCATCTGGAAGCTGTTTAATTAATGCCTCAGAAAGCTTTATTTGAGTATTTCTCGCATAAGAATATAAATCACACAGCTCTGCGGCTTTAGGTAAGACATTATCTTTATCTTTGCCTCTTAATAAACGAAACATAAGCGACTGATCATCACGATCAATAATACTAAATTGATTTAATCCAAAAGCTTGCGGATTACGGCGTAGCAAATACATACAAAAAGTATGAAAAGTTGAAGCTCGCAGACCCTTTGCCTGTGCTCCCACATGTTGTTCTACTCTCGCAACAATCTCACTCGCAGCACGTCGAGTAAACGTTAAAATCTGGATTTGGTTCGCTGGCAAGCCCTGATCAATTAAATAAGCTGCACGAGCAACAATAGTTTTAGTCTTGCCACAACCAGCGCCCGCCAAAACTAAACAGTTTTGCGCAGACGTAGTAGCTGCTTTTTTTTGCTGAGCATTTAGTTCATTAATTAATTTTGCAAGACTCATAACACATATCGCTAAAACACCAAGACATAGTTTAACAGACCCCGATAACAGATGGGTCTGCCCATCCTAAAAACAAAAAGAGCACTTAAAGTGCTCTTTGGTTAAATCTTATTTTTAAGATACTGTTTTTGAACTAGAAGGAAGATGTTTAATGGCAGAGGCCAAACCTAGAAAGTTAATTCCCTGAAATAAAATATCAATAGCAAGGAACATTCCTAATACCCAAAAAGGTGAATCTTTAGAAACTAAAATTAAAATACCTGTAGCGAGCGTTAATAACCCTGAAAACAGGGTCCAGCCCCACCCAGTAATTGGCTTAAGTAAAATTGCATTTATAGTACGTATAGCACCAGCAATGATCAGCGCTATAGACAATAGGCTTGTCAGCACTACTGCTGTAGTGACTGGAGTAGAAAACGCATAATAACCAGCCATTAAATAAAGCACACCAAAGATGGCCCACAACCATCGGCTTGCGCCTTTAAAAACACTCATAGCAGCGACGAGATGCAAAACACCGCAGACCATCATGAGTATTCCAAATAAAAAAACGACAGAAAAGGTCGCAAATGGTAATGAACTAAATAAAATCAGGCCAAAACCAATCAGCACAAAGCCCAATATCAAATACCATTTACGGTCAGCATGTAACTGATTACGTACTAAATCATTACCTACAGTTTTCATCATGGCTACTCTTATTATCAGGTATTAGAATTTCATCTACCTAATAATAGTGATGCACTTCACATTTTTTGTCTGTATAAAATCTGCATCGTTTCTTAACAATTGATGTGGATAAAGCAGTATTTATCCACAATTTTATTTCACCCAGCCAATTTCTCTGGCAGTAGGTAAACCTATTATTGTTTCTTGTAAACCATTCGGCATTGTACTGCTCTGCTCAGACAAAGGCGTTTGACCACCCATGATTTCGGCATCGGTTTGTGGATATAGAGGTACTTTTTCAGGTTGGGCATAACCTAAAGGGTAAATAGGTTGTCCTGTTTTTAAATCATATTTGTCCTGTGCCCCAAAGCCATGTAATAGCTCATGAACAATCACAACCTGATTTTGTGAAGCTTGTGTTTTGGTCGCAAATAAATTCACACTACCAATGCGACCTTTTTCTAAAGCAGTCGAATGGATCAGGACTTTTTGGTAATTCGGATCATAATAATTTAAGTAAAGTTTGAGTGATGCTCCACTGTCTTCGGGTTGTTTTTGTCGCCATGCATAGAAACGAAATTTTAAGCTCCACCAAATAACATGCAAGACATTGGCATTTTGAGGAACCTCAGGTGGTCGTTGCTGTAACGGCTGTCCCAAGCGAATTTCAAAGTTTCCTGATTGCCCGCGATAATGCTGTGACCACTCACTTAAATAATTTCTGATTGCCCAAAAATTTTCGTTTTTCAACTGATGAATATAGGCCTGTGTTATCTCTAAACCATCTGCATTAATAGGATGTAAAACAACGACAACTGGTCGATTCCAATCTTGATTTTGATCTCGCCATGCTTGAACAGCAACAATCAATAAAATAATTAATAAGCATAAAACCCGAATGTTTTTCCACATTCTTATTCCCCATAAAATTAAAATTTTCTTTTATTGTTTTAGAAATAAAAAATGCTAGCTGAGCTAGCATTTTTTATATTGGACTTGATTAGCCCTCAACCCATTTACCATCTTGATAAATTAGGCTCCATTTTGTTTGTTTACCTTCAGGGGTTTCTGAACCTACATATTGTGATTGATTCTTACGACTGAATTTCACAATTGTTGGATTACCTTCAGGGTCTACATCTGGCGCTTGTAAAATAAATTGATATTTTGGATCAAGCTGAGCTGCCACACTACGTAATTCTGCAACTTTTGGCGCACGTGTTTCACGAATTTTCGGGAATTTACTCGCTGCCAAGAATAAGCCCGCCGCACCATCACGCAATACAAAGAAGTCATCATGTTTCGCTGAACGTAAATGTTCCATTTTGATCGGTTCTACACGTGGAGGTGCAGGTTGACCACTTTTCAAGACTTTACGGGTATTGTCACAGCTTGTACAAGCGAAATACGGGCCAAAACGACCAGTCTTAAGCTGCATTTCACCATCACATTTATCACATGGGATCGTTGGCCCATCATAACCCTTAATCTTGAACTCACCTTCTTCAAGCTCAAAACCATCGCAGTCAGGGTTATTACCACATACATGAAGTTTACGACCACCATCAATCACATAGCTGTCCATGGCAGTGCCACATTTCTCACAACGATGCTTAGACATCAAGTCTGCAGTTTCAGCACCATCATCATCAGATAGCGCAGCTAAAGACTCAACAGGTGTTAAGTTCAACGTACCCTTACAACGTTCTTTCGGCGGCAAGTTATAGCCAGAACAACCTAAGAACACACCCGTTGTACCCGTACGAATCTGCATTGGACGTGAGCATTCAGGGCAATGTACTGCTGGTACTTCAACTGGTTGATTACGGCGCATTCCCTGCTCACCCTGAGCATTGGTTAGGCGTTTCTTAAAGTCACCATAGAAAGCGTCTAGTAACTCTTTCCAGTTACGCTCGCCTGTTGCGACCTTATCAAGCTGACCTTCGAGGTCTGCCGTAAACGCATAATTCATCAAGTTATTAAAACTTTCATCCAGACGATCCGTCACAATTTCACCCATTTTTTCGGCGAAAAGACGACGGTTTTCTAACTTAACGTAACCACGTTCCTGAATGGTAGAAATAATCGCAGCATAGGTCGAAGGACGGCCAATACTACGTTTTTCAAGCTCTTTAACTAAAGATGCTTCAGTAAAACGTGCAGGTGGTTTAGTAAAGTGTTGACTTGGATCTAACTTTTCTAACTTTAAGATTTCACCTACTTTAATAGCAGGTAAAATAATGTCGTCATCTGACTTATTCGCACCACGTACTTTAGTGAAACCTTCAAATACAAGCGTACGGCCTTTCGCCTTTAACTCAACATTCGCTGCTTCAACAATCAAAGTAGAAGATAAATATTCTGCTGGTGTCATTTGACACGCAACAAACTGACGCCAGATCAAATCATATAGACGCTGAGCATCACGCTCTACACCCGCAAGCTGATCACCTGTAAGCGCAACATTTGACGGACGAATCGCTTCATGGGCTTCTTGGGCACCCGCTTTGTTACCATAGCGGTTTGGCTTTGCTGGTATATATTTTTCACCATATTGGCTTTCAATATGCGCACGTACCATGCTTACCGCATCATCACTCAAGAAAGTTGAGTCAGTACGCATATAGGTAATAAAACCAGCTTCATATAAACGCTGAGCCAACATCATGGTTTTCTTAACAGAAAAGCCTAAACGTGTACTCGCAGCCTGTTGCAAAGTTGAAGTAATGTAAGGTGCGCTTGGATTAACCTTAGTTGGTTTATCTTCACGCTGTGCAACTTTATATTCAGCCCCTTTTAAAACATCTAATAAAGCATCAGTTTCAGCTTTATTTTTCAATTTAAGGGTTTTACCAGCCTGTCTAAATGCTTCAAGACGAATATCATCTTTTTTAGACTGAGTATCTGCAAAAACTTGCCAATATTCTTCTGGAATAAAAGCACGAATTTCACGTTCACGTTCTACAACCAGTTTTACTGCGACTGACTGCACACGTCCAGCTGATAAACCACGGGCAATTTTTTCCCAAAGTAATGGCGAAACCATAAAGCCCACAACACGGTCTAAGAAACGGCGTGCTTGCTGAGCATTCACACGATTTAGATCTAAGCGTGTTGGCTGTTTAAATGCTTCTTGAATGGCATTTTTGGTAATTTCGTTAAATACCACGCGGTGATAACGGCTGTCATCACCACCAATAACTTCTCTTAAGTGCCAAGCAATGGCTTCCCCTTCTCTATCCAAGTCCGTTGCGAGATAGATTGCATCAGCATCTTTGGCGAGTTTTTTGAGTTCAGCTACAACATTTTCTTTACCAGGCAGAACTTCGTAGTGAGCTTCCCAACCATGTTCAGGATCGACGCCCATACGATTAACTAAAGCCTGACTAGCTTTTTGTTCTTTTTCGGCTTCGGTGAGTTTAGTCCGGGCAGCCGGCTTTTTCTCTGTTGATTTACTGCCACCTGTTGGCAAGTCACGTACGTGACCTACAGAAGACTTTACAATGAATTGCGAACCCAAATATTTATTGATGGTTTTCGCTTTGGCAGGCGACTCCACAATCACTAAGGCACGTTTAGGTGCAGCAGGTGCAGTAGATGCTGTGCTTTGAGATGCAGAGCGCGAGGTATTCGCCATATAAAATGTTATTCCTATACCAATAAATTTAAAAATCAGGCTTTAGCTAAGGTCAACAGATAAGCCTTCATCTCATCTAATTGTGTTGCTCTTAGGTCTGATTCCTCATCCCAATAAAGCCCTACACAGTTTGCCTGCATATCAATAGCATAAATCCCTTTTAATGCAATGGGAGAATCATTAAATTTCTCATCACCCTGAATCACTTTTAATTTGCCGTCTACAACACGAGCACGCATTAAAGTTAAACGGGCATCAGGAATCAATACACTATAATAAGCAACCATGCTGGCACGTTTTTCAGTAGCCATTGGGACATGTGTCCATTCAGGTGCAACAATTACACGTGGATGCAACCCTATTTTGCGGGCTTTATCTCGCATAATACCAAGTGCCTTTTCACGTGGGCTCACTCTTAAACCAAAAATGGAGCCTAGTACGAAAAGAACAATGATAACGGTAACCCAAATTCCCATATTGTCCATAGCAAAACCTATTAATCTCTTTTATTAGAGTTGCATAAGCTGACCAGAAAACGCAAGTTACATCAGAAAAATAATGCCCGATAAGATCGCAAGACCCAAAATATCAGTATTTCACCGTGCAAATTGCAATGTTGTCACTCAAATATATTTAAGAGTTTTGACTATCATCAACAAGTGTCAACTTTCCAAATCGGTCGATATGGGCATCTCCCCAGAGTTTTAAAGCAAATAAAATCTGCTCAAGACTTTGCCCTAATTCGGTCAGGCAATATTCCACTTTAGGTGGAACCTGAGGGTAAACCTCCCGATGAATAATTCCGTCTTGCTCTAACTCACGTAACTGATTTGTCAGCATTCTTTGGGTAATGCTCGGAACACGCTTTCGAATTTCATTAAACCGTAAGGTGCCTTCATTAAATAAATGCCAAAGAATGACGCATTTCCACTTTCCGTCAATCAAACTAATGGCTGCCTCAACTGAACAACCCGGAGAGCAGTCAAAACTTGAATGTCGTAATTTTGCCATTTTACAGTATCCTTTTTGACACTATGAGCGTTATTTGTCTGTAGTCACCAAATTTAAGCTTACGTTATGATCAAACTCCTAACAAGAGGAATTATTCTTATGAAAGCTGTGGCATATCAGAAAGCAGGTCCCATTACATCGCCAGAGGCACTCGTTGATATTGAACTCGACACTCCCGTGGCAAAAGGCCATGATTTACTTGTTCGTGTTCAGGCGATTTCAGTTAATCCGGTAGATACAAAAATTCGTAACAACGTAAACCCGGAAAATAATCAATGGAAGACTCTTGGTTGGGATGCAGTAGGTGTCGTTGAATCAATTGGAGATCAAGTTTCTCAATTTAAAGTCGGAGATGAAGTCTGGTATGCAGGCGCACTCAATCGGCAAGGCAGCAATAGTGAATTACAGTTGGTTGATGAACGCATTGTGGGTCATAAACCAAAAACTTTAGAAACAACGGAAGCAGCTGCTCTTCCTTTAACTGCTATCACAGCGTGGGAAATGCTATTTGATCGGTTACAAGTGCCCAAAGTTACCCCAGAAAATACATCAATATTAGTGATTGGCGGAGCTGGTGGAGTAGGTTCAATCACAATCCAGCTACTCAAGCAGTTGACTAACCTCACGATTATTACGACAGCTTCACGAGCAGAAACTAAAGAATGGGTTAAGCAACTTGGTGCTGACTATGTATTAGATCATCGTCAACCTTTACCAGCACAAATCAAGCAATTAGGTTTAAATGCACCTTTATACGTGTTCTCGACCACTCAAACAGATCAGCATTTATCAGATATTGTAGAGTTAATTGCGCCGCAAGGTCATTTTGGATTAATTGATGATCCTGCACAGTTAGATATTAAGCCTTTTAAATCGAAGTCTGTATCGGTGCATTGGGAGTTTATGTTTACACGTTCAATGTTCCAGACTGAAGATATGGAAAAGCAAAGTGAACTATTAAATGAAGTCAGCAAACTGGTTGACGAAGGAAAAATCAAGACCACTGTTTCGCAAATTTTAAGCCCAATTAATGCTCAAAACCTAAAACTGGCTCACCAACAAATTGAAAGTGGTACGACAAAAGGGAAAATTGTATTGCATGGTTTTTAAGCAAAATTCATAAATACCCCCTAATAAAATGGCAAGTATCGAACTTGCCATTTTATTAATAGTGGGGAGGTTTATTGGTTAATGGATCAAAAGCAGCAATACCTTCTGATAAATCCGATGATTCCATACGTTGATAAAGAAATTGCATTTGTTTTTTTAAATCAGCTATTTCTTGAGTCTGAATAGCGAGTTGTTGATTTAATTCTTCAACTAAATCATCCAAAAATGTAATTCGCACTTGCAAATCTTCAATGGGTGCGGACAATGACGCTTGATCATCATGATATGGTGGTTTAGTCATTTAAATCCTCATTTGAGATTCTGGAAAACATTATGGCCTATATTACCCTAAGGGATGTCCAACTTGCTTTTGGCGGACCTGCCCTGCTCGATGGCGCGAACTTTAATCTAGAACGTGGCGAACGAGTCTGTTTAATTGGTCGTAATGGTGAAGGTAAGTCTACTTTACTTAAACTGATCGAGGGAAGCCTATTACCAGATTCTGGTGAAGTTTCCATTCAAAATGGTCTAACTGTTTCAATGTTAGCCCAAGACGTTCCAATGGACTCTGGCAAAGTAGCTGACATTGTGGCAGATGGTGCAGGTGAAGCTTCTGAAGTACTCAGAGCTTATCATGAAGCGACTGACGCTTGTATGTTAGGAGATATGGAAGCCTGTGACCGTATGGGTAACCTTCAGCATAAGCTAGACCAGCTAGATGGTTGGGCATTAGAAAATAAAGTAAATGCTCTTTTAAGTAAAATGGGACTTGATCCAAATGCAGACTTAGCAGACCTTTCTGGTGGACGTAAACGCCGTGTTTTGCTCGCACGCGCTCTTTTAACACAGCCAGACGTATTACTTCTAGACGAACCAACGAACCATTTAGATGTTGAAAGTATTGAATGGTTAGAGAAATTCTTACTCGATCAAAATAATTTAACGCTTCTTTTTATCTCGCATGACCGCTCATTTGTAGATAGCATTGCAACTCGAATTGTGGAACTCGATCGCGGAATTCTACGAGGCTATGAAGGCAATTATTCACGCTATTTAGAGCTCAAAGCTCAGCAAATGGAAGCAGAAGAAAAACAGAATGCTTTATTTGATAAAAAGTTAGCTGAAGAAGAAGCTTGGATTCGCCAAGGTATTAAAGCACGTCGTACGCGTAATGAAGGCCGTGTTCGTGCTTTAAAAGATTTACGTGAAGAATCGAAAGCACGCCGCTCACAACAAGGCAAAGTGAGTATGGCAACTCAAGATGCAAATCGTTCAGGTAAATTAGTATTTGATATCGAACATTTAAGCGTAGCTTACGATGACAATTTACTGATCAAAGATTTCTCTGCCCTTGTTATGCGTGGTGATCGAATTGGCTTGGTTGGTGATAACGGCGTTGGTAAAACTACGTTGATTAAAGCCATTTTAGGTGAACTCGAACATGGCGGTTCAGTTAAAACAGGTACACAGTTAGAAGTTGCCTATTTTGACCAGTTACGTAATGCCTTAGACCTTGAAAAAACAGTCATGGCAAACGTTTCAGAAGGTTCTGACTTCGTTGATGTGAATGGCAACCGTCGTCATATTTACAGCTATTTACAAGACTTCTTATTTTCACCTGAACGTGCTCGTACTCCGGTAAAAGCACTTTCTGGTGGTGAACGAAATCGTATCTTACTGGCTAAATTGCTGCTTAAACCATCAAATCTGATTGTAATGGATGAGCCAACCAATGACTTGGATATGGTGACTCTTGAGCTTCTAGAAGAAATGTTATCTGATTATAAAGGCACCTTGCTTCTCATCAGCCATGACCGTGCATTTATGGATAACGTAGTAACATCTACGTGGGTCTTTGATGGTAAAGGTAATATTGCTGAGTACATCGGTGGCTACCAAGACTATTTGCAGCAACGTCCAGATGACAAAGTAGTCGATCAGAAATCTGACGTTAAAAAAGCTCAGGCAAAAGCTGAAGCAGACAAAGCTGCTGCTCAAAGTACCGTTAAAAAAGTCAAACTGAGTTATAAAGATCAGCGTGAACTTGAACAATTACCTGCTGAAATTGAGAACTTAGAAAAGGAGCAAGCTGAACTTTCTGAGAAACTTGCAGATGGTTCATGGTTTGTTAAAGATGCTGATGCAGCAACAAAAGCAAGCCAACGTCTTACAGAAATTGACGAGTTATTACTTGAAAAATTGGAACGTTGGGACGTGCTTGAACAAATGAGCAAAGGAAACTAAATAGTTTTACTTTCCTAAAAAGAACCTAAAAAAAGAGCCTTCTTAAATTAAGTGGGCTCTTTTTTATATTATTAATCTAAGCTTTTAAAAACTTAAAGCTTATAGATCACATTCATATAATGGATTATATCTTCGCTATTTTTAGTGTTTTAAAATAGCCTTGTACTTGAATATAAGACTTATAAAAATAATTATGTTATACCTAACAGCATAATAATATTGGAGTGTTTTCGCATGCTGGAGCTTTCTCAAATTTTGGCATTTGGACTAATTTGTTTGGCGATGGTACTCACTCCAGGTCCCAATATGATTTACCTTATTTCCCGTTCGATTAGTCAGGGCAAAATCGCAGGATTCATTTCGTTGGCCGGCGTCGCTGTTGGTTTTGTATTTTACATGCTATGCGCTTCTTTCGGGATCACAGCACTTGTTGTCGCCGTTCCTTTTGCTTATGACACCATTCGTATTGCTGGTGCAATTTATCTACTCTGGCTTGCATGGAAAGCATTACGTCCAAATGCAGCCCCTATTTTTAATGTAAAAGATTTATCAGTAGACTCCCCAGCTAAACTATTTTTAATGGGTTTTGCGACCAACTTGCTTAATCCAAAAATTGCCATTATGTATTTATCTTTACTGCCACAGTTTATTCATCCACAACAAGGCAGTATTTTAGCGCAGTCTATTCAACTCGGGACAATACAAATTTTTGTTAGTGTTTCAGTAAATGCACTTATTGTGTTTTCTGCAGGTAGTATTGCCCTTTTTCTACAACAAAAACCTCTTTGGGCAAATATACAACGCTGGCTCATGGGAACTGTATTGGCCGGACTCGCTGTTAAAATTCTCTTAGAAAATCGCCGATAATTTATCCTGCTTATTTCAAGCCCTCTTAACACTCAATTGAATAGTGTATTACGACGATAAATTCAGTTCGTGATACACTTTTGCCAGTTTTAACTTTTTGAAATCTTTATATCGTTATGAGCCAAAAGCAGCCTTATACGCCCGGTGAATTTCAATGGTCCTTTTTATTGCCTAAATATTGGGGTGTTTGGATTGCTATTGTCTTTTTAATGCTTTTGGCTATTTTGCCATGGGCTATACAATGGCGTCTGGCACATGGCGTAGCGCATCTGGCTTGGAAATATCTAAAATCACGCCGTAAAACTACTATTCGTAATTTAGAAGTCTGCTTTCCTGAATGGTCTGCCGACAAGGCTCAACAACAAGCTCAACAAGTTTTCGTCGATATGATGCTTGGGGTGTTTGAAACCTTAAATGCATGGTACAGCCCACGCTGGTTTAAAAACCGCGTCACGATTGAAGGTTTAGAACACATTACCAATGCCCAAGCTCAGGGCAAAGGTGTTTTATTACTGGGGACTCATAGTACACTTCTTGATGCAGGCGGGTATGTTTGTGCTCAATATTTTGAACCCGATGTTGTCTATCGACCTCAAAATAACCCATTGCTCGATATGCTGATTTATCGTTGCCGTGGCACGATTTATAAAGCACAAATCGATCATGATGATATGCGTGGTTTAATTCGTCACCTTAAAGATGGCGATGCTATTTGGTATAGCCCAGATCAAGACTTTGGACTCAAACAAGGTGTTATGGCACCGTTTTTTGGTGTACCTGCTGCCACAGTAACTGCACATCGCCGCTTATTAAAAATCTCAAAAGCAGTGGCTGTGCCTTTATATTTCTACCGCCATGGAGATATCAAGAACCCCAAATATCATGTTCTGATTGAACCTGCGGTCGACAATATGCCAAGTGAAGATGAAGTCGATGATGCAACACGTGTTAATAAAATTATTGAAAATCAACTTCGCATCGCACCGACTCAATATATGTGGTTTCACCGTCGCTTTAAAACACGTCCTGAAGGATATGAAGAAATCTATTAAAATAAAGCTGTAATAATTTTAAATTGATAGTAGGCACTGCCTCAATTTAAAGTGAAATTCAAATACTATCGAATAGGCAGACCTTACTTTTTAGGGATAAAAAGTAAGCAAAAATCCTTTGTTTCGCTAATGTTACTTCCTTGTAACACAGCGAAACAGCGACATCCATGTCGCTATCACGATAGTAAATTCCAGATATAGATTTATTATTTGAGATGACGATGTATCTATGAATCATCCATCTTCTATGAACGTATAAGGCAAAAAATAATGAAAGTGATGCAACTTCTCCCAGAACTCAACAGCGGTGGCGTAGAACGCGGCACACTAGAAATTGCACGTGCGCTGGTTGCACAAGGCCATCAATCACTAGTTGTTTCAAACGGCGGACGCTTAGTCTCACAGCTCGAAGCTGAAGGTTCTACTCACTTAACGCTGCCAATTCATAAAAAGTCTCTTTCAAGCTTGTGGCAAATCCGCCCTTTACGCCAGCTGATTGAACAGCATCAACCAGATATTGTTCATGTACGCTCGCGTGTACCTGCTTGGCTGACTCACTTTGCTTTAAGAAAAATACCTGCGAACAAACGCCCTCACCTCATTAGCACGGTACATGGCTTTTATTCAGTTAATCGTTATAGTGCGATTATGACTCAGGCCGAGAAAGTAATTGCTGTTTCTGATAGCGTAGTTAAGTACATTACTGATCATTATCAAAACTGCCCTCCCCAAGATATTGTTCGGATTTATCGTGGAATTGATCCAGCCGCGTTTCCACATAACTACCAACCATCAGCACAATGGCTTAATCAGGTTTTTAATGACTTTCCAGAGCTTGAAAATAAGTTTTTACTTTGCTTGCCTGGCCGTATTACACGTTTAAAGGGTCATGAAAGCTTAATTGAACTGATGCAACAGCTTCAGTCACAATATCCTCAGCTACATGCTGTGGTTGTTGGCGGTGCCGATGCAAAAAAACAGGCCTATTTAAGCGAATTGCAAAGTACCATTCAAAACAAAGGACTCGCAGATAAAATTACCTTCGTAGGGCATCGCTCAGATATACGTGAATGGCTCGCTTTTAGCGATATTGTGCTCTCTCTATCCAATCAGGCAGAAACATTTGGTAGAACAGCCTTAGAAGCGCTTTCAGTAGGTACGCCAGTCGTTGGCTGGAACCGTGGAGGCGTGGCCGAGATTTTATCGAATGTCTATCCACAAGGTCTTGTTGAAGTAGGAAATGAAAAGGCTTTACTGGAAACAGTGAAAAAGCATATTGAACAGCCTCAAGTCGTTGCCCCTGTCACCATGTTTAGCTTAAAAGACATGTGCGATCAGACACTGGCACTATATGAGTCTGTACTGAAATAACCCCATAAAAAAACCCGCGATCAACGCGGGTTTTATTACAACAATAAAAAGTCAGCTTTATTTAAGCGATGCTTCATAAGCTGCTGCTTTTTCATAGTCGTATTGTTTTTCCCATTTACTAATCACAAGTACTGCAAGTGCATTACCGACAACGTTCAACGCGGTACGTGCCATATCCATGATACGGTCAACACCAGCAATAAATGCCAAGCCTTCTACAGGAATACCAACACTACCTAATGTTGCTAATAACACAACAAACGATACGCCAGGAACACCAGCAATACCTTTAGAAGTAATCATTAAAGTTACAACTAAAATGACCTGTTGGCTAATTGACATTTCAATACCGTAAAGCTGTGCAATAAAGATTGCCGCGATACTTTGGTAAAGCGTAGAACCGTCAAGGTTAAATGAATAACCTGTTGGGATTACAAAACTAGAAATTGCTTTAGGCGCGCCATAAGCTTCCATCTTTTGCATAATACGCGGTAAAACTGTTTCAGAGCTTGCAGTTGAATATGCCAAAATTAATTCATCTTTCAAAATCTTAAACAAAGTAAAGATATTGATGCTGAACATTTTTGCAGTTAAACCAAGTACCACTAAAGCAAAGAATAAGATCGCGCCATATACCAACACGACTAACTTGCCTAAAGGGATAAGCGAAGCGAAACCGAAGTTTGCAACCGTTACTGCAATCAAACCAAACACACCCACTGGCGCATATTTCATGATGATGTGCGTTACACGGAACATTGTTTCCGATACAGCATGAAATACGTTTAATAATGGATCTTTAGTTGTTGCTGGTAATGAAGACAAACCAACACCAAATAACACAGCAAAGAAAATCACAGGTAACATTTCGCCATGCGCCATTGAACTAATAATGTTCGTTGGGATAAGCGATAATATTGTCTGCATGATGCCATGAGACTGTGACTGAACTTCTTCAGTTGTATGCTTATATTGAGAAATATCAGTTTGAACCAGTTGAGACATGTCAATGCCTGAACCTGGATGGAAGATATTTGCTGCAACTAAGCCCACCAAAATAGCAATAGTGGTAATAATTTCAAAATAGAGAATGGTTTTAAAACCAAGTCGCCCTAAACTTTTCGTACTGCCAACACCTGCAATACCTAAAATTAAGGTAGAGAAAACGATTGGAATAACAATCATTTTAATCAGGCTAATGAAAATCTTACCAAGTGGCGTAAGAACATTAGTTACAATACTGTCTTTGATTTCAGGCTGGTTATGTAAAACAGCCCCGACAACTATCCCTAGGATTAAAGCAATTAAAATTTGCCAAGCAAGGCTAAATTTAAAATTCTTCATAAGACAATCCTTATGCACCGCAAAGTATCAAATATGAGAGGGAGAAGACCACTAACTAAGAGTGAAACCTCAATATGTACAGTAATTTCCAAACAGAAATTTAAATGCACAAACAAATCACAACTCGCCGATCTGACGAGATAAACAACAATGCCTGTTGACGATCCAACATGTCAACGATCGGCACATTCTATTGAGATTTGCTAATTAAACAACCCCAATTTATCTCTAAACAGATGAAAACCCATATTTATTCATCAATAATCTATAAAAACAAAAACTTATCTGAAAAAAAATTTGTATCTATTTTCATTAGAAATTGCTCAGATATAGATGAAAAGTTATGAGTGCTTACCTATCATTAGATAGGTTTTAAAATTAAGATTAACTTAAAAATATTTCTTTTTTTACGATAAATTAAATAGGGTATATATAAAATATTAACCCGAGTTCTGCGTCCTGCAAAACTCGGGTAAATGAGGTTGTGCTTTCAGGTTAATCGTTATTTTTATCGTTTCCGTTCCAACATCTAATCCGTGATGCTATTCCATATCAGCTTTGTGTATCCTTACGTGGGATTGTCCATTCCCGTTTCCGTGTGCCGATGAATGTAGAATAAGGTTTTTATCACCCCCTGCCTATTCGCCCTAGACTCAAATCTTTGTACGATATTGCTTACATCAATTTTTATATTCTTTTCATTTATAAGGCTGCGCAATTTTATCAGTCACAATTTTTTCTTCCTTTTCAGCCTTTGCAATCCCTTCTTGTATGGCACTTTGGGCCTCTTCTTCATCGGTTTGAGTTTGCTCTAACTCCTCTTGAATATGTTCAAATATTCGCCCAGTCTGTAAAACAACATATACAGGAAAATGATCAGATCCAATATGTGGCAAACGCTGCATTTTTACTAAACCAAAATCGGTACTATGAAAAATATGATCTAAAGACCAACGCAGCAATGGATAATCTGCATGAAACGTATTAATAAAATGTCGCCCAACTCGCGGGTCAAGTAATCCACTAATCCGCTGAAATAAACGCGTAGTACGTGACCATGCTACATCGTTTAAATCTCCCATCACAATACAGCTTTCATCTAAGTCTTTAATCTGGTCGCCAACAATTAAAAGCTCTGCATCACGTAAAGTCGAATCTTTCGCCTCGGTTGGACTCGGTGGTTTAGGATGCAAACAATAGAGTTGAACTGGCATACCAGACCGTAAAGTCACAGTGGTATGAATAGAAGGAATTTCATCACTTAAAATAAATTTAACTTCAGTATTAGATAAAGGTAACCGACTGTATAAATGCATGCCGTATAAATTATCTAAAGGCACGGGAACGCGATAAGGATAATCTTCTTCGATTTCTTTTAAAGCATTTTCCCAAGTCTTATCACTCTCCAATGTAAGTAGTAAATCTGGTTTTAATGTCCTGATCTGTTCAAGCAATAAATGATATTTATCATTTGGGGTTAGAACATTCGATACAATTAATGAAATTTGCTTTTGCTGATCTAACTGGGATGATTTGACCTGTTTAACCTGTTTTTTCCAGAGCAAGGTATAAGGCAAAACCATTTTAAGCTGATAGGCGATGGCAGCGATAAGCACAGCAAGTAATATTTCACGCCATAGATTCCATTCGGTCGGCCAAAACAGCATACCAACAAAGGCTAATAGACCAACAAATAGAATCTGCAAACGAGGAAAATCGGCGCCACGAAACCACCACTCATCACGAGGAATAAGTGACCAGAAACTTAACCAAATCACCAGACCAGCTAGAACTTCGATATAAATCATTGAATTTTCTCTTTTAAGATGATTTGGTTTTTAAATTTTTTGTCATCTTTATCAATTTTGTATGTAACATAAACAAGATATTCTACTCAATAAACATGGTGTTTTGTTTCTGTAACGCTTGCAGTTGTGGACACTTTTGATACACTCAACTCCCCCTAATAATTTTAACGCACCGAGGCAAAATGACATGAAAGTAGGTCTGGTCGGTTGGCGCGGGATGGTCGGTTCCGTCCTTATGCAACGTATGGTTGAAGAGAATGATTTTGCTCATATTGAGCCATTTTATTTCTCTACCAGTAATGCAGGTGGTGAAGCTCCTTCATTTGGTGGTAAGACTGCCCCAGCACTTATGGAAGCTACAGACATTAATAGTCTGAAGCAAATGGATGTCATTATTACCTGTCAAGGTGGTGACTATACGTCTGAAGTTTTCCCACAGTTAAAAGCGACTGGTTGGGATGGCTACTGGATTGATGCAGCCTCTACTTTACGTATGTCAGATGATGCGATCATCGTTCTTGATCCAGTAAACCTTAACGTTATTAAAGACGGCTTGGTTAACGGCACCAAAACTTTCGTAGGCGGTAACTGTACAGTATCGCTTATGTTGATGGGTGTAGGTTCACTTTTCCAAAACAATTTGGTGGAGTGGATGACTGCTATGACTTATCAAGCAGCATCAGGCGCTGGCGCACAAAACATGCGTGAGCTAATTACTGGTATGGGCTACTTATATAACAATACTAAAACGTTGTTAGATGATCCTAAATCTGCAATTTTGGATATTGATCGCCAAGTTGCCGAGTTACAACGTGGTGAAGGTTTCCCATCTGCTAACTTTGGCGTGCCATTAGCTGGATCGTTAATTCCTTACATTGATAAACAGCTTGAAAGCGGTCAGTCAAAAGAAGAGTGGAAAGGTCAAGTTGAAACCAACAAGATCTTGGGTAATTCACAAATTGTTCCAATCGACGGCCACTGTGTCCGTATTGGCGCGATGCGTTGTCACTCTCAAGCACTGACAATCAAGTTGAAAAAAGATGTTCCGCTTGATGAAATCGAAGATATGATTCGTACTTCAAACCAATGGGCGAAAGTTGTACCAAACACTCGTGAAGCGTCTATGACTGACCTTACACCTGTTGCTGTAACTGGTACCTTAACTGTACCTGTTGGCCGTTTGCGCAAACTTAATATGGGTAAAGAATATTTAGGCGCATTCACAGTAGGTGATCAGTTACTTTGGGGTGCTGCTGAACCTTTACGTCGCATGTTACGTATCTTAGTAGAATACAAGAGCTCATAATTTGGTCTGAATTATTCAGTCAAAACGAAAAGCCGATCACATTAGATCGGCTTTTCCGTAACTGTTTTGTAAAAATTTTACAATTTATTTACATTTCATTATTGTATAATTTTGAACGACTTTACGACTTATTAGGTCATGGATTGAGATGACTGTTTATAACAAATTAAAAATTGCCATTTTCACCATTATGTCTTCGCCTTCTATTTATGCGATTACATTAGACCCTATACAAATTCAGTCTGCGCCTGGGGATTTGTTATATGCAGAAATGAATTTCCAACAAGCTGACCCCAACACTACCTTGCAAGTGAGTTTAGCGACTCCTGAAGATTTAAGTGCTTTGGGTGTAACTCATCAGCCTCCGGGAAATCTTAATTTTTATACACGCCAAAATGGTCAAGGTTCTGGGGTTATTGTGATTACCTCATCCCGACCTGTTAATGATCCTGAGCTCAATATTGTTGTAAAAATCAGTGAAGGTTCTGCAACGCGTTTACAGCATATTAAAACTGTAATTAAACCTTCTCCGATAAAAAAGACTGAAAATAACGAAAGTACTTTATCCCCTCAGCTTGTTGTGAATGAAAAGGATATTGCTTTAAATCTGCCAGAAAGTACGCACTATGCTTCATCAACTTCGGCCCCCACTACAACAAATGCGAATAGTGGACAAAACCTTAATATCAGCTCTGGGACTGTCCCTGCAATAAATACGAATTCAACGCCCTCACTTGATGAAAACTCTTCGGCTCAGATAGCTCAACAAGTGACAACAGGTACTACGCCTAATCAGGCACAAACTAAACCTGCTATGAATAAGTCAGATGCAAACAATTCGCCAAAAACGACGGTTAAAAATTTAGCAGGACACAAGAAGCCTGTTCCACCCAAAAATATCAATCAAAATACTGCAAAGAAACAAACCTTGAGTACGTCTAGAGGAGCAGTAACTTCAGGTAAATATGTAGTACAGCACAATGAGTCTTTATGGAGCATTGCTAATCGTATTGCGGCGAAAACTAAACAGCCTGTTGCAAAAGTCATGCATGATATCCAACAACAAAACCAGCATGCTTTTATTCAAGGTGATGTAAACCGTTTACGTCAGGGAATTTCTCTAAAACTTAGCCAGACTCCTGTCGCTAAAAATCAGCAAAATAAATCCAAAACAGAAATAATGCATACTGCAAAATCGCCTTCTGGCCAAGCTAAATACCGCCTGCAAAAAGCAGAAATGAGTATCGTGGCTGAAAACAGCCAAAATTCTACACATGGAAGTGCTAAAAAGAGCACACAACAAAGTCAAAACAATACTGAGTTAGCAGTAAAAGTTATGACAAAAAGAGAAAAAACCGTTACATTACAAAGGAATGTAACCAAATTAAATCAAACTTTACGTTTAAAAGACCAACGTATTCAACTTTTGAATGCACGTTTGGCAGAGTTACAACAGCAGTTAAAAGCACAGCAACAAACTCACAAGCAAAAACATTAAGTTAAAACCAGAGTTAGCTCGCTTCATATTGCAAATATTTATTTTAAGGGGAAAGTAATGTTATATGTGATTCCGTTCATCATATTACTCGTGGTCGCTGTTATTTTTAAAAAACGCGAGAATAGCCAGAAACAAGAGGCCACCTCTCCTAAAACGGTAAATAAAAAAACCAATAAAAAAGCAAACTCTAAATCGAGTAAAAACTCGCGTGAAAAAAGCAAAGTAAATGTAGTAGAAGACACTCTTCCACTTATTCCACAAAGCACCCCTGTTCCAGAAGCTGTACGTCAAAAAATCAAACAGCTCATTCAAGAAAAACAATATTCAGCAGCTGAAGCTCAAGTGAATCAGGCGTTAAAAAAAGACAATACTCAGCACGAGCTTTATTTATTATTACTTGAAGTTCATATTGCACAGAAAGATGAATTTGCGACAACGCAACTGATTAACCATATTCGTAGTTTGGCATTAAATGAAATAGTGACTCAAGCAGAAGCTAGACAAAAAGAATATGAGGCATTACGAAAAACAGAACATGAGTCATCTAGCCAATCTGATGCCATCGATTTTCCTCAAGCTCAAACATACGAAGAGCCAAAAAATACACCAGACACAACAGCTCAGTTCGACCAGTTAACCACAAATTCTTCTGAAGCTTCTTTTGATGACTTGCAGAAAGACTATGCACCGGTAAAACAAGAGCCTGCTGTTGAAGTTAAACCTTTAGAATTTAACTTTTCATTCGAAAAAACTGCTGCTACAGAAACTACCAGCCAACCTGTACATGAACCAGAAGTATCAACATCTCAGCAAGTACCAGAAGTATCGTCATCTCAAGAAACAAATGAGCTAGCTGATTTAGAGTTTTCTTTTGACTTGACACCTCTGCATGAAACTGAGGAAAAACCTCAAACAGTAGAAGTGAAAGCAGATCAAGAGAATAGCGTCAATGCTTTAGATTTTAACCTTGACTTAAATCCTTCAAGTTCAGAGACGAAATCTGTTGAACAAGCTCCATCATTAGATGAGCTTAAAGTAGCAGAACAAACTCCATTAGAAGCAACTTCAATCGCCCCTCTTGAGTTTTCGTTAGATGAGCCTGCGTTAGTTACAGCACCAGAGATTGAAACTCAAAACCATATAGAGGTAGTAAATCAAGAGCCGACTCAAACTCAAATCGAGGATCCACTTCTAGACGCCTTTCCAGAATTAAAACAGTTAGATGAAAATGAACTCGACTTACAACTTGCAGAGCAATACATTAAATTAGGTGCTTATCCAGCAGCACACGCTTTGTTGGCAAGTAATGAGCAAAAATTCAACACAGAGCAACAACAACGCGCGAAAAATCTACTAAATCGCATAGCTTCTTAAGGCCGATCGTTTTACCATAAGCAGTCAAAGATGACTGCTTTTGTGCCTGAAAAAGATGAAAAAAATAGCCTTATTTTATATGGGTGGTACTTTTGGCTGTGTAGGTGAACCTTTAGCGCCTATGCCATATGACCAATTCTTACCTCAACTTGAAAAAGTTATACCCCCCCACTTAACGGTTGACTGTTTTGCTGCCCCAAATATTGTAGATAGCAGCGCTTGCACAGCGCCCGATTGGCTAAGTCTTATTCAACGTATACAACAGCTCCAACTCGAAGGTTATCAACACTTCGTCGTTATTCATGGTACAGATACTCTTAGTTATGCTGCTGCAACCCTAGCTCGCTTTTTAGGCCAAAGCTGTCATATTGTGATTACTGGTAGCCAATACCCGTTACTCAATGTTCAAGGTGATAATACTCGTGAATTTACTGATGCAATTGAGAACTTATATCTTGCATTAGAACAAGTGATTGCCCTACCTGTAGGTGCGTATCTTGCATTCCATCATCAAGTATTCCATGCACAAACTGCATTAAAAACGCATACGACTGAACTCGATGCATTTTCAGGTTTAAGTAGTAAAGTTGAGTTTACGCCTCAGCAAAATGAATTGATCGTACAAGATGCTCAAATTGAAAAAGCGGCTTCATTCCAGATTTTGAACTGGATGATGCAACCGATTGCAACACAGCACTTGGTACAGCAATTACGTCACTTACTTCCTGCCCCACCACACTTCTTGGTGTTACAAGGATTTGGTACAGGCAATATCGCAGTAAACCCTGAACTATTGGCAACCTTAGATGAACTGTATGCTCATGGTTGTGTTCCAATCTTGACAACACAGGTGACCTTTGGCGGCATTGACCAACGTTATGCAATTAGTGCTTGGGCCAAAACTGCAAAAATTGTCATTAATGATGCACATAGTCATGCAGATCTCTATGCAAAAGCACTTCAAATCTATTTAAAATACTCAACCCCAGAACAATGGTTCAGCCATTGGAACGAAAATTTGCATTAAATAGAGGTAAAGCCATGCAACGTTATGCAGTCGGTATTGAATTTAGCGGAGTTCAATATCGAGGTTGGCAAACACAACAGCCAGGCGTTGCCAGCGTACAAGAAACCATTGAACGTGTGCTTAGCAAAGTCGCAAATGAACCTATAGCACTTCATGGTGCTGGTCGTACCGATGCAGGAGTACATGCGACAAACATGGTGGCACACTTCGATACGCATGCCATTCGCCCAGAAACAGGGTGGTTAAGAGGGGCAAACAGCCAACTACCTAAAGATATTTCCATTCAGTGGATTAAACTGATGGATGAAAGTTTTCATGCCCGTTTTAAAGCGATTGCTCGACGTTACCGCTATATTATATATAACACTCCACATCGCCCTGCACTATTGCATAAACAGGTTACTCACATTTACCAACAGTTAGATGTGAAAAAGATGATTGAAGCAGCTAGTAAATTTGAAGGTACTCATAACTTTGAAAGCTTCCGTGCAGCGGCCTGCCAATCAAATCAGCCTGTTCGACATGTAAAACATTGCCGTTTATTTGAACATGGACGCTATTTGGTTTTAGATATTCAGGCAGATGGTTTTTTACACCATATGGTTCGTAACATTGTTGGATGTTTACTCGAAATTGGTCAAGGGATGTATGAAATTGATCATATCGATGCAATGTTTGCTGCACAAGATCGTAAGGCAGCAGGAGTAACTGCCCCACCAGATGGTCTTTATTTTATTCAGTGTAATTATCCTGAGCAGTTTGATTTGCCTCAGCCGCCACTTGGGCCACATTGGCTAAACTTACCTGAGTAAGCTTAGCCTGCTCTACTTATATTTATCTAGCGATGCTGTTTACGTTTCCGATATTCAACCGGTGTCTCATTCGTCCAACGCTTAAATGCGCGATAGAACGTACTTGGCTCAGAGAAGCCAGTTAAATACACAATACGCTCAACACTCTCGTTGGTATTTGCCAAAAGTTTTTTAGCTAAACGGCAACGATAATCAGAAAGTATTTGCTGAAAACTGGTATTCGCCTCACTTAGCTGAGTGCGTAAGCGACGTGGGGTAATATTCAACTGAGCAGCAACCGTTTCCAAGGTTGTTTCTCCACTTTCCAGCGTTGAACCAATTGCTCTACGAACTTCACCCACTAGATCATAACGCGCTAATTCTTGTAGTTTTTCAATCGCAAGCTGCTCATGCAATTGCAATAACTCAGGCTCTGCTTGCCAAAGCTGAAAATCTAGAATAGCGGGATCAAAATATAAACGTGTTTCTTTTTGACCTAAACTAACCGGACAGCCGTATACGCGGAAATATTCATCCTCAGCTGCTCCTTCGCTGAAGTTAAAATCGATAAAAATCGGGTGAAATTGCCCTTCGGTAATAAATTTAAAAAATCTAAGGATGCCCGAAATTGCACATTCAGAGAAATGGCGATTAACAAGATTATCAGCACCGATCTGCTCGCCATTGGTTAAATAACAACGCCCTTCTTCAATCACTAGTTTTGCATCAAATGCGTCACTAATGAGGCGCTGATAAGCCAAAGCCCGCTTTAGGCCTTCACCAAAGGTATCACTACTAATAAATAGATGTTCAATGACCTGACCACGATATAAAGGCAAATGCTCGCCTAAATGCAGACCGATATCTGGATCTTTACTGACTTCCTGAGCGGCAGTCCAAAAGGCATACTGTGCACTTAACGGTGTACGTGCATTCGTATCAACCTGATTTAAAGCAACTCCCGCTTTGGTTAATATTTCTTCTGTTGGCAATCCCGCACGACGAATCGCTTGATAGCCAAAGCGTAATACAACTGATGCATCTGTTAGCTGACCCACGCAGTGCCCTTCCATGTAGATACTTCATTGATATTTAGGGCCGTTGACTTTTACGCAATTAACAGTCCCTAATAACTATGATTTTAGATTAGCGTTGATTGACCGAACTGACAACAGAATTAAACTTCTTTTGTGAAAAAAATTACATCTTTTTTTATTAGTCATACTTTAACCAGATGCTTGAGTAGAAGTATGTCTATCTTGTTTTTTTTAAATAAATTGACTATAATTTGCGCCTTCCCAATTTGATCATCAGGTAGGCTATGGCCAATAAAGAGGAACTCATTGAGTTCGAAGGCGTTGTCACCGAAACGCTTCCTAATACGATGTTCCGTGTACGTCTTGAAAACGGTCACGAAGTTATTGCACACATTTCTGGTAAAATGCGTAAACACTATATTCGTATTCTTACTGGCGACAGTGTAAAAGTCGAAATGACTCCATATGACCTCACTAAAGGTCGTATCACGTACCGTGCTCGCTAATTAGTGAATGCAAAAAAGCCACTTCATGATGTGGCTTTTTTATTGCGTTGTTTATTCACTTAAGCGACTGGTTTTACATCCCACCGTTTGGCATTCACGCAATCTTTCTTGCAGCCAATGGTTTCTTTCTTGCGTTGTCTGTAAACGACATTGCACGTCTACACTATTTCTATTTGAATCTGTACACTCAGCATCACGTTGACGTATCCATGCAAGCTGAGATTTCTTAAGAATATTTTTTTGCGCAGTATTTAACTTTACTCGCAATGCTTGATAATTCTTATTCAGATCTACATCTGCACTCGCATAAATTTTATTTGTACAGTAAATATCATCATAAGTATTGCGGGCACTATCACAGTTATCTGCATAGACGACAGTCATTCCTAAACTGCATAAAAATGCAAAAGCAATTTTTCTCATCGTATTTTCCCTTCGTTTTCTACAAAATTATTATTAGAACGGTTTGAATGTAAGAATAAGTCTAAAGGTAAGTTCACCTTTCATTTATCATAATCTTCCTTTTTTACTTTACAAGTATTCAAATCCAACCTATTGTTCTTTAATAATAAATATAATTTTTTATTGAGATAAAAATGAATATAGATACCCGATGTAAAATTGGCCTACTTTGTTTGATCATAATGAATGTGAACGGTTGCACTAGCCATCCACGCCAATCTATAGATTTACAAGAGTATTTAAAGAGCTTTCTAGGCAAATCTTCTGCAACCATTCGACAAGACATCAATCTACGTAGTCTTGGTTTTCAAGTCGCTAATGCTCCACAGAAAACACCCAATCAACTCATCTATACGATTTTACGCCCATTAAACATCCCAATTCCGATGGTGACTAATGTCGATATGAGAGGTAATTCTATCGCTATACAGTCAGGTAATCTGGGTGGCAATTCTTACGATGTGAATTTCAACTGCAAAGTTATTTTTCAGCTTAAAAATGATATTGCCGAGTCTATTCAATATGAAGGTAAAGCCTGCTAAAACATAGGCATAAAAAAACGCAGCGTTGAGCTGCGTTTTTTATAAGAAGCTTTTAAGCAAGAGCAGCTACAACTGCCTCACCCATCTCGGCTGTACCAACTTTTGTCATACCTTCAGACATAATATCTGCTGTACGTAGGCCTTGATCAAGTACTTGACCTACAGCATCTTCAATTGCTTTTGCAGCAGCTTCTTCACGGAATGTATAACGAAGCATCATTGCAACAGAAAGAATTGTTGCTAATGGATTCGCCACATTTTGGCCAGCAATGTCAGGTGCAGAACCATGACAAGGTTCATACATACCTTTGCCATTTTCATCTAAAGAAGCTGATGGCAGCATGCCGATTGAGCCTGTAAGCATTGCAGCTTCATCAGATAAGATATCGCCAAACAAGTTACCTGTTACGATCACGTCAAACTGTTTTGGAGCACGTACAAGCTGCATTGCAGCATTATCCACATACATATGTGAAAGCTGAATGTTTGAATAACTCGCTTGCTGCAAATCAGTAACTGTTTGCTTCCAAAGTTCTGTTACTTCTAAAACATTCGCTTTATCGACCGAACAGACTTTACCACCACGTAAACCTGCAAGTTCAAAAGCAACTTTTGCAATGCGCTTAATTTCACTTTCAGAATAAACGTCAGTGTTATAGCCTTGTTTTTCGCCGTTTTCGAGTTCACGAATACCACGTGGCTGACCGAAATAGATACCGCCAGTAAGCTCACGAACAATCAGAATATCTAAACCAGCAACAATTTCAGGTTTTAAGCTAGAAGCATCTGCCAATTGCGGATAAAGAATGGCTGGACGCAAGTTAGCAAACAAGTTGAGTTCACTACGAATTTTTAAAAGACCACGTTCAGGACGGATAGAACGCTCAATCGCATCCCATTTTGGTCCGCCTACTGCACCCAGTAAAATTGCATCAGCTTTTTTTGCCTGTTCACTCGTTACAGCTGGATACGGTTCGCCATGTGCATCAATTGCCGCACCACCCAATAGGCCATGTTCCCAAGTCAACGATAAATTAAATTTTTCATTTACTGTATTTAATACTTTTTCTGCTGCCCCAACAATTTCGGGACCAATACCATCACCAGCTAAAATTAAAATCTGTTTAGACATGAACTTTTTCCATTTTCCAAAAAACAAGCAGTGTTATGACGACCGCGGTGTTAGTTTTTTCTGTTCAAGGAACTCGCCTAGCCCTGTTGTTACATCAAATGGTCGACAAAAACGGCGAATAACACGCTCATCTTGCTCTAAGTCGACACATAATGGATCTGGTACAGAAACATTCAGCAAACTACCCGAACGGTTAGTTTTGTCTCGGTACATTTTAAATGTATAGCGATGGTTGGCATTAAACTGGTGAATCACATGGATTGTTTCAGCCCGATCTGGAGAAATCGGATAGAAACGGATCACCACTTCATATTGTTTAGCAGGCACAGATAAATATAAACTGTTGGTTTGCCCGAGCACTGAACCGTGCAACCGTACAATTCCTTGATGAATTGCCTGATTACTAATTCGTCGTGTTTGCGCATCCACTACAGTAATATCATTTAGTCGTTCAAATTCACAACTCTTCGCACCCGAACAATATATTGCTGCATTCTGCCCCAAATTTTCTTGTTCAGCCTGCTTAATACGGACAGTATCCACTACATTGTACGTGCTCTGACAAGCACTGAGTGTTATTGCGCACAGGCTCAACAAAAAGCTATGAGTAACGTTCCTCTTCATTGTTCAAGCCCAATCCTCATCTAGTGCATAATTTTAAGGTGTTTTTATGCTTTAGCATGTTAGCAAGAGTTTGAACACTACGCCATGGCTATGTTTAAAATGTACCAAAAGGTTAATTTAACTCTTGGAATACCCAAGGACGAACCTGTTTAGTTTTTTCTTCATAAGCGCGAATTGCATCCGCATTTTGAAGCGTTAAACCAATATCATCCAAGCCATTTAACAAGCAATGCTTGCGAAATGGGTCAACTTCAAATTTAAAAGCTTCACCTGTTGGGGTACGCACTTCTTGAGCCGCTAAATCAATTGTTAATTGATGTCCTTCATTAGCAGCGCATTCTTTAAATAACTGATCAACAATTTCTTCTGACAAAATGACAGGTAACATGCCATTTTTGAAACAGTTATTAAAGAAAATATCAGCAAAGCTTGGCGCAATAACAGTACGGAAACCGTATTCATTCAATGCCCAAGGTGCATGCTCACGACTTGAACCACAACCGAAGTTAGTACGAGCAATTAAAACATTTGCTCCTTGATAACGTGGTTGATTCAAAACGAAATCCGGATTTTTTGGACGAACTGAATTATCTTGTCCCGGATAGCCTTCATCTAAATAACGAAGTTCATCAAATAAGTTATCGCCAAAACCAGTACGTTTGATTGATTTCAAAAACTGTTTTGGAATAATTAAATCTGTATCAACATTGGCACGATCTAATGGTGCAACGATACCTTGTTCAACTGTATAAGCTTTCATGGTTTGCTCCAGACCGAATTAAAATGAACGAACATCAACAAAGTGACCTGCGATTGCAGCCGCTGCCGCCATTGCTGGGCTCACCAAGTGAGTGCGACCACCATTGCCTTGACGACCTTCAAAGTTACGGTTAGACGTCGATGCACAGTGTTCACCTGGTTGTAATTTATCTGCATTCATTGCTAAACACATTGAACAACCTGGTTCACGCCATTCAAAACCAGCTTCCAAGAAGATTTTATCTAAGCCTTCTTTCTCTGCCTGTTGTTTAACTAAACCTGAACCCGGAACAATCATGGCTTGCTTAATGCTAGAGGCTACTTTACGGCCTTTAACCACCTCAGCCGCAGCACGGATATCTTCAATACGAGAGTTAGTACAAGAACCAATAAAGACACGGTCAAGTTGAATATCAGCTAATGCCTGACCTGCATTTAAGCCCATATATTGATAAGCACGCGTCCAGTCATTACGTTGAACGTCATCTTTAGCTTGTTCTAAGGTTGGAACAGCTTCAGTTACCGGAATAACCATCTCAGGTGAAGTTCCCCAAGACACTTGTGGTTCAATCTCTGCGCCATTTAATTCAACTACAGCATCAAAGGTAGCGTCTTCATCTGAATGTAAAGTGTTCCAGTAAGCAACTGCTTGTTCCCATTGCTCGCCTTTTGGTGCATAGCTGCGGCCTTTCACGTATTCAACGGTTTTGTCATCGACAGCAACCATGCCGACACGAGCACCCGCTTCAATCGCCATGTTACATACAGTCATACGTCCTTCAATCGACATATCACGGAACACCTGACCACCAAATTCAATCGCGTAACCTGTACCACCTGCGGTACCAATTTTAGCAATAATTGCCAACACCACATCTTTTGGTGTCACACCTTTGCCTAATACGCCATCTACACGGATTAACATATTTTTAGATTTTTTCTGAATCAAACATTGTGTTGCTAACACATGTTCAACTTCAGAAGTTCCAATACCATGTGCCAAACAACCAAAAGCACCGTGTGTTGCTGTATGTGAATCACCACACACTACAGTCATGCCGGGTAAAGTTAAGCCTTGTTCTGGGCCGACGACATGCACAATACCCTGACGGATATCATTAATATTAAATTCAACAATATTAAAGGCTTTACAATTGTCATCTAAGGTTTGAACCTGAATACGAGACGTATCATCTTCAATACCCGCGATGCCTTGCTCACGTTCTTTTTTAGATGTTGGAACGTTATGGTCTGGTGTAGCAACGTTTGCACTTAAACGCCATGGTTGACGACCAGCAAGTTGCAAACCTTCAAATGCTTGTGGACTAGTCACTTCATGCAATAAATGACGGTCAATATAAAGTAAACATGAGCCATCATCACGCTGTGAAACAACGTGGTCATCCCACAATTTGTCATATAAAGTTTTGCCTGCCATGTCGTCTTGCTCCATTGGACTGGGTAATTCTAATCTTTCTTCGATTATAGCCAGAGTTTCACATAAATCTAATTTATCATTTTTATAAATTAGAAAACTTTTTGGAATTAATCATAATCCCTTCTATACACATCAAATTTAATAAATCGTTTTTGTTAATGATTATCATTTGCATAATCAATTTTTAATCTTATACTCTCATCTCTATACTAAAAATATCTAAAGTGGCTAAAGAGAATGATCATGGCTAATATTCAAAAATTCGTTGTAAATAATCAACGTACCTTAAAGAAAACCTTCAGCTATTACATTATGCATATTAGCGTAGCGATGATAGTTGCATACTTTGTAACAGGTAATATCTGGATGGCTTTAACTTTAAGTATGCTTGAGCCAACCGTACAAGCATTTGCTTTTTTCTTTCATGAAAAAGTATGGGCAGCTAAAGACCGCCGCATTTCAGCCTTAGCTGAGAAAGAGACAACGGCTTAGGCTAAGATTAGTGCGGTAATTCATAACTTTCTAACTCGTTTTGCTGCAAGCATGATACGATTTTGGCTTGGCAACTTTAGCCCCTCGATTTTTCTATTCCAAGTTGAGTTGTATTATGAATCTTGCAGCCTTTGAAGCTTTTGTAAAAGTTATGGAAACAGGGTCTATCTCTGTGGCAGCAGATCAATTATTTATTACTCAACCTGCTGTAACCAAACGGATTCACAGTCTAGAAGAATATTTTGGTGTCAAACTATTTGAGTCCGCAGGCCGAGGCGTTCAAGCAACTCATGCCGCTCATTCATTATTACCCAAAGTTAAAAACTGGCTAAATGAGCTTGGAGATATCCATCACACCCTAAGCCATGAGCAAAATCAGGTACAAGGTCGTTTAAAAATTGGAACGAGTCATCACATCGGCTTGCACCATTTACCCGCGCCCCTTAAACACTTTGTTCAGCAATTTCCACAGGTCACCTTAGATGTGCATTTTGTTGACTCAGAGCAAGCGCATGAAAAAGTGCTGGCTGGTGATTTAGAGTTAGCATTTTTAACCCTTCCTCCTTCAGGTGACGAGCGCCTTAACTACATTACAATCTGGAATGATCCTTTAGTTTTTGTTGCTGCTCCATTTCATCCACTTGCACAAAAAGAGCATCTGACCTTACAAGACCTTATTGAATATCCAAGCTTGTTACCTGCTGCACAAACTTATACTGCTCAAATCACGTTAGCCGAATTTGAAAAACAAGGGCTTAAACCAAAAATCACCATGAGCAATAACCCTCTTGAGTCTATTCGCATGTTGGTGTCGATTGGTTTGGGTTGGTCAGTTTTACCAAAAACTTTGCTGAACCAAGATATGCAGCAACTTGATTTAGATGTCGAAATGAATCGTCAATTAGGCATGGTGTGGCATCCTGCACGTACCCAATCTAGAGCTATGCAAGAATTGATTAAAATGATGCAGGAATAAGGAATAATTGAATTAACGACTATATTTTTTAAAAAGAATATAAATCAAAACAGCAAAAGGCAGCAGCAAAAATAGTATGCCCCAACCGAAGAAAATCGCGGCAACGACAATGCCAATTAAAGTACCTGAAAATAATAGAAAAACAATGTAAATAAAAAGTTCACCAAGAAGTGTGAGGAAACCATTAATCAGTTCTTCACCCATTTGTTCAAAAAAATTACCTCTACGGGTTTTCTTTTCTTCGGCCTCATTCTGATTATCCATCATATCCTCACTCATCATCATGACCGATTTAAATCGCCCTTGCTCTCAATGCCACAAAAGCGATTCAAATATTGAGGAATATCATGCCTGTGAAATTGACCAGTCCTGGATATCCCAATTATTTTCTTGAGCTAGTTTTTCAAGGCGATCATCAGGATTTACTGCAATCGCATGCGTTGCATATTCAAGTAAAAAACGATCGTTGATTGAATCCGAATAAGCCCAAGACTCAGACACGCTACGCCCTTCCAACCACCCATCTAGACGTGCAAGCTTGCCCTTTTGATAACACGCTAAACCAGCAACTTTACCCGTATATTTCCCATCAGCAACTTCAGCATTGGTTGCCAAAATTTCTGTAATTCCAAATTCACGGAAAATTGGTGCAGTAATAAAATCACTTGTTGCTGTAATTCCGACAATCGCATGTCCTAAGTCCTGATGTTTTTTGATTGCATCAAAACCTTTAGGGCGCATTTGTGGGCGAATCACTTTTTGCATGAACAACTGGTGAAGTTCAGTTAAGTAATTATTATCGTGCTTTGTTAAAAATCCAAAGACAAATTCGTTATAAGCATAGGGGTCAAGTTGCCCTGCTTTGTAATCTTCATAAAATTTATCATTCATCTGACGATGATGAACCGGATCAACCAAACCTTCATTGACTAAAAATTCACCCCACGAGTGGTCTGAATCGGTATTTAACAAGGTATGGTCTAAATCAAACAACGCCAGTTTCATGAAAATTCTCGTTTAAACTGAAATTTAAGAAAAAAAATGTAAATCTATCTCCGCTAGTCGATAGAAATTCGTTAAGATCGTAGCAATTTAAACATTTTACTTTGATCTTTTCGAGCTGGACATAAAAAAGTGTTTGTCCCCGCGATTAAAGTCAACGATATAGACAATATTTAGGTAGCCAAATGATCGATTCAGAAGGTTTCCGACCGAATGTCGGGATCATTTTGGCAAACGATGATGGACAGGTTTTATGGGCAAAGCGCATTGGTCACAATGCTTGGCAATTTCCACAAGGAGGCATTCAGTTTGGAGAAACTCCTGAACAGGCACTTTTTCGAGAACTGAGAGAAGAAATCGGCTTATTGCCCGAACATGTCCAGATTATTGCGCAAACCAAAGGATGGCTGCGTTATCGTTTGCCACATCGTTACATTCGGTCAGACTCTGACCCCGTATGTATCGGACAGAAACAAAAATGGTTTTTACTGAAATTAACTGCGCATGCAAAAAATATTCAGTTAAACCTCTCCGACCCACCCGAATTCGATGAATGGCAGTGGGTTAGCTATTGGTATCCTCTTGGACAAGTGGTGAACTTCAAGCGTGATGTTTATCGTAAAGCCATGGTGGAGTTGTGTACACAGTTGCCGATGCAACAATTACCCTAAAAATCATTTATCTAGCAAATGATTTTTATTAAAAGTGCTGTTATAAATACATTCATAGTCTAAAAAAATACTGGAGTATACATCCATGTCAAACATGCAACTCGACACTCTACGGCGCATTGTCCAAGAAGTTAATGCGTCCGTCAGTTTGCATGAATCATTAGACACCATGGTCAATCAGGTTGCTGAGGCCATGAAAGTGGATGTTTGCTCTATTTATTTACTCGATGAACGCAATCAGCGCTATGTATTGATGGCCTCTAAAGGCTTAAACCCAGAATCTGTAGGTCATGTTTCACTGCAACTCGGTGAAGGTTTAGTCGGTCTGGTCGGGCAACGTGAAGAAATTGTTAACCTTGACAATGCACCAAAACATGAGCGTTTCATGTATTTACCTGAAACAGGTGAAGAAATTTACAACTCATTCCTTGGCGTACCTGTCATGTATCGTCGTAAGGTTATGGGGGTTTTGGTTGTACAAAACAAACTTCCTCAAGATTTTAGTGAAGCTGCGGAATCATTTTTAGTTACTCTGTGTGCTCAGCTTTCTGGTGTTATTGCCCACGCTCACGCAGTTGGAAATATTGACGTATTTCGTAAACCAAGCAATGGCCCTGCCTATAAAACCTTTCAAGGTGCTTCAGGTGCAGGCGGTGTTGCTTTAGGTCGCGCTATTATTTTATATCCACCTGCCGATTTAGCGTCAGTACCTGACCGTGAAGCAGAAGATATTAGTCATGAACTTCGACTTCTAGATCAAGCCATTTCATCAGTTCGTTCAGAGATTCGTTCTTTGGATGAAAAAATGCATGATTCTTTAATGGCAGAAGAACGCGCTTTATTTAGTGTTTTCTTAAGAATGCTAGATGAAAATGCATTGCCAGCCGAAATTAAAGAACTTATTCGTGATGGACATTGGTCACAAGGTGCAGTACGCCGTGTGATTGAAAAACATACTGCCCTATTTGCACAAATGGAAGATGACTATCTACGTGAGCGAGTTTCTGATCTTAAAGATTTAGGCCGACGTATTTTAGCCTCGTTGCAAGAAGAAGACTCTAGCCACCGTGAACTGAGCCCAGACAGTATTTTAATTGGTGAAGAAATTAGTACTGCGGCACTCGTAGAGCTGCCAGTAGACAATATTGCAGCGATTGTAACTTCAGAAGGTGCAGCCAATTCACATATGGTGATTGTGGCCCGTGCATTAGGTATTCCAACCGTAGTTGGCGTAACTGAACTTCCTGTTAACACGCTTGATGATGCAGAAATGATTGTAGATGCCTATCAAGGCCGTGTTTTTATAAATCCTCCACGCCGTTTACGCCAACGTTATAAAGAAATTCAAAAAGAAGATGAACAGATCGCAAAAGATCTCAAACAATACGAGACCAAAGAAGCGATTACTCCAGATGGTGTATCTGTTCCACTTTATGTAAATACAGGCCTCATGATTGACGTGGTTCGCGGAGTACAACGCGGAGCTCAAGGTGTTGGTCTATATCGAAGTGAAATCCCATTCATGTTACGGGAACGCTTCCCGGGTGAAGAAGAACAACGTGCAATCTATCGTCAACAGTTGAGCCACTTCGCCAACAAACCAGTGGTAATGCGAACTCTGGATATTGGTGCCGATAAAGACTTGCCTTACTTCAGTATTGAAGAAGAAAACTCGGCATTGGGCTGGCGTGGTATTCGTTTCACGCTCGATCATCCCGAGATTTTTTCGTCGCAAATTCGCGCCATGCTCAAAGCCAGTATTGGTTTAAATAATTTGCATATTTTATTGCCAATGGTGACTACAGTCAGTGAAGTCGAAGAAGTACTTTACTTACTTGAGCGTGACTGGATGGCGGTACAAGAAGAAGAGCAAGTTAAAATTACCAAGCCTAAAATTGGGATTATGGTTGAGGTACCAAGCGTATTGCTACAAATTGATGAGTTTGCTGAACTTGTCGATTTCTTCTCTGTGGGTTCAAACGATTTAACTCAATATTTACTTGCGGTTGACCGTAATAATCCACATGTAGCAAACGTTTACTCGCATTTCCACCCTTCTATTTTACGTGCTTTAACTCGATTGGTTAAAGAATGTCATGAACACAAAAAACCAATCAGCATTTGTGGTGAAATGGCAGGTGATCCATTATCGGCAATTTTACTCATGGCGATGGGCTTTAATACCCTTTCAATGAGTTCGAGTAACATTTTGCGAGTACGAAAAGCAATTTGTCATGTACCTATGACAGATGCGCAAAAATTACTTGGTGATGTTATGAAAATGAATAATCCGCTCATTGTAAAAAGCTGGCTTGAGTACTATTTTAAAACTCATGGCCTAGCCGACATGGTCAAATCGAATCGAATCGTAAATGTTTAGTATCTAAAGAAAAAGGAGAGCATCGCTCTCCTTTTTTTATTTTAAATAACTTAATAAAACTGAATATAAAAATTTCTTTTCAATCTCGGTTGCACGCTACTTTTTGAACAAAATTACAATCGGTTTTTTAAATCAACTTTGACAATTTAATCCATTTGAAAAATAAGCCTTCTACTTCTACTATATTTAAAGAGCGCTATTAAAAGATCTTAAGTTGTTCCAACAATTGAAGAGGTAATTCTATGCATCGTTATTTTCAAGCTTCAACTTATTTTTCCTCTTGTTTTTTAACCTTCATACAGTAAATTGGAGGAATAACAATTAAAGGAATCTGATGCATTATTAAATAAAAAATAATGAGCCGACATCTGAGTGAAAAGAATTTTTTAAACGGTTTCTCTCATCATTTGCTCACTCATTTCTTTATTTAATAAACATGAGTTTTTAAACCAGAAGTCCAGGAAAATGAGCCCTACTACTTTATCAAGAGCTCAATAATTATTACCCAGAGAGAATATAACCATGTCAGACGAATCAAAATGTCCTTTTTCAGGTCATAACTCAAAACCAGAAGCAACGGTCGGTGGTGGCACGCCTAGTTTACATTGGTGGCCAAAACAATTACGTGTTGACTTGCTGAATCAACATTCAGAACGTTCTAATCCACTCGGTAAAGATTTTAATTATCGTCAAGAATTTCAAAAACTCGACTACTACACACTCAAAGCTGATATCAAAAATGTATTAACAGATTCCCAAGATTGGTGGCCAGCCGATTGGGGAAATTATACGGGCTTATTTATTCGTTTAGCATGGCATGCTGCTGGTACATATCGTATGGGCGATGGCCGTGGTGGTGCTGGTCGTGGTCAACAACGTTTTGCACCATTAAATAGTTGGCCTGACAATGCGAGCTTAGATAAAGCACGCCGCTTACTATGGCCAGTTAAACAAAAATACGGTCAAAAAATATCGTGGGCAGATTTATTTATTCTTGCTGGTAACATTGCGCTTGAGTCTTCTGGCTTCCGTACATTTGGTTTTGGTGCAGGTCGTGAAGATGTTTGGGAACCAGACAACGATGTAAACTGGGGCGATGAAAAAGAATGGTTAGCTCATCGCAACTCTGAAGCATTGGAAGGCAGCAATCTAGCTGCAACCGAAATGGGTCTAATTTATGTGAACCCTGAAGGTCCACAAGCCAGTGGTGATCCAAAATCGGCTGCACCGTTTATTCGTGCGACTTTTGGCAACATGGCAATGGATGACGAAGAAATTGTTGCATTAATTGCAGGCGGTCATACTTTAGGTAAAACCCACGGTGCTGCCTCTGCCGACCATGTTCAGGCTGATCCTGAAGGTGCACCAATTGAACAGATGGGCTTTGGTTGGTCAAATAGCTTTGGTACAGGTGTTGGTAAAGACGCGATCACTTCAGGCTTAGAAGTCATTTGGTCGCAGACTCCAACACAATGGAGTAATTACTTCTTTGAAAACCTATTCAAATACGAGTGGGTACAAGAACGCTCACCTGCTGGCGCAATTCAATGGGTAGCAGCAGATGCTGAAGCAATCATCCCAGATCCATTCGACCCATCAATTAAACGTAAGCCAACAATGCTTACTACAGATTTGACTTTACGTTTTGATCCTGAGTTTGAAAAAATCTCTCGTCGCTTCCATAACGATCCACAAGCTTTCGCCAATGCTTTTGCACGTGCGTGGTTCAAATTAACTCACCGCGATATGGGACCAAAAGCACGTTATCTAGGTCCTGAAGTTCCAGCTGAAGATTTAATTTGGCAAGATCCATTACCTACTGCTAGCGCTGCACCATCGGCTGCGAGCATTGCTGATGCAAAAGCAAAAATTGTTGCACTAGGGCTATCGGCTGGCGAGTTGGTTTCTCTGGGTTGGGCTTCAGCGTCAACTTTCCGTGGTGGAGACAAGCGTGGTGGAGCAAATGGCGCACGTATTGCCTTATCACCGCAACGTGAGTGGGAAGTAAACCAAAAAGCTGTTGATACCTTAACTAAAATTGAAGAAATCAAAGCCTCAACTCAGCTGTCATTGGCTGATTTAATTGTGCTAGCAGGCAACGTTGGTGTAGAGCAAGCTGCTCAAGTGGCTGGTTTCAACATTAGCGTTCCATTTGCCTCTGGTCGTGTTGATGCATTACAAAGCCAAACTGATGTCGAATCTTTCCAATTGCTCCGCGGCCTTGCCGATGGTTTTAGAAACTGGAAAAAAGACGGTGTCAATGCAGCAACTGAAGCATTATTAATTGATAAAGCACAGCAACTGACTTTGACTGCACCAGAGTTAACTGCATTGATTGGTGGTTTACGTGTACTAGGCACTAACTGGGATGGTTCGCAACACGGTGTATTTACTCATCAGGTTGGTGTTCTCAGCACAGACTTCTTCACGAACCTACTCGACATGTCTACGGTATGGGCACCTGCGGATTCATCAGGTGAAGTATTTGAAGGCAAAGATCGTAAAACAGGCACTGTAAAATTTACTGCAACACGTAATGATTTAGTGTTCGGTTCAAACTCAATCTTGCGTGCACTGGTAGAAGTTTATGCTCAAGCAGATGGTAAAGAAAAATTTGTTCAAGACTTTGTAGCCGCATGGACTAAAGTCATGAATCTTGATCGTTTCGACTTAGCTTAATTTACATCAGAATCAAAAAAGCCAGTTCAAATTGAACTGGCTTTTTTACTTAAATATAAAGTGATGTCCTTTTAGACAGTCAATTTATGCCCTTCTCGAATGCAATAAAAAGGATTCGCAAGTTTCGATGAAGCTTTAATTGCTTGAGCTAACGCATGTTCAGGATCTTCTCGATCTTCGTCTGTCAACTGAAAAGTTCGATAATGAATCGCAACAGAACGATGAGCCTGCAAATCTAAATGTGCATGCACAGCATCTTGAGGGTTCATATGAACATAACTCATTAACTTGCGAGGTTCATAAGCTCCGATCGGAAGTAAAGCAACACGTGGTGCACCATAACGTGCATGAATTTGCTTAAAATGCCCCGCATAACCCGTATCACCTGCAAAAAAACAATGGCCTGTTTTAGCAACAACCGAAAAGCCGCCCCAGAGCGCTTTATTCTGGTCACGTAGACCACGACCGGAGCCATGCTGTGCAGGTGTATAAATTATTCTTAGTTCGTGATATGGAATTTCTTGCCACCAATCCATCTCAATCACATGAAACTCTTTGGGTAAATAAAAGCCATTCCCCAGCCCCGTGTAAATCGGCATTGCGAATTTTTTATGTAGCCATTCAAGCGTAGCCAAATCCATATGATCATAATGATTATGGCTGAGTAGAACACCATGAATCGTCGGTAATTGTTCTAACGCAAAACCTGCCGGACACACACGGCGCGGTCCACGACCCTGTGAAGGGCTTGCATAATCACACCATACTGGATCGGTAATAAAGTTATAAGGCCCAATCTGAATCAATACCGTCGCATGCCCAACAAACCAAACTTGCCAATCATCTAAATCCGCCTGAGGACGATTTTGAGGCAATGCCACAGCTGTGTTTACACGGGTATCGTATTCATTTTGAATATCAACGTTCCATGTAAAAGACTCACGCGTAACTAACCAACGTAATAGCTCTTTTGAGCCTCTAGCCGGCGATTTAGGCTGTTGGTTATAAAAACGTGTATCAGATTCACGCCCTGACTCGGGATGATAAAAAGGAGGTTTTATCCATGTATGCGTCCAACAGGACTGAGTCGGCAATTGATATGTTAATGTCGGCTTGTCTTTCATGGGCTTTTCTATGTTTTAGCATCGGCAGAATGGATGTGTTCAGGTTTCTATCTTAACAATTAAAACAAATTAAGCTATGGCACTTACACTTATTTATCATATAAATATCCCTTTTATTGTGGTCACAACCAACATAAGTTGAATTAGATTGCCATAAAAAATACATAGATGTGTTGGGTTTATGCGTCGATAATTACCATTCTTATTAAGAGCACTTGTATAACATAACAATCATTAGTCACGTGAAATAGTCACAGAGTTAGTCAATTTTGCCTTGGGAGATCTTACTTTTCTAACTTAAAATATTTTGACAGCTTATAGAACAAAATATTTAGTAACACTTAAAGCTGATTCATGCTGACAGAATTTATATTTTATAATATTAATTTACTCTTCTTTATTTTTGCATAATATGAGAATTCCCCATATTAATATTAAGAACATTTAAATATTTCTTTGATTAAGTAAAAATAATGTATTTAATCTCTAATAATTAATATATTTTATGAATTACTAGAACTTATATTTATATATTAAATGTTTAATGAAAATTAAAATTCCATTTATTTTATAAATACCTAAAGTACCTTCACGCTATATCCCTTTATGCTTTATACTTCACACAAATCATAGTAAGACATTTTTTGGATTAGTCTTATGGAACTACGCCACCTCCGATATTTCATTACCGTTGCTGAAGAATTAAATTTTAGTAAAGCCGCTCTTAAACTTTTTACTGCACAACCCTCCCTTAGCCAACAGATTAAAGATTTAGAAGAAGATGTTGGTGTACGACTTTTAAATCGCACTAAACGTAAAGTTGAGTTAACTGAAGAAGGTGTGGTCTTTTTAGAACATGCTCGTCTCACCCTTGCTCAAGCTGAAAAAGCAGTTGCTCTGGCACGACAGGTTTCTAAGGCTAAGCAGCAACTGTTACGTATTGGTTTTGTCCCCATTGCAGAAATGAAAATTTTCCCTTACGTTCTTCCTAATCTGCGATTACAACACCCCGATCTCATCATTGAATTATCTAACCTAAACAATACTGAACAACTTAAATCCTTGAAAAAAGGTGAGTTGGACATTACCTTTACGCGAGAAAACACAGATAGTGATGAAATCCAAAGCCAATTTGTTTTGACTGAACCCCTGATTTTTTTACTTCCAAAGAATCATTCACTTACTCAGTATGAACGAATTCCTGTCCATGCCTTACAAGGTGTTGACTTTATTATTCCTGCTGCCGAGCAGTCACAAACATTACATAACACCATTTTAAACTTTGCCAAAACTCACAATATTGACCTCAATATTGTTCAAAAAGCAGATAGCATGTTGTTTAATATTAACTCTATTGGCTCTGGATTAGGTTGTACAATTTTACCAGCCTACGTTGCCCCTTTAGGAATCAAAAACACAGTAGTTCGCCCGCTCGATATCGAGTTACCGACACTGGATTTATTCGTGAATTACCGTAAAAACTCACAGTCTTTAGGTGTCCAAAAATTCATTGACCAACTCACTAAAGTATTTCATCTGGATAAAAACTTAAATCACACCTAATCAAGAAAGCTATATTTTATTTCAAGCCTACGATTAATAAGAACACCTTTATAAAAGGTATAAGTAAATAATATTCTTTATTTATTTTATACTTTTTATAAATAGTTTAGCTCGCGCTTTGTTCTATTTTATCCAATCGGTAAAATTAAATGTCTATTAAATACAATTAAAATTATTGGAATAAAATCTATATAAAACTAGATATTATTTTCACCATTTGATAAAAAATAATACATTTACCATCTAGTAAAAGGAGATTAGGAAAATGGTTGCAGTATTTCAACATCTTGGACGTAGTGTACTAAACCGCCCTCATTTCTTTATTGCTTTAGTAATCGGATTTATTACAGCAAGTATTCTGACATGGTTAACCTCATGGAAATGGTCAACTGTTTTATTAGTCAGCTGGAATACTTCGATTAGTATATATTTACTACATGTTTGGCAGCTCATGAAAAGTGCTGATCATTCACAAATGCAGCAGCAAGCTAAAAAACAAGACGAAAGCAAATGGGTCATTATGCTGATTGTTTTATTAGCTTTAAGCATGTGTCTAGTTGCTATTTTAATACAGCTCTCACAGCTTCCTTCTGATCATTCTGCAAAGTTAGGACATGTCGCTTTAGCTTTACTCACTATTGTTTCAGCATGGCTTTTTATGCATACCGTTTTTGCTCTACATTATGCTCATGATTTTTACATGGCTTTATCTAGAAATGAAGAAAACGGAGGTTTAGATTTCCCAGGAACAAAACAGCCCACATATCCTGATTTTCTATATTTTAGTTATATTATTGGGACTTCTGCTCAAACTGCAGATGTTTCGATTACTACCAAACATATGCGTCTTTTAAACTTATTTCATGCAGTGTTATCTTTTGGGTTTAATACCACCATTTTAGCGATTTGTATTAACGTTGCTGCTGGCTTTCTTACCAACTAAAACTTGTATTTAGAAAATAAAAAGTCACCCAAATGGGTGACTCTGAACAGCAGAGGTTTACAACAATGAGCCCATCGTGCTTTGTTTTAAACCTTCACGTTGTTTGATGGTTTCAAGATAACGCGTAATGGCTGGATGGGATTCAATCGCACCCATCTTCAATTGCCATAACAGCATTGCGCCAACACTTACATCTGCTGCAGTAAATTGCTCGCCACACACATACGGATTTGCTTCACTAAGCCCTTGTACTAAAGCTTGGTAAGCATCGTTGTAATCACCATAACCCACAAACATTTTTTGCTCAGGAGATACGTCAATTCCAAGCGCTTTATTAACACCAGCAGCTTCCCATGGACCAGCCATCACAAATAACCAGCGGTAGTAAAGGCCACGTTTTGGATCATCGAGTGCAGGAGCTAAACCTTTATCGAAAAATTTATCAGCAAGATAAGCACAGATTGCACCTAGCTCATAAATTACGACATCGCCGTCCACCAATACTGGCACTTTTCCAAAAGGATTAATTTTTAGATATTCTGGTGTTTTCATTTCAGTCTTATATTCGACTTCAATACGTTCACAATCAACACCTAATTCGACTAAAAGCCAGTCGACCACAACACCACGTGATTCTTTGTTAGTATAAAGTTTAAGGCTCATTTTTATGGCTCCTTGTTTATCGTGGAACCTAGTCTACAAAACCTTTTTGTCAGTTTTTGTCAGTAGTCTTCGATTCTTGTGCCCACCACTGCTGAAATAGTTGTTGCTTAAATGATGGATATAATTCTTGGCTTAAACTCAGCTGTTGAATACGATCGAGTCTAAAATGTCTAAAATCCTGCCTGAGTTCACACCATGCAGCCAATAAAATTTTGTCATTAAAATATCCCAAGGCAAAAGGCCACAAGGTTCGAACACTACTTCGTTGCTGCTCATCATGATAATGCAGCGAAATTTTGACTTGCTGCCGAATGGCTAAACGCACCTGTTCGACTCGATTTTCATCTACAGGCAGCCACGTATTAAACGCTCTTAAAGTCGTTTGCTGTAATAAATATTGACGATGCTCAGGCAAAACAGAATTTAATTTAGCTAATACAGATGTAGAGGCCGATTGTAACGATTGATCTGGCACACTCTTCAACCAATACAATGCCAAAAAAATAGCTTCGACTTCATTTTCATTGAGTGTCATTGGCGGCAGTACAATATCTTCTTTAAGCTGAAAACCGATACCTGCCGATGCCTCAATGGCGACCCCCTGCTCACGTAAGCTATCGATATCGCGATAGACACTCCGGACACTAATTCCAAGACGCTCAGCGAGAACTTGTGCTGTGATTGGATAACGGGCTTCACGAAGTTGTTGTAAAAGATTTAATAGACGAATAGAACGACGCATTTTTCTCTTCTTATTGTTATTAGACATACAATAAGAGGGAATAAATTCCCCCTTCTTATATTATTCTAAATTATGCAACATCTACCGTAGATAACTTTGCATACTCTCTTAAAAAGTTGTGCAGGTCAGGTACATCTTTGGCAATGGTTAAAGGCTGGAACTGTTGTAGAACTTCGATCGAATGCACGCCGTAGCCCACACCAATTCGTGGCATGTTTAACCTCTGAGCCATCTCAAGGTCATAGCTACTATCACCAATCATTACCGCATGCTCAACACTCACGCCAGTGACTGTTAAGATTTCTTGCAACATGAGTGGATCTGGTTTAGATCGAGTTTCATTGGCTGCTCGAGTCACATCAAAAAGATGAGTACTCTGTGTTTTTGCGATTACACGATCTAACCCACGACGGTTTTTACCCGTCGCGACTGCAAGTTTTAAACCTTGTGCTTTTAAATCATGTAAGAGCTCAGCAACACCATCGAACCATGCATCATTTGTAGAGTTCGCAATATAGTGATCGCCATATGCTTTTAAAATTGAATCATGTAACTCAGGTGCTTCTGGAAATAGGGTTTGCATAACTTCCGGCAAACCTAAACCAATAATGCTTTTTGCTGCTTCATCTGTTAAAGACAATTCATGCTGCTCTGCGGCATGTTGCAAGCTAGCAACAATCTGTCCAACAGAGTTATATAAAGTCCCATCCCAGTCAAAAATAACCAATTCAGTTTTTAGACTCATTTTGCCACTCTCAAAGCCTTTAATAACTGGGTCATGTCTTCTGGCAACGGTGCTTCAATCGGTGGATAACCCGGAATATCTAAACGCATTGCGTGTAAACATAGACGGCGTGCTTCAGGACCAGTGTACGCAGTCGTGTGTCCATATTTGTCATCACCAATCAATGGGTGTCCAATGCTTAAACCATGCACACGGATCTGATGAGTACGACCTGACAAAGGTGACGCATGGATCAATGTTGCATTTTTAAAGCGCTCTGCGACAACCCATTCGGTTTTACTTGGTTTGCCATCTTTAGTCACACGTACACGACGCTCGCCATTTGCCAGCTCATATCGTAATAAAGGTGCATCAATTAACTGTTTATCTAAGCTCACTTGACCTTTAACAATTGCAGCATAGGTTTTACGAATTTTGTGCTCACGCAACATATCTTGTAGTTGTTTTAATGTGCTACGTTTTTTACTAATCATAACCAGACCTGAAGTATCACGGTCAATACGATGAATAAGTTCTAAATATTTTTTGCCTGTCGCTGCACGTAGTGCCTCAATCAAACCATATGCCATACCACTGCCCCCATGGACAGCAATACCTGAAGGTTTGTTAACTACTAATAGACCTTCATCCTCATACACCACACGGCTTAATAAGCCTTGTGCTACACTGTCACTGACAGGAGCGGCTGTTTCATCTTTTTGTTCGTAACGAATTGGAGCAACACGAATCTGGTCGCCAATCTCAAGTTTAGTCTCAGCTTTTACACGTTTTTTATTTACTCGAACCTGACTTTCACGAATCAAACGATAAATACGACTTTTAGGTACACCTTTTAAACGCGAGAACAGAAAATTATCAATTCGTTGTCCTGCTTGATGTTCATCCACCTCAAACCAAGTGACACTTTGCCATTGCTGTGTAGAATTCATACTAATATTTAAACCTGAATTTTTGCTAAATTTGATTAAAAAATGACCGTTTAGCTTAGTTTTTTCACAAGAAATCTAAGCTTAGCCCATAGGCAGATGCTGCAAGGTTTGATATAGTCAGCGCACGGATACCGCCGTAAGTGAACATCTAATAGGGAATTTCCCTGATTGAAACCTCAATCAAAATGATGCTTTCACCATCAGCTCGGATAGGTCCTAAAGAATTATGCCGACGCCGAAGGCTTATTATATCGGCAAAATGACAAACTGTTGCGTTTAATTCAGTTTGTTCAAAAAAATATGTTACCAACTCTAGTTGGTTATGGAACGTAAACTGATACACATCAGACAAATCGCTCCTTAATGTTGCCTTCAGGCTAAAGCGTTGATGCATTGGAACTGCCGAAAGCACCGATACGATGAACATTCCGTATCAAACTTCTAAAAAGAAGTCACTTCGCGCACAATGACAGTGAAAGTCATTAACCAATGCACCGCTCACCCGCCAGTGAAGCACTAAGGAAGTCCGATTTAAAGGTTGAAGCAGTATTGCCTACATCACAGACGAGAATCGAAGTTCAGGCTAAATGTAGCCGGTAACAGATGACTCAGACCACAAATATTTTGAGATCTGGGAAATGATCCGTCATGTTCGATGTTCGTTCAGCACCTTTAAGTTTGTGCGATATGTTTGTGTGGGTCACTATTAGGTGTCACACCCATGAAACGTATGTTGATTAATGCAACTCACGCAGAAGAAGTCCGCGTTGCACTTATCACTGGTAATCGTCTTTACGATTTTGATTTAGAAAATCGTACCCGAGAACAGAAAAAATCCAATATCTATAAAGGCCATGTAACCCGCGTAGAACCTTCTTTAGAAGCTGTGTTTGTTGAATATGGCGCAGGCCGTCAAGGCTTCTTGTCTATGCGCGAAATTGCGAATAGCTATTTCCAAGCAGACCCGCGACAAACTTCAAACATTCGTGAACTCATCACTGAAGGTACTGAATTACTTGTTCAGGTTGAAAAAGAAGAACGTGGTAATAAAGGCGCAGCCCTTTCTACATTCATCTCACTTGCAGGACGTTATTTGGTTCTTATGCCAAACAACCCGAAAGGCGGTGGTATTAGCCGTCAAATTTCAGGTTCTGTACGTGAAGAATTAAAAGAAATTTTAGCTTCTTTAAATTTACCTCGCGGCATGAGTGTTATTGTGCGTACCGCAGGTATTGGCCGTACTCAAGAAGAATTACAGTTAGATTTACAGCATTTGCTTGACCTATGGGCACAAATCCAAGGCACAGCAAGTTCTGGTCCGTCTCCAATGCTTGTTCACCAAGAAGCTGGCGTAGTCACTCGCGCTATTCGCGATTACTTACGTGATGACGTTGCAGAAATTTTAATTGATAGCGAACAAGCCTATAACGAAGCGTATAACTTTGTTAAAGCAGTTATGCCTCGTCAATTAGACAAACTTAAAACTTATACTTTAAACGAGCCATTGTTTGCTCATTTTGGTATTGAAAGCCAAATTCAAACTGCTTACGAGCGTGAAGTAAAACTTCCTTCTGGTGGTTCAATCGTAATTGACCAGACTGAAGCTTTAGTTTCAATCGACATTAACTCTGCGAAATCAACTCGTGGACATGACGTTGAAGAAACTGCGCTTAATACAAACTTAGAAGCAGCAGAAGAAATTGCTCGCCAACTTCGTCTTCGTGACATTGGCGGTTTAGTTGTGATCGACTTTATTGACATGACTAAAGAACGCAACCAACGCATGGTTGAAGCAAAACTTCGTGAAGCAACACAAAGCGACCGTGCACGTATCCAATTTGGCCAACTCTCTCGTTTTGGCTTAATGGAAATGAGCCGTCAACGCTTACGCCCATCACTTGAAGAAGCAACCGGATATGTTTGCCCACGCTGTCATGGCACGGGTATGGTTCGTGACTTACGTTCACTTTCGCTTTCAATTATGCGTAAAGTAGAAGAAATTGCACTTCGTGAACGTCATGGTGAAGTACAAGTAGAAGTTCCTGTTGAAATTGCAGCGTTCTTACTCAATGAAAAACGCCACAGCCTTGTTTACCTAGAACAAACTTCTAGTGTTCGTGTGACTATTTTACCTCATCCGCACTTAGAAACACCTCACTATGAAATTCAGTACAATCCAGATGGTTTTGCGCCATCTAGCTATGAGCGTACTGAAGCAACTCGTTCAAGCGAGAAAGAGTTAGGTTATGAATCTTCTGAATGGCATTTAGAAGAAGCAGATCATGGCCATGCTCATGCAGCTCCTGCTGCAAACAACAATGCTGGTCAAAAGAAAGTAAATCAATCAGCTCAACCTGCTGCGGCTCAACCAAGCACTCAAAAAGCAGCAAGCCCTTGCGCATGGTTAGAAAACCTTTTTGTTCAAAAACAAGCTAAAACCGTTGATCAAGCTCGTTCGGCTCAAAATGCTGCTGCGACCATTGAACAAATGGTAAATACTGGCGCTGTAAGTCGTGGCCAGTTTGGACAAGTCGTAGTACCAGCAGTTGCTGAAGTTGTTTCAGCGCCATCTAACAATGCTTATATTTCGCAATCTCCTGCTAAACAGGACGTTCGTGAGAATGTTGAAAAAGACGATAAAGTACAACAACGTCCAAACAACAAAAAACGTAAGCACAAAGAGCAACGTGAACAACATCACCATACTCAAGAGCCACAACAACAACTGCAGCAACAACCACAGCAGCAGCCACAACAGGTTCATGAAGAAGTTGTACAGTTATCACGTCAAGAACAACGTGAGTTAAAACGTCAACAAAAACGTCCGCACTCTGATCAGCCACATCCACAACATCAAAATGATGGACAACAAACTGAAAATGCTGTGCCGCGTCGTGACCGTAATAACCAACAACGTCCGAACCGTCCAAATCGCCACCGCGATCCAAGCGTATTGAATGAAAATCAAAATGCGCCGGCGGCACCAGTAGTTGTTGATGAGAAACAAATCAAGGTTAATTTGATTGATGCTCCAAAGCATGAAGTCATGAATACAGCCTTAGTGATCAATGTTGATCAGGCACAAAGCGAAATTATTGCTTTAACTCCTGAGCAACATGTTGAACGTACTGAAACAGCACCTGTTGTTGAAGTCGCTCAAGAGTCAGCTCCAGCACCTGTTGCTATTGTAGAAGAGACTGTAACTGCTAAAGTTGTAGAAGAAACTACGACTCCTCCAGCAGACAACAAAACTCAACCGCAAATTCAACGTGCGAGTAATGACCCTCGTATGCGTCGTCGTGAACAACGCAACGCAAAACGTGCTAAAGCTGCGGTACCTTCTATTGCCCCATCGCAAATTCCAACTTTGGCGCAATATACGATTGGTAGCTTGATTCGTCATGTTTATGGTGAAGACTGCACAGTATTGATTGAACAGTTTGGTTTAGTTCCAACATTCAATCGTGCATTGCTGAAATTTGCCGAACAGTACGCAAGCACTCTAGTAACAGAAGTCGCGTCTGATGCTGAAGACAAGAAGCCTGTTACTCGTGATGCAGAGCTTCCAAGCAACAAACCATCACAAGAAGCAGAACCCGCGCCTGTACTTGCATTGACGCCACAAAAAGAGCAAACACCACGTGTTGCTAATGATCCACGTGAACGTCGTCGTTTAGCAAAACTTGCTGCTGAACAAGCTTTTGAGCAAGTTAAACAACAACACTCTGCACCAGAAGAAGCTGCTCCTGTAGCTCCGGTTGTTGAAGAAACTATTGTTGCTCCTGTTGCTGAAACGCAAGCACCTGTTGAGTCAAAACAACAACCGCTTGAGCTTGATCAGGTGACTGAAGTAGCACAAAGTGAAACAACTGTAGAAGAAGCGCCAGCGACAACTGTTGTTGAAGCTCCTGTTGTGAAACAACCGAAAGCATCGACAAGAGCAAAAGCAGCTACAGAACAAGCAGTAGCACCAGCAGAAGCTACTTCAGAGGTTGAATCAGACGATTCTAAGGCAGATCTGGACAAACCAAATCGCCCTCCTCGTCGTCCTCGTGGTCGTCCACCAAAGAAAGCAAATCCTGTAGCTGAGTAAATCATTTGCTCAATTGCAGCTAATTTAAACAAACCTAGTCATTTCGATGACTAGGTTTTTTTTGTTATTTTTAAACAATTAGGTTGATTGCACTAGAAGAAAAGTTTTAAAAGCATGGTGAACCATGAAAAATACTGTACTTTTGCCAACGCAACCTTTTTTGGATTGATCGAAAAATAAATAGGATTGATATGAGCCAGACAACACAGACCGATATCATTACGCTTGGTGATGTTGCAACAAGACTTCCTAGCTTCATCCCCAAGGTACCCCATATCCTAAATGGTCTTAAACAGGCTTACTTAAGAACAGCAAATACACCAACGGGATTAGGTGTAGCTTTTGAAAAAGCTGTTAAGCGAAATCCGCAAGGTATTGCATTATTATTTGAAGATCAAAGTTACTCATATGAAGTTTTAAACGAATGGGCTAACCAGATTTCTCATTACTATCTCTCTCTTGGGGCACAGAAAGGTGACGTGATTGCCGTAATGGTTGAGAACCGTTCTGAGCTTATTGCCACGATTGTAGGCTTAGCTAAAATTGGGGTAACGATTGCGCTTGTTAATACCTCTCAAGTAGGTAAGGTCCTCGCTCATAGTATCAATCTTGTAAAACCAATTGCCGTAATTGCAGGTGAAGAAGTTCGAGCTGTAATTGATGAAATTCGTCAGGACCTCAATGTTCCTAAAGACCGTTTCCATTGGTTTGCAGATCAGGCTACACGTCAAAATGCGGGAACAGCACCTCAAGGTTATGCCAATCTTGCAATAGAAATTGATCAATTTCCAAAATTTAACCCATCAACTACGCAATCTGTTCATGGAAATGATGGCCTGTTTTATATTTATACATCAGGCACTACAGGCTTACCAAAGGCTGTTATTTTCAAACACAGTCGCTGGACGCTCGCATATGGTACCTATGGTCACATTTTAAACCTTGGCCCAGATGATGTGATGTATGTAACTTTACCGCTTTACCATGCAACAGGTGTCGTAGTTTGCTGGTGTGGCGTGATTGCGGGAAGCTCTACCCTTGCAATTCGACGTAAATATTCAACCAGCGCATTCTGGAAAGACGTTCAGAAATTTAATGCCTCTGCAATTGGCTATGTTGGAGAGCTTTGCCGTTACTTAATGGATGCCCCTACTACAGAAATTGACCGTGCCCACCGCGTAACCAAAATGATCGGTAACGGCATGCGTCCAAACATCTGGGATAAGTTCAAACAACGTTTTGGTGTCCAAGAAGTTCTTGAGCTTTATGCATCAAGTGAAGGCAATGTCGGGTTTAGTAATATTTTTAACTTTGACAACACCGTAGGTTTCTCTCCTACGCCATACGCCATTATTGAGTTTGATAAAGAGAAAAACGAACCTGTACGCGATAAAAAAGGCTGGTGTAAAAAAGTTAAAGCAGGTGAAATCGGTTTGCTGGTCGGTAAAATTACCAGTCGCTCGCCTTTTGACGGCTATACAGACCCAGAAAAGAATAAATCTGTGATTATGAAAGATGTCTTTAAAAAAGGTGACTCATATTTCAACACAGGTGATCTTGTTCGTAATATTGGTTTCCGTCATGCCCAATTTGTTGACCGCTTAGGTGATACCTTCCGCTGGAAAGGTGAAAATGTATCTACGACTGAAGTTGAAAACATGGTTTGTGAGTATGATAAGATCGCTGAAGCAGTGGTCTATGGAGTAGAAATTCCAAATACCAACGGTCGTGCTGGGATGGCAGCAATCACACTTGCTGATGGTGCCGAGTTAAATGAGTCTGATTTAACCGAAATGGTTACTATATTTAAAAAATGCCTACCCGCTTACGCAGTACCCGTGTTTTTACGTGTGCAAGCTAAAGTTGAAACAACAGGTACTTTTAAATATCAAAAGAATAAATTGAAGGAAGATTCGTTTAATCCAGGCAAAACTTCTGAACGTTTACTCGCTTTATTACCTGGTGCGAACAGTTATTGTGACGTCACAACTGAAATTTTTGACAACATTCAGGCATATAAATATCGTTTTTAGTTCATTTTTTAGCTAAACAAGAGGAAATCGTGCTTTTTATAGGCAATCATGCAAATGTTTTTGATTTACCTCTTGTGTTAGTTGAATAACTTGCTAAAATACGCGACATCAAAACAAAGGTGGTGTTAGAAAACTTTTAGTTATCTTGCACTTCACATTCAAACAGTGTTTGAATGTTTGTTCAGGGTCGTTAGCTCAGCTGGTAGAGCAGCGGACTTTTAATCCGTTGGTCCCGCGTTCGAATCGCGGACGACCCACCACTCATCTGTTTTGAACCTATTTGGGTCGTTAGCTCAGCTGGTAGAGCAGCGGACTTTTAATCCGTTGGTCCCGCGTTCGAATCGCGGACGACCCACCAAATTCTAAAAAGCCTCTCACTGCGAGAGGCTTTTTTTATTGTTATCTTATTTTAATTTCATGACTAAAAGATGACGATGCATTTCTTATATAAAATGTCTTTAATCCAGTTCATAAAGATTTCTAAACGTTTAGGAATATAACTTCGATTCGGATACAAAATATTGAGTGGCAAAGATTGAGGCGTATGTGCACTTAACACTTCAACCAAGGTTCCTTGCTCAATTTTGTCCTGAACATCATAGTATGGAAGTTGAATAATCCCCAAGCCAGCATAAGCCGCTGCAACATAGGCTTCTGTATTATTTACACTTAAAGCACTATCCATCATCACTGTTCCATCTTGATATAAAAATACGCCTTGTTTTTCCCCTACGGCTCCTGCGTAGTTAATGAGTTTGTGTTGAGATAGATCTTCTAATTGTTCAGGAACGCCGTACTGTTCCAAATAATGGGGACTTGCACAGTTCACCATAATCAAGTTGCCAATAAACTTCGCGATCAAACTACTATTATCTAGCTGCCCCACCCGAACAACGCAATCAATCCCTTTCTCGATCAAGTCAGTGATGTCATCAGAGCTATTCAGTTGTAAATGGATATCCGGATAGTTGCTATAAAAATTGGGAAGTTCAGGAATAATCACTTGATGCACGATTCGGCTGGGCATTGAAACTTTTAATGTGCCACGGTAATGCTGCTTTTGCGTCTGTATGAGTTGTTCGAGCTGTTCATAATCAAATAATAGATTTTGGCATTCTGGCAATATTCTTTGCCCATCTTGAGTGAGGCTTACTTTGCGCGTGGTGCGATGAAATAGCCGAACACCATAGTGAGTTTCCAACTGTTGAATCGCACTCGTCACTGTCGAACGAGGTAAATCAAGCTGATTTGCTACTTCGCTAAAGCTTTGTCGTTTAGCGACTTCTGTAAAAATAAAAAATTGCTGCAACCGATCCATTTAATTGTTCGTATTTTCTGAATAGTTAAACCAAACTAGCATAATTGATCAAAAATTACCGCCAATCTAGACTAAAAACACATTAGAACAAGTCATCATAGGAACAATCATCATGGCAACTCATACTCTTAAAGATAAAGTTGTACTGATTACAGGCGGTGCAAAAAACTTAGGTGGACTCATTAGCCGTAAATTTGCAGAACAAGGTGCAAAAATCGCAATTCACTACAATAGCGCTGAAACTCAGGCAGATGCAGAGCAGACGCTCGCAGATGTAATAGCTTTAGGTGTAGAGGCTGTTTTAATTCAAGCAGACTTAACGGATATTAATAATATAGAAAGACTCTTTATCGACACTAAACAGCATTTTGGTGGAATTGATATTGCTATTAATACAGTTGGAAAGGTTTTGAAAAAATCATTCTTGGAAACCACAGAACAAGAGTTTGATAGCATGAGCGATATAAACTCCAAAATTGCCTATTTCTTTATTCAGTCGGCTGGTCGGCATTTAAATGACGGCGGAAAAATCTGTTCAATCGTTACTTCTCTTCTTGCAGCTTACACTGGGCTGTACTCAACCTATGAAGGCTTAAAAGCCCCTGTTGAGCATTACACCCGCGCTGCATCAAAAGAATTTGGAGACCGTCAGATTTCTGTGACTGCTGTTGCGCCTGGACCTATGGATACACCTTTCTTTTATGGTCAGGAATCTGCCGAAGCAGTGGCTTATCATAAATCAGCTTCAGCTTTAGGTGGGCTTACTAAAATTGAAGATATTGAGCCATTAGTTCGCTTTTTGGTGACCGATGGTTGGTGGATTACCGGTCAAACTATTTTTGCAAATGGTGGTTATACCACTCGCTAAAATAAAAAAGCCGCATCTTATGACGCGGCTTTTGCTTTGCTTCATTATAAAAATTCTTCTAGCACTGAGTTTAAAAAAATATGGCCTTGCTCTGTACAGGCTAAACGGGAAACATCATCTACCAGTAGTTTTCTAGCTCGTAGCGACATTAGTACATCATTTAGGTCATCCAAGCTTAAACCTGTACGCTGTTCATATAATTCAGCTTTGACACCATCATTTAAACGCAAAGCATTCATCATAAACTCAAATGGTAGCTCTTCTGCCTCAATCTTTTTCATTTGCAAATGTTCAGCAGGAACCTTGGCTAAATAGTCTTTCGGCAAACGAGTTTTTTGGAAACGATACACCCCATCTGGTCGTGTAACTTTGCCATGTGCACCCGCACCAATCGCAAGATAATCGCCAAATTCCCAATAATTTAAGTTGTGTGTTGAAGGCAGCTCTTTACGCCATGCCGAAACTTCATAATTTATAAAACCATTTGCCTTAAGATATGCCTCACCCTGCTCTTGAATGTCTTCTAGCATTTCATCCTGCGGTAGAACAGGTTGGGTACGAAAGAAAACGGTATTAGGTTCAATGGTGAGTTGATACCAACTAATATGAGTTGCACCACTTTCTACAGCAAGCTTGAGATCATAGAGCGCTTGTTCTAGCGTCTGCTCAGGCAAACCATGCATTAAGTCGACATTAACTCGCTTAAAGCCAGCTTGCTTTGCTTGTTGAATCGCTTCAATTGCATTATTTGCAGAATGAATACGTCCAAGCTTTTGCAAATGATCAGTATCAAAGCTCTGGACACCAATAGACAAGCGATTAATGCCTGCCTCCAAATACCCTGCAAACGGGTCATGCTCTACCGTTCCCGGATTTGCCTCTAAGGTAATTTCACAGCCATCTTCAAACTTAAGCAATGACTTAAGCTCTGCAAATAACCATACATAACCCTGTGCCGAAATCAGTGAAGGAGTTCCACCACCAATAAATACACTATGGATCGGACGTCCCTGTGCCATCTCTAGTTGAGTTTCAAAGTCAGCTACCAACGCTTTTAAATAGGTTTGCTCGAGTTCTGAAGAAAGTGCTCCATCTGGTACAGCATGCGAGTTAAAATCACAATATGGGCATTTACGCACGCACCAAGGCATGTGAATATACAAAGATAACGGAATAGAAGCAGGGTTTAATACAGCCAAGGAACAGGTCCAATTTACACAATATTTCTATTTTAACATGACTGCATCAATGGGCTTATGAAAACATACCCTAATTGCTTTAGACTGTTTTTAAAGATACTTAAATACTGATAAAAATGATGAAATTTTCTAGCCAATTTTTCCTATTTTTACCCTTAGCTCTGGGAATCGGTATTGCCATGGCTTTTCAAACCGCCATCAATGCACAATTGAGAGAACAATTACACACGCCCTTACAAGCAGCCCTCTTATCCTTTCTTGTAGGAACTATTGTTTTAGCAATCATGGTTTTCTTTCAAAGTGCTGAAAAGCCAACTTTAAGTGAAATATCAAATATTCCGTGGATTCTATGGACTGGGGGATTCCTTGGGGTTTATGCAATTAGCATGAGCATTTATACTGCACCTAAACTTGGTTTTTTAACCTTTTCAGGTTTAGTCATTTTTGGGCAAATAGTTATTTCTATGTTACTTGATCATTTTGGTTGGTTGGGCACAGAAAAGACACCTGTTACATGGCAACGGTTTCTTGGTGGAGTCATCATCTTTGTCGGTGTGCTACTCACTTTGCAGCGTTAGCTTCATTTTTATATTTATAAAGAGTACCTTTTGTGTCGAATGTCACATCTTTTCGGTCTGAATTAAAACAACTCTTCCACTTAATGCTACCAATTTTAATTACCCAGTTTGCTCAAGCAGGATTCGGGTTAATTGACACTATTATGGCTGGGCATTTATCTGCAGCCGATTTAGCAGCAATTGCTGTAGGGGTCGGTTTATGGGTTCCAATCATGCTCCTGTTCAGCGGCATTATGATTGCAACTACACCCTTGGTAGCCGAAGCAAAAGGCGCAAGAAATACAGAGCAGATCCCTGTCGTTGTTCGTCAGTCATTGTGGGTTGCCGTCATTTTAGGTGTACTGGCAATGCTCATTTTGCAGCTTATGCCGTTTTTCTTGCATGTGTTCGGTGTACCAGAGAGCTTACGACCTAAAGCAAGTCTATTCTTGCATGCAATTGGTTTGGGTATGCCAGCTGTTACCATGTACGCAGCGCTACGTGGCTATTCAGAAGCATTAGGCCATCCACGCCCTGTCACAGCTATTAGCATGTTAGCTTTAGTTGTATTGATCCCTCTTAACATGATTTTTATGCATGGCTTAGGACCAATACCTGCATTAGGTAGCGCGGGCTGTGGTTTTGCAACATCCATTTTACAGTGGCTAATGCTGATTACTTTAGCTGGCTATATTTATAAAGCCTCAGCTTATCGAAACACGTCTATTTTTGGCCGATTTGATAAAATTAATATGGCTTGGGTTAAAAGAATTTTACAGCTTGGTCTACCAATCGGTTTAGCTGTGTTTTTTGAGATTAGTATTTTTAGTACAGGTGCATTGGTACTTAGCCCACTTGGTGAAGTGTTTATTGCTGCACACCAAGTCGCAATTTCCGTTACCTCTGTGCTGTTTATGATTCCGCTTTCACTAGCCATTGCCTTAACCATCCGTGTCGGTACTTATTATGGTGAAAAGAACTGGGCTGCAATGTATCAGGTACAAAAGATTGGTCTGAGCACAGCAATATTTTTTGCCATATTAACCATGACTTTTATTGCTCTAGGCCGTGAACAAATTATCTCGATTTATACTCAAGACTTAACCGTAGCTCCTGTTGCAATGTATTTACTCTGGTTTGCAATGGCATATCAGTTGATGGATGCGTTACAAGTCAGCGCTGCAGGCTGTTTAAGAGGTATGCAAGATACTCAAGCACCTATGTGGATTACGCTCATGGCATATTGGGTGGTTGCTTTTCCTATCGGACTTTATTTAGCACGTTATACCCATTGGGGGGTAGCAGGTGTATGGCTAGGCTTAATTATTGGTTTAAGCATTGCCTGTGTCTTATTACTCTCACGGCTTTATTTAAATACCAAACGTTTAAGCCAAACCTAATAAAAAAGAGCCGATAAAATATCGGCTCTTTTACACTATGCAGATTTTGCTCTAGGACTTGCTCCAATTTGCCAGACAAAAGGTAAATCCGTACGGTTCACTTCCCAATCACCAATCACTTTTTCTTTATAGATAAGTGGATTATGTGAAGACACTGTTCGCGCATTACGCCAGAAACGGTCGAGTTGCTTGACCTGACTACTTGCTGACGCGCCTAAAGCATTAAATAACTGGCTGGTTAAATCCAGTACCAAGTTAGAAATCACCACCTGCCCTTGTGCGGACTCGAGCTCAGCATCTACATTAAACTGATGTTCTTTTACCTCTAACTCACTAAAGTGACTTTCATAAGCCTTTTGTAATGCCTCCGCCGTTTTTAAGGTAATTGCCTGACTTGCGTAGGCTTGAGCAGAGGCTTTACCCACCACTTGTAAAACTTGTGGGTCGTGACGAACCAGATCACCATTACCATGACTAAAAATACGTTTTCGCTCACGAATTTCTTGGCTAAAAGTTTCTACAGCTGCCTGTGCAATCCCGGTTAAGGTTGCAAGGTGTACGACCTGATAAAAAGCAGTTTGATATTTAAAACGCTGATCAAATGGAATGAGGTGTGAAGCTGGCAAATGAACCTGATGTACTTTTAAGGTGCCACTGCCCGTTGTTTTTTGACCAAAACCATCCCAATCATCAATCACACTTACCCCTGTTTCATGGCGATAAATAGCAGCAATTACATGGCGGTCATTCACTTCATCATAAGCAAATAGGTCTATCCAGTCTGCAAAGATACTTCCAGTTGAATAGTACTTTTCACCATTCACCACCAAGTTGCCCGAAGCATCTTTGGTAACTCGTGTAACGACGTCACCTATCTGTACATTTCCAACTTCGGTCCATGCGTTCCCGACCAAATCACCTTGTACAAAACGCTGAAACCAAACCTCCTGCGAATGCTCTTTATGAGCAACTAAACGGTCTTCAACAAAAGCGAAGTGTCCACGCAAAGCTTGCACAATATTCGAGTCTGCTTGTGCTAACTCTGCTAAAAGCTGGAAAAGTTGCGGTAATGACACCCCATCTCCACCATATTTAACAGGTACACGTACCGCACCTAATTTCAGTTCTTTTAACCACTGAATCGGTTCAAAAGGTAAGATTCGTTCTTTTTCTCGTTGAATTGCACCTTGAGCAATTTTTTCAAAAACTGGACGAAATCTGCTTGCTACCTTTTCATAATCAGCGCCTACAGACAGTTCTTCTAATTCAATTTGAGTAATCGTCATCTTTATTCTCCTAATCTTATTTTTTCTTCAATTTAGCTCCATGCATGACGAGGCGGATGGATACCATTGAGGTAATAATTACCGACAATGTGATATTTCCAGCGCACCGGATCATGCAAGGTATGGGTACGTGCATTACGCCAATGGCGATCCAGATTAAGCTCAGATAAAGTAGAACGTGTTCCAGACAACTCAAAAAGCTTATTCGCTGCTAAAATCGCAACTTCTGTAGTGAGTACTTTTGCTTCAGCAACCAGTAATGTCGCTTGATTTACATGTTCTTCTGTCGTGTCGGCAATCGCTTGATCAATCGCATCTCCTGCCAAATCTAATACTGCTTCTGCTGCACGCAGTTTTATTTTTAAATCGCCAATGTTTGCAATTGTGTAAGGATCATCACTGGCTTTTTCTAGACCTGAATCAACCCATGCGCGGCTATGATTTTTGACATAGTGAATTGTTTCTTCAATTGCACCACGTGCAATACCTGCATCGACAGCAGCTTGAATAAACTGTGAAATTGCTCCCGCTGGTGTTGGTCGCTCGAAAGCCTGATAAATCGGAACTAAGTATTCTTCACGTACTGGAACCTGATTAAGTTCAACAGTGCCACTAGCTGTGGTTCGTTGCCCAAAACCAGACCAGTCATTAATAATATTCACCCCTGACGTTTCCCGAGGGACTAGTGCTGCATAAGGCTGCCCCTCTTCATTTACAGCAACAATCGGAATCCAATGTGCAAGTAATGCGCCTGTTGCAAAGAACTTCTTGCCATTAATTTCATAACCGTGCTCGGTCTTTCTCAATGTTGTAGTGAGATCTGCAACCGTTTTACTATGTTTTTCCGAAAAGGCATTTCCAAAACGAATGCCTCTCAACACTAAATTAAAGAAGAACTGTTGTTGTTCTGGGCCTGCATCAAGACGTAAATGTTCAATAAAAGCTAAATGATTTTGAGGAAGCTGCGCAAGGGATGGATCAACACTCGCAATTGTTTTGATGACCTCAGCCAAAGTTCGATATTTGACTTGTGCACCACCAAACTGCTTAGGAACTGTAATGGCCCATAAGCCACTTTGTGAGAACTGTTGAATTTCATTTAAGGGTAAACGGCGCTCTCTGTCTCGCTCTGATGCCTCTTGTGCAAACTCTTGGGCAAGTTGTTTTGCAATCTGGATTGCCTCTTCATCGGAGCGAATAATATGTGCATCTTTTGACTGCTCAAATACAGATAAAGGAACCGCTTGAGATCGTCCATGGGCCGAATTTAAACTTGTCATAGCTTTTGTTATCTCTATATTTATTTAACCTGTCATTCACATTAGCACTAAAAAAATAGAGACTTTATAGATATTAAAGCTTTGTTTATGAAATGGATTTTCACAAGCTTTTCATATTTTTTACTATAAAAATAACATTTTGTTTTTCGAAAATTTTCTTACATGAGATAAACAATTTCGTATAGGCTTTTTAAGCTTTGTCACCTATGATCAAAACTAAGCAATATTATGTTGTAGTCAATGAGGTATCGAAGATATGGCAAAGAATGCAAGTTCACCAGGCAAACGTTTTATGAAACTTGCAGGAATGACCGCGAGCATTGCAACGAAAACCGTTTCTAACTCGATTCGAAACTTGACAGCAGATGAAGAGCAAAAGCTGGCTTCAAAAACCAAATTATTTCAGGATATTGGTTTGCAAATTGCCGACACCTTAGGAGAAATGAAAGGTGCCGTCATGAAAGTCGGGCAAATTGCATCACAATATAAAGATATTTTCCCGCCCGAAGTCGCCAAAGCAATTTCAAAGCTACAACGCCAAGCGCCAGCCATGCCTTTTGCTGCGATTCAACAGCAAATTGAACGAGAGCTTGGGAAACCGCTTAATGTGGCTTTTAAATCTTTTGATAGTGAACCTTTTGCTGCTGCATCGATTGGGCAAGTTCACAAAGCTACTCTGCCTAGTGGCGAACAAGTCGTGGTTAAAGTGCAATATCCGGGTGTTGATGAAGCCTGTGAAAGTGACTTAAAACAAGTACGTTTAGCCCTTCGCTTAATGGGCGTACTTAAAATTGATAAAAAGCTACAAGATCAGCTTTTTGCAGAAATTCAAGATAGCCTTTCAGCAGAACTTAACTATGAAATTGAGGCTCAAAACCTAGAAGTTTTTAAAACATTTCATAGCCAGCTAGATGACAAAATTATCATCCCGACTGTTTATAAAGATTACTCTTCAAGACGTATTTTGACCCTAAGCCTCGAACAAGGTGACAGCATTGAAACTGCAAGTTCTTGGCCGCTCGAAATTCGAAATACAATTGGAAACCGCCTAATACGTGCTTTAGGTCAGGAAATGTTCTTTTTAAAACGTTTTCACTGTGACCCTCACCCTGGAAATTTCGCTTTCCGCCAAGACGGTAGTGTAATTATTTATGACTATGGCAGTGTTAAAACACTTTCAAATGAAATCGTTCAGCACTTCAAGCGTTTGGTGAATGCAGCTCGCCACGAAAATATTGATCTGATTGAAACAGAGCTACTCGAACTACACTCCCTTGCTGAAAAAGGCAAGTTCCCGAGTGATCTGTATAAGCTATGGATTGAAGTGTTATTACGCCCGCTTAATACCACTTATGATTTTGCCGAGAACTCATCACATCATGATGGCATGCTACTTGTGAAAAAATCTTTGAAATATTGGGATGTCTTTAAACCTTCACCAGATACGCTGATGGTCAATAGAACCATTTCAGGACACTACTGGAACCTCATTCATTTAAAAGTACATGACAATCTCAGTGATTTATTTGAAGAACTAGTCCCGCCATCTAGCTAATTAAATTTTAAGTCAGTGTGACCTTTAGGGGGTACGTTGACTTTTTAATTGTTATGTTATAACATTTCTTTAATCAAAAATAATTTAGGACAATCTCTCATGCGTAAAGATATTCATCCTGCTTATCAACAAGTGTTATTTCATGATACCAATGCAGATGTGTACTTCTTAATTGGCAGTACTCTCCAGACGAAACAAACTAAAGAATATCAAGGTCAAGTCTATCCTTATGTCACCCTTGATATTTCAAGTGCATCACACCCTTTCTATACAGGTGAAGTACGTCAAGCAAGTAACGAAGGCCGTGTTGCAAGCTTTAATAAACGTTTCGCTCGCTTTAATCGTAAGAGTTAATCTTACGTTAAGGTTTGATCAATACACTAAAATCATTGGAAGCCTAAGACTATCTCCTCCACTTAGGCTTCTTTTTTTATGTCCGTTTTTTCGATCTTTTTATGTTGTGTATAAAAGAGAACTTATCCACAACTTATTTAAAAACTATCCTTATTTTTTCCACAACTCATCAATTTTTTGTATTCTCCAAGCTTTCAAAGCTTCTATTCGATGCTATGCTTAAACCCTCATTTGATAGGAAGTTTAAGATAATGGCACAAGAGTTACTTGCCCAATTACAAGCAGGCACAGCAAAATTTTCAGACGTTTTAGCTCATATTGAAGCACGCTACCAACATACTCCAACAGCTTTTCAAAATGGCGCACAGCATAACGCTGCTACTGAAAATCAAGGCAGTGCAAAAGTTTTCTCTTTTGCCAAATTACAAGATTTAGACCAAGCACAAACTTTAAGTTTATTTGCAGAACACTATGCATCTGTATTGGCTACACCAGAGGGAACTGATCACCAAAATATCCGTCAATTTATGCAAAATGGTTGGGATGGTGTGAAGTTTGAAGGTCAGGCTTTAGCTGAAAAATAATAGATTGAAATAATAGAAGCGTCTTAATTTTTATTATTAGCACTGCCCTAGATGGAAGTGATATCCAAATAATGGATTGTATAGGCTAACCTTACTTTTCAAGGATGAAAAGTAACAAAAATCCTTTGTTCCGCTAATGCTACATCCATGTAGCACAGCGAAACGACGGCATCCATGCCGTCTGTCACGATAGTAAATGTCCAATTGTTATTTAAATTATTTGATCAAGCTCTTCTATTTGATACTCGACAACGTCATTCGCAGCCTGCGTGGTTTCAATAAAAGATAGTTTTTGCAAAGCATAAGATAAGTGCATACAGTGAACAGGTTCTGTGAATGACAGATGTCTTTGGTTACTTTGGGCGAAACCAAAGTAACAGTATTAGCTACTTTCATTAGATAACTCAACGGTAGAACTCCGCCGCGAAAACCTAATAAATTATGACTATGGCTACATCCGAACAGTCAAAAATCAATGCCCTGCTACCCAATAATAAGTCGCCAACCCCAAACACGTAAAAATTAACGACCCAATTAAATGAATAGAAATCCCCAACATCGCTATTCCCAATTTACCACTTTGCAACAAAGTGACGATTTCAATCGAGAATGTTGAAAAAGTGGTTAAAGCACCACAAAAACCAGTAATCACAAAAAGTTTATAATTCGGACTTAAATCACTATGAGCAAAGTAGGCTATCGCAAAACCAATAATAAACCCACCCACTAAATTAACAGTGACGGTACCCAATGGAATTTGCGGATAGATCGGATTGAGTTTTAAACCTAGAAACCAACGCAACCACGCCCCTAGAACTGAACCTAAAGCAATTGAAAGTAGAGAGTAATACATAAGACCACCCCTTTAGATAGACGCTAAAAGAGCAAAAAATAATGAAGGAAAATATGACATGGCGTACTCCAAAAATAAACAGAGTACGCAATAACCTACGTACCCAGCGATATATAAATACATGAGGGTAACGTAGGCATCATTAGCCAAGACGGCGGTTTTTCAGGGGAGGAATGCCATCTCCCCGTTTTAAGTATATTAGATCATCTTGAATTTGATTTAAACATACTTTTTAAAATCATGGACGTTCATCGTATTGTGGTAAATCGTCACGAATGCATTCCCACTCTGCCTTAGAGGCAGCAAAAATATGCATTGTCGGTTTTTGCTCTAATGGCGTATCCAGTGTACCAATTCTTACACGATACAGTTCAGGCTGAGCATCACGCGAACTAATCAAGGGTGAACCACATTCGCTACAGAACCAGCGGTACACACCTTCCACAGCGAATTTTTTGACTAAGTTTTCACCTTGGGTGATTTTAAAATCTGTACTTTTAACAGGAGCATTCGTGGCAAATGCTGTTCCATTGGATTTTCGGCAACGTTGACAATGGCATTGAATGATATCCCCGATATCGCCTTTAATCTCATAGCGAATACCTTGGCACAAACAACTTCCTTGATAAACTGGTGATGCTTGAGACATGTTCTCGTAAATCCTATTATTATTGATCGCTCAAAAATAACACTTTTCACATATCAAACATAGCGCCAAATTAATTGTTATTTTTCTAAGAATGAATGTACACCTTCACCAGCCGCTCGCCCTGTAGCAAAGCATGCAGTAAGTAAATATCCGCCCGTAGGAGCATCCCAATCCAGCATTTCACCACAGCAAAACACACCTGAGCTTTGTTTGAGGCTCAAGTTTTCAGTTAATGCTTTTTGCTTAATACCACCAGCACAGCTAATCGCCTCTTCGATGGGTCTAAAGCCCTCTAACTTGATTTGAAGTGCTTTAATTTGCTGAGCCATAGCCTCTGATTGGCTCCATAACGCTTTATCAACCACTTCTCTAATTAAGTTAATTTTCGCTGTGTCTAAACCTGCTTTACGCCAGATATTGGTGAGCGATTGTTTTTTACCACTTTCTAATTTTTTAATTAACTGTGACAACTCTACATCGGGCAATAAATCTAAAAACAGATTTAAGCTATTCCCTTGTTTTTGCTGTTCTCTTAAAGCACGTCCGAGTTTATAAATAACTCCACTCTCTAAACCATAGTAAGTAATTACAATATCACCATGTGTAATCTGGCTAGGTTCAACCCACGCATTAATACGCTTTAAAGGTTCACCAAAACAGCTTTCCATAAAAGTAGACCAAGCGTGCAATACACCCGCATTACTTGCTTGAAAAGGTTCAATACTGGATTGATCCATCCATTGCTGCCAAGCACCATCACTACCTAACTGTGACCACGACACCGCACCGCAAGCCAACACAACTGCATCATATTGCTGGGTAAAAGTTTCAGTATTCTGATTTTGCAAAGTTACGGCTGTACCTTGTAAATTAATACAACGATGACGATAAAAGAATTTAACTTGTTGCTCTGCCAAGCGTTTTAGCCAAGCACGCAGTAAAGGAGCAGCTTTCATTTCGACAGGGAAAATGCGACCTGAGGTGCCCACATAAGATTCAATTCCCAGACTTTTCATCCAGTTTTGAATCCAGACTGCATCCCATTTTTCAACCCACGGTTTGAGCCATTCTGCATGATCATAACGTTCAATGAACTGAGCCAAAGGTTCAGCGTGCGAGATGTTTAACCCAGTTTTACCTGCCATAAGAAACTTACGTGCAGCTGAAGGTTTTTGTTCATAGACATCAATTTCATAAGCGTATTGGCTCAGCACCTCAGCCGCCATAAGACCTGCAGGGCCTGCTCCAATAATGGCAACCCGCTTATTCGCCATGTGTTTGACCTTGTAATGGTGCAAACTCATCAAATCGAGTTTTATAACCTTCAGGCTTGGTCATAATGAGCTGCTGACAAAGCTCGCCACGTTCTAAATACTTAATTTCAAAATGGGTACGTGCAGACGTTTTAGCAATTTTTTCTTTTTGGTAAGGCAGCTTCCATACATTTAATAACTGCTGTTCTGCTTCTTCAATATATTCAGGAATATTACTTGCCAGAGTAATGGTTCCATCTGTTTGCAGACGCGAGATTAAGAACTCAAAAAATGGCATGTTCAACCAGCGCTGTGCTGGGTTATGTGGTTCTGGATTTGGATATAGAATAAAGAAATGTTCAACTTGAGCGGGGTGCAAAGCATGCACTACCCAAGGCAAAGCATCCGCATGTATAGGGACCAAATTATCTCTTGGCTCCAAACCATGCTGCTTTTGCATTGCCAAGAATTTTTCTCGGGTTCGTTCAATTGCATACAACGTGTGCTGTGGCTGTTGCCCACTAAATAGCAAAGCATGTTTACCCTTACCCGCTCCAATTTCTACACAAATCGGAGTATTTTCAATTGGGGTAAAATCACGAGGCGCTTGCATACGTTGTGCTTGAAATTGACGAATCGGCATAATCACATCAAACTAAATAAAAATCGGCATAAGTCTAACAAGTCACCTGACTTTTGCCTAATCTATTTCTCTTCACTTTGAGGATATCGCTTTATGCCACGTACATTCCCCTGCCCACGTTGTGGTGAACCAAGTGTTTGGGAAGGTAATGAATTTCGTCCGTTTTGCTCAGAACGCTGTAAATTAATTGATTTAGGCGCTTGGGCAAACGATGAATATAAATTACCTACCCAAGATGCTCCTCAGCAAAACAAGGGTAGTCAAAATGAAGATGATTATGAGGATTAACCTGCTTTACCCGCGACAAACGGGTTAAATTGTTTTTCATAGCCAATGGTACTCATTGGACCATGTCCAGAAATAAACTGAGTATCATCTGGCAAACTAAAACACTCACGTTTAATCGATTCAATCAACTGCTCATGGTTACCACGTGGGAAGTCTGTTCGCCCAATCGAACCTTTAAACAGAACATCGCCTGTCCAAAGTAAGCCATGGTTTTTATTATAGAAAACAACATGACCCGGCGTATGCCCTGGAGCAAAGCGTACTTCAAATTCATCTTCACCCAGTTTTAGTACTTCACCACCTTCAAGCCATTGATCGACTTTGACAGGTTGTGGAATCGGAAAGCCATAACGTGCTGATACTTCCTGAATCATATCTAGCCAGAACTGATCTTCTTTATGCGGACCAATAACAGGAACGCTCCATTCTTTGGCAAGTTCACCTACCGCTCCAGCATGATCTAAATGCCCATGAGTGAGCCACAGAGCCTTCACTTTTAGACCTAAGGCTTCAACTTCTTTTTTCAAAACAGCAGCGTCACCACCAGCATCAATCAAAACCGCTTCTTTCGTTTCACTGTCCCAAACAAGGGAACAATTTTGGGCAAATGCAGTAACTGGAACAATTTTGACTTGCAGCATAAAAACCTCTGGCTAAAACACAATTAACGGTGGGCTAAGGTATGGGTAAGGGCATCAAGATTAGCCTGAACTAAACCTGCAAGCAAATCAATATGAGCCTGATCGCTATTTAAAGCCGGAATATAAGCATAGCTTCCACCGCCTGCCTGTTGAAATAGTTCAGCATTTTGAATCGCTAACTCTTCAAGCGTTTCTAGACAATCGGCAGAAAAAGCTGGACTTAACACCTGAACGGACTTAACGCCGTGCTTTGCCCAATCTTGTAAAAGCTGATCGGTATAAGGTTTCACCCATTCTTGTTTCCCAAAACGTGACTGGAAGCTAATCGCCCATTCATCATCTTTTAAATGTAAGGCTTCGGCCACTAGCTTTGCTGTGATGCGACAACGGTCTGCGTAAGGGTCACCTTTGTCTGCATAAGGTTGTGGAATCCCATGAAAAGACATCAATAGTTTTTCAGGTTTACCATGCTGTTCTTGGTAGGCTAAAACGCTTTCTGCCAATGCTTGAATAAACATAGGATGCTGATAATAGTCTTTAATGATGGTCAGACCCGGCAAGTTCCGCTGAGCTGGAATCCACTTGGCAAATGCATCATATAACGGCGCTGTAGACGTTGCAGAATGTTGAGGAAATAAAGGCAATAAAATGACATGCTCTTGCGGGTTCGTCGCCAATTTTTCTAAAACTTTATCAATACCCGGATTACCATAAGTCATTGCCGGTAAAACCGTTAAATCAAACTGTTTATTTTCTTGTTCTAAATAGGCCTGCACACGTTTGGTTTGTTCAAACACAATTTCGCGCATTGGCGAGTCTGCTGACCATACTGAAGCATAGGCATGCGCTACTCTTTTCGGGCGAAAAGGTAAAACAAACAGATTTAAAATAATCCACCAGATCAGTTTCGGTATTTCAATCACACGTGAATCAGATAAAAACTGTTTTAAAAAACGGCGCACCGCAGGCACAGTCGCCTCATCTGGTGTGCCTAAATTCGCTAAAATGACAGTAACTTTCGGTTTTTGTTCAAACGACATGTGTAAATGCCTTTCAGTTCATCTTATGACACTAATGTAACAGTTTTCAGTGTCATATATAAATTGAATCGCTCTAAGCTTTTAATCGAACGCCTCGATGATTCCATTTATAACTCAGCAATATCTTTTGAGCTTTAGTGGTTAGTTTCCAGAGGCCATATGATTGCTCAGTTTGCGTTGGGACAATCCAACCTTGTGATTGCATTTGATTTTTAATTCGAAACAGCGCTTTATGATTAATCTGTGCGCAGGCCACCGCATGTGCGCGAGGTAATTCCTGACGGGCATCTTCTAAGCCTGCCTGATTTAAATATTCATTCAGACAAATTCCAAAATTCTCTTCTGGCACAGCTGTTTCAAAGCGCTTTGCCAGCACGCTTAACAACTGAGACCACGTCATTTGTCGTTGTCGTTTAAGCTCTTTAAAATTGCCATCCTGAAATGCTTGAATCTGATATTCAAATGCAAAAATATCTTGCGGTGCAACTTCATTTAACTGCGCTGATGGCTCTGTTACTCGCTGTTCTAAATGCAAAATTTTACTTCTTAATAGTCTAATTTCATCTTCTAACTGCTGAGCTTGATGAGCAGGAACCCAACCTTGTCCCCCATACAGTTCAATCATTAAAGGGATATTTAAACGGACAGCCAACTCCAATTCACGTGGAGTTTTAAAGTAAAAAATATGCTTTGCTTCGTTTAATAACTTTTTTCTAAATGCGAGAAATTTATCTTTAAGTTGTGGATGTGTTTCTTGTAAATCTATTTCACGGCTTTCAGGCTGTTCATGCATGAACACAATAATAGGTTTAGCCTGACTTAACGCATATTCATATTCTAAAGACAGATAACTCACACCAGAAATCGATTGTTCGCCATACTGACTTCCCAGAAGTAAGATTACATAATCACATTCATCAATCTGTCGACGTGCAAGTGTAGTTGTTAAAGGTGTTCGATGTTCTAGTCCCCAAGCAAAGAAACCCATCCCCACCAAAGTTTGAGACAAAACCATTCGCTCTGGCTGCATATCGCGGCCAGACGTTGAAATAAAAATCTGATAGCGTGTATCGAGCATAACAACACCCTTTCGCCCCACGATCTGTATGTGACTTAAAATCAGCCAAGATCATGAACCGCCCCAAATAAAATAATAAATATAAAAAAACACTATTTTCTAAATGATATCAAAAAGATCAGTTCAGATTATGAAGTGTCCAAGTTAACTCTTGTGGAATCATATGTTGTAAAACTGGTTGCAATGCCTCGGCATTATTACCGCTGACATAACATTCAATACGTGCAACATTCTGACCTATTTGGTCACATAATAACGCATTTTTTATTAAAATACGGGCTGTTTGTCGAGCAACGGCTACCCCTGAGTCAACCAGTGTGAATTGGTTATCAAAAAGATGATGAATTGCTTCATTTAAGAAAGGATAATGCGTACAACCGAGCACTAAATAGTCTGCACCTTGCTCAGCGGCAGGCTGTAAAACCTCTTTTAATGCGTTTAAACAAGCCTCACCCATTTGCTGTCCCGCTTCCACACAAGGAACAAGTTCGAGGTTAGTTAACGTCATCACTTTAACACCTGCCGGAACAGCAAACTTCTCGACAACATCTTTAATGAGTTGCCCACGAAAAGTAGCAGGTGTTGCCAACACGGCAACCACTTTAGAACGTGTTTGCAATACGGCAGGTTTTAATGCTGGAACTAAACCAACAATTGGAAAGTGTTCACCATAATGTTCACGTAAATGGTCAAGGCTAAATGCTGAAGCGGTATTACAGGCAACCACCGCAATTTTACAACCTTGGCGGTATAACCAATCGACTGCGCGAGCTGTGAGCTCTCTAATTTCTTCATCAGAACGTGGGCCATAAGGAACGTAGGCTGTGTCGGCATAATACACAATACGTTCATTCGGCAAATATCTGGCTATTTCTGCTGCAACCGACATTCCGCCAATTCCCGAATCAAAAATACCAATTGGGGCATCTGCTGATGCTTTAGGCATAGGTTCTAGATTGGTAAATAGAGGTTGTATGGCGGTCATAGCTGTACTGAAGTGTCAGAAAATTTCACTTCCTAAAGCTTAAACCTCAAGTGCCTAATTGCAAGAGCAAATTACCACTTTTTAACTCTAAAACGGTTTCACCATTCTCTTTTTCGATGAGTGTTCCATAGTTCACTAAGTGATAAAAAGACTGACGTTGAATAAGCGCATTAATTCCAAAACGAACATGCACATAAGGACGTAACTCCCCTGCATATTCACGCATAAAAATTGGATGTTCTGCATCAACCAAAATCACATCTTGATTGGTCGTGGTCAGTTGTAAAAATTGATCACCTGAAATTTCAACTTGATCGACCTGATTGACTAATAAAGGTTCATCTTCAACCTCAATTTCAATTTGTTCTACGGGGGTTTTCAGGTAGAATTTCCCTTCTTCTTTCCATAGGACTTTGGTAAATAGATCTAATAGAGCTTGGCGCTTAATTAATTGACCTTCGTGCCACCATTCTCCATTGGCTTTAACCGTCAAATCCATTTTGCCGCAATGCTTTGGATGCCACTGCTCTAAAGGTGGAATTGACCTTTTGTGACTTTGCTGTACACCTTTTAAGTATTGTGCAATGTTCATTAAGTTTTTATCATCAGATAACGGTATTTTTCCCATATCCGATGGGGAATTATTTTGATTTACCATAGTTTATGCCTTGCTGACGAAAAAATATGACGACTCAGCCAATTGGCTAGATCATGGTTTAAAACTATACTAGCCAAAACGATAAAAGGCACAATAGCATATTTGCGCCTATGGATTAAAACACTCACGGCAGCACCGAATTTCTGAATATGACGGTTGCCACCTTTAAGTATTGAGGAGTCCTACATGGAACACATCGAACGTGAATCGATGGAGTTTGACGTTGTCGTCGTAGGTGCAGGACCTGCCGGTCTGTCTGCTGCGATTAAGATCCGTCAATTAGCGATTGAAAATAACTTACCCGATCTTTCTGTTTGTGTAGTTGAAAAAGGCTCTGAAGTAGGTGCGCATATCTTGTCTGGTGCTGTGCTTGAGCCACGTGCCATCAATGAACTTTTCCCGAACTGGAAAGAAGAAGGCGCACCGCTAAATGTACCTGTAACTGAAGACAAAACTTTCTTCTTACTTTCAGACACTACCTCAAAAGAAGTACCTCACTGGATGGTACCGAAGACATTGCACAATGACGGCAATTATGCGGTTTCACTCGGCAATGTGGTTCGCTGGTTAGGTCAAAAAGCTGAAGAACTAGAAGTTTCTATCTTCCCTGGCTTTGCTGCATCTGAAGTGCTTTACCATGAAGACGGTACTGTAAAAGGTATTCAAACTGGCGACATGGGTATTGGTAAAGATGGCGAACCAACGCATAACTTTACTCCAGGCTATGAACTTCACGCTAAATACACTCTCTTTGCTGAAGGTTGCCGTGGTCACTTAGGTAAACGCCTCATTGCGAAATACAACCTTGATAAAGATGTTGATCCACAACACTACGGTATCGGGATTAAAGAGCTTTGGGAAATTGACCCAGCAAAACATAAAGAAGGCTTGGTCATGCATGGTGCAGGCTGGCCATTGGCTGAAACTGGTTCTTCTGGTGGTTGGTTCTTATATCATATTGAAAATAACCAAGTTAGCTTGGGTATGATTATTGATCTATCTTATGAAAATCCACACATGTATCCATTTATGGAAATGCAGCGTTGGAAAACTCATCCACTGATTAAACAGCATTTAGAAGGTGGTAAACGTATTTCTTACGGTGCACGTGCTGTAGTGAAAGGCGGTTTCAACTCATTACCTAAATTGACATTCCCAGGCGGCTGCTTAATTGGTGATGATGCTGGCTTCCTGAATATGGCTAAAATCAAAGGCTCACACACTGCCATGAAATCAGGCATGTTATGTGGTGAAGCTGTATTTGAAGCGATTGCTGCCGGTGTAGAAAAAGGCGGTGACCTTGCGATTGCACGTGTTACTGAAGGTGAAGATTTATTCACTAAAGAATTAACTTCATACACTGAAAAATATAATAATTCTTGGTTAAAAGAAGAGTTATATAACACCCGTAACTTTGGCCCAGCAATGCATAAATTTGGTCAATGGATTGGTGGTGCATTTAACTTTATCGACCAAAACGTCTTTAAAGTGCCATTCACTTTACATGACTTGAAGCAAGACTTCGCTGCATTGAAAACTGTTGATGCAACTAGCTTTAAGCCAAACTATCCAAAACCGGATGGCAAACTTACATTTGACCGTTTATCTTCTGTGTTTATCTCAAACACTGTACATGAAGAAAATCAGCCAGCTCACTTGAAGCTTACTGATCCGTCAATTCCAGTGAACGTAAACTTACCGAAATGGGATGAGCCTGCACAGCGCTACTGCCCTGCTGGTGTTTATGAAATCATGGAAGATAATGATGGCTCTAAACGCTTCCAGATTAATGCAGCAAACTGTGTTCACTGTAAGACTTGTGACATTAAAGACCCATCTCAAAACATCACATGGGTAACGCCAGAAGGCGGTGGTGGTCCAAACTACCCAAATATGTAATTCCTTAAAAAAACTCCCCTCACTTGAGGGGAGTTTTTTTATTAGAATATCTTCGATTTTTTACTAAATACCATAACTGTTGATCCAATGGCTGTATGTGCAGCACCATAGTCCTGATGAATCTCAATTCGATAATCATCACATTGATAGATATATTTATTATTCTTTTGCACCCAGCCTTTTTGGGGAACCTTAAATGTATTGAGAATTCTGTTTTTAAAAAGATCTAAATCCGTCTCATAACTTGCCATAGGGCCATCAAGAAAACTTAAACTGAATGAATTGATTACTTCAGTATCTAGATCATAAGCAATATGATTAACCCAACTGACGCCTGCTTTTTTGATCTGTGGATCAACTCCATCGGCAAACTCTAGTTGGTAATTATTTCCTCCTAACACCACTTGTTTCACTGTAGGGTGAAGCTTTTGAAACTCACGTATATTTTGTCCAACTCTTAAACCTGCGACATTCATGGTTTGTACAGGAATTTCACAGGGTTTTGCGCATGCAATTGAACTGAACAAAATACAAAAGGTAAACCCTAAGCATAAAGGAGTACTTTTCATCTTTATGTCCTGCAATGAGGTATGTTGATTGTTTTAGTTTTTATTAGACTCAAGCCCATGATGCTAAAGCTTTGGACATTTGCTTTAGCCCTTTTTCACCAAGTAATGAAATTCTTTATGACCATTTTCATCTAAGCGTTCTTCTTGCAAAAGCAACTCATGGCCTAAATGCATACAAAACTTAGGAATATCCCACGAAGTCGAATTGTCTGTTGCGAAGACCTCAACCACATCCCCAGATTTAGATTTACGGATGGCTTGATGCAACATCATGACAGGTTCCGGACAACGTAAACCACGCGTATTGAGTTGTACAGTAGGTGAAATGGGTTGCTCTGACATAACAAACTCGAACAAATAGAATTTTCACATTTTAGCATAAACAAATTACTGCGCTGTTAACTGTAACTGGCTTTTACATAACAATATACGTTTTGTCTTTTAGCTTGTTTTATAGATGCATAAGCATGTTTTCTTCGGTATGATTCAAAGTATTCATTTGATAGATTGAGTCTTTAGGAAAGATCATGCAAGAGGAACCAAGTCCGTCGTGGGGAATGCGCGGCTTACGAAAATGGTTAGGCACAGCACCAGAAACCCGTGATGAATTATTAAAATTAGTCCAAAATTCACGTCGCTTTTTAGAACCAGATACTGTTGCCATGCTTGAAGGTGTTCTTGACCTTCCAGCTACAAAAATTCGTGAAGTCATGACACCACGAACAGCAATGATCAGTTTGCAAGAAGATGATCAGTTACTTGATATTCTTGATGTACTGGTCGAGTCTGCTCACTCACGCTTTCCAGTCTTTTCTTCTGATCAGCCTGATAATGTTGTCGGGATTTTGCTCGCAAAAGATTTACTGCCGTTTCTAACCGAACCGAATACCAAAGTCGATATTCGAGTTCTTATGCGTCAGCCTTTATTTGTTCCAGAAAGTGCGCGTTCCGATCAGGTTCTACGTATGTTGAAACATACTCAGACTCACATTGCTATTGTGATTGATGAATATGGTTCAACAGCGGGTCTTGTTACGCTCGAAGATATTCTTGAAGAAATCGTTGGCGAAATTGAAGATGAACATGACACTGCTGATGAAGATGCTCAGTACATTGTTCCTGACAATGACCACACAGTAGCAAATGCATGGATGGTGCAAGCACTTACACCAATCGAACATTTCAATACTGTTTTAGATGCTGATTTTTCTGACGATGAAGTAGAAACTGTCGGCGGTTTATTGCTTCAAGAGATTGGTCTTGTAAGTGATTTACAAGGTCAAACTGTTGAGCTTGGAAATTGGTTATTTACAATCGTTGAAGCAGATGCCCGCACTATTCATCTGATTCGAGCTGTACGTCAATGAGAGCATACTTTGAAAAGCTGTTAGATTCTTCGCAACAACAAAAACAGCTTCCTTTAATTTTTCCTTTACTCATTGCTTTATTTTCAGGTGCCGTGTTCAGTTTTTCACTGGCACCTTATTATTGGTGGTGGTTGGCAATTTTATCTCCAGCCCTACTCTATGCATCGCTCCATAAACGTTCAGCCAAACAAGCATTTGTTATTGGTTGGAGCTATGGCTTCGGTTTATGGTTTGTGGGGGCTTTTTGGCTCTACACTTCCATCCATGTATATGGCGATACCAATGCTTTTCTAAGCGTGGGTATGATTGCTATTATGGCCCTGCTTATGGGCTTATTTACCGCACTTCAGACTTGGGTTTACCGACGTTTCTTCCCTGAAACACCCCTGACTTTTGCACCGCTCTGGATTGTTTTCGAGTGGGCAAAAACTTGGGTATTTACAGGTTTCCCATGGTTGTTTGTAGGTTACGCTTTTACTGAACGTTTACTCGATGGTTATGCACCATTATTTGGTATCTATGCAATTTCCTTCGTCGTCATTGTATTAGCATGTGCTTTAGTTGAAGTTCTGCGCAAGCGTATTTTCTGGGTTATCCCGTCTGCCCTATTAGTTTTGGGCGCATGGGGAGCATCATATATACAGTTTGTAAAACCTAAAGCCACTAAGCCACTTAGCGTTTCGCTCATTCAAGGTAACATTCCACAAGATTTAAAATGGCTGACTGAATATCAAGTTAGAACATTAGAAATTTATGCTGGTCTGACTCAATCTGAATGGGGCCGTGACCTGATTGTATGGCCTGAATCTTCAATTCCGCTCTTCCAAACTGACATTGAACCGTTTTTGGATGCAATGGATGCACAAGCTAAAAAGAACCACACTGCATGGGTAACTGGTGTTCCTTACTGGGATGTTACCAAATCACATGAAGTGGGTAGCCCGCTGTATTACAACAGCATTATGGCTTCTGGTAGCGATTCAAGCGGTCTCTATAAAAAGCAGCGCCTCGTACCTTTTGGTGAATATATTCCACTATCGGGCTTACTCTCATGGGTATTACCAGCCATGCAAAATGATATTAGCATGAGTGGTTTTTCACGTGGCGAGAGTAACCAGAAACCACTCATGATCAAAGGGCATGCGCTTGCTGCTGCAATTTGTTATGAAGTGGCTTACCCGAACCTTACCCGACGTAATGCAGAAGACAGCGACTTTTTAGTGACTGTATCTAATGACGCTTGGTTTACAGGTACTGCTGGGCCATGGCAACACTTACAAATGGTGCAGATGCGAGCGAAAGAAAATGGTCGCTGGTTTATTCGTGCAACCAACACAGGTGTAACAGCTTTTATTGATCAAAATGGTCATATCACTGAACAAGCACCGCTCGATAAAGAGTTTGTCTTGAGAGGTGATTTACCTGCTATGCAAGGTCAAACCCTTTACAACCGTTTAGGTGATTATCCAGTTTTAGGGTTTGCAATATTACTGCTGATTTTAGGTTGGGTGTATCGTCCACGTAAAGTTGACGTTTCTTTTAAATCCCGCCGCTAATTTACAATAACTTTGTACCCAGAGGCACTTCAAACTCTGGGATACAAAGTGCTACATCCCCATCTGCATTATGAAATCCTGTCACCAAACATTCTGACTGAATAGGTCCGATTTGTTTTTTAGGGAAATTCACTACAGCAACGACTAACTTACCAATCAAATCTTGTGGCTGATAAAGTTTAGTAATCTGCGCACTCGATTTACGCACCCCTAACTCTTCACCAAAATCGACATGCAAAATATAGGCAAGTTTTCGTGCTTTTTCGAAAACTTCAGCTTCAATAATTTTACCCACGCGAAGCTCTACCTTTAAAAAATCATTCCACTCGATCTGTTCCACTTCGTCTTCTTTATATTCATAAACTTTTAAATAAAAAACATATAATATTCAAAAATAAAGTATTCCTTTATTTTTAGTTTGAAAATTTCATGTTAAATTAAATCCGCTGATTAAAAAGCCGTAAACGTTTACGTCAATCAACGTGCCAATATACGTCCACCAATGCATGAAGCTATTTCTTCAAAATATTTTTATATTTTGAATGGCACAGGCGTTTGTTTGTTTACGGAGTCAAAATGAAAAACCAAAAAACTTTATATAATTTTAAGAAACTTCCAAGTCGCTATACAGCTATTGTTTTACCTTTTCTTCTATCCATCATTATGACTTTTGTAGTTTCCATGGTCAGTACTTTACGAAGCCTAGGATTGGAGCAATTTTCTATACATATCTGGATGTCTGCATGGGCAATTTCTTGGTTAATTGCTTTTCCAACGCTACTCTTAGTCTTACCTGTTGTCCGTAAAATCACTGCACTTTTGGTACACCCTGTTTAAAAGAAATAAAACGTAGATGTTTAGTCTACGTTTTATTTAAAAATTTGGTTTTAAAATATCATTAAAAAGCGATCGATAATTGCAGAGATAAATATGCAACTAAACTCGATAAAAAGACCATCGGTACATAACGATAAGCTTTAAAAAGCAATTGCTCATATTTAGTAGATATTTGTTTAGCTTGCCAGACGCTCGCTTTTAATGCAGTAAAGAAGCTCACCATTAACCACGCACTCACAATACTTAATGCGAAGAAACCAATCATAATTTGGCTACTGCCTTCTGTACTCAGCCATAGCTTTAATGAAACTTCAGCGATTGGCAATAGACCCAAAATCAATAGGACAGACTTGAGCATTACCCAATGAAACTGAGTCAGTTCATCTAATATGAGAAATGCTTTCATTTAATCTCTCCTTTTAATTAAATAAAGTGCTTTTTATTTATTATGCAAAGCTTTCTTTTAAATATATAGCTTATTTTTCTCTACATTTTAACTTTCTTGTAACTATTAAATATGGGAATAATTCTTATTATAAATCTCAAATATCATCATTAATTTTAATTTATATTTTTCATGTAGTTATTATATTTTTCCTGATTAAGAAAGATTATCAATTCGTACTTATCGGTTTATCTTTTTAAACGAATTGATAATCTCTATTATATTTTTAATTAAGGTTGATAATAAATATCTGCATCATTGCCCTCACCACCATCTTTGCCATCTGCTCCAAATGAGTACAAATCAAAAGCTCGACCATCTGCCCCTGGAATGACATATTGAACATCATTTTTCCAGCTGTCTTTAGGATAACCACCTTTTACATAGCCACCCGGCATCCAGTTTTTCGCTGTTGCAGGCTGATTAACCAAAGCATCTAGTCCACCTTCTTGCATGGTTGGGAAATGTCCGTTATCGAGCTTGTACTGATCTAAAGCACCTGCCACACCTTTTAATGTAATTTGGGTAGTATCAATTTTAGCTTTTTCACTACGCCCCATGACATTTGGTACGATTAACGCTGCTAACACGCCTAAAATTACAATCACGACCATGACTTCAATGAGGGTAAAGCCTGAGGCATGTTTCATTCGAGCACCGCTCGAACGTGCCGCAAGTCCGAAAGCTACGCTTGAGGAGCAAACATCTGATGCAGAGCTATGCTCGGAATAGCACGTTGGCTCAAACTGATTTGAAACCGCAGATTCACTATGTTGTTCCATCGCGGTTTCGCTTTGAATATTTTTTACTTTCATCATTATCTCTAATATCAAAGTTATTAAATCATATTGTTCATATTTACGATTGGTAGCATAACCGCGATTACAATAACCAGTACAATGCTTGCCATTAGAACCAGCATAAGTGGTTCAAGTAATGCCAGTAAGGTTGAAATAAATGTTGTAACCTCACGGTCTTGCATGGTCGATGCACGTTCTAACATGCGGTCCAGTTCGCCTGATGCCTCACCACTTCGAATCATTTGTACCATCATTGGTGGGAAATAACCACTGCGCTCAAGCTGTGTACCCAAGTTACCACCTTCGGTAACACGCTCAGCTGCATGGGCAATTGAATCGCGTATGACCCAATTACTGGTCACTGCTGCACCAATTTTTAAAGCATCCACCAAAGGCACGCCGGAACGCGTCAAAATAGATAAGGTACTGGCAAATCGTGCAGAATTAATACCACGTGACAATTTACCGAATAATGGCAATTTGAGTGTTAATCGATCAAAAGCGTAATGCCCAGCAGTGGTTTTTAAAAATCTTACGAATGCGACCACTCCCACAACTGCAAAAATAATAATAAACACCCAAGCATGCCGAATAAAATCACTGGCTTTCATTAAAGCAACTGTAATCCACGGTAGAGCATCTTTGCTTTGGTCAAATGTTTTTACAATTTCTGGCACAACATAAGTCATTAAGCCCATCACAATACCAAAAGACATCAGCATTAAAATGATTGGGTAAATCATGGCACCTTGAACTTTTTTTTGCATTGCAGAACGGTTTTCGGTGTAATCCGAGAGCTGATCTAAAATTAGATCTAAATGCCCCGAACGCTCACCTGCTGCGACCGTTGCAATATAGAGGTCAGGAAACCGTCCAGATTGCTGCATCCCTTGTGCAAGCGAATGCCCTTCTAAAACGCGAGAACGAACAGATAATAAAAGATTTTGCACATGCGGTTTTTCACTTTGTCTGCTCACCGCACGTAATGCTTCTTCTAGAGGAATTGCTGCTGCAACCAAAACAGAAAGTTGTCTGGTCATGAGTGCCAAATCATAAGCACTGAACTTTTTTTGAAATAACCCCTGACTCTGATGTTTATCTTTTTGTTCAACAGGGTCAACGCTAATTGGTGTCCATGCTTTATCGCGTAATTGTTGGCGAATCTGGCGTGCTGAGTCTCCCTCAAGCACTCCTTTTTGCTGCTTCCCTGAAGCATCAATGGCAGTAAATTGATATGCAGGCATGGTAATGTTCTAATTTTCCAAAAATAATAGTCGCTGCTGTTGCATCTATGCTACGCAATCATTCATATTCGTTCTATAGCCTGTGTAGAATACCCAAGTCCTCTTCACGACGCTATGCCGTTTTTTAAAATTGACGAAATGAGCCTCTATGACCATAACGCCAAAGCCTGATTCAGTTGTTTATCGTGTGCGTGTAGCCGTACCTGTGCATCTGTACGACACTTTTGACTATACACTCACCGAAGCACAATATGAACGGGCTCATGTAGGCTCACGCGTCGCCATTTCATTTGGACGCCAAAACCTGATCGGCATCATTACTGAAAAAGTAAATCCACTTGAGCCATTTACGGGCAAATTTCAACTTAAAGCCATTTCTGATCTTTTAGATGAAGAACCTATTTTAGATGAACAAGTTTTAAGTTTATTGACATGGTCTGCACAATATTACCAATTTCCAATTGGTGAGGTCATGCAAACGGCTATTCCAGCTTTATTGCGTCAGGGTAAACCGATGGATGTTTTATTCCATCTATGGAAAATCACTCCCTGTGACGATGTTGAAACTCTGCTTAAACGCTCGGTGAAGCAACAAGATGCCTATCAGATTTTAAAATTACATCCTGCTGGAACAACAGAAAATATTCTAAATTTAAGTGGTGTAGAAACTGCAACGCTTAAAGCGCTTCAAAAGAAAGGACTAGTAGACTGTACGCTCGAACCACACGACTTTAGCCCAACACCTGTTCAATTGGCACAAATGCCGCTCACGCTAAATGAAGATCAAAAGCAAGCGACCCAACATGTCATTAAAGCCCAGCATCAATACCAAGCATTTTTGCTAGATGGTTTAACAGGTAGCGGTAAAACTGAAGTTTATTTGCACATCATGCATGAGGTGCTAAAGCAAGGTAAACAAGTACTGGTGTTAGTGCCTGAAATTGGTTTAACCCCTCAAACTATTTCCCGTTTTAAATCTCGTTTTAACTGTGATATTGCCCTATTGCACTCTGGCTTAAATGACTCTAAACGCTTGCAAGCATGGCAACAGGCACAAACCGGAAAAGCGTCTATTATTTTAGGGACACGCTCTGCCATCTATACACCACTGCCACGTTTGGGCTTAATCATTTTAGATGAAGAGCACGACCTGTCTTATAAGCAACAAGAAGGCTTCCGCTACCATGCGCGTGATGTCGCACTGTATCGCGGTCATTTGCAAAGCTGCCCTGTGATTTTAGGGTCCGCAACACCAAGTATTGATAGTTATTATTTGGTTGAAACTGGCAAATTAACTGGACTGCAACTCAACAAACGTGCTGGACATGCACTTTTGCCTAAAATGCATTTGATAGACCTTAAAATTGTTAAAAAACAGCATGGAATTAGCCAGCCCCTTATTGAACAAATCAAACATACATTAGCTAGAAAAGAACAGGTTTTAATCTTTTTAAACCGTCGTGGCTATGCACCTGTACTGGTTTGTGAAAGCTGTGGATGGCAAGCAAATTGTCCACATTGCGACGCGCATTTTACTTTGCACACCCAACCTTATTCTTATTTACATTGCCACCACTGCGGAACCATTCATCGCCTACCCGATCATTGCCCTGAATGTCAGCAAAAAAGCTTAAAAACTTTAGGTGCAGGAACAGCTAAAGTTGAAGAGCACTTACAAGAACTATTTCCAGATCATGATGTGATTCGGGTCGATCGTGACAGTACCAGTCGTGTCGGAAGCTGGCAAAAAATCTACGACCGTATTCATCAAAACAAACCAACAATTTTACTCGGCACTCAAATGTTGGCAAAAGGCCATCATTTTCCACATGTCACATTAGTTGCCATTTTAGATATTGATGCAGGTTTACTCAGTGTAGATATCCGTGCGCCAGAACGTACGGCGCAGCTGATTGTACAAGTCGCTGGTCGTGCAGGTCGTGGTGAACACAAAGGTCATGTTTATTTACAAACCTTAAGGCCTGATCACCCACTACTAACCACACTCATCGAAAAAGATTATCGCGCGGTTGCCAAACAAACGCTGGCTGAACGTAAAGTTGCTTTGCTGCCGCCTTATCGCTATGCAGTACTGATACGTGCAGAATCTAAAGATCGAGACTATACCTTACAATTTTTAAATGAAGCTGCCGAGCAACTTCGTCAAGTGGCTGGTGAGATTGTTGATATTTGGGGACCTATTCCAGCCCCAATGGAACGTAAAGCGGGACGCTACCGTGCCCACATGGTGATTTTATCTGCCGACCGTGCTCGCCTACATTTTTACTTAAGACAATGGTGGTCTCAACTGGTTCATGCCCCAAGACAGCATCAACTCAGGCTATCAATTGATGTCGATCCGCAAGAATTTAATTAGATGATTTGAATATCATGGTGTGAAGAAGTCTTTTTGGCTTTACACTTAAAAAAGACTAATACATTCGAGGCAATGAATGTCATTCCTACTGCAAGCAACAATCTTTCTTGGAGCTTCTCTGATTTTAGTCCCTCTTGGCAAACGCCTAGGGATAGCAACAGTTTTAGGTTATTTATTTACAGGCATTCTTCTAGGTCCTAGTGTTTTAAATATTGCACATGACCCTGAAGCGATTATGGAACTTGCCGAATTCGGTGTCATTTTATTGATGTTCCTGATTGGTTTAGAACTAAGACCACAGCGGTTGTGGGAAATGCGTGACTCTATTTTTGTAATGGGAAGTCTGCAAGTCCTCATTAGCGGTGGCGTACTTATGCTGATCATACTATTACTCTTTAAGCAGCAGCTTTCTGTCAGCTTTGTCATTGGTTTTGCCCTTGCGCTATCTTCTACCGCTTTTGTATTACAGCTTCTGACTGAAAAGCAGCAGCTCAACACGACTTATGGTCAGCAGTCTTTTTCGATTTTGCTCTTTCAAGATATAGCGGCGATTCCCTTACTTGCCATCATTCCATTATTGGCAGGAACAGAATCAACCCATCACGGGATTGCTTATTTTGCGGCGATTATTGCAACCTTTACGGGCTTGTTTTTGTTTAGTCGCTATGTGATGCGTCCATTCTTCCGCTTTGTTGCCAAAAGTGGAGCGACTGAACTTATTACAGCAGTAGGATTATTTATTATTCTTGCCGTTGTCTTACTTATGGACACTTTAGGAATTAGCACCACGTTAGGCGCGTTCCTCACAGGCGTATTATTAGCAGATTCAGAATTTCGTCACGAAGTTGAAGCAAGTATTGCACCGTTTAAGGGTTTACTACTTGGCTTATTCTTTATGACCGTGGGTATGACTACTCAGCTGTCATTACTCATTGAAATGCCTTGGCTCATTATTGGTGGAGCAGTCGGCTTATTGCTCATCAAAACACTAATATTGACTGCCATTGCCCGCTATAAAAAATACAGTTGGAACAATAGTTTGCTATTGGGTACTTGCTTGGCACAAGGTGGTGAATTTGCTTTTGTAATTTTAAGCCTTGCAAAAAGTGAAAAGATTTTAACTCAAGCTCTATTAGAGCCAGTGACCCTTATTGTGACGTTGTCGATGGTTCTCACACCAGTGATTTACTGGATTATGGCAACTAAGATCATTCCTCTGTTTAATAAAGAACGTCCACCTGAATATGATGAAATTCCTCAGCAAGATAACCCGATTATCATTGCTGGTTTTGGTCGATTTGGACAAATTATCGCGCGTATTGCCCGCCTGCAACATTTGGGCTTTACCGCAATCGACAACAATCTTCATCAAGTCGACTTTGTTCGTCGATACGGCGGTAAACTTTATTATGGCGATGTGACTCAACCAGATTTACTGCGTTCTGCGGGTATTGAAAAAGCCAAAGTATTTATTTTAGCGATTGATGATGTTGAAGATTCAATGAATGTCGCTCGCCATCTTAGATTAAATTATCCAAACTTAAAGCTGTTGGCTCGTGCTCGGGACCGTCACCATGTACATCTTTTAAGAGATTTAGGCGTGGAATACATTTGGCGTGAGACGTATTTATCTTCATTAGGTATGGCTTATCGTGCCTTGCGAGAACTCGGTATCTCTGATGAACAAGCCTATAACAATATCGAAATCTTTCGGGATTATGATGAGAAATTGCTCCTACAGCAGCAAAGTATTTATACTGATGAACAGAAGATCTTTGAAACACATCGTAATGCCTTAGCCGAACTTGAGCATTTGTTTGAAAGTGATGCGCAGCAACAGGCCACATCAAAACACGATGTGAATTTAAAGCGTCATTTACAACCAAATCGCATCGATATTACACGAGATCATCTAGAATAACTTGAGATTTCAAAAAATGGCTATATTAAGGACTTATTCACATTGCCTAAATAATTGGACAATGGGCACAAAGCTGCCCCTGTCCCGCTTGCGGCTTCGCTGCATTTCCTAAGCTTGATTAAAACGAAATAGTTATACTCTGCTTAGGGCCCTGGAGAATATTATGTCTGATTTACGCCAACGCTTTTATATTGAGAACTTTCCAGTTCGTGGGGAAGTAGTTCATCTAGAAGAGGCACTACAAACTATCTTAGCTCAACGTGACTATATGCCTGCGGTTAAAATTCTGCTAGGTGAAATGTTGAGTGCGACTGCATTACTTGCAAGTACACTAAAAATCAAAGGCCGTATCAGCTTGCAAATCCAGGCTAGCGGCACCTTTAAGTGGGCAATGGCTGAATGTAATCATTTAGGTGAAGTTCGTGCTCTAGCAGATTACGAAACGGATCCACGCTTCATTGAAGCAACAGACAGCAGCACAGTTCTCGGCGCTTTAGTTAATCCAGTTTTGTTTATTAATATTGAACCGGAATTTGGCGAGCGTTATCAAGGAATTGTGCCGCTTGACCAAGTCACCTTAGCTGGTTGCCTCATGCAGTATTACGATTTGTCTGCGCAAATTCCAACTCGCATTGTGTTAGCGAGTACGACTAAACGCTCTGGTGGTTTACTCATTCAGCTTTTACCACGTCATAATGAAGAAGAGCAAAAATTGGTCGATGAAGATTTATGGCCACGCTTGACCATGTTGACCGAAACATTAAAAGCGGAAGAGCTCACCAATTTAGATGCAAATGAAATCTTATATCGTTTATATAACGAAGAAGAAGTTCGTTTACCAGAAATTGAAGCATTAAAATTTGGCTGTACATGTTCAAAAGAACGCTGTGCACATGCGCTTATTCAAATTGGTGTAGGTGCTGTTCATGAAACGTTAGAAGAACAGAACCCGATTCGTATGGATTGCCAGTTCTGTAATACTCAATACACCTTTACTGCTGAAGAAGCTTTAGCGTTATTTGGTGAACATTTGAGTTAATCTTCAAAATTTATAAAAAGGCGGATATACCGCCTTTTTATTTGTCTGTACTTTTGATGATAATTTTCAATATCTTATTTTAAATAAGATAATATAAGGCTACTTTATAGCCTAATAAATAAGATGCTCAAAACACCATGAATTATTTTGATTATTTTCTCTTTATTTTTAGCGTAGTTATTATGATTGCTACCCCCGGTCCTGTCATGATTTTAGTTGCCAGCGCTGGACTTAAAGGGGGCTATAAAAAAGCGCTTGAAACCATTTTTGGTACAAATTTAGCCTCTCTTGTCTTAATTTTTATTTCAGTGCTCGTTTTAAAGGGAGTGCTCAGTGTTAACGATAGTTATCTTAATATCATTCGTATTTTAGGCTGTCTATATATTGGTTATTTAGGTTTCAGTATTCTTAAAGAAGTGATTCAGGCCCCTCACCCAGAAGCGATACAAACAGTTTCAGCACAAAATGGCGGCTTTAAAAAAGGCTTTCTCGTCGGTATTTCAAACCCTAAAGATATTATATTTTTCTCGGCTTTCTTTCCGCAATTTGTCTCTATTACACCACAATTAAATTTAAGTCTAACCACCCTCACCCTGACATGGATCGTTTTAGACTTCCTGACATTATCTTTGGTTTATATATTTTTCCGTCGCCTTTCTAACAGTCATTTATATCCAAAAATATTAGGCCTATGCGGTTTATTACTTTTACTTATTGCACTTTACGGCTTATATCAAAGTTTCATCTAAATCATGAGAGGTATATACCTGATTTATCTATGCCTCTTCCTCTCGATTTTATTTTGGAATAGAACAACTCTTATACAATCTAGCTTATTGAAAACTTTAAAAATCGTTTCATAATGAAATAAACCACACCATCGTGATAAAACATTATGGCAAAAAATTATTATGAAGAATTAGGGGTTACACGCAAAGCCTCTGCTGATGAAATTAAAAAAGCTTATCGAAAATTAGCTCGTAAATATCATCCTGACATTAGCAAAGAAAAAGATGCAGAAGAAAAGATGCAGGCCATTAATGTTGCCTATGACACCTTAAGCAATGCCGAAAAAAAAGCTGAATATGACCAGATGTTAGATCACCCTCAAGGTTTCAATGACTTTGGTCAGGGTGCTGCGCAAGGCGGTTTTGATGGAGCACAGTTTTATCGCCAAGGCTTTACGGGTGGTGAGCAAGCAGACTTTAGCGGTTTTGAAGATTTATTTGGGCGCTTTGGTGCAGGATTTGGTGGTGGTCAGCAGCAACACCACAGACAACAGCGTAGTTATCGCGGTGAAGACCAACATGCTAGCATAGAGGTCGATCTTGATATTGCTTATCAGGGATCAACGCAACAAATTACCCTGCAAATTCCGACCGTGAATGCTTATGGCGAGCCTGAAGTTCAACGCAAAACCTTACAAGTCAAAATACCAAAAGGTATGAAAGAAGGTCAGCAAATCCGCTTAACTGGACAAGGACAACGTGGGATCAATGGCGGTGCCAACGGCGATCTTTATATTGAAATTCAGTACAAAGACACAGACCGCGTTCATGTTGAAGGTAGTGATGTATATTTGACTGTAGATGTGGCTCCGTGGGAAGCTGCGTTAGGTCAAGGTATTGAAGTAAAAACACCAGCTGGACCTTTAAATGTCAATTTACCTCACAATCCAAAACAAGGACAACAGCTACGTTTAAAAGACAAAGGGATACCAAATAAAACGCCAGGCCATCTCTATTTAATTTTAAATATTGTATTCCCACCAGCACATTCTGAAAAAGAAAAACAAGCCTATCAGCAACTGGCTGAAGCCTTCGCTTCATTCGAACCTCGTTCATCTCATTAGGGAGCAAGATCATGACAACCATTCATTATCGAGAAATTGTATATGACGGCCATACCTTTAGTGCGGAGGTCGTTGATGAACAATCTACATTTGATCTACAACAATTTGCTCAAGCTTGTGGTCAAAGCCCTGACTGGATTATTCAGTTAATTGAATATGACATTTTATCAGTCGACAATACACCTGAAGCACACCAATTTATGGGTGAAGATGTTGCCCGTGCTCGTAAAGCTTATCGTCTGCAACGTGACTTTGACGCAAGTTTGGCAGCAGTTGCGGTGATGCTAGATTTGATTGATGAAGTACAACAACTTAGAAAACAGTTGAAGCATTTTCATTAAGTTTTTTTGAAATCATATTTTCCGAGGTATAGCTTGAGCTAAAAGTCATCCTTGGCCTGCCCATTATCTAAATAGTATTGTTTTTGCAATAAAATTAGTTAAATGCTGGTAGTGAACAGGTTCTAAGGATGACAAATGCCTTTGGTTACTTTGGGCGAAACCAAAGTAACGAATTAGCTATAACTATTTGATATATTAATGAGAAGACTCCGTCGTGTAAAAATAAAAATTTATTTCAACCTAGTAATCTTTTCCAATTCCTTCACAGTCTGTTTAATCGGCTCATATTCCAAAAACCAAAATAAATTCATCCGATCTTGACGATGCTGCTGGGCTAACAAATCAATGACACTTTTTTCACCACGTCCAACCAAGTGCTGTCGGTAAAAATAGTACAACAGAAAAAGCGTACTAATCAGCATGGCACCCAGCATAATCCAGAAACCAACGGGTGATTTAAGACCAGGAATAAACTCAAAATTCATTCCATAAATGCCAGTTAAAAGGGTAAGCGGTGCAAAGACTGCCGTGATAATCGCAAGAATCCGCATGTTTTCATTAGTTTGGTTTGCAATTGCCGAGAAATGTAAATCAATAGCCGACTGAATTGCGCTACGTAACCGCAAAGTATGTTTCTGAATCCGTTCAACATGACTCATTAAATCATTTAAACGAACCAGTAAAATATCTTGAGAATTACGGATGTGACCACCAACGACATGGTGGTAATTCTCTACAATTTCATCCCGAAATTCTTGAAGGGTTTCGATTTGTTCTTCACATAAATTTTCGACCTGTTGAAAGGCCATATTTTCATGAAATAGTTGGTGCCATTGTTTAAAACGGCGATTACCCTGTAACAATTGTTGCTGCCAATGCTCGACTCTTCTCGTTAATGGCGAGCGGATATCAAGATAGCCATCAACCATACTATTTAACAGACGTAATGATAAATCGACGGGGGAATTCGGTAATTTACGGGTTTTGTTTTGTTCTTCTAACGTTTTACATAAGATATTTTCGAGACGTTGAATATAATTTTCAATCGACTTATTCCCCTGCTCGCGCACACTAATCAACACATCCGGCGTTAAAATAAAACTAATGGGTGTGGTCGCTAAACCAAAAACACTATCTTGTGATTCTGCATGTTTAATTTCATCGTCAGGTGTGACCAGCTTCTTAAAAATTAATAGGTCATATTCTTCAAGCGTATCAAATGCACAGGGATGTTCAATGTTGGCAATATCCCGCATATGAAATTCATTAATAACTACGCCTGAAAGCTTTTGAATCTCGTGTTGCCATTCTTCGTTATGGTTAACCACATCCGTTCTGACACTATCAATCCAGAAAAACTCCAGAACATGTTCACTATGCTGTTCACGGCTTAAAAAGACATAGCCGTCGCTTTGATGGCGATAAAAATAATAAACCTGCATACCACAACGATCTGTTTTTGTATTACTTGCATCATGCCATAAAAAAAGTCCGCATCAAGCGGACTTTTTCATGTCACCAGAACAATTATGCTTGTTCAATGTCTTTCATAGTCAATTTAATACGACCACGATTATCAACATCAGCAACTTGTACTTTCACTTCCTGACCTTCTTTAAGAACATCAGTTACGTTCGCAATACGTTCATTTGAAATTTGCGAAATGTGAAGAAGACCATCAGTACCCGGCATGATATTTACAAACGCACCGAATTCTACAATACGGATTACTTTACCGTCATAGATCTTACCTGGTTCAACTTCAGCAGTAAGTGCTTGAATTTTTGCAATTGCAGCACGCGCAGCAGCTTTAGTTTCACCAAATACGCGAACTGTACCATTGTCTTCGATATCAATCGCAGCCTTGGTCTCTTCAGTAATGGCACGAATCGTTGCGCCACCTTTACCAATAACATCACGGATCTTGTCTGGATTGATGTTAATCACTTCAAATGTCGGTGCATGAGCACTGATTTCAGGACGAGCGCGTGAAATCACTTTGTTCATTTCATTAAGGATGTGCATACGACCAGCAAATGCTTGGTTTAATGCAACTTCCATAATTTCTTCAGTAATACCTTCAATCTTAATGTCCATTTGAAGTGCAGTAATACCGTTTTCAGAACCTGCTACTTTAAAGTCCATGTCACCTAAGTGATCTTCATCACCTAAGATGTCAGAAAGTACTGCAAAACGCTCACCTTCTTTCACTAAGCCCATTGCGATACCAGCAACTGGTGCTTTAAGTGGAACACCCGCATCCATAAGTGATAATGACGCACCACATACAGAAGCCATTGAAGATGAACCGTTAGATTCAGTAATGTCAGATACAATACGAATTACATACGGGAAGCGGTCAGCAGCAGGAAGAACTGCTTGAACACCACGACGCGCCAAACGACCATGACCAATTTCACGACGTTTAGGACCAGATTCACGACCAGTTTCACCTACAGAGTATGCAGGGAAGTTGTAGTGCAACATAAAGTTGTCAGTTTTAGTACCTGACAATGTATCAACCATCAATGCATCGCGAGTATTACCCAAAGTCGTTGTTACCAACGCTTGAGTTTCACCGCGTGTGAACAATGCAGAACCATGCGCACGACCCAACACACCCACTTGAACGTCGATACCACGAACAGTTTTGGTATCACGACCATCAATACGTGGTTTACCTGACAAAATGTTGTCACGAACTGTACGGTATTTAAGGTCTTCGAATAATTCGTTTACTTCATCAGCAATACCAGTTTCGTCATTTTCAGGAACGAACTGAGCTACAGCTTCTGCATAAAGTGCATCAAGTGCTGCATAACGATCTTGTTTAACCGCAATCGTATATGCTTCAGAAATTTTAGCTTCGAAAGCTGCTTTTAATTGCTCAAGAAGAGCTTCGTTTTTGCTTGGAGCAACCCAAGTTGATTCAACTGCACCAGCAGCAGCAGCGAATTCTTTAATTGCTTGAACAGCAATTTGCATTTCGTCATGACCGAAAAGTACAGCACCTAACATTTGGTCTTCTGAAAGTTCTTTCGCTTCAGATTCAACCATCAGTACCGCAGATTCAGTACCCGCAACCACAAGATCAAGATCACTTTCTTTCAATTGTTCTTGGGTTGGGTTAAGAATGTATTCGCCGTTGATTAAACCAACACGTGCACCTGCAATTGGACCACGGAATGGAACATCCGCAATTGACATTGCAGCTGAAGCACCGATCATTGCAGCAATGTCAGCATCCATAGTTTTGTCAGAAGAAACCACAGTAGCTGTCACTTGGATTTCGTTATAGAAACCTTCTGGGAACAATGGACGAATTGGACGGTCAATAAGACGTGAAATTAAAGTTTCAGCTTCAGACTGACGGCCTTCACGTTTACCATAACCACCTGGGATACGACCCGCAGCATATTGTTTTTCTTGGTAGTTCACTGTTAACGGGAAGAAGTCTTGACCCGCTTTTGCTTTTGGTTGAGCAACAACTGCAACTAAAACAGTTACGCCGCCCATTGTAACTAAAACGGTATTTGCTTGACGTGCAACACGACCTGTTTCTAAAACAACAGTGTGTTGACCATATTGGAATTCTTTACGAACGATATTAAACATTGACATGTATTGTATTTTCCTAATTTTATTCTAGTGAGACCCCTAAGGTTTGGCATTCAGACTACAACTATTGGTAGATAAATGACAAAGCTTAGAAGCCATCACACTAGGCCAAAAATTTTAAATAATATTAAACGCAAAGAAGGAGCGCACAAGCGCCCCTTCTAAACATCACTTAACCTAAAATTAAGTGAAACTCTCTTTTCAGCGATAAAGCATTGCGACATGCGAAATAGCGAAAACAAAGTGAAAATCGAATTAACGACGTAAACCTAAAGCACCGATCAAAGCAGTGTAACGACCGTGGTCTTTACCATTTAAATAGTCAAGCAATTTACGACGTTGGTTAACCATACGAATCAAACCACGACGGCTGTGATGGTCGTGTTTGTGAGCTTTAAAGTGACCTTGTAAATCATTGATTTGAGCAGTCAATAAAGCTACTTGTACTTCTGGTGAACCAGTGTCATTTTCAGCGCGAGCAAATTTAGCAATGATCTCTGCGCGGTCTGCATTAGTTAAAGCCATTCGATTTCTCCGAGATGCTTAAAAAAGTTAACGATATGAATCAGTTGAGGCAACTGACTGCCGTGCATCACTACAGCAAGTTGTCTATTTTAAGGTATCTATGGGTGGATTGCAAAATTGTTTTCAGTAACTTGTCATTTTAGACACTGACACGAGCATCTTAACCCTGCACACTAGCTTTGAATAAAAAGAAAGAAGCGCGAGGGACGTGTGAAAATTTTTTCAACCAACACTTGTCCAGTACCGGACAATATTGAGCAAGTTATTCGTCGTCAAGATGAAGTTTCTGCTGAACAGGGTGGAATGACTGAACGCCAGATTCAAAAAATCTGGAACAGTATAGAAGCACTATATAAAACTGGAAATTATCCACTCATTACCTTCTGCTTACGTAGACAAGGTAAAATTTTGCTCAACAGAAGCATTGGATATGCTCAAGGGAACTCTCCGGCGGGACTACAGGAGAATGCCCTGATTGCGACTCCGGATACGCCCGTTTGTCTGTTTTCAGCATCGAAGATGATTACCGCTATGTTAATTCATCTATTAGATGAAAAAGGCGAAATCAATTTGCTTGATCCTGTGAGCTACTATATTCCCGAATATGGTGTTAACGGTAAGCGTCGTGCGACGATCTTTCATTTATTAGCACATCGTGGTGGCATTCCCTATATTGATGGCGATGTCACGCCCGAACTTCTATTTGATAAAGATGAAATTTTAAAACGTTTATATGCTGCCAAACCTGTGTCTCCTGCTGGTAACCATCTTGCCTATCATGCTGTGACGGCGGGTTATATTTTAGGAGAAGTCATTGAACGGGTGACTGGGCAAGATTTACGTGATTTTGTACATCAAACTATCGAAAAACCGATGGGAATGCCTTATTTCAATTATGGCTTAAAACCAGAATACCGCTCAGAGGTTGCCTTAAACTGTGCAACGGGTCTACACCCTCGCCTTGGCACCGACCACTACCTCAACCATGTATTAGGTGGAGGGTTGCAACTTGCAGTTGATGTCACTAACGATAACCGTTTTATGGACACAATTTGCCCAGCCGGCAACATTTATACCAGTGCAGAACAAGCTGGACGTTTCTTTGAAATGCTTTTAAGTGGAGGAAGTTATGGCGGTCAGCAAATCTTCAGTGAGAAAACGATTTTCAGGGCAACATTACCAACCACAGGCGTTAATATTGATCGTACTTTACTAATTCCAATGCGCTATGCGTTAGGTCCAATGTTAGGCAGTAATCCAGTTGGTTTGTTTGGCCCAATGACGGGGCAAGCTTTTGGCCACTTAGGGTTCTCCAATATTTTATGTTGGGCCGACCCTGAAAGAGATATTAGCGTTTCTCTGTTAACAACAGGAAAATCTGTAGTAGGAACACACCTTCCTGCTTTAGCCAACGTGCTTTATCAGATTTCAACTCAATGTCCACGTATTCCTAGAGATCAACGCCGATCTTTGTTTGGTAGCGACTCTCATGAAACTAACTTAGTATAAAAGCAAATAAAAAACCCAAGCATTTCTGCTTGGGTTTTTGCGCTGTAGTTTTTGTTTATCGTGTTATTTCTGTTTTTATTATCGTTAGTGAGATGCTAGTCACATCCTTCTTGTTGTTTTAACTCACTTCCAGTGTCTTTGTTTCTATTTCCTTATGTGATGTATTGTGACACATCCAATTATGAAGAAAAGTAGTATTTTTCTTATCATCATGTAAGCAAAAACGTACAGGTCTGTCTAATATTTAATAGATAACGGTTTTTGCCCCATTATCGTACAGTTCTGTATAACATTTAACTTAACAATTCACAGGAAAAATGGCTGTTTAAAAATCATATTACAGATAAATATATTGATATTATTGATATAAATTTTTAAAAGAAATTACACTCAATATTGGCTTAAATCCGAACTTTTCTAATCATTGTTTAGAAGTAAATAAAATTGAGAATATAAAAAAGCCCTGTAGTCTCTCCCAAAACTACAAGGCTTAGCGGCTGTAAGTTTCCTCTTTATACACCTACATCATTGTAAGTTCGCAGTCTCTCGACTTAAGCTATTATTATTGTGCGATTTTGCCCGACATTCCTTGCCAAGCTCGTTGTGCGTTTATAATCTCAAAAACGTGGGGTGTACTCTAGCAGCAAATATCTCGAATCTATGTAAGCTTTTTCTTACAAGGGTGAAAATATTAAGTTTGGCTTAACGAACTAACCGATTAACTTTCTGAACTAAACCACTTTTCCGTGTCGTACGAACTGTAAAGGACTGTAGTAAAGCTTCAGGATGAACCAAAAGACTCACTACTTTTTTAGCGCGTGTAATCGCTGTGTAAATAAGCTCTTGGCTTAATAAATTCTTTGCAGCATGATCCAGAACGACAGCAGTGTGTGTAAATTCAGACCCTTGCGATTTATGAATCGTTAAAGCGAATGCACTTTGAATACTTTTAGGTAATCGATTTGCAGCGACCCATTTATTCAAACTTGGAAAATATACTTCAAACTGCTGAGGTTGAGTTCTATGTTCAAAACACAAACCAATGTCACCATTTGAAATACCAAGTTGATAGTCGTTATAAGTCATCATTACCGGACGACCAACATACCATCCACCTGCTGTCACTATTGATAACTGTTGCTGTATCCAACGCTGCGCATATTGATTTAACTGCTGTAACCCAAATGGGCCATGACGAACAGCCGTTAAAATGCGGTAGTCATCAAAAGCTTTTACTACGTTTTGGACCTGTTCAATCGAGCGTTCTTCTTTTAAATAGTTTTTTAGGCTTTTTACATACCCTTGGAAACCGAGCATGAGCTTCTGATAATAAATTTCGACTTCTGCGTGATTCCCTTCTGGCAAATACTCAAGCTGAACCACATCTGGCATGTCATTTTGTAAAACTACGGGCTTTAGTTCAGAAACCTCAACAATATCAATTTCAAACTGCTGTAAAACAGCTACATGATCTTGTTGATAGGTTTGTGCCTGAATAAATTTAGCAACCTGCCCAATCAACGCCCCTTCAGCAAAACGGCGGCTGGTTTGTAATTGTACCCTGTTGTCGGTGAGTACCTGTATTTGTTGCAAGTCAGCAAGAACAGCTCCAACATCAACGGAAGCGAGCTGATTTGCATCTCCTAATAAAATAATTCGACAGGACTCTGGCACTGCTTCAAATAGAAGAGTAGCTAGATTTAAATCCAGCATGGAAGCTTCATCGACGACAATCACGTCATAAGGAAGCGGTTGTTTTTGATTAAAACGTGGTGTTTGGCTATGTCCCATTCCCAACAAACGGTGAATCGTTTGTGTTCCCTGATTCCTTAGTTCTTCACTCACTAATCCGGACTCAAGCAATTTAGGGTCATTAAACGAGTTCTGTAAAGCTTCTTGCATGCGCTGTGCCGCTTTACCTGTTGGAGCAGCCATCGCCACACGAATATGCGGAATTGCTTGGCTAAGCACAGCAATAATACGTGCAAGCGTATAGGTCTTACCCGTACCTGGCCCACCCGTAATAATACTCAGGCTCTGCCGAGCAACCATTTGTAAAGCTGCCTGTTGATGAGGATCTGTGAGGAGGCTTATATAGTCTTCACAAGATACAGGTTGAATTAATTGTTGCTTTAATCGACAAATTTGTTCTGCAAGGCGTTGCTCTAGATGCCAATATCGGTATAATGCCAACCCCTGCTCATCGTAGATGCATGGGGCAACATTTGAGGTTGCTTGATCGGCAGATATAGCAAGCTGACCAAGTGCTGCAATTTGCTCAGAACTGACATCAATACAGCTATCGCCTTGTAAGCTCGCTTCAATAAGCTGCTGCAAGTAAGAAGTGGCTTCTGGCCCTTGCGATTGCTCAGTAAATGGAGCCTGATTTAAGAAGTTACTCCACGTTGTTAACCAGCTTAAATCGGCTTGTTCAGAGCTATTTATATTGTCCACACACTTATCCACCTAGTTTTCCACACGCTTGTCCACATGGTTGTAGACAGGTTTATCCACATGCCAAATATTTGTTAATATTAAAATTACATACTTTATCAGCATTTTTCATGCAATTTTATCCTCAGCAAAATACCCTAAAATGGCGTCAAGACGCAGAATAAACTCAATGTTAGGCTGCCAGTAATAATAGCCCTGCTCAGCTTCACCATTCATGCCACGTAAATAAAGATAAGTTGCCCCACCTAAGTGTTGCTCAATTTGGTAATCCTGCATTTTGACTTGCAAATAGCGATGTAATGCAACGAGATATAAACCTGCCTGTAGCCAGTAACTTGCCAAAGACATACTTTGAGCAATGCTATCGCTACGATAATCTGCAAGATCATCTCCTAAGTAATTACTTTTATAATCGGCAATGTGGTAACGCTGCCCATCAAAATAAACCAAATCGATAGAACCATTAAGGTAACGTGCTGAACGCGCTTCAAGTAATTCAGGCATATTCAAACCATACTCAGCAAAGAGTTGCTGAATACGTTTCATGGCTAAAACCCGATCTGACAAGGCCAAATAAAAAGGAAACTCTGATAAATACTGCTCTTGTTGAAGCTGATTTAGTCGGAAACCTTGATAAAGAGGGGTTCGCAAGACATCTTTCAGCCACTCTGCAACTGACTGGTAAAGCAGATTTTCGGCATCTTCTTGCTCTGGGAAGCTCTCTATATATTTATTAAGTAAATCTTGCCAAAGACTACTATAGTCATTTTTAAAACGGCGACGTATTTCTATGATCCAGTCATCTGAACATTGAAAATCAATATGCTCAAAAATTTCATGTAAGAAATTACCAGCAAGCGTTCCTCGCGGAAAGTTACTCTTGATCCAGTCAATCGGCTGAGAACTAATTGCTTCAGCAGTGTTAATTAAATCCAGCTCATCTTCTGCTAATACAGCATCATTGCTCTGACTCGCCAATAAATCTGTGCCAGCCTTATGTTTTAAATGCTGTGCCAAGTAACTGAAACTGGTTTTACCTCTCGAATAAAAACGTTGTTCAGGAAACCGTTGTGCTTGTATTTCAATAATACTTGTTTGTTTGGCTAAATGAATTGCCTGTGGAATCTGCTCCAAAACCATTTCATCCGTACAGCAACGGTGTTGAAAAGGCTCAGTCCTATTTTTCCAAAATGCGAGGCCTGATACCGATTTTCCATCAAGATCTTGTAAAAGTGCATAGACGCGGTGGCTTGCTCGCGTTAGAGCCACATACCAAAGGCGATTCTGTTCAGCAAGCGCTCGTTCTTCGTGCTGCTTAAGTTCAACTTCATTCAAATAAGTTTTATCAGCAATCGCGACCACACGTTGAGTCAGGGTCTGGCTTGAGTCTGGCTGGACCACATCTTGGGTCGAGAAATTCAGAGTTTTATTATTTTCTCGAAAGGGCTTGTCTGCACCTAATAAGAAAACAATCTTAAATTCCAGTCCTTTTGACTGGTGAATTGTCATGAGCTGAACACCAGCTTCACTCGACAATTTACGCTCTAACTCCCAATCACGATCAAGAGGAGAACCCAACTGTTTGAGATACCAGTGATAGAGGTTTTGCGCGCCTGAGTATTTCTCACTGTGCTGACTCAAAATTTCAGTCAAATGACGCAAGTTCACCACAACCCGTTCATTATCTTTACTTTGGGCAGCGACCAAATTTTGCCATATATCAAACTGGATGAGACATTGCTGCCATGCCACTAAAAAGCCTTGAGCGGACCACAACTCACGAATGACGTCAAAACCGGTCATAAACTGGCTTAACCCTTCGGCTGTCTGCTCAAGCTGCAAGAGTTGTTTTAAATCCATGGCAAATAAACGACTAATTAAAGCTCGCTTCACTTTTGCCTCATCGTAAGGATGAAGTATGGCAGTCAGCAAAGCACCAACGTCTTGGGCAATCGTGCAATCGAAAACACTTCGTTTTGATGGTCTGTTAACCCGAATTCCTAAACGCTCTAGCTCAAATTGAACTTTATCAAGCCCATCATGGTTACGGGACAATACCGCAATATCATCTTCATTTAAGGTTTGAGTCTGAGCATCTTTTTGAAAATATAGTTGTCCAGCATGTGACTGGTTGAGTAGATCCCGAATCTTCCAAGCAACTTGCTGAGCCTCTGTTTCTTTATCTTTGAGCATGAGCCAGCGTAAAGGATGAGGATTATGATTGTTCTGCTCAATCAGTACAGGATGGGGCCGAGTTCCTGCTCGAATTGGGTCATATTGAACCTCTTCACCAAAATCCATTTGTCGTTGAAATAAGGCATCGACCACTTCAACTAAGTCAGCAACAGAGCGATGGTTATGAATTAACTTATATTCGCGGCCGTGTTTGGCTTGAATATCTTTATAGGCATTTAAGAAGGTGAGCATATCCCCACCACGGAAACCGTAAATCGCCTGTTTACGGTCACCCACCATAATCATGCAGCCTTTTTGGTAGCGCTCTGGATGACGCCAAATGCTCGCCAGCATATCGTCTTGATCTTGGTTAGTGTCTTGAAATTCATCGACCAAAATTAAGGGATAACGTGCCTGAACAAATACAGCAAAACGCTGCCCCTGCTCACCTTTTAAAGCTTCAGAAAGTGTACGAATTTGCTGAGAAAAAGTAGTTTCACCTTTATTTTGTAAAACCTGAGGTAAACGTTTTTTCACCTCTACACACAAATAGGCTTTTAAAAAAATATGAAGCTGGTCGAACTGCTCGGCGTAGTTTTTCAGTACACCAAATAACTGCTGAATCTGTTGAATACAAGGATGTTGATAGAAACCATCTGAAATTTCAGCAGGACATTTCTTAAAAACTTTCTGATCGGCAAGTTGACCTAAAAATTTAAAAACAAGCTCACGTTGTGCTGCCAAAGACCCATCAAAAACCAAAATGCTGTCGCTTTGCGTTAGAACTTGCAAAAGCTGCGGTAAACACTCACTAAATAATTTATTAAACACCCCATTACGAAATATTGTGCCGCTCACATGTTTATAGTGTTCGCCATCAAGCAAGTAATACGGCTTTAAAAGGCTTAAGTCAATTTCTGTTGCCAACTGTTTGAGCTGAGCAAGTTGTTCAAATTGAATGGTTGTTTTTTCAGGAAGTTTAAAATGAGCAGAACTAAAGTTAAGAGAGTCTTCGACCAGTTTGACAAAACCATCGACACTTTTTAACTCTCCTGCTAGATACAACGCATCAATCACGGTCTGAGGTTGAGACTGTATCCATTCACGCAAAACATCATGAATCAATTGTCGGCTATAAGTTTTAGCATCATCGGTAATTTGAGCGCGTTCAATTTTGCCACTCTCAAAGGCAAACTCACGTAATAGTTTTTGGCTAAAGCTATCGAGTGTTCCGACAAATAACTCGTCTAACTGATCGATGACCAGTTTTAAACGTTCACACGCATAGGCAATACGCGTCGCGAAGCTTTTTAAAATATGTTGGAGTAATAAATCAGGCTCTTGCTCGGCCTGCATCATTAATTCGTGTTCAGTAAAACTGCGTTTGGTCTCTAAGTAACGATACGTTTCAACCAAACGGGCGCGAATACGACTTTTTAACTCAGCAGCGGCAGCACGGGTAAACGTGGTTGCAATGACTTGTCTAGGCAAATATTTTTCAAGAAAGATACGAACCATCAAACTTGATAAGGTATAGGTTTTTCCTGTACCGGCCGAAGCTTCAATTAAGTGTAATCCACTAAATTCAATATCAATAATAGGTTGATAAGACACCTGTACTCTTGAGTTCATGTCTTACTCCGAATGTTGAAATTGAAAAACCGGATGATACAGATCATACGCAAACTCATCACAAGCATGTTGAAGCAAAGCTTGCGCATCTTGTTCTTGTAAAATAAAGCTCCAGTCTCGATGCAACTTGCAAGCTTCATTTTGAGTCATATCCATCGTGGTAAATGACCCTGTTTCATTCCAGTATTTTAACAGCTCAGCATAGCTCTTCTCATCCAGTTTTGCTTTTTCTGCCTGATCTGCCGTTTCCCACTGATATGCTTTGGCTTTTTCTAGCGGTTTTAATAATAAGGCTGCTGGCAAAACTAGTGGTTGTTGTTGTGCATAACGCCAGATTTTAAACCACGGTTGTAAATATTGCCGAGCCTGTTCAGAACTCACACCGCTACAAATCACGGTTTGATCACTAAAAACCACAATGCGGCGCTTTTCAGCTCCTGCACTTCCTTCATTCAAATAAGCTAACCAAAGTAAGTGTTCCAACCAGACTTTCGCACGTCTTTTTGCCCGAGCGCTTGAAGGTTCCATACTGACCCAATCCTGAGTTTCAGACTTTGGAACAGTAATATTCATATGAAGCTGTTTGGCAATTCGCCAAACTCGCTGAGTCGTTTCAGTTACCGCTGGCGCGTATTGATGGAGGCGTTCAAGCAGGCACTCTTGTTCAAAAACACCTTGCTGCCACGCGCTATATTTGACTTTGCCTACAGGTAATTGATCAAGTAATACCTCAGGTTGTGCTTGTTGATCGGATTGCTGTAAAAAATGTCGAATCGCATAACGTCCTAAACCATCTAGTAACAAGGGTTCATTTTGGTCAAGCAGTCCAACACTTCCTAAGTTTTCTACCCCTAAAGTTTTCAAATACAACCTTGCGGGGAACGTCACATCCTGTATCCATTGCAGGCTATCTAAAACCAACATGTCAGGCGCTTGCAGCGGATAGGTCGTATTCGCCCAAGGTTGACGGTTTCCTGAGACTTGCTGAATTTGTGAAGCAACCTTAAACCAATGATCTTGGTAACGAACACCACTTTTTTCTACAGAAAAACCTTTCGGATCAAAAGGCTGTAAGTGATGGAGGTGATACAGTTGTTTTAACTGGGATGGAATCTCAATCCCTTCAACAACAACATTTTCAGGTACATCGTCTTCGGCTTTTACAATCAAGGCAAGGTGTTCACGGAACTCTTGAAGAATACTGGAAGGTTCTCTCACCTCTCCATCGTTCACATCAAACCCGTTATAAAACAACCATAAATTTTCTTGGGCTAATAATAATGCATCTAAAAAAGCGCCCTGATCATCTTCAAGACGAGAGCGGTCTCCTAACTGTTGGCGTAATGCATCCATTAAATCAAATGGAACGTGTGTATCACGGTTTGGGAATTGCCCTGCATCAAGATTTAACATCACTATTAAGCGATAAGGGAGCGGCCGAATATGTCCAATTTGGGCAAAGGTAATTTGCCCTGTCGGTTCCGCTTGTGCACTTTGGCTTTCTAAGGTCCGTTGAATTTCTTCAATAATATAAGGTAGAGGCAACGTAATTTTGCGCAAAGTTCCTGTTTCTGTCTCTGCGTAATAACTTGCGAGCGTCAACATTCGCTCTTGTTTTTTGACAATTTCTCGAACAGCTTTTAAAGCAGCAACACCCACCTGCTCAAATTCGACAATATCTTTACCCAGTACTTGGAGCCAATATTCAACCGTATAGATTTGCCCCTGTTCATGCAGGGTTAACCAATCACGGCGCTCATTCAAATCTTGATAAATCTGAATGAGTGTACCAATCAACTCAAAATCACCTGGTTGAACTTTGGCATAACTCAGCACTTGATTAAATGTTTCATGTACAGGCACGGCAATACCAAGAGCCAATCGTTCTAAAGCAAATTTAAAGCTATATCGATAATCATCATCACCCTCACACAAGCTGCGCTTGAGATGCTCTGCATCAAGCCCTCGTTTAAAGCCTACATCGGCAAGTAAATTTAAAATTCGCTCAACCTGAACATATTCAAGTTCGTAACGTTGCTGGGTCGCATGCAAACTTAACCAGTCAGCAAAATCATCAAAGCTAAAACGCCCCTGCATCAGTTGAATACGCCCAATTACAGCACGCCAAGCATTCAGTGCATCAAGTGATGCAACACCTGCAATTTTCACGGGCAAATGCACACCCTGTTCAGTAGCAGTAGCGGGAAATACACTTCGAATTAAAGGCTCTATGTCAGCCAAATTAGGAACTAAAACTAAAATATCGTTTGGACGGCGCGGCTGCTCATGCGGTTTAGCCAGCCAACCAATCAATTGCTCTTTTAATACTTCAAGTTGACGTAGAGTCGAATGACAAACATGAATCTGAATAGAGTCATCATCGGAAGCAAGCTCATATTTTTTAGCTTGGGGTTCCACTAAATGCAAAATATCTGACTGAACTTTACCGAGTAAATTTTCAGGGAAATCATCCACAAAAGCATCAACCCACTTACCTTCTTCACCTGTAGACAAATTCGATAATAGTGAAAAGTGGTCGCGGGCTTGCTTACCCAATCTGGTTAAAAGCGGATGTCGGGACTCACGTGCTTCAGCATTAAAGTTGAGTGTAAATTTATTAAAGAAATCACTAATTTCAGCATCTGTAGCCTTTGGATTTTTTGCAATGAAACGCTCTTTTACCCCTAAGTCATAACGCTGCTTCCAGAGTGGATCGACACTATCAGCCCAATATTCTTGTGAAGGGTTATAGTGCAAAATCAACACATCAATATATTGACCTAAACGACGCAAGAACTGTAATTGACTTGGCGGTAAATCCAATAACGTAAAGATCACTACTTGAGTCGGTAAGCTAGAAATAGCGCGTTTACTGCGGTCCGGATGATCTAACTCTTGCCAAAATAATTCATCAATTTGCTGCATCTGCACAAAGTCATCATGAAAATATTGCTGCCACAACCAACGCTGCCAACGTTCTAGCTCCTCAGTTTGGTGCAATGCAAAAGCAGTCACTTCTTCGTCTTTTTTTACAATATATTTTTCAATATCGAGTGCTCGGCCTTGTCCCCAAGTCGCCAACCAGTTTTCAGGACAAGTGCAACTATTTTCACAACCACGCTGGCACTGTCCACGATAAATCATATAGTTGCTAAATAGATCGGCAACCTGCTCAGCGACCCAATACAGCATTTTTTGTTTTTTTAGTTGTTTATCTATGCCTTGCTCAAGCCGGTCTGCACTGTCATAAATGCGCTGAACAATAGAATGTAGAGGATGTGAGGTATCTATGCTAATTGCATCAGGTTGTATAAATTCATACAAAGCCTGATGAACCCGCCATTTAAAAATTAAACGTGGAATATTCGCTTTACGGACCTGTTCTTTATGGGCAGTTAAAACTTGCTGATAGGCATACCACTGGAAACCTCGTACCCGTTGATGAAACTGGTAATTGGCACTCATGCCTTGCTGTTCTGCAAGTTTCTGTATCAGCCACTGCTCAACCGCAGGACTTGGAACAACAAAATGCTGTGTTTTCAAAACCTGTAAAGGATGCGTTGAAGTTTGCGATGTAGACGCTAATACACCTTGCAACAACACATCAATACGTTGACTTTGAATAACATGAATCCCCATTTATTTCATATCCTGCTTGCATAATTTATGCACAAAATCATAAACATTCATTACTATACAACTGAATCTGACTATGTCACGTTGGTTTAAACACAGCATAATTTAACTTTAGGTGTCACTTACACTTGGTTTGAATGACGCCATCAAGAAACTTACACAGGTAGACATTATGAAAATTGATAACATTCCTGACTATATTGATCCTAGCCTAAATCTGGAACAAATTCGCGATGAGTGTCATGACCTCATCAAGAAAAGAGCTTACGTCTCAGCAGGAGCGGCAATTGTACCCATTCCGTTTTTAGACGTGGTGATAGATTTGGGAATTTTGTCGTACCTTATTCCAGATATCAATTCCCGTTTTGGCTTAGCACATGAGCACGTTAGTGTTTACGACCCAAAAACTAAAACTATTCATTGGGATGAATTACGTAAACGCGGTTTTGAATTTTCAGGTTTTGTAGTGGCACGTACTACTGTTAAAAAAACATTTAATGGTTTTTTGGGCAAAATCGTAACGAAACAGGTGACTAAATTTATACCGCTAGGCGGACAAATTGTAGCAGCAAGTTTAGGCTATTTCATGATGAAAAAAATAGCAGAAACTCACCTGAATGACAGTTACAATCTTGCAAAACGTATTCAGCAAAAAAGCCGTACCACTATTGTAAATTAGTAGATACCTTATGGCTGAGAGCTTAATCTGCTCTCAGCTGTTTTAAAACCGCCTTTAATACTTCTAGACGTGCAGTATATTTATCATCCGTTGCAACAATATACCAAGGTGCGTATTCAGTACTGGTTCGCTCAAACATATCTGCTGCCGCTTTTAAATAATCGTCCCACTTATCACGATTACGCCAATCTTCTGCGGTAATTTTAAAGCGTTTATGCGGTGTCTCTTCTCTGGCTTTAAAACGTTGCTCTTGTTCATCTTTACTAATTGCCAGCCAAATTTTTACTACAATCGTTTGACTATCAAATAAATCTTTTTCAAAACGATTAATTTCGTCATAAGCACGCTGCCACTCTAAAGGCGAAGCAAAACCTTCGACACGTTCAACGAGTACTCGCCCATACCACGTCCGATCAAAGATCGTGATTTTCTCTGCCTCATTAATACGGTTCCAGAAACGCCATAAATAAGGATGTCGTGCCTCGTACCGTTCAGGTGCTCCAATACAGTGAATATCATATTCACGCGGATCTAGGTTTTTAACAATTCGCTTAATTGCACCACCTTTACCAGCGGCATCCATCCCCTCAAAAGCAATCACGACATTGCGTTTATCAAAACGCATTGCATCAGCAATTTTTTTGCTGAGTTTATCGAGCTCTTTTTTATATTCAGCTTTTTCAAGTGGCTCATTAGAAGGTTTTAATAAACTCTCTGGAATTTTAGCTTGTTGCCATTTTCCTTTAACTTCAGTTTCATGGTCAGGAAGTTGACGCATGTGTTGCAAAAGGTATTGAGCAAAAAACTGATCGCGTTGTGTTTCATCTTCGCCATCAATAATGTACCAATCGTCGGTAAAACGGCGGCGTAACTTTTGCAAAGTGTCATATTGTTTTTTATTACGCCAGTCTAGACCATGGAGTTTATGCCAGTGTTGCTCTGACGGGTCAATTTTGTCTAAACGTTTTTGCAGTGATTTCCATGAAAGATCAAACCAGACTTTAACGACATCGACATAGTTATTTTTCAAATCTTGTTCGAATGCCCGCATACTTTCAACGTAAGCATCAAATCGCGCCTCATCTAAAGGTTCAGACACATGCGTTGCCGTAACAAGTAAATCGCTATACCAATTGCCAAACATCACCACTATTTGACCTTCGGTAGGAATAAACTCCGAATAAGATTGCCAAAATGCTTCTGTATCTGTCAGCACACGTGGTGCATCTGCTTTTACTCTTAAATATCTTGGATCTAGCCACTCGCGAAGCTGCTTAACCGCCTCGCCTTTTCCAGCCAGTTCAATACCACTCATTAAAATGAGTGTACTTTTAGCATTGGGCTTTCCACGACTTTCTTTTAAAGCATATTGTGCTTCAATCAAATCGACCGAAAGCTGTTCTTCATCTCGAATTTCAAATTTTGGTTGTTGTTCACTCATAGTCCACGGCTCTAATATTTTATTGTTTAATTTCGATGATCTTTAACTTATGCGGTTAAATGATGAATTGCTATACAAATTATGTCATTGCGATAGAAATCTATCGAAGAATTGACGCATGAATCATTTTTTTTACATCTTCTCGCCATAGTACAAGGTTACAATGCCTCTTATGATTTTTTGCAAATAGCCCAATATTAGAGCCTTAAATGTCTAAACTCGCTGCTTTTGATGAACTTTTACAACAATATAAAACATTTAATTATCACGATAATCCAGTGCTTGCCCAACGTTTGCAAGATGTACAAACATGGCTAAAAGAGCGGATGAAAGATACGCATCACGACTTTTTTAATCTGCCTGAACATAAACTCATGGCACAGTATTTTTTAAATCGTTTATATGGCGGTCCAGAGTTTGATGCTCTTGCAGCTCAAATTGAACGCCTATTGAAATATGCGCATAAAGCAGAAAAAGTATTGCCTGAAAATGCAATTAAAACTGGAACTAAATCGGTAAGTTTGGCAGTACTTGCCACTCAGCTTGATGAACAAGTAGCGATACAGCTTCTTGAGGATTATCCAGCAGATACAGTGTTAACCGATGAGATTATGCGTTTAACGCTAACTAAACTTGATCAGGCAGAAGCTCGTTATCAACAACTTGCTCTTCTTGACGACTTAGGCGCAGCACTCGATAAATATATGCGCTCATTTATGATGTTTACGGCTTTTAAAATGTGTAAAGGCATTGCCCAAAAATATCATTTCGAATTGATGTATGATTTTATTCAAGATGGTTTTAGCGCGATGAAACCGTTAAAATCAGCCGAGAACTTTATCAAGACTTTTACTGAAAAAGAACGCCAGATTATTGAAAATGTACATTCAGGGCATCCGAATCCGTTTAGAGTGTGATAAGGTCGGCACAGAGAAAAAATCAACCTTACGAAGTTGAGATTTTATTCATTATATTTGCATGATGATGCCTGTAAAAATAGACAAAATCTGTCATCATGCAGAACTTATTCCGTTTCACTTGAGTTTGAGTCTAGGAGAGACAATATGTCTAACGAAAACCAAAAGCCAACATCTCCAACTGAGCAGGCACAAAGTTCAGACAAAGTTAGCCCATTCCTAAGCTCACCTTTACCGCAAGGTACCCCTCAAGGGCAACAACAAACTTTACAACAAACCCTAACCGATACACCGGTTAACGGTTCTGTACCAAAATATAATTTACCACGTGGTGCTAGCAATACTGGTAACGTGGGAGAAACCACACACTTTGGTTTCTCAACTGTTAAAACTGAAGATAAAGCTCAAAAAGTTGCAGAAGTATTCCACTCGGTTGCAAGCAAATATGACTTGATGAATGACCTAATGTCATTTGGTATTCACCGCCTATGGAAACGCTTTGCAATTAACATGTCAGGTGTCCGCCGTGGTCAACACGTGTTGGATATTGCTGGTGGTACAGGCGATTTAGCAAAAGTATTCAGCCGCGAAGTTGGTCCTCAAGGTCATGTCGTTCTTTCCGACATTAACGAATCTATGCTTAATGTTGGTCGCGACCGCCTAATTGATGCAGGCTGTACCAATGTTGACTTCGTACTTGCCAATGCAGAAACGTTAGAACCTTTTGCAGACAACAGCTTTGATCTACTCACCATTAGCTTTGGTTTACGTAACGTGACAGATAAAGATGCAGCACTTGCATCTATGTTCCGTGTGTTGAAACCAGGTGGCCGTTTACTTATTCTTGAGTTTTCTAAGCCTGTATTTGAGCCATTCTCAAAACTTTATGACCTCTATTCATTCACTGCTTTACCGATTATGGGTAAGTTAGTTGCAAATGACTCAGAAAGTTATAAATATTTGGCTGAATCAATTCGTATGCATCCAGACCAACGTACCTTAAAAGGTATGATGGAAAATGCTGGCTTCCAGAACTGTGACTATCACAACCTTACTGCTGGTATCGTTGCTGTTCACCGCGGCTTTAAACTGTAAGGGATAACGATATGTGGTCGATTCTGGCACTCGGTGCAGTCGAACGTATCATTCATCATCTGATCGATCTGGATGCGGTTACACGCATTCAGCTTAATCAGTTACAGGGCAAAATGTTGCGTGTTGTGATTGATAGTCCGCAGCTTTCTGTCGATGTATTCTTTGACCAAGAAAAAGTACGTCTTGAACCTACTGCAACAGGGCACAGTGAAAAGCCTTCTATTTTTGAACAACGCCCTTTTGATGCGCAATTCAAAATTTCTGAAGCAACAGCAACTTTGCATGTTAAAGATGTCGTCGAACTGATTAAATTATTGGTCAACGATCAAGATCAGATTGGCAATATTCCATTGCAAGGTGACTACCACCTGCTACAGGATATTCAAAAGATTATGCAGCAAGCTGAACCAGATTTAGCTGCGCATTTATCAAGATGGGTAGGTCCTCAACTCGCCCACGAAATTGGCAAGATTCAACTTGCACCAAAACATTTAAAACGCTCTCTTCAAAGTCATCTATTTTTTGCAAAAGACGCATTAAAAGAAGATAGCGGTCTATTTGCCCCTCGTTGGGAAATGGACGATTTAACTCAAGCAACTCGCAAGCTTAATCAAGACATTGACCGTCTAGAAGCAAGATTGCAGCAACTCAACACACAACTACAACCCTCTCAAGACTAGGTAAGACTGTATATGATTCCGCACGTTTCACGTTTACTCGAACTTTGGCGTATTGCAGCGCACTATAGACTCGATACGTTGTTCCCTGCGGATGAATTACCAGTTAAAGCTCAACGTGCATTAAGTGTTATTAAAATGCACCCAGCTGCATGGTCTAGTCGCGAACGTAAAAATCCTTTAAAGCTCAAAGAAGCTTTAGAAGAGATGGGGCCGCTCGCAATTAAGCTTGGACAATTACTGTCAACTCGACGTGATTTGATTCCACCTGAAATACTTGCTCAATTGGTCTTACTTCAAGATCAAGTAAAACCGTTTGATATCAATGTTGCCAAACAACGTATTCAAGAATCGTTAAAAGCTGACGTAAATACCTTGTTTGCACGATTTGATGACCAGCCATTAGCAGCTGCTTCAATTGCACAAGTTCATACTGCTGCTTTGCATGATGGTCGTGAAGTCGTTATTAAGGTGACTCGTCCCGACATTCGCAACCAGATTTTGCAAGACTTTGAAATTTTGGCATGGCTAGGCAACACACTAGAAAGCCGCCTTGAAGCTGCTCGCGCCTTACATCTCTCTGAAATTATTCAAGACTACCGCCAGATTATTTTAAATGAGCTGGACTTGAGTATGGAAGCAGATAACACCCGTCGTATGCGCCATTATTTTACTGGCTCAACCATGATGTATGTGCCTGAAGTCTACATGGACACCAAAGATGTCATGGTGGCAGAGCGTATTACAGGTGTACCTATTTCAGATACGGCAACCTTTGACCGTCTTGGCATGGACCGCGCACAACTTGCAGAAAAAGGATTAACCATTTTCTTTACGCAAGTATTCCGCGATAACTTTTTCCATGCCGACATGCACCCTGGCAATGTCTTTGTAGAAACAATTAACCCAAGCAATCCACGCTTTATTGCATTGGACTGTGCAATTATGGGGGAGTTATCTAAGCATGACCAGATGACCATTGCTCGCATGTTGCTTGCTGTAATGAACAGCAACTTTATGCAACTCATTCAAATTGTGCATCAAGCTGGCTGGATTCCACCGGGTACAGACCAAGATGCGCTATCGCGTGAAATGCGTCGCACGGTTGGGCCAATGGTGTCTAAACCAATGGATCAACTTGATTTTGCTGGCATCTTGATTCAAGTGATGGATATTGCCCGTCGCTTCCATTTAGAGATTCCACCGCAACTCATGTTGTTGCTAAAGACTTTAGTGCATGTCGAAGGCTTAGGGACCGATCTTTATCCGCAGCTCGACATCTGGAAATTGGCAAAACCAATTTTGACTGAATGGGTCAAAGCCAACATGAACCCAGTCAAAAATATAAAAGAGTTAGGACAGCAACTACCTGACCTGCTTTTAGGTGCTCAAGATTTCCCAAGCTTAATTGTCGATAGTTTAAATGGTTTAAAAAATCAGTCTGCTTGGCAAGACCGTCAGTTACGCGAAATGCAGCAACTTCGTTTGCAAATGGAACATCAACAACGCCGCAGTTGGATGTTCGGTAGTAGCATGCTGATTTTACTCACCATCGCGATTATTAGTCCTTGGTTTGTTTCTATTATTTTAATTGTGCTAAGCAGTTTATTAGCGCTTTGGCGTATATTGAAATAAGTTTAAAATCCCTTGCCCGCGCAAGGGATTTTTTTATGGCTAACTTTAATTTTTTAAAAAATATAGATCGCTTATTCGTTCATTGCTAAATTAGCACTCATAAATGCTTGAAAAGAACAAACAATGAAAACACCTCATTTTGCCATTATTGGTGCAGGTACTGCAGGTTTAGCCACTGCGATTTTGCTCGCCCATGAAGGTAATAACGTTACTATTTTTGAACAAGTTGATGAGTTATCTCCAGTAGGCGCTGGTTTATTACTACAACCAGCGGGCTTAGCAGTATTTGAACATTTAGGTGTGCTCGATAAGGCTCTAACATTAGGAGCAAAAGTAACTGGCTTAGAAGGACAACTTCCCAACAAGCGTCTTTTAGTCAACAGCCACTATCACGAAGCATCCGCAAATCTCTATGGTTTGGGTATACACCGAGCTACTTTATGTCATGTACTCACCCAAAAACTTAGTGAATATCCAAGCCAGATTACTTGGTGTATGAACCATTCTGTTGAGAGTTTTGAAGAACATAATGATGAAGTTCGACTATTCGGAACTCATCAAAGTCAAAAGTTTGATGCTCGGTTTGATGCCGTCCTTATTGCCAACGGTGCGCGTAGCCAATTACGCCCCAGAGCATGGGTGAAGGTTGACCAAGCCTACCCTTGGGGTGCGGCGTGGAGTATCGTACCTGAGTGCCAAGTACTCGATTCTGAAATTCTGCATCAATTTTATGATCGCTCGAAGATTATGATGGGAATTCTTCCTACAGGAGCGATTCCAACAGAACCGCAACAGCGCCTTTCAAGTATCTTCTGGAGTTTACCGACGCCACAATTACAAAGCTTTTTGCAAGATGAGCAAGCTAAACAAACTTGGTTAAAGCAAGTCTCAGAGCGATGGCCCAAAGTTGCAGAATGGCTAAAAGAGATTTTATACGACAGCCAAATTCAGCCTAAATGGCTATCTGCAAACTACCGTGATGTAGTCATGACTCAATTTGGTCAAGGCAGAATTGGTGTGATTGGAGATGCAGCTCATGCAATGAGTCCGCAGTTGGGACAAGGCGCAAATATGGCATTATTAGATGCTTGGGCTTTTTCCCAGTCATTGCAACATGCTCAAAAGAACCAAAATATTGACTGGACCCTGCTCTGGCAGCACTACCACCAGCTTCGGCGCTCATCCACCCAGTTTTATCAATTTTTTAGTCGCTTATTAACACCACTTTATCAATCTGACCATGGGTGGGCTGGAGGCTTAAGAGATCTTGTTTTTCCTTGGATGTATCAAATTCCTTATTTTCGAAAGGAAATGGCAATTACGATTTCGGGCTTAAAGACAGGTCCATTCCAGCAGATTGATTATGATCAAGTCGCGCACTCATCCAAAGAAAGCAGTATATTTAGGCTTAAGAGTGAATCTCTATCTGACTCTTAAAAGCAATAGGATACAAGCTGTTTATTAAGCTGACAGAGACAAAAAGCGCAAAGAATTTCTCGGCAAAGCGACGCTGATGCCGTACACTATACAAGCTATTTTTTAGCATCTGACTTAAATCAATTTATAGTTCATATTTCTTTGGTGATTCCTCATGAATAACACGCAATGGCTCGATGAAGTAAAATTTAACGAACAAGGTCTTATCCCTGCCATTGCTCAACATCATCAAACCGGACGTGTTTTGATGGTGGCGTGGATGAACCGTGAAGCACTCGCATTAACAGCAGAAAAAAATCAGGCCGTCTACTTCTCTCGCTCTCGCCAAAAACTTTGGCACAAGGGTGAAGAATCAGGCCATTTTCAAACAGTTCATGAAATTCGTCTGGACTGTGACGGCGATGTTATTGTGCTACAAATTGAACAACACGGTGGTATTGCATGCCATACGGGTCGTGAGTCTTGTTTCTATCGCAAACTCACACCGCAGGGCTGGGAAATTGTCGATGCACAATTAAAAGACCCTACAGCAATTTATGGTGACAAAGCTAAAACTGAAGCACATGATCATGTACAAACGACAGAACAAGTTGATGTACTTGCTCACTTAGGGCAATTGATGCAAGAGCGTAAGCAAGCTGAAGCAGATACTTCATATGTTGCAAGCCTCTACAAAAAAGGCATCAATAAAATCTTAGAAAAAGTGGGTGAAGAAAGTGTAGAAGCCATTATTGCTGCTAAAGATTTTGCCGCACAAGATTCAGAAGCACACTTAAACGATCTCGTTTATGAAACAGCAGATTTGTGGTTCCATACTATTGTCATGTTGGGTTATTTCGATATTAATCCACACGTTATTATTGAAGAATTAGCCCGTCGTCAGGGTTTATCGGGTTTAGTTGAAAAAGCTAACCGCAACAAGGTATAAAATCACTCAGTGTCGAATATTGAAAAACCTAAAGCCACCTATGAGCAAGCCATTGCAATAGATAACGCACGTCTTGGGCAGTCATTTAAAGTGATTGCCTATGCTGGCACAGGTAAAACCACCACTTTACAAATGATTAGCGATGCCATGCCTGAACGGCGTGGTATGTATTTAGCATTCAACAAAGCTATTGCTGGTGAAGCACAAAACAAATTCCATCGTAATGTAGACTGCCGTACTTTTCACTCGCTTGCTTTTCGTAGCGTGCCGCGCGGTGTGACTGATAAATTACGTCTACCACGACTAAGCCCAAGTTTTATTGCTAAAGAATATCGACTAGAACCCATTACGCTACGACGTATGATGGGTGGGCGTTACGAGAAATATGTCTTGATGCCAAGCCGTCTGGCGAGTCTTGTCGCCAATGCAGTGAGCTATTTCTGTTCAACGAGCTCTCAATATCCGGCACCTCGACATATTCAAGCACCCAACTGGTTGCATCCAGACGATATTATCGAATTACAAAATCACCTTTACCCTGCTGTCGAACGACGTTGGTTAGAATCGATTGACCAAAACCATCAAGCTGGTATTGGACATGATATTTACCTTAAACTTTGGGCATTATCTGAGCCAAACATTCCTACCGACTATGTGTTGTTTGATGAAGCACAAGATGCTGACCCTCTAATGCTAGGCATTTTGCTTCGCCAAAAAAATACTCAAGTTATTTATGTCGGTGATGCACATCAGCAAATCTACGCTTGGCGTGGTGCAATTAATGCCATGCAACAATTGCCCTTGCCAGAATCTCGGTTAACCACTTCTTTTCGTTTTGGCGAAACGATTGCCGATGTGGCCAATGCACTGCTGGGCGGTTTAAATGAAACTGTTCCCTTGCTTGGTAATCCAAACCAGAAATCAAGCGTAGTGAATAAACCGCATACCAAAATGCGTGATGCGATTTTATGCCGTACCAATGCTCGTGCAATGGAACTTTTATTAGCAGGTTTGGTTCATGGCGAAAAAGTAAGTTTGCAGGCGGACCATCAAAAACTAAACCGTTTTGTAGATGCTGCAAGCCTCTTAAAGCAAGGAAAACGAGTTACTGACGTTCCTGAATTGGCATGGTTTAACTCATGGCACGATGTACATGAGTACTGTGAAACCAATGAAGGAAGTGACATTAAGCCATTGGTTAAACTGGTTGATGATCACGGCACTGACCCACTAAAAAAAGCACTTGCAAAGATTACTCCGATTGAGCAAGCTGATTATGTCATCTCTACAGCTCACAAAGCGAAAGGGCTAGAATGGAATCGCGTTCATATTGAAGATGACTATCAATTTAAAATTAATGGTTTGGAACACAAGATTACTGATGAAGAATTAAGATTACTTTACGTTGCTTGTACTCGTGCTAAAGTAAGTCTAAATATCCATCATCTTTATGATCTGATACAACAATTAAAACTAAGGGCGCCTTTAAGTCTTCGTCAATCGGTTGGTTGAAGCGCTCATAATTAGGTGAGCCTATGCAACTTGAATCTATCCAATTTAAACATATTGCTCTGTTTCACGATCTTAAAATACAGTTCCAATATGAAAAACAGCCAATTACCTTAATTTTAGGTGAACAAGCAACGGGTAAAAGTATGTTGCTCAAACATACTTACCATGCTCTAACTTGGTTCCCTGCCCGTTTTAAAGATTTACGTAGCCCCGGTATTGTTATGCCTGACCAAGACATTACTCAATCGCGTCTACAATCAAAAATCGAAGTGACCATTCAAGTTCCAGCAGAAATTGGCCATTTACCTGAAAGTACCTCTGCCCAACAGGTGGATTCTTCACTATGTAGCTGGAAACTTTTTAAAACTCTAAATTCAAGTGGCATTGGGATAAGCCAGGTTGAAACGCAGCAACTTGATCAAACTATGGCCCTTTATCAGCAAGTCACAAAAAAAGATCCACTACAAGGACTACCCTTAGTCGCTTACTACCCAGCCGAGCGATTTGTAAATGATATTAATCTGCTGAATAAAAATTTACCCGGCATTACCCAATCCATTTCAGCCTATGACATTAGCCCACTGCCATTTACAACGTTTACCCGTTTTTTTGAATGGCTACGCGAAATTAGCGATATAGAAAATGCTCAAGCTGCACATCTCATACAACGTATTATTTCTAGACAATCAGATCAGCAAGACCAGACAGAACTATTAAATGAGCTTCAAAAAGAGTTATCAGGGCAGCCTAAACAGCTCACCTCCCCGAATCTCTATGCACTGAAAAATGCATTAAATATTGTTTTGCCTGAACTGAAAGACCTATATTTGCAATATCAACCTCGGCTCCAACTCATGGTTGACTATGAAGGTCAAACCCTACCTTTTCAGCAGCTTTCCAACACAACTAAAACTTGGATTGCGTTGGTAGGTGATGTAGCGCGTAGACTCTGCTTACTTAATCCCTTAAGTTTAAATCCTTGCCTCGAAGGTGACGGGGTTTTATTAATAGATCAGATTGATGCACAGCTCGACTCCACACATTGCACAGAAATCTTGAATCGGCTTCATCAGGCATTCCCACGCTTACAAATTATTGCAACAGGAAGTCGTGAGGAATTACTTGAACATGCTTCCAACTATCAATGTTTAAAATTAGAAAATGGTAAAGTTAACCATCTTGATTTAAATACAACCAAGCAACAGCTTGAAAACATCTATACATTACTGCAAAGAAGCGAACCATTAACGCAGTCTATAGAGGCACAACCTCTTAGCTTAATTGATCCAACACCATCTCCAGCACAAATTGGTGTTTTATTTCAGCAAATCCAAAATCTAAATGAGCAACAAAAAAATGAATTATTACGCATGATTCATGCTGGAGACACACCAGAAGAAAGCCCTTCTGTTTAAATTTTATGACCCATTTACTCTATTTTTATAATGAAATTCGGCTTCACACAATATAGAGTTTAAGCAGGATTTTTAGGCTCTAAAATCACTAGATGTTGTTACTACATGTAATAACATCAGATTTTTACTGCTTTTTTAGTGTACAATAAATTTCATTTTGCGTTTTTATTCTTCAAGTTGCGCAATACAACTTGTTTCTCGCTTTATTTTCTAATTTGGTTGGGCTTTTCAGAATACAAGCCTTGGAAATCTCTTTGAATTCCTATCTGTTCTGAAATTAAAATTTCACTTTTAGGTCTCGGCCTAAATCACATATGGATACGAGTGTGCTACCGATAATTATCTTATTACCGTTAATATTAGGCACCACCCTTGTTTCATTGCTTCAACGGTTCTCGCGTGGAGTAACGGCTTTAGGGGCAATCGGAGTCAGTTTAACCAGTTTTGGTTTATTACTGGCTCAAGCAAAAACTGTGCTTGGTGGTGCAAGCATTCAACAGAGCTGGGATTGGTTACCTCAATTAGGAATTAATCTAAGCTTCAGACTCGATGCTCTTGGTTTACTATTTTCTCTACTTATTACCGGTATCGGTACACTCATTTATATATACGCCTACTACTATCTTGGCCCTAAAAATTCTTTAAGCAAACTATATGCTTTACTCATGCTGTTTATGGCAGCAATGCTGGGTATTTCGCTCTCTAATAATCTTATTATTTTATTAGTCTTTTGGGAGCTCACCAGTATTTCATCTTTTTTATTAGTGGGTTACTGGAGTCATTATGAAGCTGCTCAACGCGGCTCTCGAATGGCACTCACCATTACAGGGATGGGCGGTTTGGCGTTATTGGGTGGATTTGTTCTATTAGGACAAATCACTGGAACCTATGAAATTAATGACATCATGGGCATGAAAGATGCCATTCAAGCCCATTCCCTATTTATTCCAATGTTATTGCTTATTTTGCTTGGTGCATTTACGAAGAGTGCTCAGTTTCCATTTCATTTTTGGTTACCCAACGCAATGGCTGCACCCACTCCGGTGTCTGCCTACCTACACTCTGCAACCATGGTAAAAGCCGGGATTTTTCTACTTGCCCGCTTACTACCAATTTTTGTGGGCGCTGCGATCTATCACAATATCGTGACATTTATCGGCCTGTTTACACTTTGTATGGCAGCATGTTTTGCCATTTTCAAAGAAGACTTAAAAGGTTTGCTCGCCTATTCAACAATTAGCCATTTAGGTCTTATTGTCTGTCTACTTGGAATAGGTTCGCCTTTAGCAGTTGCTGCTGCCATTTTTCATATTATTAACCATGCGACATTTAAAGCTGCACTCTTTATGATTGCAGGGATCATTGACCATGAAACGGGTACACGTGATCTTCGAAAACTCAGTGGTATTTGGCAATTACTTCCTTTCACTGCCACATTAACCATGATCACCGCTGCCTCTATGGCAGGTGTACCACTCACCAATGGCTTTATTTCTAAAGAAATGTTCTTTACCGAGCTATTGGCGAATCTTTCGGGTTCAGCAGTTATCTTTGCTAGCATTATTGCAACGCTTGCTGGTATTTTTGCAGTGAGTTATTCAATCCGCTTAGTGCACGGCGTGTTTTTTGACGGTCCGATTGGTAAACAAGTACCAAATAAGAATGCGCATGAGCCACCTATGGGCATGCGCGCACCTGCTCTTCTTCTTGCTGTGCTATGTATCTTGGTCGGTGTTCTACCTTCTTTGTTGGTAGAACCACTAGTAAATAGCGTAACGAGAGCAAGCTTGAAGCAACCAGAGTTTGCAGGAACGCACCTTGCGATTTGGCACGGATTCAATGCTCCTCTGGTGATGAGTATTATTGCTTTAGTCGGCGGCTCACTGTTCTATTTTGCTTTGGCAAAAGATGGCATGATTCGTAAAATTGACCTTGACCCACGTCTTGGTAGATTACAAGGCCGCATTTTATTTGATTTATTTTTAAAACATCTGTTGCTTACAAGCCGAAAAATCAAACAAAAAACTGAAAATGGCTCATTGCAAAGTTACTTGTTCATGATCATTGCTTTTAGCGTCATCATGGTCACTATGCCGTTACTTAATCAAGGGCTCACTACAGGCACACGTGAACTTACTCATGCCCCATGGATTGCTATCGTTCTCTGGCTAACCCTGTTCTCAGGTTGCTGGATGATGCTGTGGTTCCATCATGAGCGTATTAAAGCAGTCCTTATTAGTGGTGCAATTGGTCTGGTTGTAACGATGGTGTTTGTCACCATGTCAGCTCCAGATTTAGCACTGACTCAAATTACCGTGGATGTTGTAACTACTGTTCTTCTATTAATGAGTTTATCTTTACTTCCACAGCTAACACCGTACGAATCTCTTCGCTCTAGACGTTTAAGAGATGCTGCTTTAGCGATTGTTGGAGGCTTAGGAATAGGCTGGATTGCGTGGCTGATTTTAACCCGTGATCATAATTCGATTTCATGGTTCTTCGCGCAGCAGTCTTTACCACTTGGTGGTGGCTCAAATATTGTAAACGTCATTTTAGTTGACTTCCGTGGTTTCGATACCTTTGGTGAAATTACAGTACTAGGTATTGCTGCTATTGGTTCACTTTGCCTCATGGATGGTATGCGCGTACATGGTACAACCATAACTCAAGGTCTCACCTACCGTTTTAATCCATCTCCGCTCATGTTCCGTATTACAGCCTCTTGGGTATTACCATTAGCACTTGTCGTAAGTGTTTATATCTTTATGCGAGGCCATAACTATCCGGGCGGTGGTTTTATTGCAGGTCTAATCACCTCAATGGCGTTAATCATTCAATATATTGCGCTAGGTCAAGACCAAACTGAACAATTACTCAAAGTAAAATCCGGCCGTCTTTATGAAGTTTGGATTGGTTCAGGTTTAACTATTGCTGGACTTACTGGTGTAGCTGCATGGTTCTGGTTACGTCCATTCCTCACCAGCGCACATGTGTATGTTGAATTACCAATTCTAGGAAAACTACATTTAGCTTCAGCTGCAAGTTTTGACTTAGGCGTTTATATCACCGTGGTTGGTGCAACGATGTTGCTCATCTCGGTATTGGGAGATTCTCGCCACTCAAGCATGGCTGGTCCTGTAGTACCACATCAGGAGGAATCATAATGATCAGTTTAGAATTCTTATTGGCTTCTGCGATTGGTTTACTTGTTGCCACAGGTATTTATCTGATTTTGCGTGCTCGTACCTTCCCTGTCGTGCTTGGATTAGCTGTAATTGGCTATGCTGTAAACCTATTTTTATTTGCGATGGGCCGATTACAAATTAGCTCACCTGCAATTTTAACTGAAACAACAAAAATAACCGATCCACTTCCTCAAGCGCTGGTTTTAACAGCCATTGTGATCGGTTTTGCAACCACCGCTTTTATTGTACAACTGGCACTACGTAGCCGTTATGAATCAGGTAGTGATCATGTTGATGCTAAAGAAGACATCTCTCCAACATACGACCCACGCGAGGATGAGCCGTAATGTTTGATTTTTTATCTTTCTGGCAAGAACATGCGCCGATTTTTAGCATTCTCATTCCGGCATTTACTGCTTTTATCTTATTACTGCTAGGCAACCCAGGAGCTGGTGCTTTAAAAGAGGACTGGAGACAACCATGGCGTCGTGGCATTAGTCTTATTTCCGCAATTGCTGGATTAGTTACCGCAATTGTATATTTGAGCTTTGCAAGCACAGGACAAATTACCACTTACCAGCTGAGTGAATGGTCAGCACCGTTTGGTATTGTGCTCGTGTTAGATCGTCTTTCTGCTTTTATGCTGGTATTGACCTATGCGTTAGTCGTTCCAGTTTTATGGTATGCAAGCGACAATTGGGATACGCGTGGTCGCTATTTCCATGCCATGGTGCATTTCTTGTTAATGGGTATCTGCGGAGCATTTTTAACAGGCGATTTATTTAACCTTTTCGTCTTTTTTGAAATCTTATTGATGGCTTCGTATGTTTTGCTTTTACATGGGCAAGGCAAACCACGTTTTCAGCTTGGCGTTCACTATGTCATTATCAATCTTCTAGCCTCTGCCCTATTCTTAATCGGCCTTGGTATGATTTATGGCAGTGTAGGTAGCCTCAACATGGCGGATGTTTCACGCCTTATTCCGACACTTGAAGCAGATCAACACAAATTAGCCGTAGCAGGCGCCCTACTTTTATTTGTAGTGTTTGGTATTAAAGCAGCGATGCTTCCTGTAGGTTTTTGGCTACCAAAAACTTATGCTGTTGCAAGTACACCTGTGGCTGCAATTTTCACCATTATGACCAAGGTCGGGATCTATTCGATTTTACGTGTAAATGGAACCGTATTTGACGATGCACTTAGTCAAGAAATCTTAAAAAGCTGGTTACTTCCAATTGGTTTAATTACTTCACTTTACGGTGTGATTGCAGCAATTGGAGCAGATCGTTTACGTCGCTTTGTCGGGTTCATGGTACTTTCTTCAATTGGTACATTGCTCACAGCAATTGCCATGTCGAATACACAAGCATGGTCTGGTGCTTTATATTACTTAGTACACAGTACGCTGATTGGCGCGGCTTTTTATCTATTTTGTGGCTGGATAACCTCACAACGTGGAGATTTTAAAGATCATTTAAAAGTTGCTCCAAGAATCAAACAAGAAAAAGCGGCTATGCTGACTTATTTCTTGATTGCCATGATGCTCGCGGGTTTACCACCTTTTAGTGGTTTCCTTGGAAAAGTATTTATTTTACAAGCGACAGTTGAAGCTAGCTACCAAGGTTGGATCATTGGTGTTGTTCTTGTTGTGAGCCTATTAAGTATTATTGCTCTAACACGAGTTGGTTTTATCTTGTTCTGGCGAGCAACACCACCAGAGGAAGATCCAATTCATCCGGCTTATATTCTTTATCGAGCCTTACCAGAACGAGCACCACCACGTAATGATCAAGTGATTTATGTGTTACTTGCCGGCTTAATCGCTTATGTCGTTTTTGCTGCACCTATTCAGCATTACACATTAAGTACTGCCCAGCAGATTCAAGACCATGCACTTTACCAACGCACTATTCTTAAAGTAGATAAAAATGGTGAATTTATCAGCGTACAGCCTTACGATCCAGCTTATCTACCAGAAACTAAATATGGTGGTGAAGTTGAAGATCATAATGCTTACCTCATTCCTGATATTATTTCGAAAGATACCTTTAATGGTGAACATATTTCTGAATATAAACATCGGCAAATTCAACAACAGGACAAACTACAAACACCTACCATTGTTGATGAAAGTCAATTGAAACCTATGGAGCCATAACAATGCAGCTATCTAATTTGTTTGAACGCTGGTTTCCACATCCATTTGTTTCAGTTCTTATTGTTTTGTTTTGGCTGATGCTGGCACATAGCCTTGATGCCAGTGACCTTCTGACAGCTGCACTTCTGGGTTTGATTATTCCTCGTTTAGTCAAACCATTTATTGCCCGAACGCCGCATATTCACTGGAAACCCGCAGTTAAACTATGCTTTGTAGTTCTTTGGGATATTATTATTTCTAACTTTAGAATAGCAAAGCTTGTTTTAGGGCCTACAAAAAAATTGCACCCTAAATGGTATCGTGTGCCTTTAGAAACAGAACATGAGCAAGTTAATACTTTACTGGCAATGATTATTACCACAACGCCTGGCACGGTCTCTGCTGGTATTGATCAGGAACGTGGAGATATTTTGGTTCACGCCTTGAGCACGGATGATACCGAATCTGACATTCAAGACATCAAACAACGCTATGAAATTCCACTTATGGAAATTTTTGATGTAAAAAGCGAAACGGAGGCAAGTGTATGACAATCCTACCCTATGCTCTAGGTATTAGCTTAATTGCCATTACAATCTCTATGCTACTTTGCCTTTTCAGAATGGTAATCGGTCCATCAATTGTAGACCGTCTTTTAGCACTCGATACTCTTTTCTTAAATGCGATTTGCCTCATTGTTGTTTTAGGCATTTACTGGATGACGACCTCTTTATTTGAAGGAGCGCTACTGGTTGCTATGCTAGGCTTTGTGTCTACAGCAGCTTTAGCTCGTTACTTCACAACCGGTCATGTTGTCGATTAAGGAGAGATCAAAATGCAGTTTGTAATGGAAATTATTGTTTCGGTCTTTTTGGTTTTTGGCGCTTTCTTTATGTTAGTCGGCTCAATTGGTATGGTCCGCTTACCTGACTTATTCATGCGCCTACATGCACCAACAAAATCGAGTACGTTAGGATTAGGCAGCTTCTTGATTGCTTCCATGATCTTTTTTGCTTTTCAAGGCCGCTTTGGTTTTGCCGAGCTACTGATCACACTTTTAGCTTTTATTACCGCACCGGTTTCAGCAAATTTAATTGCTCAAGCTGCGCTACATTTACGTTTGCGCTCGCTTAGTGGAGAAGTTCCTGAGTCAATTGAACGCCCCTTACCATGGGACCGTTATAAAATTGGACAGCGTTTCTCACAAAACAAACCGCCTATGGACCCTCCTAAAGAATAAGAAAAAGCCAACCAATAAAAAAAGCCACCCGAAGGTGGCTTTTTTATTTTTAATTTATATTACTGTTCGTCATCTGACTCGCGTTTCGGTAAATCATTTACCGCTTTCTCGATCAGACCAAACATATAGTTACCATAGGCATTGGTCTTGTCATAATGGAAACGCAATCTTGGCGTAATACGTGTCTTGATACGACGGCTCAATTCATGACGCAAGAAACCAGAAGCTTTATTTAATACCTCTAAAGTTTCTTTATTTGCTGCTTCACTTTGCTCATCACCAAGCTCACGTCCCATTACGGTGACATAAACTTCAGCATAACCCATGTCTGCACTGACTTTCACCGCAGAGATGGTCACTAGACCACCCAAGCGAGGATCTTTAAGCTCCTGACGGATCAGTTCAGACAACTCGCGTTGCACTGAATCCGCCATGCGCTTTAAGCGTTGGCTACCCGCCATTAAAGACTCCGTTTAATCAATTGAACATCATAGACTTCAATTTTATCTTTCACTTTGATGTCTTTATAACCTTTCACCGCAAGACCACATTCCATACCGGCACGAACATCTTCAACCACTTCTTTATAGCGACGAAGAGATTCAAGCTCACCTTGGAACACAACCACGTCATCACGTAATACGCGAATCGGTTTATTACGATGCAATACACCTTCAAGTACCATACAGCCTGCTGCTGCACCAAACTTACTTGAGTGGAATACTTCACGTACTTCAGCAACACCCAAGATAGTTTCACGATGTTCAGGAGCAAGTTTACCACTCATGGCATCTTTCACATCATCAATCAATTCATAGATGATGCTGTAGTAACGAATATCGATACCGTCTTGGTCACTTCTCTGACGAGCAGTCGTATCAGCACGAACGTTAAAGCCCAACAATACAGCTTCTGAAGATTCAGCAAGAATCACATCAGACTCAGTAATCGCACCAACACCCGAACTAATTACACGAACTTTTACTTCATCAGTAGATAATTCAAGTAAAGCTGCATTCAATGCTTCTAAAGTACCACGTACGTCTGTTCTTAAAACAACGTTCACTGTAGGAACATCTTTTTTGCCCATTGACGACATGATATTTTCAAGACGCATTGCGCTTTGACGATCAATACGTTTTTGACGTTCACGGTCAGCACGAGCATCAGCAACTTCACGTGCTTTCTTCTCGTCATTTACAACAAGAACTTCATCACCTGCCATTGGAGCTTCTGGAAGACCCAGAATTTCTACTGGAATAGATGGTCCTGCTGATTTAATAGGCTTACCATTTTCATCAGACATTGCACGGACACGACCATATGATGAACCTGCAAGAACAAGGTCACCAATGTTTAATGTACCGTTTTGAACAAGAATAGAAGTTACTGCACCGCGGCCTTTATCAACACGCGCTTCAATAACAACACCTTGCGCAGCACCTTCAGCAGATGCTTTTAATTCCATCAATTCTGCTTGAATAAGAATTAAATCGAGGAGTTCATCAATACCTTGTCCACTGTGTGCAGAAACTTTAGCAATCGGAACATCACCACCCCATTCTTCTGGAACGATTTGTTTCGTTGTTAATTCATTTAACACACGGTCTACATCAGCAGATTCTTTATCCATCTTGTTGATTGCAACAATAATTGGAGTACCGGCTGCACGCGCATGGTCAATTGCTTCTGCAGTTTGTGGCATTACACCGTCATCTGCCGCAACAACCAATACAACGATATCCGTTGCTTTAGCACCACGTGCACGCATTGAAGTAAATGCAGCATGTCCCGGTGTATCAAGGAATGTAATGATTCCTTTGTCTGTTTCAACGTGATATGCACCAATATGCTGGGTAATACCACCTGCTTCGCCTGCCGCCACTTTTGAACGACGGATACGGTCAAGCAATGATGTTTTACCATGGTCAACGTGACCCATAATGGTAACAACTGGCGGACGAGTTGTTTGCTCACCACGTGCTTCTTCAGCCGCTTCAAGCAAGTTATCTTCCGCTTGTGTATCAGAAACTAAAACAGGGTTATGGCCCATTTCTTCAACAACAAGTGCTGCTATATCTTGATCAATAGCTTGTTCCTGATTAACCAACTCACCCATTTTCATAAGTGATTTGATAACTTCACGTACTTTAATCGCCATTTTTTGAGCAAGATCGGCAACAACAATGCTTGAACCGATTTCTACATCATAAACTTGCTTTTTAACTGGCTTTTCAAATCCATGCTTATTTGCCTGGCTTGATTTTAAACCACGTTTATTATGGTTAACAAAGCTTTGCTCTTCTTGACCACGACGACCACCTTTTTTACCCGCACGAGGGTTAGTGGTTGCACTACCGCGTTTAATTTCACGGTCTTCTTGCTTAAATGAATCTTCATAAGCTTGGCCAACTAGACCTGAAGCAAGTGGAGAATCATCAATCACACGAATTGTCGTAGTAGCCTCGTCACTTGAATACTTAGACGCCATTTTGCGCATTTGTTCAAGTGTACGTTGCTGAGCTTCTTCAGCCGCTTTACGACGCGCAGCTTCTTCAGTCGCTTTTAACTGAGCTGTTTGTGCTTCACGTGCTTTCTTTTGCTCTAATGTTTCTGCTGGTTTTGGTGCAGGTTTTACTGTACCACCACCACGTCTTTTCACTACTACAGCAGCTTTAGGAGCTGTCTGCGCAGCGCTATCTTGTTGATGAGCAACACGCATAGCATCTAAAGTTGCTTTTGCTTTTTGCTCTGTTTGAAGACGCGCGTTTTGCTGTGCAGTGTCACGCGTTTGTTGTTCTACACGTGTTTTAGCATCAGCTTCTACACGTGCTTTAGCTTCAGCCGCAATTTGTTCAGGGTTTGGTTTAGCAAAAACCTGTTTCTTACGTACTTCTACGTTAATTGTTTTTGCTTTACCTGAAGTACTTGCAACTTTAGCGGTACTGGTTGTTTTACGTTTCAACGCAATTTTTCCTGTGTTACCACTTTCCTGACCATGCACTTTTTTCAAATGATTGACTAAAGTATTCTGTTGTTCAGTGGTAATAATATCGTCTGCTGTACGTTGAGGCAAACCTGCTTCACGAGCCTGTTCTAGGAGCTTCTCAACTGGACGTTCTACACTGAGAGCTAACTCTTTAATTGACTTGTCCGTCATATTTCATCTCCTAGTTAAACCATGATTCGCGAGCTTTCATGATCAATTGACCTGCTTTTTCATGATCAAGTCCTTCAATATCAGAGATATCGTCAGTAGCCTGATCTGCCAAATCATCGACAGTAATAATACCGCGAGCGGCGAGCGAGTAAGCGATCTCAGAAGTCATGCCTTCCATTGTTAGAAGGTCTGCACTCGGTTCTTGAATATTTTCTTGCTGTTTCAAAGCATCAGTAAGTGTTGCTTCTTTTGCACGACTTTGCAATAACTCAACCAATTCGGCATCAAGCTCAATTTCGTCAAAAGTTTCAGCTGGAACATAAGCAATCTCTTCTAAAGAGGTAAAGCCCATTTCCACCAATGCCATTGCTAAATCTTCTTCAATATCGAGACGTGATACAAACATGTCAAGATATTGCTGAGCTTCATTTTGCTGACGAGCACGATACTCTTCTTCAAGCATCATGTCGAGTTTGTAGCCAGTTAAATCAGAAGCTAAGCGAACATTTTGGCCTTGTGAGCCAATCGCACGAGCCAATTGATCGCTGGTTGCAAAAATAATATCGGCACTTCTTGCATCTTCATCAAGCACAATGCCTGAAACATCAGCTGGTTCTAATGCACTTGCAATGTACTGAGCTGGATCATCAGACCAGACCACTACATCAATACGTTCACCGTTTAACTCTTGTTGTACTGCTTGAATACGCGTACCACGCATACCAATACATGCACCCACAGGGTCAATACGATGGTCATTTGTTTTCACTGCAATTTTAGCACGAACGCCTGGTTGACGTGCCGCTGCTTTAATTTCAATAATTTCTTCAGAAATCTCAGGAATTTCTTTTTTCATTAAAGCAATTAACATTTCAGGCTTAGCGCGTGATAACAACAACTGAGCGCCACGACCTTCACGGTTCACATTGTATAAAATAGCGTTCATACGTTGTTTCGGACGAAGAATTTCTTTAGGAATCATTTCTTCGCGCGCAAGATAAGCTTCAGCGTTGTCGCCTAAATCGATAATAAAGCCATCTTTGGTTTGTTTTTTCACTTCACCGTAAATCAACTCACCAACTTTAGACTCGTATGCATCAGCAACTAAAGCACGCTCAGCTTCACGAATTTTTTGTACGATAACTTGTTTTGCAATTTGTGCAGCGATACGACCAAACTCAATAGATTCTACTTCGAGTTCACGTACATCACCAATTGACCATTTAGATGGGTCAAGGTCAGAAATCGCATCTTGGCAAGCTGGCATTTCATGATCTTCATCTGCCACAACAGTCCATTGACGGAACGTACTGTAATCACCAGTTTTACGATCAATTTCTACACGAAGCTGAGCTTCTTCAGCATGTGTACCTTCGTAAAATCTTTTCTTCGTTGCAGCAACTAGAGCTTGTTCTAAAGCCTCGAAGATCGCTTCACGACTAACACCTTTTTCATTACTAACCGTTTCAACAACGGTAAGAATTTCGCGGCCCATAAGTCACCTACCGATTCTTATAAAATTTAATAAATTTAATCTTGATAGATCAAGTTTGCTTTATCGATATTGTTGCTGTCGATCTCAAGCACGTGCTTCCCATCAACTTCAACCTGAATTTCTTCATTTTCAAGGTCTACTGAGATAAGTTTTGCTTGAAATTTACGACGGTTGTCTACTGCTGCAATCAAACGCAAAGCAATTTGTTGTCCAATGTAGCCTTGTAACTGTTCTAATTGAAAAAATGGACGATCCCAACCCGGTGAAGAAACTTCTAATGAATACTCACCTGAAATTGGATCATGAACATCCAGCATTGCGCCGACTTGTTGTGTTACACGCACACAATCTTGTACACCTATACCACGGCCTTGTTCTACTTCGCCATCTTCATCAAGTACAGGCTCAGCATCTTCACCTACCGCTTTATCGATATAAATACGCAATAAAGAACGTTTGCCTTGTGGGAGAAACTCGATTCCCCAAAGGTCGACACCACATGCTTGTACTGCAGGAACAATTAAGTCATGCAATGCTTGGGATTTATTTGATAATTTCATTTACTCTCGTCATTCTCGTGCGATTCAATCGGTTGTTTTAACCGACACAGACCTACTATAGTGAAGCATGACTATTTGACCAATTGATGTCGAAACTACACGATAGCGATACGATAACCAATAAAAAAGGGCGTTAATCGCCCCTATCTTGCACAGAAAACAATAATCCACTGTGCAAAAAGGCCCACTTGTCTGTGAGCCTCTTTTAAGAAACTTGGTAGCGGGAGCTGGATTTGAACCAACGACCTTCGGGTTATGAGCCCGACGAGCTACCAGACTGCTCCATCCCGCATCAACGTGCAAAAATTATATACAAATATCAAATAAAGTCAATGTAAACTTACTAGATATTTGCCTGATTAAGTTGCACCTTAATCAAATTGGTAGCGGGAGCTGGATTTGAACCAACGACCTTCGGGTTATGAGCCCGACGAGCTACCAGACTGCTCCATCCCGCAACAAAAACAAACTACACGCATCAACTTTCTGGTTAAAAGCTGGTGCGGAAGGGGGGACTTGAACCCCCACGCCCGAAGGCACTACCACCTCAAGGTAGCGTGTCTACCAATTCCACCACCACCGCAGCTTGTGGGACGCATTCTAGTGCTTCCCACCACAAAAGGGAAGCCCTATTTCGAATTATTGACTCGTTTTTGGTGCAGTTGGTGAAGTTTCAGGCAATGTAGCTGGTGTTGGCGCAGTAGTTTGTACAGTTTTCAAACTATAAGCCTCAGTAGTTTGCTTTTTCGCAAAAACAGCTAAGGTTAAACTAGTCACAAAAAACAAGGCTGTTAACACAGCAGTGAGGCGAGTAAGGAAATTAGCTGAACCCGATGCGCCAAATACAGTTGCTGCTCCGCCGCCACCGAAAGAGGCACCAGCATCAGCACCTTTACCGTGTTGCACTAGAATCAAGCCAATCATCAGTACCGCTAAAATAATATGTACGATCAGTACAAAAGAGTGCATACCCTATCCTCGTTATTTACTTTGTGCAAAGGCTTGTACAATTTGATAGAAAGATGCCGCATTTAACGAAGCACCTCCAACCAACGCGCCATTAATATCTGGACATGCTGCCAACTCGACTGCATTTTCAGCTTTTACACTACCGCCATATAAAATCGCAATGTCTGAACCCGCTGAGGTAATCTGACTTAAACCTTCACGGATTTTAGCATGCATTGCCTGTGCATCTTGTGGTGAAGCAGTTTTACCTGTACCAATCGCCCAAATTGGCTCATAAGCAATTACAATTTGCTTTTGCCATTGCTCTGCGGTCACGATAGGAGCTATATCACAAATTTGTTGCAATACAACCTGCTCTGCTAAATCTTGTTCACGCTGTTCAAGACTTTCCCCCACACAATAAATGACAGTTAAGCCTGCATTTAAAGAGTTTTGGAGTTTAGCCTTCAAAATTTCAACGTTATCACCTAATAAATCACGGCGTTCAGAGTGACCCACCAATACAAAATTAATTTGGCTATCTTTTAATAATTCTGCACTGACTTCACCCGTATAGGCGCCTGTACCTGCTACACGCGATACATCTTGTGCAACTGTATATACTGTTTTTGCAGCATCTTGCAATTGTGTTTGTACCATCGCAAGTGCAATAGAAACTGGAGCAACTCCGACATGGCAGCTTTCATCTGCAATTTCGTTTTGTTGCAATAGTTGTTTAAATTCTTCTATAAGTTGTTTGGCATTGGCACGCATTGGGTTCATTTTCCAGTTGCCAACCACCCAAGGCGTAATCGTCGAACCCGACATACGGCTCACCTTTCATCAAAAATGCAGCACATTCTACACGCATTTCTACAAATTTCAGATACTTTTCTTTAACAGGATAGCTCATATCTTTTCTACTATTTGAAAACAGTAATAAAACTTTATTGAGTCAAAAGCTCCGCCTTTTAAAAATTAATGAATAAAAACTTCGACTGGTTCAAGCTTTAACAATCGGACCAAGACGAGAGCATCATTTTCTCAGGTAGTAATTTTAGATAACAAAAGTATAATTTTTTATATACCAATTATAAACATATGAGCACAGGTAGGCAGATGTCAGTCATACATACATCTCCAAAATTTTCGGGGTTTTTTCGACGATTAGTCGAAGAAAAACATGTGTCGGCAGCGACCATGCAGGCAGCATTAGATGCAGCAAAAAGAGCTAAACAGGATACTGTTGCGTACCTGATTGAAGAGGTTCATCTCTCCCCTTCTTTATTAGCTGAAACAATCTCTATTGAATTTGGTGAACCATATTTTGATCTGGATGTTTTCGATACCAGCCAGATTCCTAAAGATTTGGTCGACCAGAAACTGATTTTAAAACATCGGGTCTTGCCTCTCGTACAAAGAGGACAGATTTTATATGTTGCAACCAGTAACCCCAGCAATATTGAAGCTATTGATGCTATTCGCTTTAACAGTAAGCTTATGGTTGAGCCCGTTATTGTCGAGCACCATAAACTTGAGAAAATTCTGGCGCTGCAATTTACGGAAGAAAGTAATTTCGAGTTTAGTGATGAAGAATTTGATCTAGATATAGATCTTGATACCTCAGCTGCTCCTGAAGAGGATGAGGATACTCCGCAAGGCGATGAAGCACCTATTGTTAAATATGTTAACAAGTTATTAATTGATGCGATTCGTATGGGGGCTTCTGATTTACATTTCGAACCTTATGAGAAATCGTATCGGGTCCGTTATCGGGTTGATGGCGTTTTGCGTCAGATTGCTAATCCACCGCTGCAACTAGCGAATCGTTTGGCTTCACGCTTGAAAGTAATGTCTCAGATGGACATTTCTGAAAAACGTGTTCCCCAAGATGGTCGTATCAAGCTCAAGCTATCGAAATCTAAAGCAATTGATTTTCGTGTGAACTCTCTTCCGACCTTATTTGGTGAAAAGCTAGTTCTACGTATTCTCGATCCATCGAGTGCCATGCTGGGAATTGATGCTCTAGGATATGAAGAAGAACAAAAAGCGCTTTTCATGGAAGCCTTAGATAAGCCACAAGGTATGCTTTTAATTACTGGTCCGACAGGTTCTGGTAAAACAGTATCTTTATATACAGGCCTCAACATTTTAAATACTGAAAGCTCTAATATTTCTACTGCCGAAGATCCAGTCGAAATTAATCTTGAAGGTATTAATCAGGTTAACGTGAACCCTAAAGTGGGTCTTACTTTTTCGGCTGCGCTTAAATCATTTTTACGTCAGGACCCTGACATTATTATGGTCGGTGAGATTCGTGATTTAGAAACAGCTGAAATCGCGATTAAGGCGGCTCAGACAGGTCATATGGTAATGTCCACACTACATACCAACAGTGCCCCTGAAACACTGACTCGTCTACGCAATATGGGAGTTCCATCTTTCAATATTGCGACATCAGTCAATCTGGTGATTGCTCAGCGTTTGGCACGTCGCTTATGTCCACAATGTAAAGTACCTACTGACGTTCCTAAACAAAGCCTATTGGAAATGGGTTTTACCGAACAAGATCTAACCAATCCCGATTTTCAAGTTTTTCAACCAGTCGGTTGTCCAGAATGTCGTGAGGGTTACAAAGGTCGAGTTGGTATTTATGAAGTAATGAAAGTCACACCTGAGATTTCCAAGATTATTATGGAAGATGGCAACGCTTTAGAAATCGCTGCTGCTTCTGAAAAACTGGGGTTTAATAATCTGCGTCGCTCAGGTTTAAAGAAAGTCATGCAAGGTGTTACTTCTTTACAAGAAGTCAACCGCGTGACCAGTGAATAAAAGACAATTTAAAATAAGGATAATGTCATGACTGTCAAAAAGGCACAATTGATGCCGACTTTTGCTTATGAAGGGGTTGACCGTAAGGGCGTAAAAATCAAGGGAGAACTTCCGGCTAAAAATATGGCTTTAGCCAAAGTCACCCTACGCAAACAAGGTGTAACTGTTCGTAATATTCGGGAAAAGCGTAAAAATATTCTTGAAGGTATATTCAAGAAAAAAGTATCGACGCTCGATATCACGATTTTCACCCGACAACTTGCAACCATGATGAAAGCTGGTGTCCCACTGGTACAAGGCTTTGAAATTGTGGCGGAAGGTTTAGAAAACCCAGCTATGCGCGAAGTGGTACTCGGCATTAAAGGTGAAGTTGAAGGTGGTAGTACTTTTGCCTCAGCTTTAAGAAAGTATCCTCAGCACTTCGACAAATTATTTTGCTCTCTTGTAGAGTCCGGCGAACAATCTGGTGCACTTGAAACCATGCTGGACCGCGTGGCAATTTACAAAGAAAAAAGTGAATTGCTCAAGCAGAAAATTAAGAAAGCAATGAAATATCCAGCAACGGTTATTGTGGTTGCTGTGGTTGTTACTATTATTTTGATGGTTAAAGTAGTTCCCGTCTTCCAAGACCTATTTTCTTCGTTTGGCGCAGATTTGCCTGCCTTTACACAAATGGTCGTAAATATGTCGAAATGGATGCAGGAATACTGGTTCATTCTGATTATTGTGATTGGTGCAATCATTGCCGCATTTCTGGAAGCTAAAAAGCGTAGTAAAAAATTCCGTGATGGTTTAGACAAACTTACCCTGAAACTACCTATCTTTGGTGATCTGGTTTATAAGGCGATTATTGCCCGTTACAGCCGTACTTTAGCAACGACTTTTGCAGCAGGTGTTCCGCTCATTGATGCTCTTGAATCAACGGCTGGTGCAACCAATAATATTATTTATGAACAAGCTGTAATGAAAATTCGTGAAGATGTTGCTACAGGTCAACAACTCCAATTTGCGATGCGCGTTTCAAATCGTTTTCCATCTATGGCTATACAAATGGTCGCAATTGGTGAAGAATCTGGTGCACTAGACAGCATGCTCGATAAAGTTGCAACGTATTATGAAAATGAAGTTGATAATGCCGTTGATGGCTTAACTTCAATGATGGAACCTTTAATTATGGCAATTTTAGGAGTACTTGTAGGCGGTCTGGTGATTGCTATGTATCTTCCAATTTTCCAAATGGGCTCAGTTGTATAATGCAAGAAATAATTGCTTATTTTATTCAAAACTTAACTGCACTTTATATTGCGGTTGCATTATTGAGCCTGTGTATTGGTAGCTTTCTTAATGTGGTGATTTATCGCACCCCAAAAATGATGGAACAAGATTGGCAGCAAGAATGTCAAATGCTAGTTGATCCTGAACAACCAATCATTGATCATGAAAAACTGACATTAAGTAAGCCTGCTTCATCATGCCCAGAGTGCCATCGACCCATTCGTTGGTATCAGAATATTCCTGTCATCAGTTGGTTGGTTTTAAAAGGTAAATGTGGACACTGTGGGCATGCGATTAGCATGCGCTACCCAGCCATAGAACTACTAACAATGGTATGTTCACTGGTTGTGGTCATGGTGTTTGGCCCAACCATACAAATGCTTTTGGGACTAGTCCTTACTTGGGTCTTAATTGCTTTAACCTTTATAGACTTTGATACTCAGCTACTACCCGACCGTTTTACCCTGCCTTTAGCAGCACTTGGCTTAGGCATTAACACCTTTAGCATCTACACCACACCCACTTCAGCCATTTGGGGTTATTTAATTGGTTTTTTATGTCTATGGATTGTGTATTACTTATTTAAAGTGATTACAGGCAAAGAAGGCATGGGTTATGGTGACTTTAAGTTGCTTGCCGCCTTAGGCGCATGGATGGGGCCATTGATGCTGCCATTAATTGTGCTATTGTCATCTTTATTAGGTGCAATTATTGGCATCATTTTACTAAAATTACGCAATGACAATCAGCCCTTTGCCTTTGGGCCGTATATTGCCATTGCAGGCTGGGTTGCCTTTTTATGGGGTGACCAGATTATGAAAATCTATTTGGGAGGTTAAGATGGCTTTTATTCTGGGAGTCACAGGTGGTATTGGCAGTGGAAAATCTGCTGCAACACAATGGTTTGAGTCCCAAGGAATACAAGTCGTCGATGCTGATATCGTTGCTCGCGAAGTGGTTGAAAAAGGCCAACCTGCTCTTCAACAAATTCAAAAAACTTTTGGAGACTGGGTGCTTCAAGCAGACGGAAGTTTAGACCGTCGTGCCCTACGCGAGTATATTTTTCAAAACCCCGAAGCCAGACAAACGCTTGAGCAAATTACGCATCCAGCCATCCGCCAATCTATTATTCAGCAATTACAAAATCCGCGTAGCGCCTACGTGATTTTGGTTTCTCCATTACTCTTTGAAACCAACCAGCATCAACTTGTTAATCACACCTTATTAGTTGATGCGAGTGAACAAACTCAAATTCAGCGTGCTAGCCAACGGGATGGGCAAAACCAAGAACAAATCCAAAAAATTATTGCAGCACAAATGCCACGCGAGCTTAAACGCGAACTAGCCAATGACATTGTGTTTAATGATGGATTACTCGAACATTTACATCAACAATTAGAGCCGTTACATCAAAGTTATTTGAAACGCACAAACTAATTTGGTTTATTTTGCTGTTTAATTTTTTGTGCCAAGCTATCTGGTCGAAACCATCGCCAAGGTTGTAAGGCCCCCACTCCCATACCAACCAAACCCACCACAATAGATGGACTGAGAGCCTCACCTAACAATGGCACAGCCAATATTGCTGCAATAAACGGCGCCAAAGTCACAATACTTCCTGTTTTAAAAGCACCAAGTCTCTGAATCGCAGCTACATAAGTCAAAGTGGCAATAATAACGACAAATACACCGTGGAAAATGCCTTGTATTGCTAGATGAACAGGACTGACTTCCATGAAATGCTTAGGCAAAAATAAAACATAGATCGGCAAATAAATAATTGCAGACCAAATCGCAACACTTGCCATTGAGTGCCATGCAGATAGTTTCCACTGCTTAAGTAATACAGTAAAAATACCCCACCAAATCGCACTAATAAAAAGGAGTAAATCACCTATTCCAAAAGCAGAGGCATTACCTTGCAGCATCAAAGCGCTCATAAGGGCCAAAGCCGCGATCATGATTGCAAGACTAGCCCAGGTATGTTTATCAAATGGCTGTCTAAATAAAATGTATGCTGCAAACGCAGTACAAATTGGAATACAGCCATTTAAGAAAATTGCAGCGTGCGCCGCGGGAGCATAGAGAAAAGCGGTATAGACGGTAAGACAATAAATGACTCCGCCAATCAAGGCCAAAATAACCGCATGCTTACTCCATAAAAAAGCGAGATCTTTTTTATAGATTAAAATAGGCATTAAAATTAGAAAAGCTATAGCGAAGCGCAGTGCGGCAATATCCCAAGCACTGATGTGCCACTGTGCATTTAAACGGGCAAAAAGCGTAAACCCGCCCCAAATGCACATGGTCACCAATACAAAGAAATAACCTTGCTTACGGGGAGACATATCAAGATGACTTAAAAACTAGAAAGGCAGTTAAATTATACCTCAGAACGCTGGCGGCAAGCCTCATAAAGTGCCATACCCGTCGCTACACTGACATTTAGACTTTGTAGATTTCCTGACATCGGAATATAAACTTTATGATCACACTGTGCCTGTGTAATAGGACGCAAACCTGTATCTTCGGCTCCCATCACAATCACAACTGGACCAGAAAAATCGCATTTTTGAAGTGGTAAGGCGCTTTCATCAAGCATGGTGCCAATCACACGCACATGCGTTGTTTCTTTAAGATGAGCCAATGTACGAGCTAAATTTGTGACTTGAATGAATTTAACTTTCTCGGCTCCACCCGCTGCAACTTTACGAGCAGTTGGCGTTAAACTTGCCGCACGATCACGAGGCACAATAACTGCTTGCACACCCATCGCAGCGGCAGTACGGATACAAGCCCCTAGGTTATGTGGGTCTGTCACCTGATCCAATGCCAACAACAAGGCATCTGGAGTTTCACTTAAGATTTGATCAAGATCTTGCTCATTTAAGACAGGATGCGGACGCACTGCGGCCACCACACCTTGATGAAATGGTAGGCCTGCAAGTTTTTCAAGACTATCGCGGCTTGCTTTTTGTACACTGATTCCAAAAGGCTCTGCCAATTGCAAAATCTTTTGCAAACGCTGATCATCCCGTCCTTTTAAAGTAAACAGGGTTAGCACACGCTCTGGCTCAAGCTCTAGCAATGACTCCACTGAATGAACGCCATAATAATATTCCTGTTTTGCCATGCATGACCTCTAACAACGTTTGAGCAAAAAAATAAAAATCCTGCAAAGCCAACTTCGCAGGATTTCTTTGGGCATAGTGTACCCGATTTGAATAGGAATTTCTTAGCCTTCTAAATGGCACACGTAATCGAGCACTTCATCAGTTTCGATTTTAAAAAGACTATTGCCTGGCACATAAAATGATTGACCCGCACGGAACAATTCACTTTCAGTGCTGTCTGCAATTGTTACGCGACATTCACCTGAAATAATTTCCATACGCTCAGGAACATGCGTTTCAAAAGTTAAAGCTTGCTCAGTCGGCAAAATAACACCTAGTGTTTTTTTCGTTCCATCTTCAAATTGCACGGTATGGCTGATACATACTCCACCAAAATAAACGTTTGATTTTTTGATGACCGTTACATGATCAAATTGGTTTGTACTCATGCACATTCTCCAGATAATGCCATATTTATATAAATTATGATGAATGTAGTTTAATTGTGCCTAAATAACTAATCAATCAGTTTTCATACGGATAGACTTGTAATTTCCACTGCTCTACCTGAATTTTTTTGGCAAAAGCATGAGGTAAGTTAATCTCAATATTTCGATTACTCGACACAATTGCATCGTATCTGCAAACTTCGACCTGATTTTCATCTAGAAGTACCCAACTCACTCTTTGCGCTGTTGGATGGGTGACTGCGGTGGTCACTATAGGTAAACCTTCATTCATTCCTACATGAAAATTTTCACTGCCGTTTTGCATTAACGCCAGATCGTAAGCTGGAAAATCGCTAGCATCTGAATCAAATTGCTGGCTATCGTGTATAAGCACACTCTGTTTTAAAGTCGGCCAAATACAGTAGCGCAAATAATGCTGATCCATCACCCGATTATCCAGATAACGTCCGGTGGCAACATAATCTCTGATATGTGCTTCAATATTATGAAAAATCCCTGTACATCCGCCCCACATTCCAGCCAAAATTAGTTCGGTATGAGAATAACTATCTCGCATTAAATGAAACCATTTATCACTCTTGAGCCATGCATCTACAGCCGCCTTTTCACGGTGCGACACAATAGAGTCGGCATCACGAATCAGAAAATGCTTAACTGTTGGATCATCCATCACAAAAAAACGCCAGAACAGCCCTGATAATTGCTTTTGAGAGTCCGTCACTTGTACCACTTGCGCCCCCTTCTCTTTTAAGCGCTGTTGTACAAGTACTGGTACAGTATCATCCACATAAAATCGACACGTCCATTCTGGATAAATCTGTTTGGCTAGCTGAGTATTTAAAATAGAGGTTTCACAATAACGCGGGTTGGCTCCAAACAAAGAGAAAGCAATAATATTTTCTTCAGAATTTGAACTAAACTCAGGTGGCGCATGACTTGGAATCGGTAAAACAGGTTCACTATTAACGAGTTCTTTTTTTGTTGTAATTGCTAAGCGTCCAAATTTGATTGTTTCTTCTTTTTTATTTAAATGATGGCAAACCTCTGTGAGTCCGTCATATAAGTTTGTATTTACGTTAGATCCACTTGCCTGAATCGCTTGTAAATAGTGTTGATAGGCATCGGTATAACGACCTAAGCGTAGCTCGGTATAAGCCAAGTCCGATAAAGCTCCCGAATGCTTAGGAACTAAACTAATAGCTTGTTTAACATGTTGATAAGCTTTGGCATAATTGCCTTGTGCGGCTGCTTGTTTAAAGGCATTAAAATGTTGATTTAAAATTTTATTCATTTCCGCAGGATTGTTTTTTTTATGGCGATTGATCATCCCTAGGGGCGGTTTCGGTAAGCTTAATGTTTTTTTCATTGTAAATATCCGCAATCTTGCTGTTCTATAATTTCAGTTAGAATAATAGATCACTTGTAGCAAATTCAAAACTTCTCTATCTTTAACCCATAATTTGGCGCGTTGGATGCGTTTATGCTCACACATTTAACTTTAATTAATTTTGCATTAGCTGATCATTTAGCTATTGATATAGAACAGGGATTTAATGTTCTAACAGGTGAAACAGGTGCCGGAAAATCATTATTACTGGATGCACTTTCTGCCTGTCTAGGGGATCGTACAGATACAAATTATGTCCGTTATGGTTCGGACAAAGCGGATATCACCGCTGTTTTTACCTATCAAAATAATAGTCCTGAAGCAAAATGGCTCCAAGAACACGAGCTAGATGATGATTCTGGGGAAATTCATTTACGTCGTGTTATTTTTGCAACTGGACGTAGTAAAGCATGGGTGAATGGCCGCCCAAGCAGTTTATCTGAACTCAAAGAGTTGGGGCGCTTGCTCGTTCAACTCTATAGTCAGCACAGCCAGCAGCAACTTCTTGAACCGCCTTATCCAAAGCATTGGCTAGATCGTTATAACAATTTTTACGTTGAAGCGAATGATGTCCGTGAAGCCTACAGCTCATGGCAACGCACGATTCGTTTGCATCAGGCTGCCTTAGATGCACAAGCAACACGTTTGCAACGCATTGGCACTTTAGAGCATCAAATCGAGGAACTCGAAGAGGTCATTCAAACCGACTATAAAGAAATTGAGCAAGAGTTTGATCGTCTTAGTCATCATGAACATATCATGCAAGACTGTAGCTATAGCTTAAATGTTTTAGATGAAGCTGAGCAAAATATTACTCAAGAAATGTCTTCGATTATTCGCAGATTAGAGTCCCACGCGGGCCGTAGCGAACACCTTTCTGAGATTTATAATTCTTTATTGAATGCCCAAAGTGAAATAGATGATGCAACGGCAAACTTGCGTCAATTTATTGATCGTCAAAGTTTTGATCCCGAGCGAATGGAAGAACTCAATACTAAACTTGAGGTTTTTCATCGTCTGGCACGTAAATATCGAACTCAACCAGAAACACTTAAAGAAGAATATGAAGGTTGGCAACGTGAGCTTGAGCAATTGCATCAACTTGAAGACCCAGAAACACTGGCAGAGCAAGTTGAAAAATCGCATGAGGAGTTTTTAGAAAAAGCTCAGCATTTAGACAATATACGTCGTGAAGCTGCCGCGCCACTTGCTAAACAATTAACTGAACAAGTGAAACCTTTAGCGCTACCAGAAGCACACTTCGAGTTTAAGTTCGAACCATTAGAACAACCAGGTGCAGAAGGTTTAAGCTTTATTCAACTTTTATTTACTGCCAACAAGGGTATCCCTCCACAACCATTGGCACGAGTGGCCTCAGGTGGTGAGCTTTCTCGTATTGCACTCGTCATGCAAGTCATGAATGCTGAAAAAACCGAATCTGAAGTTCTGGTGTTTGATGAAATTGATGTCGGGATTAGTGGTGGCACCGCAGAAGTTGTAGGACGTTTACTTGCTGACTTGGCACAACATGTCCAGCTCTTATGTATTACTCACCAAGCACAAGTTGCTGCACAGTCTGATCAGCATTTATTAGTGAAAAAACAACAAACTGACCCAGCTAGCAGTACAATTATAGAACTTGATGAAAATCAAATCATTCATGAGTTAGCTCGCATGTCAGGTGGTGTTGAAATTAATGAAACAACCTTGCAGCACGCAAAACAATTACGCCAACTTAAATTTCAGGCTTCTTCAAATTAATAAAGAAAATGAGAGAAAAAGATTGGCGAAATCCGATTAACTCTTGTATGTTGATAAAAAGAACCTATATAGATAAAAGGGTCGAGAGGCCCTCTAGTGACATTTTTTGAGGGAGAACCGCTTAGGTGACCAAACAATATCTGACTCACCGTTGTCTGATTGCCCCGCCAGAAATGGCAGATGACTTTTTCGCAAACACTGTAATTTATCTTGCCCGTCATGATGAAGAAGGTGCTCAAGGCATTATTATTAATCGTCCTTCTGGTATTCAAATTAAAGAATTACTCCATGACCTCGACATTGAAGCAGACAATGTAAATCCACATGCGGTTTTACAAGGTGGCCCTTTACGTCCTGAAGCTGGATTTGTTCTTCATACTGGACAACCAACATGGCATTCATCTATTGCTGTAGGTGAAAATGTTTGTATTACCACCAGTAAAGATATTCTTGATGCAATTGCCCATAACGAAGGTGTAGGTCGATATCAAATTGCTCTAGGCTATGCGAGCTGGAGCAAAAATCAGTTAGAAGACGAAATTACACGTGGTGACTGGCTCATTTGTGATGCCGATATGGATCTGATTTTTAACCTGCCTTATGACGATCGTTGGGATGCAGCTTATAAAAAAATTGGTGTAGACCGCGCGTGGCTAGCATCTGAAATCGGACACGCTTAATGACCGAAACACAATCAAAATCGATTATGGCTTTTGACTTTGGTACTCAAAAAATGGGAATGGCGATTGGCCAGTCCTCAATTGAAAGTGCCAATCCTCTCCCTCTCTTTGTCATGAAAGATGGTATTCCAAACTGGGATCAACTCTTAAAAATTGTGAAAGAATGGCAACCCGATTTATTTTTGGTTGGCCTGCCATTAAATATGGATGATAGTGAGTCCGAACTCTCTACACGTGCTCGCAAATTTGCAAGACGTTTACGTCATCAAACCAACATAGAAACGTTGATGGTAGATGAGCGTTTAACTACACGTGAAGCGCGAGAAGAACTAGGTTTTTACCAAGAACAAGGTCGAGCAAAAAAGCTCTCGGCAGATAGTTTTGCTGCTGCACTACTCATTCAGAGTTGGTATCGAAATCCCATTGGATTAACGCCATAAAACAAAAAAGCATGTAATTAAAACTACATGCTTTTTTAATTAAATCACTTCGATTTTATTTTTCAACGATATGCACAGTCGCAGTTCGTCCAGAGACAAAAGCAAGTTCATTCTTCGGTGTTTCATCTAACACAATCTTCACAGGCACACGCTGCGCTAAACGAACCCAACTAAAAGTTGGATTTACATTGGCAAGAAGTTTAGAGCTGCTTGAGCGCTCACGATCTTCAATACCCGATGCAATACCTTGTACATGACCTTTAATTTTCTGGTTATCACCCATTAATTGCACAGTAGCTTGATCACCTACATGAATACGATTTAACTTCGTCTCTTCAAAATAACCCACCACATAGAGCTGTTTACGATCAAGCAATGCTGCAACAGCCTGCCCAACTTGGACATAGTTACCTGGACGCATATCAAAGTTAGATAACGTACCATCAGCTGGGGCAATTACCGCGGCACGATGCATATTAAGCTCGGCCAAATGTACATTGCTTGTTGCAACCTCAATAAGAGCCTGTTGTTGCTTAACAGTTGCTTCAGCCTGCTGGATTGCTGCTTGAAGTTGCTCATGCTCTGCAAGGGATTGATCACGTGTGGCAAACACTTGGTCTTGTTCTTGTTTAGAGATAGCGCCATCCATTAGGTTTGAGTAACGACCGGCATTTTTCTCGGCCAATTTGATATTACTGGCTGATTTAATCAAGTTCGCTTTTGCTTGTGCCAAACCCGCCTGCGCTTGAGCAAAGGCTGCATTTGCTTTTGCTAAATCCGATTTGGCCTGTTCGACATCTAAAGCACGGCGAGAAACGTCAATTTTAAAGAGCACCTGACCTTTTTTCACACTCTGGTTATCTTGAACCAATACTTCTGTGACAAGACCAGCGACATCCGAAGATACTTGAATAACGTCACCACGCACTCGACCATCGCGTGTCCACGGCGCTGCATTATAGTAGTTCCACAAATGCACAATGGTATAGACCGCCACCATTAATGCGACAATCAAAATTACTGGACGGATGACCTTTTTCAAATCCACCTGATTCATTTCACTCACCTAACTCAATCTTTAATTTCGCAATCATCTCTATGCACCCACCCCAACAAAAATTTGATGTATGACCAAAAGCAATAAAAGGTAAAAGCACAAATTGAAAATACTCGGTAATGCAATCCAGCCTTGTGCAATCCACTTGTTGGTCAAAGGACTTAACCCACGAAAACATATATATGCCAAGAGGGCTTGAACGAGCAGAGAAGGCACGTAAATGCCATAAACATTAAACTCACCCATTTGCTGTGGCTCCTCTCAAAGTACTGTTCTCATTCATTTGATCTGATGAAACATGACACATGCTATAAGCAATATTGTTAAGTGAAATGAGTAATCTTTGTCGCATCGTCATATCTTCAATATTTGAAGCAAGCTGTTTTAATTCAAATAAACCGCAATGGATTTGCTCAACCAAAGCCGCCGTATTATCTACATCATTTTCTTTGGCTCTAAACAGTTCATCTAGATTTTGTTGCAGATTTCCAATGTGATGAGCCAGCTCTGAATTTTGAGGAGACTGATTTGCCAGTTCTTGTAATCTACTTAAATCAACAATACTGCTCGACTCAATCAATGCTTGATGAATTGAGGTTTTAATCTCATTAGATTGGACTACTTTACTGTTAAGAATTCCAATTCGATCCAGCATGCTGCGCAGGTGAACTTTAAAATCGAGGCCATAAGGCAAATAGATCGCCTGTCTCATTGCACGATAATGCAACGCTAAAATACGGCTAGCGCTGGTGTCTGGAGACATTGCACGAACAACATCAATCACAACCAAAGACACTAAAACACCTAAGATCATGGCAAAAGAACCATCAAGATAAGACACTGCATCCATGCTATAAGCATTATGTAGATTTAGCCCCATCATCGTGTTAATCCCCAAAACCATGCCTACTGGCATAAGCATTTGATTGGCCATCATAGACACAGCAAACAGGAACATCGGTAATAAAACCAGTCCAAGTTCCCAGAATGTGGTGACATGAGGAAAAATACCAAATGCATAAACAAAGACTAAAACTGCTGAAGCAATACTGCCCCAAATAAAAATACGCAAAACCGGAACAGGGTTATCTAAGGCCGTTAAAATACAGGCTGTTACTGCACCCATTTGCGCCATCATAAATCCAGCTTTCCAACCCGAAATAATCCATACCCCAGTCACAATAAATGTAATGAGCACTGCACTAATACCACCTCGGATAGCCACACCATGGTCACGATGTAAACTTGGATATTTGGTGGTCATTGGCGTAATGTTGTCAGGAATTTCTTTATTGCCTTGCTGAATTCGTTGCCACAAGACTTTAACCGCTAAAACATTACTAATGAAATGACGTACATCCATTTTCATAGCTGCGACCAAAACTTGCTGATGTGTCGAAGCCGATTCCATCAAACTTAAGAAATCGCTTTCAAACTCATCTGGTAACTGCAAAATATTTTCATCAATAATTAAATCTTTTTGCTCCAGAAAATGTACAACATGCGCTGAGAGCTGTTGCAGTTTTTCTGAATGAGTTTCGATAAACCGAAGTTCCTGAAGCTGCTTAATACGCTCAGATAAAGCAACCAGATTCGCAACTACCATTGAGATTTGATGCAGCATTTCCTGCAAGGGTTTGGTCATGCCATGCAACTCACCCTTTTCATAACTCAAATGTACTGCCAAAGCATGAATATCTGTGGTGTCACGAGTAATGGTCGCTAAAAGCTGAGTATTATTCTGCTGCGGGTCAGCCTTTAATAAATTAGCAAATAGATTTTCTGTATCTTTAAGCGTTTTGATAACTCGCTGCTTAATCGCAGAACCAATGTGCATTGGAAGAATAGTGGCAGAAACTACAGCACTTGAAATCACCCCAATCGAAATCTCGATGACTCGAGCTAAAGCAATATCAAAAATATTGTATTGATCAATATAGGTAATCGAATTGAAGACAATCATGGCTGTCGAATAACCCGCCAGCATAAAAGCATAACTGCGTGGAGTCCGGTCAAGTAAAGACACATAAAGCGCAAAACCCACCCACAATGACAACACCACGGTAAACAACCAAGGTGTATTAATGAGATGTGGCGTTAGCGTTAAGGCAACCACTGCCCCACCCATCGTCCCTATAACACGGTAGACACACTTAGAAGACACCATTCCTGAATAAGGGTTGGCAATAATCAGGACTGTACCAATCGACCACATCGGGTTAATCAGATCTAATTCAAATGAAACAAATAACGCCAGCATTCCGGCAATAAATGTTTTTAAGGCAAAGATCAGATCAAGCCTACTCGGGCGAAACGCCAGTATTTGCTTTAATAACATGAACTCATCTCAAATACAGATTTGAACTGATGAGCATGCTCTTCAATGTTAAATTGCCTTTCTAGAGACAACAAAACTGTGACATTTGCCTAAAAGCAAATGAGATGAGGAGCATCCTTCAATACAATGATTTTTCCACATCCTGCCTGATTGGCCCAGATGATTTCAATTTGAGCATTATTTAAACGGCCAAACTTTGGAAAGAAGAGGTATCAAGAAATTCGCCTAGAACCGACCAATTTCTCAATTAGATATTTTGTTTGGCAATTTTTTCAAAATAAAGCGATTTAGTCAACTAAAATATCTCTATTTGATAATTTGATATGTTTTTTGATTATCGTATATGATGTATAAGCCAAGAGAAGTTTTCTCTTTGTCAGAGTAAAATACTCAAATTAGGCATTTATTTTAGAATTGAGACAAATTTTCTTTTTTTCTGTTATAAAAACTCAAAGATGATTCATTGTTAAAGGATACGAACAAGACACTATGGCAATTTCAAGTTTTGGCAAAATTTTAACCGTATTGGACCTATTTTCAGTTTCGCGTCCAATAATTAATGTCGATATTATTTGCGAAGAACTTGGCTTGTCTAAACCAACCAGCTACCGTTATCTCAAAGAACTAGTGTCTACCGATCTATTAAAACGCATTAATGGAACCTCTGGCGATTATACCTTAGGCTCAAAAATTGCAGTTCTTGACTATGTATCAAGAACAACAGACCCTTTAGTTCAAATCAGCACACCATTTATGCGAAATATTGTAGAGCGTACCGAATTGTGCTGCTTGCTCACCTATTTAAACGATGACTATTGCATCGACATTCATCATGAAATTTTCAAAGACACCGAATTACTTTCATATGGCCGAGGCTGCCCAAGACCAATTTACGTTGGGTCATCTCCAAAAACGATGGTTTCGCATTTAAGTAAACAACGAATGCAGGACTACTATCATCGTTACCAGCAAGAATTAAAGCAATCTGGTTTTGCTGAAGATGAACCAAGCTTTATTCAGCGTATGCGTAAAATTAAAAAACAAGGGTTCTATTTCTCACAAGGTGAGATTGACCCCAATGTTTCTGGCCTTGCCGTTCCAGTTCGTTTTTCGAACAAAGAAGTGCCTTTAGCTTTAACTTTAGTTGCCTCTAAAAATCGTTTTGATTTTTTAAACGTTGAAAAGCTCATCGAAATTTTGCAAGAAAATGCAGCACTTATTGAACAACGCTTTATGGAGTTATCTGAAAAAGGTGAAATCTAAAACTCCACTTTATGATAATTTAACCTTTTCTTACATTTTAATGCATTGAATATCCCGTAATATTCTCATATTATGATTTTAGCTCCTATTGATGATTCTTTTCATCAGCAGCTCATCAATAGAAGCATCCCCCTCAGAGGAATAAGCTCATGTTGCCATCATGGGCTTTTTTCTTGTCCAATTTTTATAAAAACTGAAACTGCCTAAAAGTAAGATTAATACGCGGCTGTAAAATCTTTGTTGAGCGATTTAAACGATGTTGCCAATGTTGTTGCGTCTCGCCACGCATCACAATGAGTTGACCTGGTTGGAGCCACAATTCAACTTTCTCTTTACTTTGAATTTGCCTAAAAGAAAATTTACGGGTTGCTCCAAAGCTTAAAGATGCAATTGTTGTGGTTTTTGCCAAAGACACATCCGAATCACTGTGCCAAGCCATACCTTGAGTTCCATCTTCATAAAGATTTGCCAAGCAAGAATTAAATTTTTCTGAAAGACGCTGTTCTACCAATTGTTTTAATTTGGCAAGTGCTTTGTCCCACGGCAAAGAATCACGGATGACACCCGAATATTTATATTGATAGTAATCATCTCCATACCATGCAACTTTTCGAGCTGTTATAAAGTGCTTGCCATACAACTTAGCCTCGTCATGTTTCCACGCGAGATGTTGGTAAAGATAGTGAAAATATTGTTCAGCTTCTTCAGGGCTTAGAATACAACCATAGTCCTGAACTTCACCATCATAGGGTAATAAATTTTCACAAGGCTCTGGAGAAAATAAATCCAAGGTCATACGGTCTCTCCGTGTTGCTTTGACATCTCCCAAGCTAACAATGCCAATTTACGCCCCTTTTGCCAATGATATTCTCCAACCATTCCGGTTGCACGAATCACTCGATGACACGGAATCAAATATGCAATCGGATTTTGTCCAATTGCGGTAGCAACGGCTCGAACTGCTTTAGGTTTGCCAATTTGCTCTGCAATATCTTGATAAGTCCGCAATTGACCTTCTGGAATGGTCAGTAATGCTTCCCAAACTTGCAGCTGGAATGGGGTTCCAGCTAAATTAAGAGGAAGTTTCTGCTGCAAGTGTTCTGAAAAGTCCTGTTCAAACCACTCTGCAACTTGTTGATGCCAAATCTGTGACTGATTTTTTAATTGAGCTTTAGGGAACTGCTGTTTAATTAAATCTTCAATATTTTTACTCGACTCTATGAAACGAATCGAACATATGCCTTTTTCACTACTTACCACTAACAACTCACCAAACGGGCTTGTCTCAACCGAGTAATTAAGTGTGACCCCTTCTCCTTGCTGTTTATATTCACCAGGCGTCATTCCTTCAAGCTGAATAAACAGATCATGTAAACGACCAGTACCCGACAAACCTGTGTTTAAAGCAGTTTCTAATAAACTTCGCTTTTGTAGCAGATAATATTTAGCCTGCTGCAAACTCATATATTGAACAAATTTTTTCGGGCTAATACCCACCCATTCCTGAAACTGACGTTGGATATAACCTGAACTTAAATTCATATGGCTCGCAACATCGTCCAGACTGGGTTGCTGATCTAGATGTTCATATAAATATTCAATTACATTGGCAATTACAGCAAATTGCCGAGAAGAAAGCATTTGCATGTGTCACCTCCTTAGCATTCATATCTTACATTAAAGTAGCTAAAGCCCGATGACGACCCGATTCTTGCACTTTCGAAAATAAAAAAGCCTTTCATTATAGAAAGGCTTAATCATTCAATCTGAGCTTAAGGTTGCTTTAAATAAGGCCAAGCTGCTTTTAGGTAAATAAACATTGACCATAAAGTCAGAATGACGGCGGTATATAACAACGCGTAAGCCAACATTTCTAAAGGCTGCCAATTGAGTAGAAACACACTAATGGCAATCATTTGAAAAGCTGTTTTATATTTGCCTACTGTCGATACAGCCACACTCGTTCTTGCGCCAAGTTCTGCCATCCACTCACGTAAAGCAGAAACTGTAATTTCACGTGAAATAATGACAATTGCCGCAAAAGCCATTGAAATGGTTGGATTCCACTGCACTAAAACAATCAGTGCCGCGGCCACCATGAGCTTATCTGCAACTGGATCTAAAAAACGGCCAAATGCTGAAGTCTGGTTTAAAGTTCGTGCCAAATAGCCATCAAACCAGTCGGTAATAGCAGCTAACACAAAAATACCCGTCAAGATAATATGACGACTCATATTTCCTGCTTGCTCACCAATACCCATTGCAGGCGGCCAATACACAATCACCAAAAATACAGGAATAAGCGCTATACGCGCCAACGTTAGGATATTTGGGATATTCAGGATTCGCCCTGTGGTCATAAACACCGCCAATTTAGTCTTCATGCATCTTGTAACAGACAAAAATACATTCTTCAATATTGTATCTATCTGTAACAGCCACTTTATACGAAATATATGAATCGAGGAAGTGGACTGCTTAAGTAAATACCGTAACAGTTTGCCGTAAAATTGCAATTAAATGATCATTTTGGTCCCAAAGATGGGCATATTCTGTGGAATAACCTTCACCGGCATATTCAGTCACCACTTTATATTTAAACCAGTCACACAATTGATGTCGAAATTGATGGACATAGGTAATGTGCCAAGTTAAAGAACTTGCAGGAGCAACTTGTTTAAACATCGGCAATACACCAGGTGGCCAAATATCCATCAAAACAATTAAATCTGGCAAAGTCATTTGACGATTTTCATACTTCTCTGGAGAAAACCTTGACCATCCTCCAAAGTCAGGATACTGACTTCCTGTAACAGGATGATGACCTTCTGCCCAGCATACATCAAAATGTTGATAGCATTCTGGCATTTGTCTGGCAAAAGGAAGAGGTTGTAACTCTTCAGGCTGCCTATAAACTGGAACCATCGGTTCTTGCCGTACTTCAATATTCGACGTACGAGGCACACCAAAGCTTGCAACCAAAATAGTTTGTACTGCGCCATCTTGCCACAAACGGGTTTCAAGCGTAGTGACCGACTTCCCTTCCCTTAAAATTTCAATAGTCAATCGAGCTGCTCCCTGCTGTACAGGCCCCACAAAAGTGATACTACAACTTAATAATCTTTTGTTGGGATCTTGAATATTGCAGCAGGCTTTTTGCATCAGCAATCCCGCAACAAGACCGCCAAACACTGTTCGTCCTTGCAACCACCCTTCAGGTATTTCAATCCATTCCTTTTGTTTTATTTCTTCAAACAATTGCAGCAAAGACATTCCTTTCCCTAAAACGAAAGAGTTATTAGAAACGATCTTTCATCATTTTGATTGGAATGTGAATGGTCAATCCTCTAGTAATTGGCGATTTATTTTGTCACTCTGCCTTTAAAGCAACGCTTATTCATGCAAAATTTTATAAATCGTTCTAGCCATCATTTCACCAAAACCGGGCACAAGCGTAAGCTCTTTTTCAGATGCTTTTAAAACACCTTGAATCCCACCAAAATGAGTTAATAAATCTCGACGGCGCTTTGGACCCAAACCCGGAATTGCTTCTAAAACCGATGTACTACGGCGTTTATCACGTTTAGCTCGGTGTTTAGTAATTGCGAAGCGATGGGCTTCATCACGCACCTGTTGAATCAAGTGCAATGCTTTATGGTCTTCGGGTAACTGGATTTTCGTGCCATCTGTAAAATGCAGGGTTTCAAGACCCGGTTTACGCCCTTCACCTTTCGATACACCCACCATAAAAGCATCAAGCCCAAGCTCTTGCATGACATCCATCGCCATGTGAAGTTGGCCTTTACCACCATCAATCAACAGTAAGTCAGGCAATATGGCTTTTTTATAACGTCGTGTTAAGGCTTGGCGCATGGCAGCATAATCATCGCCACCAGTAATATCTTGAATGGCAAATTGTCGATAGTCACGCTTACGAGCACCACCTTGGTCAAACACCACGCACGACGCAATTGGAGCTTCGCCCATGGTATGACTAATATCAAAACATTCGATACGATCGACAGGCCTTCCCACCACTTGCTCTAACTGATGGAAACGTTCATTGAGTTCTAAATGGTTACTCAACTGCCCCTTAATTGCATGTTGAACATTCATTTCAGCTAACTCTAGCCACTCGGCACGAGTTTCTCGAACATTACTCTTAATCTGAACCTTTTTGCCAAACTGCTGTGCCAATGCTTCTTCTAATTCTTTACGGTCAGGCAATGCAATGTTCACAATCAATTCATTGGGTACTTCATCTGCAACTTGAAAGTAAAAGTTTGCCATAAAGTCACTCAGCATTTGTCCAAGATCATCACCAAGCATGTCGGGGAAATAACTTTTTCCACCTAGCATTCGCCCATTGCGGACATACATAATTTGAACGCACGTCACGCCTGCCTGATATGCAATGGCCAGAATATCTGCCTCACCTTTGACTTTAAAAACAGCTTGTTGCGCTTGAACTTCACGCAGTAAAGATAATCGGTCCCGATAAAAAACAGCTTTTTCGAATTCAAGTTCAGCCGCCGCTTGTTCCATTTTGGCAATGAGCTCTTGATTAAGCTCTTTCGTATCACCTTGCAAAAAGCGAATACTATTATTAATGTCTTCTTTATAATCTTCGGGTGAAATTAGCCCTACACAAGGTGCAGAACAACGCTTGATCTGATATTGCAAACAGGGGCGCTTGCGCTGTGCAAAGTAGCTATTTTCACACTGCCGTACATTAAAAAGCTTTTGTAGAACTACTAAAGTATCACGAGCACTATAGGCACTTGGATAAGGTCCAAAGAACTTACCAATTTGGTGCTTACCTTTGCCACGACCGCTAGCAAGCCGAGGATAGGGCTTATCTGCCGACACAAAAATATAGACATATGACTTATCGTCCCGCAGCATGATGTTATAAGGCGGACGATGTTGTTTAATTAAATTTTGCTCGAGAAGTAATGCTTCAGTTTCTGAACGAGTGACTAAAGTTTCAATATCATAAATTCTGGCAACTAAGGCCTGAGTTTTAGGATGCTCAATGGTTTTAACAAAATAACTCGATACCCGATTTTTTAGGTTTTTTGCTTTGCCGACATATAATAATTCGCCCTCTTTCCCTAGCATTTTATAAACGCCTGGAAGTTGGGTCATGTGGGCTAGAATTTTTTCAATATGGGGACGAGCGTTTTGATTCACTATCGGCAGACATGGCTTAATACTGAATACCTAATGTGATGTTTTCAACCTTAGTTTTCAAGTGCTTTACTGTGCCAGAAGCCAAATTTGGAAACAGATTTAGATATGTCCCGACAAACTATGTCGTACTTGCTTAAGAATCGAGACGATAGTAGCTATATTTAACGTCTTTTTCTTTATAGACCGCATAGGTTTTTTGGCGAAAATCTGAGAACCAGCCATTCCCTGTATACCCCGCAATATGACCATATGTGTGGCCACTCGTCCGCTCAATAATATAAATATCGCCTTCTTGAGGGCGATTAAAAGCAGGTTTAATTTTCTTATAACCGTTCTTCTCAAGCGTATGCCCCCAGTCTGAAGCTGCTACTGGATGCTTAGACACATCGGCGCCTGCTGCTTGTAAAGCAATACGAATATTCTTGGCACATTTCTCTTTACTATGGTCGGCAGACATACTTTCAAGCTTACTTGAGAACTTATGCAAATTAATATTTTGATCTTCAGATTGATGACTTTTCGTATCAGATTTTTTATGCTTTTCAGTCGTCGAAGCTGTTTGTCTTAACATCACTTTCATTTTTAAATCATCTTGAGAGCTTTCTTCTTTTCTCTCTTCGATATGATGAACATGTGCATGAACTGCGTGATGAGCATGAGCCATTTTAAAACCTACTTCCGCTAACCAGTCTTCGAAAAAACCGCGCCATTGTAGAATCAAAATTGCTCTTTGGTTTTTAATAGTTGTAACAAATTGCCAGCACTGTGAAGTGAGTCACAAAATTTAATAAAGGTTAGTTTCCATGAATACTAAAGAATTTGTCAAAGAACTTAGAAATACTATTTCAGATGAATATATCGATACTTATAAACAGATTTACTCATCTACTTTAATCGATAGTAAAATTAAAGAAGATCCCTACTGGTTTGATGCTCTCACTTTTTATCAATCTTTATCTCAAAAAGATAAGGAAACCTTATTTAAAATCATTAAACAGACTACTATTGATACTACAAGTACAATTTTAGGTATTATTGATGGTCCTGTGAGCTTAAATCAGATCTCTGGTGACTTTATGCTGACATATACAGAAAATGAGAAGACAGTAATTTTAAATGGAGATCTACAGGATGAATTCCTTACCAAAATAAAAGAAAAAGACAGATCACAATGATATATAACGAGGGAAATAAAATTATGAGATTAAAACAAAAGTTTATTTATAAAAACTCAAAAAATGAGAAAATCAAATTAATACTCGAACCTTGGGCAGAAGAATATAATATTGAATCAAATTCTGAAGTAGAGATCATTGTTGAAGGCGATATAGAAAAAGGGTATTTAATGATTGAGTCAGAGGTAGATCGTATTGTCATCTATGGTTGGCAAGGAAGTCTTATTCAAGTCTTCAAAAATGGTAAACTTATTGACTAATAATTTATTCCTTATAACAGGCTATTTTAGCTTAAAAAAACGCCCTTTCGGGCGTAATAAAACTATTTATTTATCTATAATTACTAGGTCAAAGATTCACTTACAAAATCAGAATACTTGCCTGCGATTGGTCAATCCTATCCATTTTAAATACGATTGACCAAGTATTTATAGAGAGTTTCAGCTTAATTTAAATTATTTAAATAAACCGTTCGCTCTATAGTTTTTTGGATAAAGCACTGTGTATATTGCATCTCTTGGTTTTGCTTACTCATTTCAGCAGTCCAGTAATTCGATTGTTTCTGATAAGTTTCTAAATCTTTTTCAGGAATGTCATCAACACTTTTTTGTGCTAGTACCTTACACTCGACATCACGTTTTTTAAACCAGTCCGATTGATCTTGTTTAAATTGAGTTTTTTTCTCAGCACTCAATTTATCCCAAGTCTGATTTAAGCGTTCCACTTGCTTAGCTTTGTCGCTATCCAATTCTTTTTTACGAACATCCATGGCTTCCTGAGCTAAAGAAGTCTGCTCTTCATTATTTTCCTCAGACATTTGTCGATTTTCTTCAATATTTTCTTCAATCAACTCATTTTCTTTAACATAAGCTGCATATTGCACAGCTTTGGTTGCAACAAAAACCACTCCTTCAATCACAGTATTTTGACTTGGCAAATTAAATACCAAACCCTCTTTATCTGTTTTTGTGATGTTATAGAAAAAATCACCTTTTAATTGATCATTTTCAAGGGTCAAAGGTGAATCATTATCCGAAAAATAATCATTGAGCGTCTCCGATTCTTCATTAGAATGGCGCAGTACTTCAATATATGCTTTTTCCGCACGTTTTTGTAAACCTTTAGGAAATGAAATGACCAATTGGCTTTCACAACTTAATTGCGTATTTTTTTGACTATCGTCTTCTAAAGGTAAAGTGCGAATATTTTTAATTTCAAACTTCAAACCTTGATTAATTTTATTAAGGATATCCTCATCAACCTGATATTGACTTTGTCTTAAACTGCGTTCGATTTGTTTCAAATACTCTTTTTTTAATGAGGTTTGAATCTGATTCAAATTCTCAGGATGCGTACAGCTCCAATCCGAAATTGTCTCAACTTTATCTGTTTTTGATTTTGGTTCTGGCTTAGATTTTCCACATCCAGTCAATATTACTGCTGCACTGAATGTAGTTATTACTAAAGCTTGTTTCATCACCGTATTCATTTATATTCCACACAAATTTTTAAATTTATCAAGTACAAGAAAGGCATATATTTACCAGTCGCATTATCATCCCAATAATTAATATAAAATTCACCTAAAATTTTAAATAAAAAAACTATCCGCTCTAATAATCATCTTTTTAAGTGCGGAAAAGTAAATGCAAATTATTTAAATAATCAAAACAAAAAACGCCCTTTCGGGCGCTTTAATTAAAATATATATGGACGAACAAAAATCAGGAAGAAAATTCCCAACATCACAAACCATTTTAAGAAGTAATATAACTTACGGTTTTTGGCTTTCAGTGCTTTGGCTTTAATACGAATTTGGTAAACATAACCAAAAGCTTTATTTAAAGCACCTGTTTGGTCACCTGTTTCATTCGGAGAACTTGCCGCTGTCATCACACTCCGACCAAACCAATGATTGAAACGTTCCATCCATTTCACTTTCATTGGACGTTCAACGTCTGCAAAGAAAATAATACGGTTTTGATCTGTCTTATTTTCAGCATAGTGAATATAGGTTTCATCAAACACGACACTTTGACCATCTCGCCAAGAGTATCTTTCACCATCAACATCAATAAAACAACGGTCATCATTTGGTGTAATTAAACCCAAGTGATAACGGAGTGAACCTGCATATGGATCACGATGTCTTACCAAACGGCTGTCGGGTGCAAGTTCGGTAAACATTGCGGCTTTAATTGTTGGCAATGTTTTAAGCAGTGCTGTGGTTTTCGGGCAAAGCTCCGCAGCAGACGGATGACTTGATTCGTACCATTTTAAGTAAAAACGCTTCCAACCTGTTTTAAAGAACGAGTTAAAACCTAAGTCATTATATGTACTTGAAGCTTTGATCCCACCTTGATCATATAAAGCTTTCGCTTCATCACGAATCATTTCCCAATTTTCATCCAACACTTTTAAATCTTTAAAATGCTGAGTGTCGATATAAGGCTGATTCGGCACCTTTGAAAAGATGTACATTAAAAAGTTAATCGGTGCGAGCAAGGTTGAATGGTCAAAAAATTGACGATAAAACGAGTGACGCACTTTACCGCGATGTTGGATATACAATGCTGATACCACGAAAATCGCTAATATGATCCACTTAATCATATTGCTACTCTTTCAAAAAAATGGGGGGCAACCTCACCTTATATTTAAGGCAATAGAAACCGGAAGTTTATGTTAGTTAGCAAAAAATATTAACAAAATTGACTTATAAAAAGCCAATACAAAAAATTAAGTTAAATAATAGACCTTAGATTTTTTTATGAAAAATAAAACAACATACGATATTTTTCCAGCATGTTAAGAAGTTAACACTTGTTGTTATTTTTATTCATTCTTTTAAGGTAAAAACTGAACAATTGACTTTTTTGACAAAAAATTAACTTTTGAATTTTCATAATTTTTATATGAAAGCTTAATAATTCGAGAGCTTTATAAATAAAAATTTAAAGCAAAACAAAAGCCTTTGATTAGTAGCTATCTTTATGATTTCTTTTATGCATTTAATACAGATGAATTGAATAATAAATAAGATGACCCTTGCGTCACGGCTTGATACAACTTGTCAGGTTTTTTTTAGATATAGTTATCGTAAGATTAGCGAAGCATAAATGTGTACCTAAGCTGTGCACACGCTTCATAACATCAATTTAGAAGTCCTCCAAAACCAAGGAGATCAGGCATGATCCACGCTGGCAATGCCATTACCGTCCAAATGCTTTCGGACGGAATTGCAGAATTCCGCTTTGACTTACAAGGTGAGTCGGTCAATAAATTTAACCGTGCAACAATTGAAGATTTCCAAGCTGCTATTGCTGCGGTAAAAGCAAATAATGATATTAAAGGCTTAGTTGTTACCTCTGGCAAATCAACATTTATTGTTGGGGCAGACATTACCGAGTTTGGTGAAAACTTCGCTCAAGGCGAAAAAGCGATTGTTGACTGGCTTATGCCTGTTCACGAAATCTTCAATAGCTTTGAAGATTTAGATATTCCAAAAGTTGTTGCTATTAACGGTATGGCGTTAGGCGGCGGTTTTGAAATGTGTTTAGTGTGTGACTATCGTGTGATGTCAGAAGCTGCACAAGTGGGCTTACCAGAAATTAAACTTGGTATATACCCAGGTTTTGGCGGTAGCGTACGTTTAAGCCGTGTTATCGGTATCGACAACGCGGTTGAATGGATGGCAATGGCTGCTCCTAAAAAACCGGCTGCTGCCCTAAAAGATGGTGCTGTAGATGCGGTTGTAGCTGCTGATAAATTACTTGAAGCTGCAACTGATTTAGTGAAGCAAGCAATTTCTGGTCGTTTGAATTGGAAAGCAAAACGTCAAGAAAAACTTGATGCTGTAAAATTGAACCCACTTGAACAAATGATGGCGTTCAACACAGCAAAAGGTGCTGTACTTGCTAAAGCAAATCCTGCTCAATACCCTGCTCCAAAATTATTACTTGATTCATTACAAGCGGGTGCAAGCCTTACGCGTGACGAAGCATTAAAAGCGGAAGCTGAAGGTTTTGCAAAAGCTGCGATTACTCCACAAGCAGGTGCATTGATTGGTTTATTCCTCAATGACCAAGTTGTTAAGAAAACTGCTAAGAAACATGAAAAAGGCGCGCATCCTGTAAACCAAGCTGCTGTACTTGGCGCTGGTATCATGGGTGGTGGTATTGCTTACCAAGCGGCAAGCAAAGGCACACCAATCATCATGAAAGATATTGGTAACCCACAACTTGCATTAGGTATGACAGAAGCGAACGGCTTGTTAACTAAACAAGTTGAACGTAAGAAAATGAAACCTGCGCAAATGGGTGAAACCCTTGCACGTATCCGCCCTACTTTAAGCTACGATGAGTTTAAAGAAGTCGACATCGTGATCGAAGCGGTTACAGAAAATCCAAAAGTTAAAGAAATCGTTCTTGCAGACACTGAAAAGCATGTTCGTGAAAACACGATTATTGCGTCTAACACGTCTACAATTTCAATTACGCGTTTAGCAAAAGCATTACAGCGTCCCGAAAACTTTGTAGGTATGCACTTCTTCAACCCAGTTCACATGATGCCGCTTGTAGAAGTCATTCGTGGTGAAAAGACTTCTGAAGAAGCGATTGCAACTACTGTTGTTCTTGCTCAAAAAATGGGTAAAACACCAATCGTTGTAAACGACTGCCCAGGGTTCTTGGTTAACCGTGTATTGTTCCCTTACTTTGGTGCGTTTGACCTTCTTGTAAAAGATGGCGCAGACTTCCAGCAAGTTGACAATGTAATGTCTAAGTTTGGTTGGCCAATGGGTCCTGCTTACCTCATCGACGTTGTAGGTATCGACACAGGTGTACATGGTGCAGAAGTGATGGCTGAAGGTTTCCCAGACCGTATGAAGCCAGACTACAAAGGTTCAATCCAAGCAATGTACGAAGCTAAACGTCTTGGTCAAAAGAATGACGTTGGTTTCTACAAATACGAACTCGACAAGAAAGGCAAGAAAGCAAAAACTGTTGATCCAACAGCGTATGAAATCATTGCTCCTTTCGTCACTGGTGAAAAACGCGAGTTTGATAACCAAGAAATCATTGATCGCATGATGCTTGCTTTCTGTAACGAAACAGTTCGTTGCTTAGAAGACAACATCGTTGCAACTGCAGCTGAAGCTGATATGGCAATGATTATGGGTGTAGGTTTCCCTCCATTCCGTGGTGGTCCATGTCGTTATATCGACCAAACAGGTGTTGCTGAATACGTTGCGCTTTGCAACAAATATGCACACTTAGGTAAGGCTTATGAAGCGCCACAAATGTTGCGTGACATGGCTGCTAACAACAAAAAATTCTACGGTTAAGGAGCAACGTGAATGGCTACTTTGAATCCACGTGACGTTGTCATCGTTGATGGCGTACGTTCTGCAATGGGTAAAACCAAAAACGGTATGTTCCGCAATGTACGTGCTGACAGCTTATCTGCTGAATTAGTTCGTGCACTCGTTGCTCGTAACCAGTTTGATACCAATGAAGTTGAAGACCTGATCTGGGGCTGTGTAAACCAGACTCTAGAGCAAGGTATGAACATTGGCCGTAACATCGGCTTATTGGCTGACCTACCAAAAACTGTGGCAGGTCAAACGGTAAACCGTCTTTGTGGTTCATCTATGCAAGCGCTTCATACTGCTGCTGCACAGATTGCAACCAACCAAGGTGATATCTTCATTATTGGTGGTGTAGAGCACATGGGCCACGTAGGTATGATGCACGGCATCGACCTAAACCCAGAAGCATCTAAACACTACGCAAAAGCATCTAACATGATGGGCTTAACTGCTGAAATGTTAGGTCGTATGAATGGCATTAGCCGTGAAGAGCAAGACGCATTTGGTGTTGAATCTCATCGCCGTGCTTGGGCTGCAACTCAAGAAGGTCGTTTCAAAAACGAAATCGTTGGTGTTGAAGGTCACGATGCAAATGGTTTTAAAATCCTTTGTGATATCGATGAAGTGATTCGTCCAGATGCAAATCTTGAATCATTCAAAGCATTACGCCCTGTATTCGATCCAAAAGGCGGTACTGTAACTGCGGCTACATCTTCAGCTTTGTCTGATGGTGCTTCTGCAATGTTACTTATGTCTGCTGAACGTGCACAAGCGTTAGGTTTAAAACCACGCGCTGTGATTCGTTCTATGGCAGTTGCAGGTTGTGACGCTGCAATCATGGGTTACGGTCCAGTTCCAGCAACTCAAAAAGCACTTAAACGTGCTGGTTTAACGATGGCTGATATTCAAACTATCGAGTTAAACGAAGCATTTGCTGCTCAAGGCTTATCAGTAATGAAAGGCTTAGGCGTTTATGACAAGCAAGACATCATTAACTTAAATGGTGGTGCGATTGCTTTGGGTCACCCACTAGGCTGTTCTGGTGCACGTATCACCACTACGTTGTTAAACGTAATGGAACAACAAGATACTCAAATTGGTCTTGCGACCATGTGTATCGGCCTTGGTCAAGGTATTGCAACGATTATCGAACGTGTTTAATTAACACCAAGATGAAAAAATCCCCGCTCAATGCGGGGATTTTTTTAATGGCCTTGAAGACCATCTTTAATTTTCTGCTGTAAATCTCTAATATCTTGAATATTCACTTTCATCGTACCCTCACGATAAGCGTCGACATTACTTCGATTAATATTCAAATCTCTTAACATTTCAAAAATACCGTTGGTTGGATCAGAAGACTGTATTCCACCTGCTACCGCTAAAATGTATTGTTGTAAGAATGGAGAAAGTTGAGACAAATCAGGCTGTGCCATAACTGGCTGATAATCTACCGTAGTCATGCCTTCAGGGACTAAAGCATTCTGTATATCGTAATGAGTTTTATACTCACGATGTTGCAGAGCCTGACGCACTTTTTTATCTTCTTGAAATGGTACAAACCCCACCTCTTCACGCAGCTCAGATTCAGCCATAACGCGAATTGTAGGTAACGTAGCGACCTCTTCAGCTTGAACAGTCGGCAACCCTATAAAAGCAAATGCAGCGATCAAAGCTGATTGTTTTAGAAAGTTCATAACTTGCTCCAAAAATCAGTCACCCTATTCAAATTAAAAGATGATGATTAAATTAAAAGTATCTATAAATAGGCTACAACAAAGTCGAATTTGATTCAGTAAGGCTCAGATAAACGGTAAATATAATTAAAAATTTTAATGTAATAGTAAGGTTCTTTTATTTATTAGAAGAGTCCAATTATATAAATGCACTCTATAACTGAGACAAAAGTGTTCAGATTATAGAGTGCGATTTATCTTATAAATTTTATTCCCTCTCTAACATCGCTTTTAAAGAATTCACGACTTGCGGAAATGTTGTATAACCTTCCCGCCCTAAAAAATGACCGCCATTAGGCACTGTAATGTACGGCGCATCAATTTCTTTAGCGAATTGAATCGTAAGTTTAGGCGGAACCAAATCATCGTTATCAGACAAATAAACGAGTTTTTTCTTTATGCGATGAAAGTAACTCGTATCGACTTTGCTTTTTGTTATATAAGCATCGAGTGGAGAAAAATCTGAAATAGGTCCAGAAAATCCGGATACTAAAATCATTCCTCCAATATTTTGGTAATCATGTCTTTGCAAAAAATGCAGTAAAGTAATAACCCCTAAACTGTGTGCAACAAAATAGGTATTTTCATCCACAGTAGGGATATGTTGATCTAAAACCTTTTGCCACGCATCTACATCTGGATGTTCCGAATCTGGAAATGGAATTAAGGTAACGATTGTATGTTCGTCTTCTATCTGATGTTTTAAATCTAAAAACCAGTGATCATCTATAGAAGCAGAGTAACCATGAAGCACAAATATTTGACGCATATTCTTCTCCTGCAGTTCAAGTGTTTTGGCATTTGCAACAAATGACATTAATCCGAATAACACCAATAAAATGAGTTTTCTAATCATGGAACAAGTACCATTTTGAAAGATATAAACATGCTAAACTATGACACCACTGTTAAGGTCAACCCTATTTTATGAACCTTGCCAAAGTTGCCGAACTCACAAAAGTAAGCCCTCGTATGCTGCGTTATTATGAGAGTTTAGGGCTTATACAGCCTCATCGGGCGAGTAATAACTATCGAAGTTATACGCAAAAAGATATTGAAAATATTAAGAAAATTAAAATATTAAATGATGCAGGAATGAATCTAAAAGACATTCAGGCTTTGCTACCTTGTTTTGATTTAGATGAACGCGTATTTACGCTATGTTCAGTAGTTCAAGAAAAGCTGCAAACTGAGCTCATGCATGTGTCCCAGCAGTTAATCAAACTACAATCTTCTCAAAGTTTATTACAATCTTTTTTAAGTAAAGGGAAAGCTGAGAGCACCAATCCATAAATTTTGATGCTCACGTTCAATTTATTCTTTTAAATCTCCCTCTAATGCAGCTACGTTCCTTTTCTTAATTTTTTCAACTTTTGCATTCAGCTTTAAAACATCTTGGTAAAGCTGGTTAAATTTTTTGACTTGAGCATTTTCATGAAAAAGAATCATCTGGTCTTTCTTCTGCCATGGGTAGTTTTTTAGAAGCTTAAACATTTCTTCTGCTTTATCTAAAATTTGTAACTCAATCATAAAAATTGCATGATCTTTATCTGCTTTTTGTTGAGTACCCAATTTCATTTCAAGCAGTTGTCTCATCTCTGCATCGACCGACAATTCTTGAACCTTTGCTAAGAAAGTTTTATGAATTTTTTCATATTCAGTTTGATATTTATCTGAAGCCATACGGACATCAGATAACATCTTCTCGGTTTCTACAAACTTTTGCTTTTTATCAAGATCTAAACGATCAACATTTAAAAAAGTATCCCATTTTGCCGCCTTTAACTCTCTTAAGTATTCATTGCGTGCATTTATATTTTGAATCCAATAACTTAAAAGAAATTCTGAAATTTGCTTATAGTGTCCTGCCAACCGTTTATCGTGAATATTAAGCTCGACAGGTTTAGACCAGTCTTGCGCTTGTTCATAAAGCTGGTTCATTTTTTCAGTCATGACGACATCAAACATTTGACTGCTGTCTTTGGCTTGCTGCTGTTTAATATGCTGATAGGTGAAAAAAATAATGCTTATGACAACAACCAGACTTGCTATCGCAATCAAAACTCGGCGCATACACACCTCCTATTTCCCTTCTTATAGTTTTGCTCTTTATAGTTATAAAATAGAGCTTATTCTTCTTTATATGCCATTTATTTCACAATACGCAACACTGTATTCGCTACTCAAAGCTTTAAATCCTTGTGCATCATCCCTATTATGATGGGTAATTAAAATTTATGAGATTCTCCCATGCGTGTTGATGTCTGGTCTGATGTAGTTTGCCCTTTCTGTTATATCGGCAAAAAACGCCTTGAACATGTAGCTGCTGAAGCAGGTATTGAGCTTGAAATTCACTGGCATAGTTTCGAATTAGATCCTGATGCACCAGCAAAACATGACACATCAAATACTGAGCGTTTGGCTAAAAAATATGGCCGTACCTATGAAGAGATGGAAGAAATGGAGCGCAATATTGCGGCCATGGCTGCCTCTGAAGGTATTGATTTCCAATGGCAAAAGGCGAATTCAGGCAATAGCTTTAATGCTCACCGTATTATCCATCTTGCGCAAAGTAAAGGCTTAGGCAACCAAGCAAAAGAAGCTTTTTTCCATGCTTATATGACCGAAGGTCTGGCAATTGGTGAACGTGAAGTTGTAGAAGAAATTGCTTCTCGTATTGGCCTTGATAATGCCGAAGTTGAATTTGTATTAGATACAAATGAGCTATCTGACTTTGTTCGTCATGACGAAAAGATTGCTCAAGAGCAGTTAAATGTTACGGGTGTGCCATTTTTTGTATTTGATCAAAGAATTGCACTCGCTGGTGCTCAACCACGTGACGTCTTTTTAAAAGTCTTAGAGCAAGCACAGCTTAAAACAAATGCTGAAGCAGTTGAGCAGGATGATGCAGCAGTTTGTAATGATGAATCATGTGATATTCCACAGAAATAAATCAACACAATTGAAAGTGTGATGAAATCGTATGTTTTATCGCCATTTTAGCAATAGAGCGTTCTAAAAAAAGAACTATCTAATTGTTTAAAATCAGTTTATGATTGCTTCTTAGAATATTCGCGCTGTAATGTTCTGTTTTTTATGTGTTTAATGATCGGAATTTGAAGTTTCTTTGATCTATCATCCCCCTTAATTGGGGGATTTTTTTTGGCTAAAAATAATCGCTACTAGCTTAAACTTTTTCATTTATTTCAAATATGTAAAAAAAGTTAAATTTACTTAACTTTTGTGTCGTCCTCTTGATTTTATTAGAAAAATCAACAAAAGTGGAAATAACAACAAAACATAAAGATAGATATGAAAACATTTCACGTAATGCCTTATCGGCAGCTTTTTGCACTTATAACTCTTGGATTCGGTTCGGTATGCATTGCTCATGCAGAAACCACCTCTTCCTCTCAAAAACAGCAAGCAGAAGGTTTGTCATCTGGAGTTCAAACTGAAGTTACAACAGATGAAAATCTGTTAGATCAAATCCCACGGTGGGTAGACGCGACCCCAACCATTTTTCCAGAGCAGTCGAATCAACCTATTGTTCCCCCTACCGAACAAACAGAAGATCAAACATGGGTTGACCGTAAACAAAAGAACATTCGTAATTGGGCCGATCGTACTTCTGAAAAAATTGACAACTGGTTTGGTGAAGTCGATCCACAGAAACCTGCTACAGCAACCATCCGTGTGATGGTCGATAACTATTGGAATGAATACGATAATTTTGAAATTAAACCCAGAATACGAGGCAGGATTAAATTACCGACGCTAGAAAAACGTCTAAGCGTGGTATTTGGTGATGACTCTCTCGATAACGAATTTAATAACAGTCCAGCCAATATTAACCAGAACCCAAATCAAGACCCAAATAAGAAGTTAAATGGTAAACAAACGCGAGATGACAACAGTTCTATTGCTTTACGCTGGTCAGATTTCTCGAAAAAATTGCCTTTTGAAACAGATGCGGACTTAGGTATTCGTTCTGGCGACGATATTTATGTTCGTTTAAAAGCATCGAGAAATTGGCAACTCCGTAATGATTTTAAATTTTATGCTGAGCAAATTTATCGTTATGGCATAGACAGTGAAAACTACTTGCGTACTAATCTAGAACTGACTCATGCTCGCCCAAATCAACCGATTTTATCGAATCAGTTCAGCTTAACTTATGCCGATGATCAAGATGACGATCTAAGTTGGGAAAACAGGGTTTTCCGTGAACATAGTTTCTTTGCAAACAACCGTTTTAACTATGGTATTTATACAGGCGGTTATTACAACGACAATGACTTGCGTTTGAATAGTTGGGGGCCTTTTGTTTCATGGCGCCAACCCGTTTTACGTGAATGGTTCTTTGTTCAAGGAGATGTAAATTACTTTAATGACCACCGTGAAGATCGCAACCATTTCGTCAGCACATTCTTGCGCTTAGAAGCTCTGTTTTAAGTTGCCAAACATCACCTTGGAACCCATCCAAGGTGATGAATAATAAAATACTTTTAAATAAAAATTTAAGCTTAGCTTCTTAAAATATCGTTCTAATTTTTTTGATTCTTTATTATTTTGAACGATGAATCAATTCTCTCCTTTTTCGTTTCAATACAGATCAGCTGTCTTAGTTTGCCTTTATAGTTTAGGCGTATTGGCTTTAATTCCGCATACTCAATTTTTTTATAATTCTTTGAAGCACCAACGTTCAAGGCGACATTCCTACTCATCGAACCAACTCAGCAAAGCAAATAGACTTTCTCTGCCATTTGCACTCTCTCCTTGCGAAATAGAGACAAATAATGCTTTACCCGATATAGCATTAGTTCAAGAGCTTATGGCTGTGTTTGGAAATGATACTTTATGGAAGCGTGCAACCCAGCCTGACCAAACTTATAAAACCTTTGGTAAGAAAAAGAAGAAGAACTCTTCAGCTCAGGTTTCGACAACTAATCCACTGAGTGCAAGTTGGGCTACCATTTCAACATGGATGCCTTTTGAAAATAATCTTGACCTAGGTTCAAACTCAGAAAACGATGTTTATGTACAATTTTTGGCAAAGAAAAAATGGAATTTAAGACATAACTTTAGTTTGGATACAGAACAAGTATTTCGCTACGGCTCTACTAGCCGAAACTACACCGAAACAACGCTAAACTTAACGCAGAAAATGCAAGATAACACTCTTTTTGCTAATAAATTTAATGTGAATAAGAGTGAAAATGAAGATTACAGTTGGGGAAATTGGACTTTCCAGCAATATCAATTTTTAAAGGATAATGATCTTACTTACGGTGTCTATAGTGGTGGAATATATACCAAAAATGACATTCGACTAAATAGTTGGGGGCCTTATATTTCTTGGCGCCAGCCTGTGTGGCGAAATTGGCTTTTTATGCAAAATGACCTTAACTTTTTTAACCATATTGATGATGATTCGAAACATCAACTCAGCGTTCAAATGAATCTCGAAGCTAATTTTTAATCAAAAATTATCAAATTGTGGATAACTCTTTCTTTATCCACAAAAAAAGCCCCTGAAGGTTCAGAGGCTTTTTTTTTAAACTGAATTATTTCAGCAATAAGCTATTAATACGTTTTACATAAGCTGCTGGATCTTCTGGTAAACCACCTTCAGCAATAACCGCCTGATCAAAAATGACGTTAGCCAAGTCATCAAAGTGCTCTGAACTTTCAAGTTTCTTCACCAATGGGTGTTCAGGGTTAATTTCTAAAATTGGTTTGATTTCCGGCACTGCCTGTCCTGCTTGTTTAAGCATACGAATAAGTTGAGGTGATAATTCACCTTCACTAGTCACTAAACATGCAGGAGAATCAACTAGACGTGTCGTTACACGTACTTCTTGCGTTTTAGCTTTCAATGAGTCACTTAGCTTATCAACAACAGGTTTGAATTGTTCAGCTGCTTGCTCAAGTGCCTTTTTCTCTTCAGCATCTTGCAAGTCACCTAAATCAACCGCGCCTTTAGACACATTCTTTAATGGCGTACCTTCAAACTCTTGAACAAAATTCATTGCCCATTCATCAACACGTTCAGCCATTAATAATACTTCAATGCCTTTTTTCTTGAACAACTCAAGCTGCGGTGAGTTTTTCGCTGCCGCTAAACTGTCAGCAGTCACATAATAGATGGCTTTTTGGCCCTCTTTCATACGTGCCTTATAGTCAGCGAAAGAAGTCGTCACTTCATCATTTGTTGAAGTCGCATAACGTAATAATTTTAAAATACGTTCACGGTTACCAAAGTCTTCGCCCAAACCTTCTTTAATGACTGAGCCAAACTCACTGTAGAACGTCTTGAATTTTTCTTGGTCTTGTTCATCTTCCGATTTAGCCAAGCCATCAAGTACAGTTAATACGCGGCGTGCATTACCTTCACGAATCGTTTTAACATCACGGCTTTCTTGCAACAACTCACGACTTACATTGAGTGGTAAATCAGCACTATCCACCACACCTTGAACAAAACGTAGATAATTTGGAATTAAATTATCCGCATCATCCATAATAAAGACACGTTTCACATAGAGCTTAATGCCCGCTTTTGCTTCACGAGTAAAAATATCATGTGGTGCTTTACTTGGAATATAAAGTAGCTGTGTATATTCGGTACTACCTTCAACACGGTTATGTGCCCAAGCCAGTGGCGCTTCAAAGTCATGCGTTAAGTTTTTATAGAACTCAACGTACTGCTCTTCAGTCACTTCGCTCTTGTTACGTGTCCATAAAGCACTGGCAGAGTTAATCGCTTCCCACTCGCCAGTTTTGACCATTTGACCACCTTTAGACTCTTCGCCTTCCGCAGCCTCTTCTTCTTGCCAAACTTCTTTTTGCATTTCAATTGGCAAGCTAATGTGGTCAGAGTATTTATTAATGATCTGCTTAACTTTATGAGATTCTAAATAATCAAGCGCATCATCACGCAAATGAAGAATAATGTCAGTACCACGTGAAGCCTTATCAATTTGCTGAACTTCAAACTCGCCTGTACCACCGCTAATCCAACGCACCCCTTCAGATGCATCTAGACCTGCACGGCGTGATTCCACCGTAATTTTGTCAGCAACAATAAAACCTGAGTAAAAGCCAACACCAAATTGACCAATCAACTGAGCATCTGCTTTTTGATCGCCAGTCAATTTTGACATGAAATCTTTAGTACCTGATTTTGCAATCGTACCTAAGTTATCAATCGCTTCTTGCTGATTTAGACCAATACCGTTATCAGAAATCGTTAAAGTTTTATCTTCTTTATTTAAAATGACCCGTACATGTAAATCTGGATCATTTTCATAATATTCAGGATGATTAATTCCTTCAAAGCGCAACTTATCACATGCATCTGATGCATTAGAGATAAGCTCGCGTAAGAAAATCTCAGGGTTAGAATAGAGAGAATGCGTCACTAAATGTAAAAGCTGTGCAACTTCCGCTTGGAAACTATAATTTTGTGATGCTTGTTCACTCATAAATCACTCCTTAAATTTTGAAGTCTGTTTGTTCTCGAATGCTTTATGAATGGAGTACTTCTAGAATTTTTCAATCCTGAATATTAAAAATTTTTACTCTAATTAAAATGGACCGTGGCTTAACACTCTATCTTGCAATATTGCATCTAGCTGCTGTTGTCGTTGTTGATAAGCTTTGCTAATGCAACTTATACCAGCCACACAAGCATTTCTTTTTTTCAGCCATTGGTGCTGAGCATCTTTTTGGTTGTCTCGCCCGCCCATTGGTAAAGCATGCAGAACAATTTGATAGGTCGTCGCCATTTTCACATCAGCATCATTTAAAGAACGGTTCTTACAAATACTTTTTTCCGTTTTCGTTTTTGCAGCATCACACGAGAAACTTGCGGCTTGCAAACTCTGTGTAAAGGCAATACCACTAAAAAGAGCCAAACACATCGCTAATTTTTTGTTCATGATTTTATTCCCATGTTTGTAATGAATAAAAATTAGTTTAGAAAAAAATATGCATAATATGTGTAGAAAACTGTCTGTTTTATGCTTTTTTTAGTGCAAGTAAAACTCATAAAAAAACCTCACATAAAATATATGTGAGGTGCCTGAGTCTAGGTTTATTATTATATTGTTCTATTTATTATTATGCTTAAAATTTATAGCTATAACCTAAAGTGTAAACAAACGGATTAATATCTAAATCAAACTTAGCACCATTTGTTAAAGTAACTTCCGGACTAATATCCATATAACGAACATCTACAAATACTCCCCAGTTTTTAGCATCAGCAGGCTGAAAATTAAAACCAACTTGCCCTGCTACACCAAAATCTTCTTTAACTTTGTCAGCAACCCCTTCTTCATCCCAAGGAATAAATGCGGTTGCACCAACACCAATATATGGCGTAAAACGAGTCGAATTTTTAAAATTATATTTAGCAGTAATCGTTGGTGGTAACTGTTTAAGACTCGCTACTTTATTTCCATTTAACAACACATCATGGTTAATCGGTGTTGCTAATAATAACTCTGCCGAAAATGGAGATTGACCGAAAAAGTATTCTACTGATGGTGTAAATGCATATTCATGATCTGCTTTAACTACAGTGTTTTCAGCAAGTGTCGTATCTTCTGATGGAGCAATTACACTTCCACCAAATTTCACTTGCCAGTTACCAGCAAAAGTAAAAGAAGACACCCCCATTAATGCAACAACCAAAACTTTTTTGAACACTTTAATATCTCCAAACTTATTTATATTTATAATAAACACGTATTTTAAAATCATGCAATATGCATTATAAAATTAATTTAACGTTTATTTTTAAATAACTGTTTTAAATAAAATTATATATTAACCAACTATTTTAATAGGTTTTTATTCCAACCTTATTAATCAAGATTATTTTATATTACCAACCATTTTAATATACTTTTAATTCTGAGTATTTTAATATAATTTATTTTAAATACATCTTTAACTTATTCAATAAAAAACCTTCTTAATTTAAATCTAAAGATCATTATTAAGAAGGTTAATAATTTAATATTTTATAAAAAACTTATAAAACCATTGCAGCAATCCAGCCAAAAATTAATAGCGGAATATTAAAATGAATAAATGTAGGTACAACCGTATCCCAAATATGGTCATGTTGCCCATCTACACCTAAACCAGCTGTTGGCCCTAAAGTTGAATCAGAAGCTGGTGAGCCTGCGTCACCTAATGCTGCTGCTGTCCCAATAAGGGCAATCGTCGCTAATGGTGAAAATCCAAACTGTACGCATAACGGTACATAAATGACAGCAAGTACAGGTACACTTGAGAAAGATGAACCAATACCAATCGTCACAAATAAACCAATACAAAGCATTAAGAAAGCTGCAAGTGCGCGATTATCTCCAATGATTTCAACCACACCTTTTACCAGTTGATTGATATCACCTGTATGCGTCATTACCGATGCGAAGCCCGCAGCAGAAATCATAATGAAACCCACCAAGGCCATCATTCGCATGCCTTGTACAAAGACATCATCTGCCTCTTGCCACTTAAAAATTCCAGCAGTGGATAGAACAGCAAAACCGACTAAACCACCCAAAATCATTGAACCTGAATAAAGCTGTGCAGCGAGTGTCAGGCCAATTGCAAGCAATGCCATATAGATCGTTTTCTTTGCAATCACGGGCGCTTGCTCTGCCTCATGCTTTAATTCTTCAGCATCTGCTTTTAAGTCAGCTGTTTCATCTTGCGCTGTTGCACGAAGGGGTTTATCTAAATCAATCGTTGTAGTTGGTGTAATAGCACGATCGGCATAAATTCGCGGTTTACGGTAGCTAATAAATACAGCAACCAAAGTACCTAAAACCATCCCTAAAACTGGAATAGCCATGCCAATTGACATCATGCCACGCTCTACATGCAAACCATAGGCAGCACCAACTTTGTTGATATTTCCCATCAAAATTTGTTCAAGGAAAATTGCACCAAACCCAACCGGAAGAAAAATATAAGTTCCGACTAAACCTAGCGTAAGCACACAGGCTGCGGCGCGACGGTCTAACTTTAAATGGTTCATTACCCGTAATAATGGCGGAACGAGTACAGGAATAAAGGCAATATGAACTGGAATAAGGTTCTGAGAGAAAATAGCAGCAATCAGTAAAATACCTAAGAGTAGATATTTCACTTTAGTTTCGCGGCTTTTTCCTGCTTCCATTCCCAACAAACCAATCAGTTTATGGGCAAGTAAATCAGGTAAACCAGATTTTGAAAGTGCCAGAGCAAATGCCCCTAACACCGCATAGGCAAGTGCAACTTCAGCACCATCGCCAAGACCAGCGTTAAAGGCATCAACGGTTTGAGAAAGGCTTAAACCTGCTACGAGGCCGCCTACAATAGCAGAAACCACTAAAGTCAGGACGACAGAAACGCGCGCCAGTGATAATAAAAACATCACTGCAATCGCAATAACGACAGCATTCATGAATAAATTCAGAGCAAAACAAAAGGCGACATTCTATCAGATTCAGACCTATGAAGCCGAAAATATCGCCGAATTAACAGTTTTATGCAGTCACTCAATGATTAAGCTTGGGCCTTAATAAACTGACGAATATGATCTGCAATTTTTGCTGGCTCACTTAGAATTGCCCAGTGATTTGCTTCAAGCTCTACATATTCAAAATTGTCCACCCACTTTGGCATAGCCTCAGTGATGTATTCAGGGCTCACAAAAGTGTCATATTTTAAAATAACGGCTTTGACTGGACATTGAGCATAACGCTGACGAGGGCCAGTTAAACGAGGAATAAAATTTGCCCGATATAAATTAATTCCATATTTACCATCTGCATTAATATTATTATTTAAAGGTAAATTACTTTTTCTCTCGAGCTGAGTCAGAACTTTACCCCATTTTTCAGGGCTAAAAAGAGACCATACTGTTGGTGCTAGCAGTGGAAGATGAAATGCACCGATATACCAAGATTTGGTTAATATTTTTAAAATTTGACCTGGTGAAGTTTTAAATTTATCACGCAAAAATAAAGCAGCATGGTCAAGACATGGCCCAGAAATAGTTGTATATGATAATAAACGCCCTTTAAATTTAGGCTCTGTTGCCGACTCCCAAGATTGAATCGAACCCCAATCGTGTGCAGCCATATGAAATTGACGATTTGGTAGTAATTCATCTACCACTTCTTTTAAATCTAGAGATAAACGCTCTAAACGGTAATCACGTATACGTTTTGGTATAGATGACAAACCTGCCCCACGTACATCATAGGTGACAATGTAGAAGTCATTGATTAAATGTTCAATGATTGATTCCCATACTTCTTGATTGTCAGGATAACCATGTACTAAAACCAACGGTGTATTTTTTTCGTCGCCCCATGTTTTGGCACAAAGCGTTTGTTGGTCACTTGTTGTTACTGTATGAACTTTTGGCTGCATAATCATTTCCTATCTTGTTTTTCAATCGATCATGTCGTTAGTCGGATAGAGCATTGCCATCAATATAAAAAAGATGATACTTATCTAGTATGAATACTGTTTCAATAAAAAAAATTGACTATTATGGCTATTTTAAGAAGACTTCAGAACAATCCTACGATTTCAAAATTTCTATTTAATCACTACCCACCTTATCGTGGAGCAGGGATTTATATTGAAATCATGAATTTAGATCTTTGTCACGTACGCGTAAAAATGCCTCTGACATGGAAAAACCAAAATTTGGTCGGAACACATTTCGGGGGCAGTATTTATTCAATGGTTGATCCATTTTATATGATGATTCTGCTACATCACCTCGGTTCAAAATATATTGTGTGGGATAAAGCTGCTGAAATTAATTTTCTTTCCCCTGGTCGAAGTACGGTACATGCAGATATTCGAGTAGATTTAGCTGAAATTGAGCAAATTCGAGAGCTTGCCGACAACTACGACCCTGTTTTAAGAACTTATCATCTAAACATTTTTGATGAAACTGGGGTAAGAATTGCCGAAGTAAAAAAAACGCTTTATATCCGACGTAAAAAAGCAAAACCTTTCCCCCAATAAAAATAAGCGCTAAAAAGCGCTTATTTTATTCATTCGATACTAAGTTATCTTTTTTCTTCAATCGCTGCACCAGCACCGCCACCAATCGCACCGCCAATTGCAGCACCAGAGTCACCACCCAATATTGCTTTACCTACCACAGAACCGATACCAGCTCCGATCGCGCTCTTAGTCGTGGTTTGTTTACTACCACCTTGGGTATTTGAACCGACACCAGCACCTACTGCTGCGCCTAAGCCCGCACCAACACCACCGCCTACATGATTACCTAAGCCACCACCGAGCGCACCACCTGCTGCTGCTGCGCCAATACGCTGATCAGATGGACTCATATTTTGACAACCCGTAAACATAAGCGTAGACAACATTAAAGCAGAAACTAATCCAATTGTTTTTTTCATGTCCATACTCCTACTACCTGTTCTAATAAAAAGAATAATCCTCTTTTATGAGGAATTTGATCAGATTGTGTTATTCATCTGTCCTAATCGATTGATATTTTGTAAAGCTCTTCTATTTATAATCATTAAGCAAAAATTTAATTATAAAAAAGAAGTCCTTAATAAAATAAAGACTTCTAGGTTTAAATATTATTAGGAGTACTTTTAGTACTTCCCTTTTTTCTCTTCATAAGCTGCGCCTGCACTACCACCAAGTGCTCCACCTGTAGCAGCACCAGCGTCACCACCAATGATTGCACCACCTAACACAGCACCAACACCGGCACCAATTGCACTATTACGCACAGTTTTACTACTAGACCCTTTTGCATTAGCTGCAACACCTGCACCAAGTGCTGCTCCTAAACCTGCACCAATATTGCCGCCTACATGTTTACCTACAGCACCACCGGCACCACCACCAATCGCAGCCGAACCAATACGTTTACTTTCTGGGCTTGAATTCTGACAGCCAACAAACAAAGTTGTTGACATCAGGCCAACACTAACAATCATCATCATTTTTTTCATTAGATTTACTCCAGTCTTCATAAGCATGTAGCCTAATATGGTTTTGTGGAGTGTTTATCCCGCTTAAGTAATAAAATAATGGCTCTTTAATATGTTTATGTAATTACCACTTTTAATTGTTATAAATAAATCTAAATAAAAAAGGCACCCTGAGGTGCCTTTTTTAGTGCCAGTCTAAACTTAGAATTGTTCTGAGTTTAATGCTTGGCTGAATGCTTGGTCTACTTCGCTAAAGTCATTGTGAAGCTCATGTTCAGCAGCTTCTGATTCTTGACGACGACGTTCTAGGTGGTATGCAAGACCAGTACCAGCTGGAATCAAGCGACCTACTACAACGTTTTCTTTCAAGCCACGTAATTCATCTTCTTTACCTGTTACAGCTGCTTCAGTTAACACACGAGTTGTTTCCTGGAACGATGCAGCAGAGATAAACGAGTCAGTAGAAAGCGACGCTTTAGTGATACCCATCAATAGACGTTCGAACTTCGCAGGGAACTTGTTCTGAGCCAAGACAGCTTGGTTCTCTTGTACCATGCGGATGTAATCCACTTGCTCGCCTTTGATGAAGCTTGTATCGCCACCATCGGTGATATCAACTTTACGCAACATTTGACGTACGATAACTTCAATATGTTTGTCGTTGATTTTTACACCTTGGAGACGATATACGTCTTGAACTTCGTTCACGATGTAGTTAGTTAATGCAACTTCGCCTTTCAAACGTAAGATGTCATGCGGGTTTTGTGGACCATCAGAAACAGTTTCACCACGGTTCACATGCTCGCCTTCGAACACGTTGATTTGACGCCATTTTGGAATCAACTCTTCGTAGATCTCAGAACCATCATCAGGACTAATTACCAAACGGTTTTTACCCTTAGTTTCTTTACCAAAGCTCACAACACCTGAAACTTCAGCAAGAATTGCATGTTCTTTCGGCTTACGTGCTTCGAACAAGTCAGCTACACGCGGAAGACCACCGGTAATATCACGAGTACGTGATGTTTCTTGTGGTACACGACCAATAACGTCACCCACACCAATCGTTTCGCCATCGCGAACAGTTACGATTGTGTTTTGTGGCAAGAAGTAGAACTGTTCGCCGCCATCTGTTGTATCCAACACGATCGCAGGACGTAAATCTTTACCAGAAGCAGGACGAGCTGTTACAGGTAAGATTTCAACAGTAGTCATACCAGTTGCATCATCAGTTTTTGATGTTGCAGTTACACCATCAGCGATTTGGCTGAAACGTGCTTTACCAGCAACTTCTGTTACTAATGGATGTGTATGCGGATCCCAAGTCGCTACGATACCGCCAGCTTCTACAGATTCACCATCTTTCAACAAGATGCTTGCACCGTAAGGAAGTTTATAGCGCTCGCGTTCACGACCTAAGTCATCGGCAATACCAATTTCACCTGAACGAGAAACTGAAACCAAGTGACCTTTCGCATGTTGTACAGTTTTCACGTTATGGAAACGTACAGTACCTTTGTTACGTACTTGAACACTGTTTGCAGCAGAAGTTCGGCTTGCAGCACCACCAACGTGGAACGTACGCATTGTTAACTGTGTACCTGGTTCACCAATAGACTGTGCTGCCATTACACCTACTGATTCACCTGGGTTAACCAAGTGACCACGTGCAAGGTCACGGCCATAACATCTAGCACATACACCAAAAGCAGATTCACAAGCAATTACTGAACGTACTTTGACTTCATCCACACCCGCTTCTTCAAGATGAGCTGCGATTTTTTCGTCAATTAACGTACCACGAGGTAATACAACTTCATCATCAGACGCACGACGTACATCTTCAGCCGTTACACGACCCAATACGCGGTCACGTAAAGGTTCGATTACATCGCCACCTTGAATGAACGGAGTCATCACCAAACCACCAGCTGTACCACAGTCAGGCTCGGTAATTACCAAATCTTGCGCTACGTCTACAAGACGACGAGTCAAGTAACCAGAGTTCGCAGTTTTTAATGCTGTATCGGCCAAACCTTTACGCGCACCGTGTGTTGAAATAAAGTACTGAAGTACTGTTAAACCTTCACGGAAGTTCGCTTTAATTGGCGTTTCGATAATCGAACCATCCGGTTTTGCCATCAAGCCACGCATACCAGCAAGCTGACGAATCTGTGCCGCACTACCACGGGCACCAGAGTCAGACATCATATAGATGCTGTTGAATGATTTTTGCTTCTCGTCTTCACCTTGTTTGTTTTTCACAACGGTATAAGACAAGTTATCCATCATTGCTTTAGCAACTTGGTCGTTTGTACGCGCCCAGATATCGACAACTTTGTTATAACGCTCACCAGCAGTTACGAAACCTTGTTCGAACTGTTGTTCGATTTCACGAACTTCTGTTTCTGCTTTGTCAATAATCGTGTGCTTAGTAGGTGGAATGAGCATGTCTTCCATACCTACCGATACACCTGAACGAGTCGCTTGACGGAAGCCCAAGTACATCAATTGGTCAGCAAAGATAACTGTATCTTTCAAACCAAGTTTACGGTAACAAGAGTTGATTAACTTCGAGATGTTCTTTTTAGTCATCTCAAGGTTGATCATGTCAAAGCTTAAGCCTTGTGGAACAACTTCCCAAAGCAAACAACGACCTGGTGTTGTTTCAACAATAATAGTTCCGTGTTCACGTTCACCATCTTCATTGATAACAGTTTGATGCACACGTACTTTAACACGAGCATGAATCGCAACCTGACCAGTTGCAAGTGCACGGTTTACTTCGTGAGTATCAGCAAACACCATGCCTTCGCCTTTAGCATTAATCGCATCACGTGTGATGTAATAAAGGCCTAAGACAACGTCCTGAGAAGGAACGATGATCGGCTCACCATTTGCTGGTGACAAGATGTTGTTTGTTGACATCATCAATGCACGAGCTTCTAACTGTGCTTCAAGTGTCAATGGAACGTGTACCGCCATTTGGTCACCGTCGAAGTCGGCGTTAAACGCAGCACAAACGAGTGGGTGAAGACGGATTGCCTTACCTTCAATAAGGATAGGTTCAAATGCTTGAAGACCTAAACGGTGAAGTGTTGGCGCACGGTTCAACATGACTGGATGTTGACGAATTACAGAAGCAAGAACGTCCCAAACTTCTGGAGTCTCACGCTCAACCATTTTCTTCGCAGCTTTAATGGTTGTTGCCTGACCTGAAGCTTGTAGTTTGGCGAAAATGAATGGCTTGAATAATTCAAGTGCCATTTTCTTCGGAAGACCACATTGGTGAAGACGTAAAGTAGGACCTACAGTAATTACCGAACGACCAGAATAGTCAACACGCTTACCAAGTAAGTTCTGACGGAAACGACCTTGTTTACCTTTGATCATATCTGCCAAAGATTTTAACGGACGTTTGTTAGAACCAGTAATTGCACGACCACGACGACCGTTATCAAGCAATGCATCTACAGACTCTTGTAACATACGTTTTTCGTTACGTACGATAATGTCTGGTGCTGCAAGATCAAGAAGACGTTTCAAACGGTTGTTACGGTTAATGACACGACGATATAAATCGTTCAAGTCAGAAGTCGCGAAACGACCACCTTCAAGTGGAACTAATGGACGTAAATCAGGTGGAAGTACAGGAAGTACATTCATCACCATCCATTCTGGCTTGTTGTTTGAATCGTTGAATGCTTCCATCAATTTCAAGCGTTTAGACGCTTTTTTCAACTTCGTTTCAGAAGTTGTTTGAGGAATTTCTTCACGTAAACGTGCGATTTCAGCTTCAAGATCAATATCTTTTAATAAGTCCTGAATCGCTTCTGCACCCATTTTCGCAGTGAATTCATCACCGTGTTCTTCAAGTGCATTGAAGTATTCTTCGTCTGTTAAAAGTTGATACTTTTCAAACGGAGTCATACCTGGATCAGTTACAACGTATGATTCGAAATACAATACACGTTCGATATCACGAAGCGTCATATCAAGTAATAAACCGATACGAGATGGTAACGATTTTAAGAACCAGATATGTGCAACTGGAGAAGCGAGTTCAATGTGACCCATACGTTCACGACGAACTTTCGCTGTAGTTACTTCAACGCCACATTTTTCACAAATGACGCCTTTGTATTTCATACGCTTGTATTTACCACACAAGCATTCGTAATCTTTTACTGGACCAAAAATTTTGGCACAGAACAAACCGTCACGTTCTGGTTTAAAAGTACGGTAGTTAATTGTCTCAGGTTTTTTAACTTCACCATGAGACCATGACTTAATCATTTCTGGTGACGCAAGACCAATACGGATACGGTCAAACTCAATTGGTGCATGACCATCTGAGTCCGTTTTCTTACGCATGATATCGAGCAAGTCTTTCAATTTTTTTCTCCGTGTGTCGGGAAGCAACGCTTACCCGACTGGGTCACAAATATTGTTTTTTCCTAAAAAATCGTGAGTCTTACGACTTAGTCACCATTTTTCAGTTCAATGTTGATACCTAAAGAACGGATCTCTTTGGTCAATACGTTGAACGATTCAGGCATACCTGGATCCATATAATGGTTACCATCTACAATATTCTTATAGATACGTGTACGACCTTCAACGTCATCCGACTTAACAGTTAACATCTCTTGAAGAGTATATGCTGCACCGTAAGCTTCAAGTGCCCAAACCTCCATCTCACCGAAACGCTGACCACCGAACTGTGCTTTACCACCAAGCGGTTGTTGTGTAACAAGTGAGTAAGAACCTGTTGAACGCGCATGCATTTTGTCATCAACCAAGTGGTTCAATTTGAGCATGTACATGTAACCTACAGTTACAGGACGATCAAACTGTTCACCCGTACGACCATCAAACAATACTGTTTGACCAGTACGTGAAATGTCAGCTAATTCAAGTAAGTCTTTAATTTGGCTTTCTTCAGCACCATCAAATACAGGAGTAGCCAAAGGCACACCAGCACGTAAGTTGCCAGAAAGAGCTAAAACTTCAGCATCAGTTAAGCTATCAAGATCTTCTTGCTCGCCACCGACTTTGTTATAAATCTTGTCTAAGAATTCGCGAAGTTCTAAAACTGTACGCTGTTCTTTCAACATTTTTTCGATTTTATCGCCAAGCCCTTTAGCCGCCATACCCAAGTGAGTCTCAAGAATCTGACCCACGTTCATACGAGATGGTACACCCAATGGGTTCAATACGATATCTACCGGTACACCGTTAGCATCGTGTGGCATGTCTTCAACAGGTAAGATGTTAGATACAACACCTTTGTTACCGTGACGACCAGCCATTTTATCACCAGGCTGAATGCGACGTTTAACTGCTAGGTAAACTTTAACAACTTTAAGAACACCTGTTGTTAACTCATCACCAGTCGAAAGCTTACGTTTCTTCTCTGCAAACTTCTCATCAATTTCTGCGCTCTTCTCTTTCAAGAACACTTGAATTTGAGATAAACGTTCAGCAATTGCTTCGTCTGTAGGTTGAATTTCAAGTAAGTCAACAAGCTCTAAACCAGACAACATACCTTCAACGAGCTTATCGCCACGTTTAGTCGAACCACCGCCGTTAGACTCTTGACCATTAAGCAAACGAATTACACGCTCACGAGCTGCTTCTTCAAAGATCTTGTATTCTTCTTTCAAGTCTTTACGGTAAGCATCAAGCTGTGCTTTTTCAATTGCCATCGCACGGTCATCTTTCTCTAAGCCATCACGAGTGAAGACTTGAACATCGATAACTGTACCTTTAGTACCAGATGGAACACGTAAAGATGAGTCTTTAACATCAGCTGCTTTCTCACCAAAGATTGCACGAAGCAATTTTTCTTCAGGAGTTAACTGAGTTTCACCTTTAGGCGTTACTTTACCAACAAGAATGTCACCAGCAGTAACTTCCGCACCGATATAAACAATACCCGATTCATCAAGTTTAGAAAGTGCAGCTTCACCTACGTTAGGAATATCGGCAGTAATTTCTTCTGCACCTAACTTAGTATCACGCGCTACACATGATAATTCTTGAATATGAATAGAAGTTAAACGGTCTTCTTGAAGTACGCGCTCAGATAACAAGATCGAGTCTTCATAGTTGTAACCATTCCACGTCATGAACGCTACACGCATGTTTTGACCAAGCGCAAGCTCACCCATATCTGTTGACGGACCGTCTGCCAAGATGTCACCGCGAGCAACTTTGTCGCCCAAATTCACGATAATATTTTGGTTGATACAAGTGTTTTGGTTAGAACGTGTATATTTAATGAGGTTGTAAATATCTACACCAGCCTCACCTGCAATCATTTCATCTTCGTTTACACGAATAACGATACGAGAAGCATCTACATATTCAATCGCACCACCACGGTCAGCGATCACACATACACCCGAGTCACGTGCAACGTTCGCTTCCATACCTGTACCTACAAGCGGTTTATCCGCACGTAGAGTAGGAACCGCCTGACGTTGCATGTTTGAACCCATCAATGCACGGTTCGCGTCATCGTGTTCAAGGAATGGAATAAGTGATGCAGCTACAGATACAACCTGCTGTGCAGATACATCCATATGCGTCACTTTTTCAGGTGAGATACGTACAAATTCACCTTGATGACGAACAGAAACCATATCTTCTGTTAAGTTACCATCTTTATCTAGCGCAGAATCGGCCTGTGCAATAACAGTACCCACTTCTTCAATAGCAGAAAGGTATTCAACAGCATCAGTTACTCGGCCATCTACCACTTTACGGTAAGGTGTTTCCAAGAAACCAAAATCATTAGCCTTTGCATAAACAGAAAGCGAGTTGATCAAACCAATGTTTGGACCTTCCGGCGTTTCAATTGGACATACACGACCATAGTGAGTTTGATGTACGTCACGTACTTCAAAGCCCGCACGTTCACGCGTTAAACCACCAGGTCCAAGCGCTGAAACACGACGTTTATGTGTAATCTCAGATAATGGATTGTTTTGGTCCATAAACTGAGACAATTGGCTTGAACCAAAGAATTCTTTGATTGCAGCTGCAACTGGTTTTGCGTTAATTAAATCTTGCGGAGATAAATTATCTGTTTCTGCTTGGCTTAAACGTTCTTTAACAGCACGTTCAACACGAACCAAACCAACACGGAATTGGTTTTCAGTCATTTCACCAACAGAACGTACACGACGGTTACCCAAGTGATCGATATCATCGACTTCACCTTTACCGTTACGGATTTCAACTAATGTACGTAATACATCGATGATATCTTCGTGCGATAAAATACCTTCTACTTCACGTGACTTCTGATCAGTACCAACTTCGTATGGACGACCCAAACGACGGTTAAACTTCATACGACCTACTGGAGATAAGTCATAACGTTCAGAAGAGAAGAATAAGTTATTAAATAAGTTTTCAGCAGCTTCTTTTGTTGGTGGCTCGCCTGGACGCATTACTTTATAGATTTCAACTAATGCTTCTTCGCGACCAGATGTTGTGTCAGCACGTAATGAATCAGCAACAAATGAACCACGGTCAATATCGTTCGTAAACAAGATATTGAACTGTTTAACACCGCCTTCTGCTAGTTTCACCATAATTTCATGGCTTAACAACGTATTTGCAGCAATCACATCACCATTACGTAAAGTAATATCTTCAGCAGTGATACGCTCATACAGGTACTCATCAGGAACTGATAGCTTAGCTAAACCAGAAGCTTCCATTTGACGTACGTGACGTGCATTAATACGTTTACCTTGCTCAACAATGATTTTGCCATCATTATCTGCAATATCAAATTGCGCCATTTCGCCACGCAGACGATCTGGAACGAGGTCAATTTGATAGCTACCCATATCAAGATATACAGGTACTTTTTCATAGAACAAATTCAAGATTTGTTCATTGTTATAACCCAATGCACGCAACACAACCGTTGCTAGTAATTTACGACGACGGTCAATACGTACATAAACTAAATCTTTTGCATCAAATTCGAAATCTAACCATGAACCACGGTAAGGAATAATACGTGCAGAATAAAGTACTTTACCACTTGAATGAGTTTTGCCTTTATCGTGATCAAAGAACACACCAGGTGAACGGTGTAATTGAGATACGATTACACGCTCAGTACCATTGATTACAAAGGTACCATTGTCTGTCATGAGTGGCATTTCACCCATGTAGACTTCTTGTTCACGTACGTCTTTAATAGATTTAGTTTCGCGATCTTTAATAATCAAACGAATTTTTACGCGCATTGGTGCCGCATAAGTCGAACCACGTAAAATACATTCACGCACATCAAACTCAGGCTTACCAAGGCTATACTCAACAAATTCTAAAGCAGCATTGCCAGAATAACTTTCTATAGGGAAAACTGAACGAAATGCGGCTTGGAGACCGATATCTTCGCGGTTTTTTGGAGTTTTGCCACCTTGCAAGAACGTTCTATACGAATCGACCTGGATCGAAAGTAAGTACGGTGCTTCCATTACTTGGGGCAATTTACCAAAATTCTTACGGATCCGTTTCTTTTCGGTATATGAGTATGCCATCTGGAGTCCTCGGAAAGTAAACCAAGCCCGCCTGCAGAACGGGCTCAGAAGGAATTACACAGGCCGATATGGCCACCACTGTTTACAAATGCTGCAATTTTTAGTGGTATTAAAACGCTTAACAATATTTTTTAAAAAGAAAAATATTGGTAAACATTTGAAATTACTTTGATTATTCTGAAATATGACAGTTATTGTACAGAACAAACAAAAATCGAGCCGATTATTGTAACGCAAAAAGGCTGATGACCCAAGAGCCATCAGCCATTTTATGGAGCCGATTTAAAAACCGACTCCTTTTACAATTACTTAAGTGTAACTGTAGCACCAGCTTCTTCAAGTTTCTTCTTAAGTTCTTCGCCTTCTTCTTTAGAAATGCCTTCTTTAAGAACTTGTGGAGCACCTTCAACTAGGTCTTTAGCTTCTTTAAGACCAAGGCCAGTTGCTTCACGAACTGCTTTAATTACAGCTACTTTGTTAGCACCGAAAGAAGTCAACTCAACGTTGAATTCAGTTTGTTCTTCAGCAGCAGCAGCAGCAGGAGCAGCAGCTACAGCTACAGCAGCAGCAGATACGTTGAATTTTTCTTCAAAAGCAGAAATAAGTTCAACAAGTTCAAGAACAGTTTTTTCAGCAACTGCGTTTAGGATTTCTTCGTTTGTTAAAGCCATGAGATTAACTCCAAATGGGTATTGAATGGTGTGGAAGTAGATTTAAGCTTAAGCAGCTTCTGACTCGTTTTTCTCTTGAAGCGCTGTAAGTAAGCGACCCAATTTCGAAATAGGAGCTTGAAGAACAGATGCGAGCATAGTAAGCGCTTTTTCTTGGTTTGGAAGATTTGCGATAACGCTAACTTCAGCACCTTGATAAAGTTTGCCGTCAAATGCAGCAGCTTTTAATTCAAATGCTTTGTTAGTTTTAGCAAATTCTTCAAACAAGCGTGCAGCTGCACCCATATCGTCTTCAGAAGTTGAGAATGCTAAGATTGTTGGGCCAACAAGGTTGTCATTCAAGATTGCAAATTGCGTATCTTGAAGAGCACGTTTCGCCAAAGTGTTACGTACAACGCGTGTAGCAACACCTAGTTTACGAGCTTCAACACGAAGAGTAGTTAATTGCTCAACGGTTAAACCTTGATAGTCAGCAACAACGGCAGCGAACGCTGTAGAAGCAGTTTGAGCCACTTCAGCAACGATCTGTTTTTTGCTTTCAATAAGAAGAGCCATTGTAAAACCTCCTAACGGTGATTTATGTACTCAAAAAAGTACACTCCCAATTCGCAAGTCAACAAGGATTTGACTTGCACGCGGAGGAGGAATAAATCACACCACCGCGTCTACGCAGGCTGGGCTATTAAGAAGATATTCAAAAGAAGTCTCTTCGCCTGTGGTCTTTGACGCTGATAAATTTACATTTATCAATTCAAAGTCCGCCTGATGAGTGAGGAAACAAAGCATTACTTTGAATGGGTGTAAAAAATCTATGATTTTTTACACCCTGCCCTCAATCAGGACTTTAAAATTCTTGACTAAGTTTAAAACTTAGTTAGAAACGTTGCTTACATCAACAGTAAGACCAGGACCCATAGTTGAGCTCAAAGTGATCTTTTTGATGTATATACCTTTAGAAGTTGCAGGTTTTAACTTTTTCAAGTCAGCAACTAAGGTTTCAACGTTTTGACGGATAGCAGCAGCATCAAAGCCTAACTGACCGATCGCAGCATGGATAATACCCGCTTTGTCTACACGGTAACGAGCCTGACCAGATTTAGCGTTTTTAACAGCATTCGCTACATCAGGAGTTACAGTACCAACTTTAGGGTTTGGCATTAAACCACGTGGACCAAGGATTGTACCGAGCTTACCAACAACACGCATAGCGTCAGGAGCTGCGATTACAACATCAAAGTTAAGGTTTCCACCTTGAATGCTTTCAGCAAGGTCATCAAAACCTACGATGTCTGCACCAGCTTCTTTAGCAGCTTCTGCTTGCGCACCTTGAGCAAATACTGCTACACGTACAGTTTTACCAGTACCAGCAGGTAATGTAGTCGCGCCACGAACAACCTGGTCAGATTTACGCGGGTCTACACCAAGATTTACAGCTACATCTAAAGATTCTTTGAACTTCGCAGCAGGTAGGCTGTTAAGAACTTGCACCGCTTCTTCCAAAGTATAAACTTTGTTTGCTTCAACAGCAGCAGCAATGGCTTTTTGACGTTTAGTTAACTTTGCCATGTCTTATAGCTCCACTTCCAAGCCCATAGAACGTGCAGAACCAGCGATGGTACGTACACGTGCGTCTAAATCAGCACCAGTTAAATCTGGTTCTTTAGTAGTCGCAATTTCTTCTAACTGAGCACGAGTCAACTTACCAACTTTAGTTTTGTTTGGTACAGCTGAACCCTTCTGGATACCAGCAGCTTTCTTAAGAAGGATAGAAGCTGGAGGAGTTTTCATGATGAATGTGAACGACTTGTCGTTGTACACAGTAATCACTACAGGAATTGGAAGACCTTGTTCAACTTTTTGTGTAGCAGCATTGAATTCTTTACAGAATGCCATGATGTTTACACCACGTTGACCTAATGCAGGACCAATTGGTGGAGATGGATTTGCTTTACCAGCTGGAACTTGCAGCTTGATATAGCCGTCAATCTTCTTAGCCATTTTAAAATACCTCTGGGTACAAACGCCGCTAGGCTCCCCAATCTTTACGATACACTTCTATTACAACAACAATGCCCGATAAAATCGGGCGCTTTTCAACCAATTAAGATTAAATCGTTTTTTCGACTTGGCGAAATTCGAGTTCAACCTGAGTTGGTCGATTAAATACGTTAATCGTCAACGTTAAACGTGACTTCTCGTATTGAACTTCTTCCACCACACCTTTAAAGTCTGTGAATGGACCGTCAATAACAAGTAATTCTTCACCCGGCTCAAACATCGTCTTAGGACGTGGTGCTTCACCTGTGTTACGTACACGCGCAAGAATCGCATCTGCTTCACGCTGAGTGATTGGTGCTGGTTTTTCAGGTGTACCACCGATAAAACCTAGAACCTTTGGACATTCTTTAACGATATGCCAAGTATCATCATTCATTTCCATTTCGACTAACACATAGCCTGGAAAGAATTTGCGCTCAGATTTACGTTTCTTACCATCCTTCATTTCTACCACTTCTTCGGTAGGAACAAGGACATCACCAAAGCTATCAGCAACAGCGCTACGCTGGATTCGTTCTGTAAGTGAACGTAACACTTGTTTTTCATAACCAGAATAGGCATGAATAATGTACCAACGTTTCATAGCTCTTTTACCCGATAATCAACTTAATTAACCAACCCAAACCATAGTCAAAACACCATAAAACCAATGATGCAACAACTACAACCAATAGAACCTGCCACGATGTGGTGACTGTTTCTTGTTTTGTTGGCCAAGTTACTCGACGCAATTCGACTCGTGCATCTTTTAGCAAACGAACGAAGCCTTTACCTTGATGGGTGGCGTATAATAAACCCAAAGCCACAACGATACAAGCAAAAATTGCCCCAACGCGCACCCAGATATTATTGGCAGGCGCCCAATGCGCTGGTAAATACTGATTCGCCATAACAGCTAAAACCAATAATGCAATCGCAATCACCCATAGAACAATATCTAGAGGTGAACCAGAACGAACAACTTCAGCAGAATTATTTCTTTGAGGAATTGGCGCGTCGCTCAATGCGTCGCGCGATTTATCATTCGACATTTTTGTACTCGTCGTAGAACTCGCGACTTATTATATGAACAACTAAGCCAGCATCAAGCTTTTTATTTCAAAATATGGCAGGCCAGGAGGGACTCGAACCCCCAACATTCGGTTTTGGAGACCGACGCTCTACCAATTGAACTACTGACCTATAATGCAAGTTGAGAGCCAAAGCCCTCAACCTGAGACGTAATCCGTAACTATATTATGC
>NZ_VTDF01000003.1:0-472193 GCF_052824995.1 Acinetobacter sp. 1124_18A | reverse complement strand
GCGTGTGTGAATTGAAATTAATATGAAAATTCGTGCTATAAATAATAAGAAAATTGCGTACTTAAATATGAATAATAAGGGAAAAATATCTATGATAATTTATGGTGATGTAGGTTCGGGCAATTGTTATAAGATCAAACTATTACTTTCCTTATTAAATATTAAACATAGATGGGTCCACATTGATATTTTAAAAAAAGACACTCAAACAGCAGATTTTTTATTCTTAAATCCTAATGGAAAAATACCTGTATTGGTCCTAGATGATGGTCGTGTTTTAAGCGAATCTAATGCTATTTTAGGTTATCTGGCTGAGGAAACAGAATTTATTGCTACAGATTCCTATATGAGAGCAAAAAAGTATCAGTGGATGTTCTTTGAACAATATAGTCATGAACCATTTATTGCAGTTGCCCGTTTTATTAATAAATATTTAGGTTTACCAGAGAATAGAATAGCTGATTATCATAACTTACAGCCAAACGGACATAGAGCCTTATCTATTATGAATCAGGAGTTAGCCAAGTCTGATTATTTTATTGGGTCACAGCTCACTATTGCTGATATCGCTCTATATGCCTATACCCATGTAGCTGATGAAGGTGGTTTTGATTTAACTTTATATCCCAACATTCAGGCATGGTGCCAAAGAATTCGAAAATATTCAGGTTATGTAGGTATGGGTTAATTAAAAAAAGGACTCTATAAGAGTCCCTTTTTTTATATGAAGCTAATTTCGAGTGCGTTCTGACTTAAAAATGAGCTTCCAGTCCTACATACGGGCCCTTAAATTCAAACTTAAGATCATTATTATCATAGTCATCTAAATCAATATTGAGTACGCGATATCCTGCTGTTAAACCAAGATCAATGAGTAGATTATCTGCAAACTTATATTTTACTTCTGCCAATGCGTCTGTGATTCGTGCATCATCAAAGTTTGTATAAGTTGCTTCACCTTTAGCACTTAAGCCTGTAAATGGAAGTTTTATTTCACCAGACAAATAAGCAATAGGATATGTTTTATCAATATCTACGCGCTTACCTGTATAAGCAGTGATATCACCATTTAATACAGTTGCACCAAGTCCCGCATCTACACTCACAATATTGTCTAGTAATTCATAATAGAGAATAAAATCACTATGATCTAAATCAACTTTATAGTTAGCTTGACCTAAGGTTTCTGATTTAGTTTGAGTATCTAAATTTACATAACGAATTTTTGCATTTGGAATAAATGGGATTGGGTGTTCTATTGCCAATGAGAGTTGAGCACTACCTTTTTGATCTAGATCTTGATCGTCAGGGAATTGAGAAGACATATTAGCTTTACCATCATAAAACCAGTAGCCTACGTCTCCTTTTACTCCAACAAAGTCTGCTTGAGCAAAGCCACTTAAGCCCATCCCGAGCGTTAATAAAGATATTTTTAATATTTTCACTTTGAACATCCGCATAAAAGAAATCTTTGAGCGCATGATATAGACATCTTGCTACAGATGCATTGATAAAAAACATGCGTCTGAAGTGTATATTGTTAATAATTTTTATAGTTAAATAAAATATTAATCATTTCAAATAATTAATATTTTCCTTTTAGTTTGGATGATATGAATGCTTTACCGATTTTAGTATAAATTTTGTCATCTAAAAAAGTAGGTATTATCAAATCTTAATTGGAAATTGAAGAACAAATTAATGGATAAGTTGAGTAATTAAAGCGACCTTTTAAGGAATTGGAATAAAATATCATTGAACAACAATTTATGACTATAAGCGTTAGGACATAAAGATAAGCTGAAAAATAACCAATTGCGATAAAAACTCAGAAAATTCGTAAAATTTCTGACGGAAATTACAGTAAAAAGAAATAAAAACAGGTATTGTTCAGCTATATAGGAGCAAAAAATGGACAAAAATCTTTAAGGAAGAATTTTCTATTTTTGCTTGTTTGAAATGAAAATAAAAATACTCACAAGGTGTCTTTTATTCTCAATCAAACACAAAAGTATTCTTTTGGTTCTTTTTTTGCATGCGGAATAACAATCAACAATAGCAGTAAAAATAAGCAATCTTTTAACATTAGGTGTTCTATGACAGATTCTCGTGAAAACTGGACGTCACGATCTGGTTTTATTATTGCAGCCGTTGGTTCGGCTGTAGGCTTAGGTAATATTTGGCGCTTTCCATACGTTGCTTATGAAAATGGTGGTGGTGCGTTTCTTATTCCCTATTTATTAGCACTCATTACTGCTGGTTTACCTTTACTATTTTTAGATTATGCGGTTGGTCATCGTAGTACTGGTTCGCCTCCTAAAGCGTATCGTGCCTTATTTAAAGGTGGAGAAACATTAGGATGGTGGCAGGTGTGTGTCTGTATCATCATTGGTTTGTACTATGCAAGTGTTCTAACATGGGCAGGTAGTTACGTTTACTTCTCTATTGGTCAAATGTGGGGAAGTGATCCAGAAGGGTTCTTCTTTAATACTTACCTACAAACCTCAAAAGCGACTGGTTTTGATTTACAGTTTGTAAGTCATTTATTCTGGCCGATTGTTGGAATTTGGGCACTTACTTTAATCATTCTTTATGGTGGCGTGAAAAAAGGTGTGGAATTATCAAATAAGATTTTCATGCCTTTATTATTCATTTTATTTACTATTTTAGTGGTTCAGTCATTGCGTTTACCAGGTGCAGCTCAAGGTTTGAATGCATTCTTTACGCCAAACTGGTCTGCAATGATGGATTATAAAGTTTGGTTGGCCGCGTATGGCCATACTTTCTTCTCACTATCTGTTGGTTTCGGGATTATGGTGACTTATTCATCTTATTTGAAACCGAAAACCAATTTAACTGGTTCTGGCTTAATCGTTGGTTTTGCTAATGCGTCAACAGAGATTTTGGCAGGTATTGGTATTTTTGCAGCGCTTGGCTTTATGGCACATGCGGCTGGTACTGAAGTTAAAGATGTAGTGAGCGGTGGAATTGGATTGGCATTTATTGCATTCCCGAAAATTATTTCAAGCTTAGGTACAGGGGCTGATTTATTTGGTCTTTTATTCTTCTCTTCACTTTTCGTCGCAGGTATTTCTTCGATGGTCAGTATTTTGGAAGTGCCTATTGCAGCAATGCAAGATAAGTTGAAATGGGGCCGTAAAAAAGCTGTAACGATTATTGGTGGTGGTAGTGCACTTGTATCAATTATTTTATTCTCAAGTGTAAATGCAATTAAGTTGGTTGATATTGTTGACCACTTTATCAACAACATCGGTATTATCGGTGGTGCATTAATATCAATTATTAGCATAGCTTGGTTTAAACGTTCGGCTCTTAAAGAGCTTAGTGACCATATAAATCGTATCTCAACCATTCAAGTGGGTAAGGGATGGGATTTCACTTTAACGGTTATTACATCTTTAATCTTGTTAACTACACTCTGTATGACTGTTTTTAATTTGATCAAAAATGGCTATGATACTTATAGTATGAGCTTACAAGGTATATTCGGCTGGGGCAGTGTGATTTTCTGTGCGGTCGTTGCAATCGTGTTAAGCAAAATGAAAGATCGCTAGGAGGATAAAATAATGAATACTTCGGCAATCGTGATGATGGTGATTTCGATGGTGTTTTTATGGGGTGGATTGATTTTATCCATTCTACATTTATCGAAACATCCTGAAGAGTTAGATGATGTTTTAGAAGATGTAAAAGATCAGCATACGCTTTGATGCTGATCTAATAAAAAGCAGGCTCGAAGCCTGCTTTTTTATGCAATTTTTTGAATTTTACAATAATAAAATCCATCGCCAGATTGTGCTTGCGGTAATAATTGTCGACCATGAATTTGTTCAAGTCCCCAATTCGCTTCTATCTTAATTTCTTTTGCATCCGTATGGTCTGCAAAGAAATTTATCATCTGCTGTTCATTTTCAGCTTTTAAAACTGAGCAGGTAATATAGAGCAGTGTGCCTCCAACATTGAGTTGTTGCCACATGTGTTCCAAAATCTGCTTTTGCAGTTCAATCGTTTGAGCTATGTCGCTAGATTGGCGCAATAAACGGATATCAGGATGACGACGAATAACACCTGTCGCAGAACAAGGTGCATCAAGCACAATACAATCTACTGGTTGTGCAGGTACCCATTCGGTTGCATCGGCTGCTAAAATTTCTGTTTGACTTTGATCAAGTGCTAAGCGGTTTAAATTCTCAGTTACACGGATTAAGCGGTTAGAATCTTGGTCAATAGCAATGAGCTGAGCTGGTTTAAACTTTTCGAGTAAATGAGCTGTTTTTCCACCAGGTGCTGCACAGGCATCAATCACTGTTTTATTATTTAAATCTGGCAATAATGTTGCACATAGCTGAGCATGTTCATCTTGTACAGAAAACCATCCCTCTTCAAAACCGGGTAGTTGGGTAATTTGTACAGATTGTTCAAGAACAATACCTGCTTCAGACAGAGTACATGCACGTGCTTGAATATCTAGACTTTGTAGTTTTGCTAAATAAGCATCACGGCCAATATGACGCTGGTTCACCCTTAAGGTTAAAGGAGCGACTTGTTTTAATGATTGGCAAAGAGATTCCGTTTGTTCCCCCCAATCCTTTTTTAGCTTTTTAAAAAGCCAACTTGGTAAGCCATGTGCTTGTTGTAAACCTTGCTCAAAGTCATCAGTTTCGCGAGTAGCGCGGCGCAAAATAGCATTCACAATACCGCCGAGTGCAGGAAATCCAAGTTGTTTGGTGGCATCTACTGTTTCTGATATGGCGGCATGCGCTGCAATACGCGTGCATAAAACTTGATAAAGCCCAACATACAGACAGGTTTCAACAGTTTCATTATTTAAAGGTTTGCTGAGCAAAGGTAAGCTAATTGATTTAAGAGCAAACCATTGGCGGAGCGTACCTAGAACAAGTTCATGAAATAGTGCGCGATCACGCTCTGCAACTTGATTCAGCTGTGTATTTAAAATACTAGCGAGTGATTGACCTTGCTGAACTTTTAATAAGGTCTGGACAACTTGAGCACGTAAGTTAAATCGTGATGAATTTGATGAAACCTGACTCATGGCAGAATTTGTCCTACGTGAAGTTTTTGAGTTTGTGCAATTTGTTGATCATTCATTGCTTTACCGCCCGGCCATTGCACGCTGGTCAGACAAATAAAGGAGTCTTGACCGCAAGCAACATGTACACCCTGTTTATCAATTGCGATAATTTCACCAGCTTGTGCATTTGCTTGGCTTTGAGTTGAAGTCGTTGAGTTCCAAACACGCAGAGCATTATTTTCATCTAACTGAATGAATGCAACTGGCCAAGGGTTGAACGCACGAATATTTCGGTCAAGTTGAACAGCATCATTTGACCAGTCAATACGAGCTTCTGATTTCACCAATTTGTGTGCATAGACTGTAAGAGCTTCATCTTGAACTTCACGTTCTGCCAAATATTTTTGTAGTGTTTCTTCTGACTCGAGTACGTCACAAATTGCTGTTGCGCCTTGAGCTGCGAGCTTGTCATGTAGAGTCGCTGATGTATCTTCGGCTGTGATTGGACAGTAGGTTTTATACATCATATCGCCTGTATCTAAACCGGCAGCCATCTGCATAATCGTGATTCCGGTTTCTTCATCACCTGTTGCAATCGCACGCTGAATTGGTGCTGCACCACGCCAACGTGGTAATAATGAACCATGAATATTTAAACAGCCATATTTAGGTGTATCGAGCACAGCTTGTGGAAGAATCAAGCCATAGGCTGCAACTACCATCACATCGGCACCTAAAGCTGCAAGTTCTTGTTGGGCTGCGAGCCCTTCTTCTGTAGATGCTTTAAAGTGAAGTGGTTGGTAAACAGGGATACCATGTTCAAGCGCAAGCTGTTTTACAGGAGATGGTGTTAGTTTTTGTCCACGACCTGCTTTACGATCTGGCTGAGTGTAAACGGCGATAATTTCATGGGAAGTTTTTAATAATGCCGCCAATGCTGTTGCAGCAAATTCGGGGGTGCCAGCAAAAATAATTTTCACAAATGCAATCCAAAAAGAGTTTATGGGTAGTATACGTGAAAAACGTTTGAAGCCCTAAACTCATGGCTATTGAGAGATTTGGTTTTTAAATAGTGAACAAAAAATTATTCAAAAATTTTTATTGATAAAAAAAGGTTATGAAAAAATAAAAAATTATTCATGTAAGTTTTGCTAAATATTGACTGACTATTACTGTTCTTGGCTTTCCGAATATTATTTGCTTCTATAGAATGGAGAATGATCAAATTATGATGATGAGTCAATATTCCGACTGATCTAACGCTATATCAGTATCATTCAGCCAGAGTGGAAGAAATTCCGCTCAAGCACAACTTGTTGGAAACACTAATGCCTGACTATCGTTCAAAAACATCGACACACGGAAGAAATATGGCTGGCGCACGTGGCTTATGGCGTGCAACAGGAATGAAAGATGAGGATTTCGGCAAACCGATTATTGCGGTGGTCAACTCATTTACTCAATTTGTTCCAGGCCATGTACATCTTAAAGATTTAGGGCAACTAGTCGCAGCAGAAATTCAGGCATCAGGTGGTGTTGCTAAAGAGTTTAATACGATTGCAGTAGATGACGGGATCGCAATGGGGCATGACGGCATGCTTTATTCATTACCATCACGTGATTTGATTGCTGACTCAGTTGAGTACATGGTAAATGCACATTGTGCTGATGCCATGGTCTGCATTTCGAACTGTGACAAAATCACGCCGGGAATGTTGATGGCTGCGATGCGCCTGAATATTCCAGTAGTTTTTGTGTCAGGCGGACCAATGGAAGCGGGCAAGGTCAAGTTCCGTGGTAATGAAAAAGCGATTGACCTTGTTGATGCAATGGTTGTTGCGGCTGATGAAAGTTATACAGACGAAGAAGTTGAAGAATTTGAACGTTCAGCATGTCCAACATGTGGTTCATGTTCAGGTATGTTCACTGCAAACTCAATGAACTGTTTAACGGAAGCTTTAGGCTTATCTTTACCAGGTAATGGTTCAATTGTTGCGACACATGCTAATCGTGAAAAATTATTTTTAAGAGCAGGCCAACTTATTGTTGAATTGGCTAAGCGCTATTACGAACAAGAAGATGCAAGCATTTTACCTCGTTCAATTGCAACAAAGGCGGCGTTTAAAAACGCGATGACCCTTGATATTGCAATGGGTGGTTCGACCAATACGGTTCTGCATTTATTGGCTGCGGCAAGTGAAGCGGAAGTTGACTTTACAATGGACGATATTGACGAGTTGTCACGTCGAGTTCCTGTATTGTCTAAAGTAGCGCCTGCAAAACAAGATGTTCACATGGAAGATGTTCACCGTGCTGGTGGTATTATGGCCATTTTGGGTGAGCTGGATCGTGCGAATTTACTTGATGTATCACTACCAACAGTCCATGAGAAAACGTTAAAAGATGCGTTAGACAAGTGGGATATTATTCGTACAGAAGATGCAGATGTGTATGAGTTTTATCGCTCATCTCCGGGTGGTATTCCAACTCAAGTTGCATTCTCTCAAAATCGCTACTATGCAACTTTAGATGGTGATCGTGAAAAAGGCGTTATTCGTAATGCAGAACATGCATTCTCGAAAGATGGTGGTTTAGCAGTTCTATACGGCAACATCGCGCTTGATGGCTGTATTGTAAAAACTGCGGGTGTAGATGAATCAATCTTGAAATTTACGGGCACAGCGCGTGTATTTGAGAGCCAAGATGCCGCTGTAGATGCAATTTTAGGTCATGATATTAAAGCTGGCGATGTGGTTGTGATTCGTTACGAAGGCCCACGTGGTGGTCCGGGTATGCAAGAAATGCTTTACCCAACCAGCTACCTTAAATCGAAAGGTTTAGGCAAAGACTGTGCATTGGTGACAGATGGTCGTTTCTCTGGTGGTTCATCAGGTCTTTCGATTGGACATGTTTCACCAGAAGCTGCTGAAGGCGGTACAATTGGTTTGGTAGAAGATGGCGATACGATTGAAATCGATATTCCAAACCGTACTATTCACTTGAACGTTGACGATGCGACTATGGCGCACCGTCGTACAGTTCAAGAAGCGAAAGGCTGGCATCCGAAAGAAGAACGTAAACGTAAGGTATCAAAAGCGTTAAAAGTTTATGCAATGCATACAACAAGTGCGGCGAAAGGAGCTGTACGCGTTCTATAAAATATTCAATTTTATTAATTGAATAGAAACTATGCACCCATTTGCACGATGAATTATTATCATGCTGATGGGTGCATTTTTTACATCTGTTCGAAAAAATAGGCTTGTAGATGAGGGTGTTGCAAGTCATTCTATGGGTTTCTCATAAAATGATGATAAAATCTTCACCGATGCAGGAATACGTGCAATAACATGATCTTTGTTCTGTATAAGCAGAGCTCGTCAGCATTTTGTATATGATGTTTCTGCGACACTTTGTACTGCGATCAAAGCAGTTTTTTGGTCTTGCTTAGGATTTATTTTTTAGAGGCTCTACTCTCATGTCACTGCTACGCCGTTGGTTTGACCCTATCCGATCGAGTTGGTTTTACCAAAAACCTTCTCGTCAAGCGGTGTTACCCACGGAAAATGGTTTAAGTATTTATTTACGACTTGATGATGTGTATAGCTATTTAGCTGTTCAGCAACTGTCTCAGCTCGATGAGATTTTAAGTGATGAGCTTAAACCTTTAAAAATTATTATTTCCCATACTGCTTCTGAACCTCCGAATGGTATGTCGCATGAAGAGTGGCAAAATTATTGTCTGAATGATGCCAAAATATTAGCCAAACAACACCGTTTTGCTTTTGATGAATTTCCAGAAATCCCAAGCCAAGAATCTTTAAAACAAGCCGCTGTCATATTAAAAAGAACCCCATTACAAGGTCAGAATTTCTTACATTTACTTGAAGATATTTTTCACATGCTTTGGCAGCAACAATATGGAAAGCTGCGTACTTTACATGCCATGGCAGTTAAACATCAGCTTCCTCAACATTTTTCAGAACGTATTTTTACGGATGAGCCTGTATCGGCAGCTTACTTTGAGTTTGGTGGACGTAAATATCATGCAGTAGATGATTTATTACGTTTAACCCGTCGTCTAAAACAGCAAAAGTTACTGACTGGTAATCCGATCTTTTTAATTAATCATATCGAATGGCGTGAGCATTTGATTAATGATGCTGAGGCACTTACCGAAATTCAGACACTTCATCCTGAACTCGATATATATATTGCCTTAGAAGATCCAATGAGTTGGCTGTTGCTTGCTTATATTAAGGAAGAACTAGCTGATTATTACGATATTCAATTAAAAGTTTACCCTTTAAGCTACCAAGGCCGAGATTGGTTTGATTGGAGTTTGGCAACCCGTGTTTCTAAACGAACAGATGTCGCTTTTACTCCTTTTTGTCGCCCTACCGAAGAAAGTGCGCTTGAAATGGCAAAGCTTTTTTATAGTGTGCAGGAAAATCAGCAAATCGATACGATTTTTACGATCTTGCAAGCCGTTTGGACAAAAGGCAAAGATTTATCTTTCCAAAAGCATTTTCAAGAATTACAGCAGCAGTTGGGAATTGAGCAATTAACCGAACAGGATGTGCCAGCTGTACTGGCGCAAAATGATGCTTTTTGCAAAGATAAGCATCAGCCTGATTTGCCAGTTTTAGAGTTACGTATTGATGGTCAAAGTTATGTATTTAATAGCTTGTACCGAGTTTGGATGATTGAAAGTATTTTTAGTAATGTTTTAGAAGAAAAATATAAAACGGCCTCAACTTCTAATTGAGGCCCACTTCTAAAAACAAGAATAGGGCAAAACCTGTTTTTTTCCGTAGCATAACCATGTAGGGAATCGGAGATAAACAGTGACTTTTTTAGTAATTATTATGATGGTTTTTGCTTTTGCTGGCATGATTAAAGGCATGATCGGTCTAGGGTTGCCCGCAGTATCGATGGGTTTACTCACCATCGCAATAAGTCCTTTTCAAGCAGCTTCTTTACTCATTGTTCCCTCAATGGTCACCAATGTTTGGCAGCTTTTTGCTGAAGGACATGTCTGGGCTTTTATTCGCCGTTTCTGGACTTTGCTTGTAGGCATTGTGGTGGGCTCAATATGGAGTTTTCTACCGACTTTAAGTCAAAGTCATGGTCACAGTAGTGAAATTTTATTAGGCTGTATGCTGGCCTTATATGGGCTCTATGGTCTATGCGTTAAGAAGCTTCCGCACTTAGGGAAGCATGAGCGTTGGCTATCGCCCATCATTGGTTATATTGGTGGGGCAGTGACGGTAGCAACAGGTGTCATTATTATTCCGATTGTTCCTTATTTGCAGTCTTTGCATTTAAAACGTGATGAGTTGGTACAAGCTCTAGGGCTGACTTTTACGGTGTCTACCATTTGTCTTGCAGTTTTTTTACACCATAACCCGATGTTGGGAGTAACACTGGACTATCGTTTATCTTTTGCTGCGTTGGTGGCTGCACTCGTTGGAATGTGGTTAGGTAAAAAAATTCGCTATCGACTCAACGAGCAGTTATTCCGCCGTATCTTTTTTATAGGTTTGGTGTCATTAGGGCTTTATATGATTTTGCATTAAGCCGATTTTTTCAGGACGTTGCTGTAATAAAAAGTCTGCAAATTGCTGATAATTTTTGGGAAGCTGACTGAAATCTTGTGCGGCTAAAAGTAGTTTACGATTTGCCCATGCACCTAGCAGTTGGATGGAATGAAAATCATAATCCGATTGCAAACGCTGTGCAGCACGAGCCGGCATAATCGCAATTCCCACACCTTTGGCAACGACCTCAGCAATTGCACTAAAGTTAGGTAAGCGCAAACGGTACTGTATGTTAAAGCCTAATAGCTTAGCTTGGGTTTCGATAGACTGTTGCAAAGAGTGATGGGGTTTAAGACCAATAAAACCATAGCTTAGAGCATCTACCAAATTCAGCTTTTGATATTGAGCTAACTCATGCGTAGCGGGACAAATCAAAACTAGAGGATCACTAGCAAATTCTTTAGTCTGCAAATGTCTGGTATCAAAAAAACTTGAGACTAGACCTAAACTCGCAACCCCTTGCGTTAATGCATCTACAATTTCTGAGCTTTCAGCTTCGTGTAAATCAATATTCATTTCGGGATGAAGTACTAAATATTGAGGTAACAAAGTAGGTAAATATTCACTTTGAGCAGAAGAGTTACACCAAAGCGTTAATGCTTCTGTGGTAGGGTGCCTAAACCTCTGCATTTCTTGTTCAAGTTGATCTTTTTGTACTAAAAGCTGACGGGCATGTTCTACAAAAGCATGTCCAGCTGTGGTGAGTTCTACCCCAGTGGTTTGGCGAATAAATAAGGGTGTTTCAAAATACTGTTCGAGTTTTTTTATACGCTCGCTCGCTGCTTGAAGTGAAATCGCAGAGCGGTCAGCACCTTTAGTTAGGCTACCAGTTGAGACAATATGAAGAACCAACTGTAAATCAAAAAAATCAAAACGCATGACAGGGAACGTATTGAAGGCTAAGAGGTCATCATACTAAATCGTAATGAAAAAAGGCAGCTTACGCTGCCTTTTTGAATTTAGGTTTTATCTTTTAAACTAAACAACCAATTTAGAATAATGGCCGCAAATGTTGCTGTACCAATGCCACCTAAATTGAAACTACCAAACATTAATTCAAAATTTCCGGCACCTAAAATAATTGTTACAGAAGCAACAATCAGGTTTTTATTGTTGGAAAAATCAACTTTGTTTTCAATCCAGATTTTTGCACCAGCAATGGTAATTAAACCAAATACAACAATAGATGCACCTGTTAAGACAGCACTTGGAATCGTACTAATTACCGCGCCAAATTTTGGAGATAAACCCAAGAAAATTGCGAACACACCAGCAATCACAAAAACAATGGTTGAGTAGACACGAGTGACTGCCATAACTCCAATGTTTTCGCCATAAGTCGTCATACCAGGTGCACCGACACTACCAGAAAGCGTTGTTGCCAAACCATCTGCGACAAATGCTTTGCCTAATTGTGGAGTCAGGTTTTCACCCGTCATCGCACCTACTGCTTTAATATGTCCTAGGTTTTCGGCTACTAAAATAAGCGCGACGGGTGCAATAATCAGCATCGCTTTAGTATCAAAGGTAGGATGCGAAAAGCTTGGAATTCCGAACCACGCAGCTGCTGAGATCTGGCTAAAATCGATGGGTTTACCAAAACCTAGCCCATTGGTGGTGATGGCGTAAATTACATAAGCCAAAATTAAACCGACTAACAGAAGTAAACGTTGCAACAATCCGCGAGTAAAGACTGCAATACTGCCCATACAAAGTACGGTAATTAAGGCCATCCACATTTCAAATGGTTGTCCTGCAACACCTTTAATCGTAACGGGTGCGAGGTTTAGACCAATAATCATCACAACCGCGCCAGTCACCACAGGTGGCATGAGTTTTTCAATCCAGCGTGTGCCTGTAAGCATGACAATAAAACCGATGAGTGCATAAAATATACCGCACGCAACGATTCCGCCTAAAGCCATAGAAAGGTTTGGATTGGCGCCCGAACCCGTAATATGCCCAGTTGCTGCTGCAACCACACCAATAAATGCAAAACTTGAACCTAAATAACTCGGAACACGACCACCCGTAATTAAAAAGAACAGGATGGTACAGATACCAGACATTAAAATAGCAAGGTTAGGATTAAAGCCCATGAGTAATGGGGCTAAAACAGTTGCTCCGAACATCGCAAACGCATGTTGAATACCTAAAATAGCACTTTGAACTGGAGGAAGATATTCATTGGTAGAGACTGGCCGATGGTCAATATCACCTTGGTAAGGCTGCCATTTTGGAAACCAATTGGACATAAAATAAGCTCGTTATTCTTTAATTGCTGCAATGATACTCTTTCTTGAGAATGCATTTAATCTCTAGAGAGAAGTATGTTAGTGAAAAATAATTATTTTTTAACGATTGGTATAATTTTATGAATTCTAAATATAAGGAATTAGTTATTTTTTTCTCATAAAGACTCATTTTTTGATTTTAAAAAAATATTCTAAAAAATAGAAAATCGAGGAAAATTTAAGAAAAATAGAGAATTTTGCAAGTAAAAAGCAGCACATCGAGATGTACTGCTTTGTCAAACGATCGGTAAAATCAGCTTAGCCTGTATTACGTAAACCAGCAGCAATACCTGCAATACTCACCATAAGTGCATGGTCAACAGGAGTATTTTCTGCCTGACGTTCAGCAAGATAATCACGGCGGCGTTTCATGAGTTCAGCCTGTAAAAGATGCAAAGGAAGTAAGTAAGGTTTACGAACCTGCATTGATTGATCAAGAACTTCGTTATTGCTAAGAAGCTTTGATTCATCTTTCAATTTAAGTAGTGTTTCAACAGCATCTTTTAAGCGCTGACGTAATTGATTACCGAGCACTTTTAAATCTTCATCTTCAGTCAAATGAGACTCGTAATAGAGTGCAATGTTGGCATCGGATTTAGACAATACCATTTCCAGCATATCAATCAGCGTCTGGAAATAAGGCCACTGCTGGAGCATTTCATCAAGCGTTGCTTTTTGCTGATCGGCAATCACTTCATTAATTGCAGCACCAGTACCTAGCCATGCAGGTAACATCAAACGGATTTGAGTCCATGCAAATACCCATGGAATCGCACGTAAAGACTCAATACCACCACTCACTTTACGTTTTGCTGGACGTGAGCCTAAAGGCAACATTTGTAATTCAAGTTCCGGCGTAACGGTCCGTAAATACTTCACAAAATGTGGGTTTTCACGCACTGTCTGACGATAAACCTTCACAGAATGATCGGTCATACGGTTCATGATTTCACGCCACTCGGCTTTAGGCTCTGGTGGCGGTAATAAGGTCGCTTCGAGTGTTGCAGCGGTATAGATTTCAAGGTTTTGCATGGCAATTCCTTCTAGACCGAATTTGAAGCGAATCATTTCACCTTGTTCTGTGACTCGGATTGCACCAGAGATAGAACCCGGCGGCTGTGAAAATAGAGCCTGTTGTGTTGGAGCACCACCACGACTAATTGAACCACCACGGCCGTGGAACAGCGTCAACTGTACGCCGTGTTTTTGAGCAATTGCAGTGAGCTCTTCTTGAGCACGATATTGCGCCCAGTTAGCTGACATGAAACCAGCATCTTTTGCAGAGTCGGAGTAACCGATCATGACTTCGTGTTTACCCTGAATATGCTGCTTATACCAATGCATATTGAACAGCGTATTCATGGTCGTTGCAGCGCCATCTAAGTCTTTTAAAGTTTCAAACAGAGGAACTACACGTAAAGGATGCTGAATACCTGCTTCTTTTTGCAATAACAACACAGCTAAAACATCACTTGGATATTCAGCCATCGAAATAATATAGGCCCCTAAAGATTCAGGCGGTTGGTCTGCCAAAGTACGCATGGTTGCAAATACTTCTTGGACATCTGGGTGTCCAATCAAACTACCTTCAGGTTCATTAATATATTTCGGTAAAAGCGGGCGCTTGCTCTGTAATTCCTGAATCAGGAAGTTTTGGCGCGCTTGTTCAGTCCAAGACTCAAAATTACCTAAACCTAAATATTCAGTAATTGCTGAAATCGCTTGGCGATGGCGTCCTGATTCTTGGCGAATGTCGAGTTTAAGTAGTTCAATACCAAAACAGTTCACACGGTAAATAAAGTCGAGAAGTTGACCATTCGCAATTTCAGGTAGGTTACTGTCGATTAAAGAGCGATAGCACAGCAATAATGGTTGTAAAAGCTCATCTTTACTTTTAATGACATTGCTGTCGTCTGCTTCTAAGCCTTGTAAGCGTTGAGCTAACCAGTGGCGAGTCGCTTTTAAGCGTTCGCGTGTTGCACGTAAATATTCACGATAAGGTTCTGCATGTTGGTTACCAATGGCCTGAATCATTTCTTCAGAACAGGTTTGGATCGAAAGCTCCCAACGTAAGTTTTCGATATCTCTTAGGTAAAGGTCGGCAGCCTGCCAGCGTGATAACCACAGCACTTCTTGGGTAATTTGATGAGTAACATTTGGGTTGCCATCGCGATCTCCACCCATCCAAGATGCGAAACGCACTGGTGCAATGCTAAGGGGTAGATCTTGTTGGCAATTTTCTTGTACCAACTCATTTAACTCACGAACAAATTTAGGTACAGCATTCCAAAGAGTTTGTTCAATGGTTGCAAAGCCCCATTTTGCTTCATCAACTGGAGTCGGGCGGTGCTGACGAATTTCGTCTGTTTGCCAAGCTGAACTAATTTGTTGCTTTAAGTTGGCAAGTGCACTTTGACGTTCACGTGGAGTGAGTTTTTGCTGATCAAGCTGAGACAAACACGCATTGATATCATCATATTTTTGAATAAGTGTACGGCGGCTGACTTCGGTTGGGTGCGCGGTAAGCACTAACTCAATATTGAGATCGCAAATTTGCTGGAACAGTTTTTCTGTCGAAATACTTTTGTCTTTAAATTTTTCAAATAGGTGAACAAGTGGATTTGGAGAATTAGCCTCCGAATCGAATTCTGCCTGTCTGCGGCTACGTACCACATGATATTGCTCGGCAATATTGGCAAAATTGAGGAAATGAGAAAAAGCGCGAGTAAGAGGGAGTAGCTCTTCATCGGGCAATTCTAAAAATAATTGTTCTAGTTGCTTTTCGGCTTCAGCTTGACCATCACGTGCACCTTTAGCAAGCGCACGGATTTGCTCGATCTGATTAAACAGTTCTTGTCCTGCATGTTGTTTTAGGGTTTCACCTAACAAATTGCCAAGTAAACGGACATCCTCACGCAGTGGCGCATCGATTTGCTGAACCATGCTATTTTCTCCTGTTCTTATTCTTATCGAATATAGCGCGATTAACAAACATTCCAAGCTGTGAGCGTAAGAAAATGTGAATTTTTGCTTAAAAAATAACATTTAATTCGCTTATTGCGTCTTAAAAGTAGACATGCACTCAGTGCAACTTTTGGCAATCGGACTTTGGTTTAATTCCGATATTTGAGCAAGAATAAATTAATCGCATCTCTAATAATTTGTTCTAGCTCTTGTGCATTAGGCACAGCAATAATTCTAAGTAGAACCTTATGGTGACGTACACCAAGCAGCAAAGTTAAAAGAAGCTCTGTTTGATAAATTGGATCATCTGCTTGGATAAAACCTAATTCAGCTGCTTTTTGGAAGAATGCGGCTAACTGATTTTGAAGTCGCGTATGCGATGCAGTAAAAAATTGTTCAGCTAAAGGGCTTTGTTCTGCTGCGAGTTCAAATAATACATGCTCGAGTTTAAGCGCTTCAGGTGAATAAATAATCTGCAAGGCGCGTGAACACACAATAAACAGTGCTTGATAAAAGTCTGCCGATGCATCTAATTCAAACTGTTTAGTGCAAAGCGATTCTTCACAGGTTTCTGTAATCGCACAGATAAATAAGTTCGCTTTGTCTTGAAAGTGATTATAAACCGTGAGTTTAGTGACACCTGCTTCCTGTGCAATCTGGTTCATGCTGGTACCGTGATAGCCAGATTTTAAAAAAATAGCTTTCGCGGCTTGTAAGATACGAGCACGTTTTTCCAGATCTTTGGGGCGCCCACTTTGATTAACTGTTTGCACAAAATCCTCTGATAAAAATTTAAAAAAAACGATTTATAAGTTTTTCTTTAATTAATGTACCCATGAGTATATTAATTAAAAAGTAAACAATTTATGATGCAAGCATATTGTGCCTTAAAAAATCAGTTTGAATAAGAGCGATAAGATATGAATCTGTTAAAACCTCTCATCATGAGTATGGTGATTGTTTGTACGGTCACATTAATGGGGTGTAGTAAAGAAGCCCCAAAAACAGAAGAAATACCCTATGTGATGGTGGCTCAACCCTTGACCACACTCAATGAACAAAAAAGCTATGCAGGGGATGTGCAGGCCAGACAACAAACGGCTTTAGCATTTCGGGTCGGTGGACAAGTTACAGCACGTTATGTAGATGTCGGTGATCGAGTTAAAGTCGGACAAGTTTTAGCAAAGCTTGACGTGGCAGATGCCCAGCTACAATTAAATGCCGCTAAAGCCCAACTGGACAATGCACAAGCTTCAGCAAAAACAGCAGCAGACGAACTTAAACGTTTTCAGCAATTATTACCGATTAATGCGGTGAGCCGTTCGCAATTTGATACGGTAAAAAATCAATATGACGCGGCGCAAGCGGCTCTACAGCAAGCTCGTTCTAACTATGAAGTTTCTGCGAACCAAACTGGTTATAACCAACTCGTTTCTAATAAAAACGGGGTAATTACTGCACGAAACATTGAGATTGGACAAGTGGTTGCTGCGGGCCAAGCGGCTTATCAACTGGCCATTGATGGAGAGCGTGAAGTTGTCATTGGCGTGCCAGAACAAGCGGTTGCCGAGATCAAGGTTGGCCAAGCAGCTTGGGTGACTTTATGGTCTAAACCGAATGACCGATTTGCTGGTTATGTGCGTGAAGTTTCCCCAGCGGCAGATCAGTCTCGTACATTTACAGTGAAAGTTGCACTCAAAGAAGGTCAATCTACTATTCAGCTTGGACAAAGTGCACGTGTATTTTTTAGCTCAACTCAAACCAATGTGATGAGTGTGCCACTTTCAAGTGTTTCAGCAACAGATAATCAACCTTATGTGTGGGTGGTTAATGCGAATCAGACTTTGCGTAAAGTACCTGTAACGATTGGTGCATATGGCAAAGATAGCGTACCTGTGTTATCTGGCTTAGCTCCAAACGATTGGGTCGTGATTGGCGGCGTACATTTGCTACGTGATAAACAGAAGATTCATCCGATTGATCGTGAAAACCGTGGGGTGAAAATTCAGGGAGCAACCCAGCCATGAAATTCAATCTCTCGGAATGGGCATTAAATAATAAAGGCATTGTCCTTTATTTTATGCTGTTGCTTGGCATTATCGGTGCAATCTCTTATTCAAAATTATCACAAAGTGAAGATCCACCATTTACCTTCAAGGTCATGGTGGTGCAGACCTACTGGCCTGGGGCGACTGCCAAAGAAGTTTCTACTTTAGTTACGGACCGTATCGAAAAGGAACTCATGACAACAGGGCAGTATGACAAGATTATGGCTTACTCCCGTCCAGGCGAGTCATTGGTCACTTTTGTAGCGAAGGATTCGCTGACTTCTGACAAGATTCCCGATGTTTGGTACAACGTTCGTAAGAAGGTAAATGATATACGCCATGAACTACCAAACGGCGTACAAGGTCCATTTTTCAATGACGAATTTGGAGACACTTACGGTAATATTTATGTACTGACAGGCAAAGACTTTGACTATGCGCTTTTAAAAGAATATGCAGATCGTTTGCAATTACAGCTTCAACGCGTCAAGGATGTTAGTAAGGTTGAACTCATTGGTCTACAAGATCAAAAAATCTGGATTGAGATTTCTAACACCAAAGCGGTACAGCTTGGTATTCCAGTTACAGCGATTCAAGATGCCTTACAAAAGCAAAACAGTATGGCAAGTGCAGGTTTTTTTGAAACAGGCACAGACCGCATTCAGATTCGGGTAAGTGGTCATTTACAAAACATTGATGAAATTAAGAAAATGCCTTTATTGGTAGGTGATAAAACCATTCAGCTCGGAGATGTCGCTGATGTCTACCGTGGTTTTAGTCAACCAGCTCAGCCACGTATGCGTTTCATGGGTGAAAATGGCATTGGTATTGCTTTATCGATGCGTAAGGGCGGTGACATTATTGCCTTAGGTAAAAATCTCGACACAGAATTTGCCCAACTGCAAAAAACTTTGCCTTTAGGGATGAAGCTCCAAAAAGTTTCTGACCAACCTGTAGCAGTACAACGCAGTATTCATGAGTTTATAAAGGTACTCGCTGAAGCAGTTATTATTGTCTTGTTAGTGAGTTTTTTCTCTTTAGGTTTCCGCACGGGATTGGTTGTCGCTTTTTCTATTCCTTTAGTTTTAGCAATGACCTTTGCGGGTATGAGTCTATTCGATGTTGGCCTACATAAGATTTCACTGGGTGCCTTGATTCTGGCGCTAGGTCTGTTGGTCGATGACGCCATTATTGCCGTTGAGATGATGGCAATTAAGATGGAGCAGGGTTATAGCCGGATTAAAGCCGCCGGATTTGCGTGGAAAACAACGGCTTTTCCAATGCTCACCGGAACATTGATTACTGCGGCTGGTTTCTTACCCATCGCTACGGCTCAGTCTGGTACGGGTGAATACACTCGCTCTATCTTTCAGGTGGTAACGATTGCCTTATTAGTGTCTTGGGTCGCGGCAGTTTTATTCGTACCTTATTTAGGTGAAAAGCTATTACCTGATTTTACCAAAACAGGTCATCAGGCCCCTTGGTATGCCCGTTTATGGGCGAGATTAACCAAAAAACCGCAACCGCAAACTGTGGCCATTTCACAGGACCATCACTACGATCCTTATCAATCTAGCTTCTATTTACGTTTTAGAAAGATGGTCGAGTTTTGTGTGACTTACCGTAAAACCGTAATTGCGACTACGGTGGGTATTTTTGTGCTATCTGTGTTGATGTTTAAGATCGTTCCTCAGCAGTTTTTCCCACCTTCGAACCGTGCCGAGATTTTAGTTGATTTAAAACTTGAAGAAGGCGCTTCTTTAACAGCGACAGAACAAGCTGTGAAAAAGGTTGAAAAATTCCTGTCTAAACAAAAAGGTATTGATAACTATGTGGCTTATGTCGGTACAGGTTCACCACGTTTTTATTTACCGTTAGACCAGCAATTACCGCAAGCCAGCTTTGCGCAGTTTGTTGTACTCGCATCATCGCTTGATGATCGTGATGAAATTCGACGCTCATTAGACACACAAATTAAGCAATTACTTCCGCAAGTTCGTACTCGCGTGTCATTACTAGAAAATGGGCCACCTGTTGGTTATCCATTGCAATATCGTGTGTCAGGCGAAGATCAAAATCTGGTACGTCAAGAGGCACAAAAAGTCGCTAAATTAGTTGGCGAAAACCCGAATACTACCAATGTGCATTTAGATTGGGGTGAGCCGAGTAAGATTATTTCAATTCAAATTGACCAAGATCGTGCTCGACAAATGGGTGTCTCTAGTGTCGATTTAGCGAACTTCATTAATGCATCAATTACAGGTAGCGCGATTGAGCAATATCGTGAAAAGCGTGAACTCATCGAAATCCGTTTACGCGGCGATCAGAGTGAACGAGTTGAAGTGGCTTCACTGGCAAGTTTAGCTGTACCAACGACCAATGGAACGACTGTGCCTTTAGCCCAGATTGCTAAAATTGAATATAAGTTTGAAGATGGTTTAATTTGGCATCGTAACCGTTTACCGACCATTACTGTTCGCGCAGATATTCGGACTCAATTACAACCCGCTACCGTGGTTGGCGAGTTAGCAGAATCAATGGATAAGTTACGTGCTGAATTACCAAGTGGTTATCTTGTTGAAGTCGGTGGAACTGTAGAAGAGTCTGCACGTGGGCAAAACTCTGTTAATGCGGGTATGCCACTGTTCTTAGCTGTAGTCATGACATTACTGATGATTCAGCTCAAAAGCTTATCTCGCGCGACCATTGTGTTGTTAACAGCTCCGCTGGGTTTAATTGGTGTGGTTTTATTCTTACTCTTATTTAACAAACCATTTGGCTTTGTGGCGATGTTGGGCACAATTGCACTATCTGGGATGATCATGCGTAACTCGCTTATTTTGATTGATCAAATTGAACAAGACAGGCAAGCAGGGCATCCAACATGGGAAGCGATTATTGAAGCGACAGTGCGTCGATTCCGTCCGATTATTTTGACTGCATTAGCCGCAGTTTTGGCCATGATTCCACTTTCACGAAGTATTTTCTTTGGTCCGATGGCAGTTGCGATCATGGGCGGCTTGATTGTTGCCACCTTACTGACATTATTTTTCTTACCTGCGCTCTACGCAGCGTGGTTTAAGGTGAAAAAAACCGCATAAAATACATAAATTTTTTGTGAATAAAGGTGCGAAATATTGAAAACTCCAATATAGTAGCACCTGTCTTTACACAAAAAATACAGGATTATTTCACTGCATAAAAAATAGGCTAAGTGCAGTGAATTGAGGTGAAATACAGATGGGGCAAGACCATATCGAACAGCATCGCCGTTATATAGTAATTTCTTATGCGTTCATGTTTCTTGCATTGTTTACGGTTATTTTTGCGGCCTTTGCTTATTTGGTCGCTCGTAAAGTGGCGGTTGTAGATAATGCAGAAGTTTGGATTCATGCGCATGCACTATGGATTATGCGAAACGGGATTCTATTTCTTTGTATGGCAATTTTTGCTGCGGTCTGGTTTATTCCGCTCTTCTTTTTTGCATGGGACAGTAACCTTTGGGTAACCGCCTCTACGGTTGCTGGTGTGGTATTTAGCGCTATTGCGTGGTTATTTCTATTAAATGCATGGTTAAAAGGCTTGTCTAAATATTTAAAAAATAAGGCAGTTTTTTAATATATCTATTTTTTAAATATTTTACCCTTGTAAATTCGGCTAAAGCCCCCCATTTAGTCGGCAATAGAGTATTGATAAAATTCCGTGAGGAGCACCGCCAAAAATGGCTAAACGTGATTATTATGAGGTTTTAGGCGTTTCAAAAACCGCAAGTGATGATGAGATCAAAAAAGCCTACCGTAAATTGGCGATGAAATATCATCCAGATAGAAACCCTGACAATGCCGAAGCTGAAGATAAATTTAAAGAAGCTGCTGAAGCTTATGAAGTTTTATCGGACAGCGAAAAGCGCAGCATGTACGATCGCATGGGTCATAATGCGTTCGAAGGCGGCTTTGGCGGCGGTGGTGGTGGTTTCGGCGGATTTAGTGCAGAAGACATTTTCAGCCAGTTCGGTGATATCTTCGGTGGTGCATTCGGTGGTGGGCGTCAACAGCGTCAACGTCGCGGATCAGATTTACGTTATGTAATGGAACTTACCCTTGAAGAAGCTGTAAAAGGGGTGAAAAAAACCATTACTTTTACTGCTCCAGCACCATGTGATGTGTGTGATGGTAAAGGCTCTAAAAATCCAAAAGATGTTGAAACCTGTAAAACTTGTCATGGTTCAGGACAAGTGCGTATGCAGCAAGGTTTCTTCTCTGTACAACAAACATGTGGTACTTGTCGTGGCCAAGGTAAAATTATTAAAAACCCTTGTCAGGCATGTCATGGTTCAGGTGTAGCCGATCGCCAGCAAACGTTGGAAGTTACAATTCCAGCGGGTGTGGATAATGGTGACCGCGTTCGTTTGAGTGGTAAAGGCGAAGCAATTCGTGATGGCCAATCAGGTGACTTGTACGTTGAAGTGGTTGTTCGCGAACACGAAATTTTCCAACGTGATGGTGCCGATCTTTATATGGATGTACCAGTAAGCATTGCTGATGCTGCACTTGGTAAAGAGCTTGAAATTCCAACATTGGAAGGTCGCGTTAGCTTGAAGATTCCTGAGGGAACTCAAACAGGCAAATTATTCCGTTTACGTGGCAAAGGCGTTCGTCCAGTACGTAGCAGCATGGTAGGTGATTTACTCTGCCGTATTGTGATTGAAACACCGGTCAACTTAAATTCTCGTCAACGTGAATTACTTAAAGAGTTGCAAGCTTCTTTTGATGGCGAAGACAGTGCTTCTTCACCAAAGAAAAAATCATTCTTTGATCGTTTGTTCGATTAATACTTGATTAGATAAGAAATTAAAAAGAAGGCGGATATTGATAAAATATCCGCCTTTTTATTGCGCTGATTCATCTTATTATTTTTATTCTGCTTAAAAGTAAATTACCTCTGCTTACTCTGTAGGGTGAGCAACATCGATGTCGTCAACACTTACAGTCGGTTCGCTAGAAGCAAGAGTCGGAGCACTTTCGATCACTGGTGCGGCTGCTGTTACTGCCTGTACGGCTACTTTAGGTACTTCTGCTGTTGTTTCGCCAATAATCGGGTCAATATCTTCAACTTTAACGTCAGTATTGGCATCGGTTGCTACGCTCGTTTGAGCTGTAGGCGTTGCTGCTTGAGTATTTACGTTAGTTGTAATACGTGCTTTAGATAAGCTTTCTAATGTGTCTCCTGGCTGGATTGCAGGCTCTGCAAACGCCACTGAACTCATAATCCCCATCATCACTGTGAAGCCAATAATTCTCGAATGCATGCTGAACTCCTTATAGTCATCTTTTTCTCATTCGTGGCTGAGTAGTGTGCCGATCAATTCTTTAACTTTTGTGAAAACAGATTAAATTTCAGCTGATATTAAAAAATAATTTTTACTTTTTATCGTGAGCAAAGAGTTTTGATATAGTAGACAAATTACGTAAAACAGAAGATTGGAAAGGATTATGTCAGCAGCTCCACGCATTGGTGTTTTAGGTGCAGGCGGTCGTATGGGCCGTACGCTTATTCAAGCAGTTCAACAGGCAGGCTATCAATTGGCTGCTGCAGTAGAGCGTCCGGAAAGTAGTTTGGTCGGCACTGACGCAGGTGAGCTTGCTGGTATTGGTTCAGTGGGTGTGAAGGTTTCAGGAAGCTTGTCAGATGTTCTGAAAGACTGCGATGTAATTATTGATTTTACTGCGCCGGTTGCGACTGCTCAGCATTTGAAGCTTTGCCGTGAAGCTGGGGTTGCCATGGTTATTGGCACAACAGGTATGTCAGATGAGCAAAAAGCTGAGTTAGACGAAGTTGCGACTCATACACCTGTGGTTTACGCTGCGAACTATTCGGTAGGCGTAAATGTATCAATCAAGTTACTTGAGCTTGCAGCAAAAGTATTTGGCGATACAGTAGATATTGAAGTGATTGAAGCTCATCACCGTCATAAAGTAGATGCGCCATCAGGTACAGCGTTAATGATGGGTGAAGCGATTGCAGATACTTTAGGCCGTAACCTAAAAGAAGTTGCTGTTTATGGACGTGAAGGACACACAGGCCCGCGTGACCGTCAAACGATTGGTTTTGAAACCATTCGTGGTGGTGATATCGTTGGTGAACACACAGTGATGTTCATTGGTGAAGGTGAGCGCGTTGAAGTGACTCATAAAGCAACGAACCGTATGAACTTTGCTGCTGGTGCAGTGCGAGCTGCGGCATGGGTTGTGGGCCGTGAAGCGCGTAAATATGACATGAAAGATGTTTTAGGATTGAACGACGTACAGGTTTAAAACCCTGTCCGTATTCCATGTGTAGCGAGAAAAACAAGATAGAGCAGAACATGAATAAAAAACAAATTGCCTTGACCACTCTTCTTTGCTTAAGCAGCCTCTGGACGGGGGCTGCTTCTACGGAAAAAGCTAAACTCAGCTTAGACCGTAATAATATTAAAGTCTGGACCTATCAAAAGACTGATAATCCAGTCTTTCAATATAAAGCTGAAACGACTTTTGATGTGCCACTTGAACGCGCTGTTGCTGTGATTTTAGATGTAAATCGTGCCGATCAGTGGGTCCCTTATATGGGCAAGGTTCAGATGTTGTCTCAAGATGAGAAAAAGGGTGAATTCACACTCTATATGCTGTTAGATTTTCCTTTTCCTTTAAAAGATCGCGATGTGGTTGTGAAAGGAAAAATGAGTAAAGCGGCTAATGGCCTCATTACCATTAAGAACACGGCGATTAATAGTAATTATCCGATACAACCTGATGTAGTGCGCTTAACACGCTATGAAGGGGATTGGACCTTCCAGAAATTAGCGAATAACAAAGTTAAAGTAACCACAAGTGGTTATGCTGACCCAGCTGGTGCGATTCCGCTGAGCTTCGTAAATATGTTTGTTCAACAACAGCCTTACCAGATGTTGCTGAAAATGAAACGGGAAGTGACGAGTCCGATTTATGAACAACCGAAATTACCAGATATTTTAAAATAAAGAATTTAAAAAAAGCGCCTGATTTCAGGCGCTTTTTTTATTAATCTGAACACTGCTGTAACGTTTGGGCGGGACTACTTTCGCGCTTGATCTGGAATAAAACCAATAACAAACCTAACCCTGCTAGCAATGCACCAGCAAATGACACTGCACTATAACCCCAACCTAAATCGAGCACTAACGCACCTGCTGCTGCGCCTACTGCGTTACCTAAGTTAAAGGCACCGATATTTACTGAAGAGGCAAGGCCTGGTGCTTCGTGAGCGACTGACATTACGCGCATTTGTAATGGTGGAACTAAAGCAAAAGTTGCAGCACCCCAGATTACTAATGCAATGGCTGCTCCAATCTGGCTTTGGGCAAGGATTGGGAAAGTCACCATCATCACAATTAACAGAACCAAGAAACCAATCAGAGTTTTGTTAATGGACAAATCTGCAAAGCGACCGCCTAAATGGTTACCCACTGAGAAACCGACACCAATCAACATCAGCATAAACGTAATGAAGGTTGGTGAAGCATGGGTAAACTCAGTCAAACTTGGCGCGATATAGGTGTAGAGCGTAAACATTGCGCCTGAACCGAGTACCGTAGTGAGTAGCGCAAGGATTACAGGAGTGCGCGTTAACACTTTCAACTCAGCTCTTACATTTGGTTTTTGGGCAACCATACCTGATGGCAGAGCTTTCCATAACGCCAGCATGGTAATCACACCAAGCAAGGAAATCGCAAGGAAAGACATACGCCAGCCAATGTTTTGTCCAACCCATGTTGCCAACGGTACACCACCAATATTGGCAATGGTTAAGCCCATAAACATGGTTGCTACAGCACTGGCCTGTTTATGTGCGGGCACAATGCTTGCTGCTACAACTGAACCTATCCCGAAGAAAGCACCGTGGTTAAGGCTTGTGATGAGACGCGCACCTAATAAGCTCATATAGCTTGGTGAAAACGCCGCTATCAGGTTACCTACCGTAAAGATCGCCATCAGAAAGATAAGCGCATTACGTCGTGCAAAACCGCCAAACCATAGGGTCATAAACGGAGCACCTAGCATGACGCCAAGTGCATAGCCCGTAATTAACATTCCGGCCGTTGGAATTGAAATCCCTAAATCATTAGCGATATTTGGCAACAATCCCATTGGTGAGAATTCCGTGGTGCCAATGGCAAAGGCACCAATTGCCAATGCCAATAACGAGAACGCCGTATTTGATTGAGTGTTCATGAGTTTAGTCCCAAACTGGTGCCCATGGCTCTGGGCTAACTTCACGACTGTTACGATCAAGTTCGGCAATCATTTGCATTTCAGCTGAAGTTAACTCGATATCCTGTGCTTTTAAGTTGCTAATCAGGTTTTCACGTTTAGTCGAAGATGGAATAACTGCAAAACCACGTTGCAATGCCCACGCAAGTGCAATTTGCGCTGTTGTTGCTTGATGTGCTGCTGCAATTTCAGCTAAAACAGGGTCTTGAAGCACTTTACCGTACGCAAGTGTCATATATGAAGTGACATCAATATTCTTCTCTTGTAAGAAATTTACAAGTTTATGGTTTTGAAGATAAGGGCTTAACTCAATCTGGTTGGTTGCAATATTTTCAGCACCAATTGTATCAATTGCTTGTTGGGTAAGCTCAATATTGAAGTTTGAAATACCAATTTGTTTGGTAAGGCCTTGTTGTTTCGCTTCAAGTAAAAGCTTCATGATTTCAGGAATCGAAACGCCTAAATCTGGTGCTGGCCAATGAATCAAAGTTAAATCGACATGGTCAGTACGAAGCTTTTCTAAGCTCTCTTTTAAGCTTGGAATAAACTTATCTTGAGCAAAATTATCTACCCAGATTTTTGTAGTTAGAAATAAGTCCTGACGTGATACACCGCTTTCGGCAATGGCTTGGCCAATTGCTGCTTCATTGTCATAAATTTGAGCAGTATCAATTACACGGTAACCTACATCTAGCGCATTTTTAACAGAATCAATGACTGCTTGTTCTTTAAGACGGAAAGTACCTAGACCAAAACGTGGAATATTCATGTGTTTACCTAAATTTGAATAATCATTTAACTTGATGTGCATTTTGCTTTTTTTATTGTTGCGAAAAAATAGATGAATAAGCAAAATATCTTTGATCATTAGTCAATAATTGAATAAGACATGAAATCAACCATTGAAGAACTCGTCGCGTTTATTGCAATCGTTGATACGGGTTCTTTTGTTGCGGCAGCAGAGCATTTAAAACAAACACCTTCGGGAGTTAGCCGATCTTTAACACGTTTGGAAGCGAAGTTAGATGTGACTTTGTTAGAACGAACAACGCGTAAATTGAAACTCACTCAAGAAGGGCAACAGTTTCTGGTAAAGGCCCGTAAAATCTTAAATGAGCTAAATGCGGCTGAAGAAGAACTACAAAAATCTGATCAGGGCACCGCGGGACTCATTCGTATTGATTCAGCAACGCCGTTTGTTTTACACGTGATTGCGCCGTTAATGCATAAGTTTCGTGAGTACTATCCAAATATTGAAATTGAGTTAAATAGTAATGATCAGGTGATTGATCTATTACAGCAAAAAACCGATGTGGCATTTCGGTTTGGGGAACTTAATGATTCGAGTCTTCATGCCAAACTGGTGTGTAAAAGTCGTTTATTTATTGTTGCGAGTCCAGAATATTTAGCGATTAAAGGAACACCAACACAACCTGAACAACTCGAACAGCATGATCTGATTGGTTTTACCAGACCTGCCTATATTAATAGCTGGCCGATTAAAGTCGGCGATGAATATTTTTTCGCACAAGCAAACATTAAAGCTTCTAGTGGTGAGACGGTACGCCAACTCACGATTAGAGGCCATGGTATCGCACGACTATCTGAATTTGAAATTTGGAAAGATATTCAAGAAGGCCGATTGATTGCATTATTCGAAGACCAAATTGAACATCAATATCAAAGCATCCATGCTGTGTATTATCAACAAGAGCATCTACCAAAACGAATCCGTTTATTCATTGAGTTTTTGGTAGAACAGTTAAAAGATGGTTTTAAAAGCGCTCTCTAAAAGTAGCATACCCATCAGTTGGAAAATGAACTTCTAAAATTGGAGTGATTTGTCCCTCTGATAAATGCTGTGCCAGAAAATAGCTTTTTTGCTGTTGTCGGCAAGTAAAATATAGTTTGGAATAGGCCGAATTCACCATGACAACTTCATTTGAGCTATTACGCTGATATTGATAATGAGAAATCGTACTAGACTCATCATCAGTGCGCTGCTCCATTTTATAGTCTTGTTGATTGGTTATTTTTAAATAACCTTCAATCAGGCTTTGGCAAACGGTATGTCTGTACTGCTCGTTTTGTGGCTCAGTTTGGCAACCTGCTAAAACAACAGTAAATAACAATATAGCTTTTAATTTCATGATCTTGCTACTATTTGAGTTGATTTATATAGCGTAAAGGTGTTCTATAAACCAGTACAGATACAGAAATTTTTAAAAAAGCAGCACAGAATGACTTTTCAATATCAGGTTCTTGCGAATCAATTAGCACATCGAATTTATCAAGATGAACTCAAGCCTCATCAAAAGCTGATTTCGTTACGAGATTTCGCTCGTCAGCACACTATTAGCTTAAGCACGGCAAAAAGTTGCTATGAATTGCTTGAGGCGAGGGGGCTTATTTATGTGAAGCCGAAGTCGGGTTATTTTGTGGTTGCTCGTACCCAGTCTAGCCCTATTCCGGATAGCCCAGACTTTTTGTCTTTACCTCGGCAAGTCTCAAATCTAGAGTTGCATAACCAAATTCAAGAAGCAGCCTTACAAAGCCATCTTGTACCGTTGGGTTCGATTCAGTTGACGCCGCATTTTATTCCCATAGAGGGTTTACGTCGTTCTATTCAACGAGCTTTAAAAAATTGTCAGCCACAAGACTTTCTCTATTGTAATAAACAAGGGCATGAGCAATTAAGAAAAGCGCTTTCTGATCATTGGCGCGAAGATGGAATCTTCATTGCAACGGAAGATATTTTCATTACCAATGGTTGTATCCCTGCTTTGTCTTTAGTGATTCAGCACCTAACAGAAGTAGGTGATAGTATTTTGATTCCGACACCTACTTTTAATGGGCAGCTACAGCTTTTAGCCAGTTTAAAACGGCAGATTATTGAAATTCCAGCGCATCATCGTGGCATTGATCTTGAACGTTTAGAGTCATTGATGCAGCAGGGTTTGGCAAAGGTTTGCCTGATGACAGCCAATTATCAGAATCCTTTAGGATATTGTTTAAGTAATGCAGAAAAACAAAAGATTGCTGAATTAGCTGCAAAGTATCAGTGCTTTATTATTGAAGACGATATTTTTGGTGAATGTGGTTACAGCAATGAACGCCCGCTACCGATTCGCTATTGGGACCGCGAAGGCTATGTCATTTGGTGTGGGTCAGTTTCTAAGTCGCTGTCGAGTGCATATCGGGTAGGGTGGTTTTGTTTAAGCTCAAAGCTACAACATTTAAGACTGGAGTTACTGGCAAGTAATATTGGCGTAAATACACCGCTACAATTAGGCCTAGCCGATTTTATTTATAGCCGTGGTTATCGAGAGCATTTAGAGCAGCTACGACCCAATCTAATGCGACAGGTCGAGCAATATCGCAGTTGTATTTTAAGAGCCTTTGAGGGCCTTTCGATTGCGTTAAGTCAGCCAGAAGGCGGCTATGCACTTTGGATACAGTTACCAAAGGAAGTAGATACCTTAGCGTTGTATTACACTGCCAAAGCTCAAGGAATTACCGTGGTACCGGGCCATGTTTTTGGTGAGGATGAACGATATCGACATTTCATTCGTTTAAATGCTGGGCATGAATTAACAGCAGATGTCCGCCAAGCAATTAGTGACTTGGCGGACTGGTCACGACGACAGATGAAAACGATGAGTTAGTTTTATTCTGCAAAGTCTGCTTTCAACACAATCCGGTAGCGTGCCTGACCTGAGTGTAAACGTTCAATTGCTTCATTGAGCTGTGACATTGGAAATAGCTCAATTTGAGGCGCAATTTTTTTGCGTGCCGCAAACTTCAAAAGTTGACGCAGGGCAGCTGGTGAACCCGTAGGTGAGCCTGTCACTGACTTAGCACCACTAATAAGTGAACCTACAGAGACAGGAACAGGTTCAAGGGTAAGCCCCAAGAAATGCAACGAACCGTTTGGTGCTAGCGTAGAAATGAAAGCACGCCAATTTAAAGTCACGTTTACTGTGCTGAGCAATAAATCAAATTTCCCTTTTTGTGCTGTTACCGCGTCTGTATCGCGGCTATTCACGACATGATCGGCTCCCATTGCTTTAAGTTCCTCTGTTTTATCAGGGTTGGAACTAAATGCAGTGATCTCACAGCCCCAAGCTTTAAGGAGCTTAATGGCGATATGACCTAAGCCACCAATGCCAATCACACCGACATGATGTGTTGCTTGAATCTTATGTTTAAGGAGTGGGGCAAAAACGGTAATGCCGCCACAAAGTAAAGGACCAGCACTTTCAGCGTCTAAATCTTCAGGGAGGGGAATAGCCCATTGCCAGCCTGCACGGACCTTATCGGCAAAGCCTCCAGCATGCCCCACGATTGTTGCAACACTTCCGCCAGTACAAAGTACTTGCTGTCCACCAATACATTCATCACAGGCTTGGCAACTTTCCGCGGTCCAGCCAATGCCGACACGTTGCCCAATTTGTAGACCTTTGGCTTCTGAACCCAAAGCAACAATTCGTCCAATAATTTCATGGCCTGCAACTACAGGGTACGCAGTTGAACGCCATTCATTGTTTAAAACAGAAACATCAGAATGACATAAACCACAGTATTCAACTTTTACCTCAACTTGATGCGGCTGCAATTCACCTGCGTCAAATTGGTAAGGAACCAGTTTCTCACCTGCCTGCATTGCAGCATAAGCCTGAATCGTATTATTGCTCATCGGAAACTCCTTAAGCGGATTTGAACCGTTATGGTGGGTTATGAAGCTTTAAATTGACAATCGTTTTCATGATCATCGACCATGCCTACTGCTTGCATAAAAGCATAACAGGTGGTTGGCCCAACGAATTTGAAACCATTCTTTTTAAGCGTTTTGGAAAGTTTTAAACTCAGTTCAGTCTGAGCAGGAGCTTGGCGGTAATCTTCAACATCATTGTTTTGTGGAGCTGCATCTACAAACTGCCAAAGCCAAGTAGGAACGTCGCCAACTTGTACTTTAAGTGCTTGCCAAGCAATCGCATTGTCACGAATGGCTTTGAGTTTACCTAAGTGACGAATTAAGCCTGCATCAGATAGTTTTAGTTCTAAAAAGTCATCTGTAAATGCAGCAATGTCTGCAATAGAGTGATTAAAAAAGTGTTCTCGGTAGCTTTCTCTTTTTTTCAGTACAGTAATCCAAGATAAGCCTGCTTGCTGGCCTTCAAGACAAAGCATTTCAAATAGTCGAGCTTCGTCATGTTCTGGTTTGCCCCATTCTTCATCATGGTAAGCAATATAGAGAGGATCGTTGGAACACCATCCGCAGCGTTGAGTTTTCATGTGATGATGCTCCTTATATTTATCTTAGAATTTTAAAGTTTAAACAGCACCCATTCATTTGGGCGCGTATCCCAATAATACAGTTCAGCTTGAGTTAAGTCTTCAAACTTTAGCCAAAAGTCTTTACCAACTTTATCTGAAAAACCGGTACTGATTAGCAGGGCATCATCACTGATTTCCATGATCCAGCCTTGATAGCTATTGCCATTTAAAATGATCTTTTGCTGATTGCCTGACTCGGCAAACTCTACTAAGCGATTGATCAGCGCTTCCGACATAAAGTGTTCCTAGCGTAAATAAGAATAAGGGTTAACAGCACCACGTCCTTTACCATCTAGATAAAGTCCGTAATGAAGATGTGGTGAAGTATAACGTGCATTGCCCGTATTGCCGACATAACCGATTAGATCACCTTTTTTGATGTAGTCACCTACATTTAAGCCACGTTTGTGACCATCAAGATGAGCATAATAATGCCATGTTCCCGCTGGGCCTAAAATCCAGATGACTTTGCCACCTAAATTATTATTACGAAGATCGGCAACGAGTCCTTCAGTTGCACTGTACACTTTGGTTCCACGTGGAGCCAAAATATCAATTCCTTCGTGACTACGACCCTGACTGCGAGCAGCTCCCCATGTGTCTTTTAATTCGTCTCGATCGACACCTTTCACTGGTACAGGCAGTCGATTTGGAAGCTGCATACTTTTGAGCTTGATGACTTGAACGGGTGGAAGAGGGGCAGGTTTTTTGGGTGCACTGGCACAGGCAGCCAATAGAAGAATCAGAAAACCAAGTGAGAAATGAGAAACAAAACGTCGCACAAAATACTCCCTGTCACAGCCATATCAAAATTATTTTACCCACTATGTCACGAACGACTCGTCGAGATCAATTTTTTCATAGCTGTTGGAACACCTTTAGCAATAGCTTGTTCTGGGCTTAGCCATTGGCCTTCAAGTTCAATTGCCAGATGTTCTTTTTGGTCAGGTTCCACGTGGAACGTGTGAGCATTAAGTAGCCATGTAAAGTGAGTGAAGCTATGACTGATTTGGAAGGTCTGCGGTTGAGGTTGCAGTTTAAATTGCTGACTTAAGCTCAGTCGCTCATGTTCCTTTTCTAAAATGGGTAAACAGATTAAACCGCCCCATAGACCATGAGCTTGGCGTTGTTGCCAAAACCATTCGTCTTCGCACTGAATAATAAGAACATCTGCGGTTCTAACAGGAGGTGTTTTTTTCGGTTTCTTAAAAGGTAATTCTTGTTCTAAACCTTGCTTGTAAGCTTGGCAATGTTCTTGCATTGGACAATATAAACATAGCGGTTTTTTGGGCGTACAGATAGTTGCACCCAAGTCCATAATGGCTTGAGTATAGTCATGGTTACGATGAGTAGGGCAAAGCTCTTCAGCGAGTTTCCACATTTCACGTTCGTGTAGAGGTTTGCTTAAATCATCTTCAATAGCAAAAAAACGGGCTAATACGCGTTTTACGTTGCCATCCATAATGACGCCGTACTGACGTAAACCCAAAGACATGAGTGCACCTGCGGTAGAGGGACCAATGCCAGGTAGTGCAATCCATTCTTCTAGTGTTTCAGGAAACTTGCCCTGCTGAGTAACAAGACCAGCTGCTTTATGCAAATTGTGCGCACGAGCATAATAGCCAAGACCTGCCCAGTAAGGCGCTACTTCATCCCAAGTTGCATGACCTAACGTCTCTACAGTGGGAAAGCGCTCCATAAAGCGGTCAAAATATTGCAGAACCGTTTTCACCTGAGTCTGTTGTAGCATAATCTCAGAAACCCAAACTTTGTACGGATCATCTGCAACTTGCCAAGGCAAATCATGACGACCATGTTGATCGAACCAGTTTAAGAGGGCATCAGAAAAAGAAAATTCAGGCATGAACAGCTATAGAAGAGAAGTAAGGGTTAAATTATAGCTGAAATTTAGATGAAATTTTGTTTAAAGCAAGCGAACAGCGAGAGTATGTTAAAACAGAGATTACCTGATAATGAACAATCTCTGTTTCATGTATAAAAAGGATTAATCCTTTTGTACACCCCAACGTTGGTCAAGTTTCAACGGTTGGTTTTTGTAGTATGGAATGACATGAATGTGGAAATGATCTGAATTTTGTCCGAATACTTCACCATCATTGAAACCAATATGGAAACCGTCTGGTTGATGGCGAAGTTGTGTTTCGTGGCGCGCAATTTCAAGAAGTGTAAGTAAGCCTTGATGTTCTTTAGAAGTGATATCAAAAAAAGAACGAACATGGCGTAGTGGTGTTACCACACAGTGGCCTTTAGATAGCGGATTAGAATCAGGCAAAATTACAGCAAATTCATTCTTATCAATGATGTCATATTCATCAAATTCGCAATACGGACATTTCTTGTCAGTCATTGTTGTATCCTCTCATGTTATTCCATTAAACCCCGAGTGCGGGAAATAAGACTAGGCTTTGCTCTAGCTCAACGGGAGTATAGTTATTGAAGTATGGTTTAAAAAATACAGTAAAAATATTGCAAAGTCATAAACATTTAAGGGAGCAAATGCGAAAAAACATTTGCTCCAAATTGGCTTCTTTTATTTTAAAGTACGATCTAACAACGCGTACATTTTAGCAAGGCCTTGTTTTTCAGCTTCGCTATTGTAGCCAAGGTCTACACCGTTTGCTTTCGCTTTTTCATCTGCAAGCGGGTTACTAAAGCCATGTTTAGCACCTTCTAAAACCACTACTTCGTGTTTAACCTCAGCAGCTTGCATCTCTTTTTCAAAATTAGCAACATCTTCTAAGGTGACCATGCTGTCTAGTTCACCATGTAGTACTAAAACTTCACCTTGAATGCTGCCTTTTTGAGCAGGTGCTTTCGGAGCTAATGTAGCATGGAACGTTATAATTGATTTAAGTGGCGCACCTGAGCGAGCAAGGTCTAATACGACTTTACCACCATAGCAAAAGCCAATTGCAGCAAGTTTTTCACTATTTACTTCTGGCTGTGCCGCTAGAGTTTGAAGCGCTGTATTGGCACGATCGGTAACCGTGTCTAAATTTTCAAATGTCTGCATCATCCATTCATAGGCTTGAGCGGCAGTCGAGGTCACTTTTTTATCGCCATACATATCAATTGCAAGCGCAGCATAGCCATGTTCAGCAAGCTCACGTGCACGTTGTTCAGTATATTCGTTACGACCCCACCATTCAGGACCAACAATCACACCCGCAACAGGTGTTTCACTATCTGGAGCCGCAAAGTAACCAATTAAATGGCTGCCATCTGGTGCAGTATATTGAATTTCACGGGTTTTAATTGCTGTACTCATGACCTTAATCCTGAAATTTAAAGAGATTTAAACACGCTTGATTAAAGCATAAAAAGATAAAAGTAATATCAATAACTGTGTAAGAATCTACATCAAAACAAAAGATAGAAAACTTCATGCAATAAAAAAGAAGGAAACTAGTTCCTTCTTTTTAGGTGATCATGATTAGGTTACGTTCTGCCTCGCGAAATGAATCCAATTACGGCGAGAATTACAGCCACAACTAATAAAATCACGGCAAAGTCTTTAGATAACCCTGCAACACCACCAAACCCTAATAGACTGGCAATGAGTGCAATCACTGCAAAAATGATAGCCCAACGGAACATATGCTGTTCTCCTTATTTTTTCATTGTCGTTTTACTATATAGCGTGTTTTTTGCACCGAATGTGTCGTTTATGTGGTTGAAATGTATATTAAACAATCATTTTGTGATGTTAGGAATACAGCTTCTTTTTTCGTAAGGATCACTTCAATGTTATACTTAGACACTGTTTTATCTCATCAGCTGCTAAAAAATTATGTCTACCGAGACCTCACTTCGTCCACTCTTCTGGAAAAACTATCCACTAGAGCAACTTACTCAAATTGAGTGGGAAGCTTTATGCGATGGGTGTGGTTTGTGCTGTCTGGTTAAGCTTGAAGATGAAGATACTCATGAGGTGGCTTATACCAAAGTGGCGTGCAAGTTACTTGATTGTGGTACAGGGCGTTGTTCAGACTATTCAAATCGTCAGCAGCAAGTACCTGACTGCCTGCAATTAACGGTTGAATCTTTAAAAACAATTCACTGGTTACCATCGAGCTGTGCTTATAAACGTTTGAATGAAGGTAAAAACCTACCTTCTTGGCACTATTTGAATACAGGCTCTAGACAAAGCGTAGTTAACGCAAAAAAGTCAGTTGCAGGACGTTGTATTTCTGAAGTCGATGTTCATGAAGATGATTTTGAAGATTACGTTGTAAGATGGGTGCGTTAACATGCTCGTGATGGGCATTTTTAATTACAACGTATTATAAAGTAACATTTTATCGTAAATTTTTTGCTCATCTCCGTTATATAACAATAAAAACAAAAGGAGATAAAAATGATGAGACGACTAACAGCCTCTTTATTATGTAGTAGCTTTCTTTTGTTAATGGCGTGTGGGTCTAATAATACAAATTCAAAAAACCTTGAACAAAATACGGCTGCAAAAACAGAGCAGACCGCCTTAACCAAACAACTTTATCAAACTGAAATATTTGCTCAATTCAATCAACCTTGGGCGATTATCAGCTTGCCTGATCAGCGTTTATTAGTAACTGAACGGCAAGGTAAATTAAAAATTTTTAATCCTAAAAATAAACAAATGCTGGATGTTCAAGGCATTCCAGCGGTTAATTATGGCGGACAGGGCGGTTTAGGGGATGTAGCTTTACACCCAGACTTTGCCAAAAATCACTGGATATATCTCAGTTATGCAGCCAAAGGGCAAGGCGGATCTGGTGCTGTTATTTCACGTGCTAAATTAGATTTATCTAATGCCAATCAGCCAAAACTTACAGATGTGAAGCAGATTTGGCAGCAAGTACCTAAAGTTTCAGGACAAGGCCATTATGGACATCGTATGCTTTTTGGCGCAGACGGTAAGCTTTGGGTCAGTTCAGGTGAACGACAAAAGTTTGACCCTGCTCAAAATATGAAAAGTAACTTGGGTAAAATCTTGCGTTTAAATGAGGATGGTTCAGCGGCTGTAGATAACCCTTTTTATAAGCAAGGTGGGGTCACTGCTGAAATATGGTCGCTTGGACACCGTAATCCCTTAGGTATGGCTTTTGACCGCCAAGGACAGCTCTGGGTGGTTGAAATGGGGCCTAAAGGTGGTGATGAGCTTAATATCATCGTAAAAGGTCAAAATTATGGTTATCCAATCGTTTCAAATGGAGACCATTATTCAGGCCAACCTATTCCAGATCATCACACTCGCCCAGAATTTAAAGCACCTGAAATTGACTGGACTCCCGTAATCTCTCCATCGAGCCTAATCATTTATCGCGGACAACAATTTCCTGCTTGGCAAAATAAAGCCTTAATTGGCGGGTTATCTTCTGAAGCCATTATTGTGGTGGATTTACAGCAGAAACCCGTGAAAGAAGTGCAAAGACTAGATATGAAAAAACGCATTCGCGGGTTACATGAAGCACAAGATGGCTCGATTTGGGTCATTGAAGACGGTTCAAATGCACGATTACTGAAGCTGAGTAAGAAGCCCTCTTAATGCCAACCAGCCTGTAAATAACGGACGTGTCTCATAGATTCAAATTGTAGATTTCTGTGAGACACAATAGACTATAGTGAAAAGACGATAAAGCCATTTGAGATGTCAGACACCCATATTCCACTTCCTGAACGCCTGCGCCCGAGAGACTTGTCTGAAATTATTGGGCAAGATCATTTGTTAGGTGAACATGCGCCCTTACGTCAAATGATTGATCAGGGGCATTTGCCTTCTATTATTTTTTGGGGGCCACCTGGCGTTGGTAAAACAACAATTGCTTTGCTTTTGGCTCAGGCGATAGATCGCCCATTTGTGAGCTTATCTGCGCTGAATACGGGTGTAAAAGAATTACGTGAAATCATCGCAGAAAGTGGTGATTTACTGACACCTGTGGTTTTTATTGATGAAATTCATCGATTTAATAAATCACAGCAAGATGCTTTATTGGGTGCAGTTGAAAAAGGCAAAATTACTTTAATTGGAGCGACCACTGAAAACCCATCTTTTGAGGTGAATAGTGCGCTTTTATCTCGCTGTCAGGTCTATACCTTAAATAGTTTAGACAGTGAGGCAATTCAAACACTCCTTAATAATGCACTTCAAACCGATAAATTCTTAAAAGATCGTTACATTCATGTTGAAGAATATGATGCTCTCATTCAGTTTGCAGCAGGTGATGCGCGTAAAGCACTGAATTTACTTGATCTGATTGCCAGTACCTTTGAACCAGAAATTGAAAACACGATTACCAATGCAGTTGTGGTGAAAGTTGCTCAGCAAAATATTGCGCGTTATGACAAATCTGGTGAGCAGCATTACGATTTAGTTTCAGCCTTTATTAAATCAATTCGTGGTAGTGATCCAGATGCAACCCTGTATTGGATGGCACGTATGCTCAAAGGCGGAGAAGATCCGGTTTTTATTGCAAGACGTATGCTGATTGCAGCCTCAGAAGACATCGGAAACTCTAACCCTAATGCGCTATTGCTAGCAGGTGAGTGTTTCCGCTCTGTACAAGCGGTAGGGATGCCTGAGGCTCGAATTATTTTGGGTCAAACCGCGGTTTACTTAGCAACGAGTGCAAAAAGTAATAGTACTTATTTAGCGATTAATAAGGCCTTGGAACTTGCTGAAAAAACGGCAAATTTACCTGTGCCTTTGCATTTGAGAAATGCGCCGACCAAGCTTATGAAACAACAAGGCTATGGAATTAACTATCTCTATCCGCACGATTACCCTGAACACTTTGTACTGCAAGACTATTTGCCACCTGAGTTAAAGGGAAGCAAACTCTATGAGTCTGCAAGAAACAAGCGTGAGGTTGAAGGTGAGCGCTTACAGCAAAGACGTTGGCAGCAACAACAGCAATAAAAAGCTAAATTTTGATTTGTCCTTTGTCTAATGATTCAGAATTGGGCTGCTCAATAAGCATGTTGGAATTGTTTTATGATGTGATGAATTTACTTTTAGTATGGCTAAATTACTATGTTCATTATCTGTAGCGCTGCAGGTAATACGGCGATTAATAAGGTAATTGCCATTGTGATATTAAAGGTTAAAGCAAATATGGGTTTTATCAAGAATTGCCGTAAGAAAATACCACCAACAGCCCATATTGCAACACATGGAATAGAAACGAGCATCAAAATAAGAGCAGCATTGATGAGATCGCTTAAGTGACTGTTGAAGGAGATATAGGTTGCGATTGTGCTAATGGCAATAATCCATGCTTTGGGATTGATCCATTGAAAAATTGCACCTTGTACAAAGCCCATAGATGGTTTTTGTTCCAACTCTATGTTTAGTGGACCGCTAGATGCAATTTTCCATGCTAACCAAATAATATAAATAAAGCTGATTAAGCTTAAAATAAATTGAAACTGTGGGTAAACATGAAAAATTTGTTTCATCCCTATGCCAATAGCTACAAGTTGAATACCAATACCAAAAGCAATACCTAAGACTAAAGGGAAGGTTCTGAGTATGCCAAAGCGAGCACCAGAAAGCATTACTAATATATTATTTGGACCAGGAGTACATGTCATAACGATACAGAACAAAAGATAAGATACAAAAAGTGAAGAGTTCATGAAGTTAGTGAAATAATTAGGATAAATATAATTTTATTGTTTATTCTGCGCAATTTGATTGTATATTAATCATAAAAATAGAGTTTAATGCAATTAATGATTGAATTGGATCGATTGGACCGAAAGATATTGTGTGAGCTTGAGCGAGATGCACATTTAACTAATATTAAGTTGGCTGAACGGGTTGGTTTATCTCCCTCAGCTTGCTTACGAAGAGTTCAGGAATTAGAAAAAGTTGGAATCATTCAAGGCTATAAAGCGATTATTGATTATTCACTTTTAGGCATTGGATTTATTGTATATGTAACCATTGGGCTTTCTAATCATTCAAAAGCATCTTTAAAATATTTTGAAGAAGTGATTTTGGCTTCACCTGAGGTGACAGAATGTCATACCATTACTGGTTCTGTTGAATATTTACTTAGGGTAGAAGTGGCCGATATTAAGGCCTATAAAAAGTTTCATACAGATGTCTTAGGGACTATTCCATCGATTACATCAATTACCAGTTTTTTAGTGATGGATACCACTAAAAATAAATACACTCATATATAAGATATTGAAAAATAAAAAACCGGGCTAAAGCCCGGTTTTTCATAAAGTTTGAACGATTAGATAGCAGATAAATCTACGCCTAAACGAGCAGCAACTTCTTCATAAGCTTCAACAACACCGCCTAAACCTTGACGGAAACGGTCTTTGTCGAGTTTCTTCTTAGAATCTTTATCCCATAGACGGCAGCCGTCTGGAGAGAATTCGTCACCAAGCACAATACGGTCATGGAAAACACCGAATTCAAGCTTGAAGTCTACCAAGATCATGTTGCCTTCAGCAAATAATGCTTTTAATACATCGTTTACTTGGTAAGTTAACACTTTCATTTGCTCTAATTGTTCAGCAGTCGCCCAATCTAAAGCAATCGCTTGAGATTCGTTAACCATTGGGTCGCCTAGACCGTCATCTTTATAGAACAATTCAAATGTAGGAGGAGTTAACTCTTTGCCTTCTTCTACACCTAAACGACGGCATAGAGAACCAGCTGCGTAGTTACGAATTACACATTCAACTGGAATCATTTGAAGTTTTTTAACAAGCACTTCAGTTGGAGAAAGTAATTTTTCAAAATGCGTTTCAATACCCGCAGCAGCAAGTTTTTCCATAATGAAGGCGTTAAAAAGGTTGTTCACCTTGCCTTTACGATCTAGTTGTTCGATTTTTTCGCCGTTGAACGCAGAGGCATCATCACGAAAGACTAAAATCAGATGGTCGGCATTGTCTGTTTCATATACAGATTTTGCTTTACCAGTATAGAGCAAGGTTTGTTTTAACATGAGGGAACCTTTTAAAAAAAATGCCTAGTAAACGACTAGGCTGGCCAATTTTGGTAAATCTGGTTTAACACTTCAGCAGCCACATCTGGGCTTGCAAAAGTATTGTCTACATTAAATAGAGCAAGAGTATGACTTGAACCCACACCAGTGAGTTTAAGCACATAAGTATTGTCATTTACTTTAATCGTCGCCTGATTACTACCTTGAGCGATGATGTTGTAATTTAAAGTACTTAATGTCGCTTTGGTGTATTGCCAGATCTCGGTCGTATTCCCATCAACTTTTAATAATGGGTTTTTATTACCGTCGGTCACAAGCTGAGGACGTCCAAGCGCAGTTGTCGTTTGAGCAGATGTATCTGCTGTTGCATTGTTACCCTGAGTTTGTTCAGGGCGTGGCAATGCAAAACGGTTACCACGCTGGTTTTCAAACTTCGGCGCGTGCTCGATAGCGAGCTGGTCAACAGTTGGTGCAGGGTACAAAGGCGTCACTGGTCGTACAGTTGCGTCGGCAGGATACTCAAGCGGGGCAAGTTGCTTGGCATTTTTATAATCTAAAGAGTGATTATTAATTGCGAAGCGACCACAACCAGCTAAACTCAAGGCTGAAACTGCAAGGACTAAACCAAGACGTAATTGCATCATAAATTGCTCTTATTAAATAATTCCCGCATCTTTTAGGGCATTGCGGAGAGGTTCGCGATATTGCTCAGCGAGAGGAGTGAGTGGTAAACGAATACCAGTATCAATCAGTCCCATCTCATGTAGTGCCCATTTCACAGGAATTGGGTTTGATTCGCAAAATAGAATATTGTGTAAATTTGCAATCTTATTGTTAATCGTCTTCGCTTCTTGTTCATCTTTGGCAATTGCAAGAGCACATACTTCGCTCATTGCTTTAGGCGCAACGTTTGCTGTCACAGAGATATTACCGTCTGCACCAAGAAGCATAAGTTCCCATGCAGTATCATCATCACCTGAATATACAGCCATCTTGCCGTTTAAAGCCTCGATTAAAGCTTTACCACGAGGTACATCACCTGTTGCATCTTTAATACCGACAATATTAGGGATCTCTGCTAAACGTACAGCTGTATCATTTGCAAGATCTACACCCGTACGGCCAGGTACGTTATAAAGAATAAGTGGTAATTCTACGGCTTCAGCAATCGCTTTATAGTGTTGGTAGAGGCCTTCTTGAGTTGGCTTATTATAATATGGTGTAACAAGTAGGGCTGCATCTGCGCCAAGATCTTTAGCCGCTTTAGTTAGTTCGATTGCTTCACGGGTTGAGTTTGCACCAGTACCGGCAATAATTGGAATACGTTTATTGGCTACACGAATAATTTCTTTAATAACCTGTGTGTGCTCTTCCATGCTCAATGTTGAGGCTTCGCCGGTTGTACCGACGGCTACAATACTGTTTGTACCTTGTTCTATGTGCCACTCAACCAGCTTCTCAAGACCCTTCCAATCTACACCGCCGTCTTTCAACATAGGTGTGACGATTGCGACGATTGAGCCTTGAATGGTCTGTGCTTGCTGAGTCATTTTTAAAAATATCCTATTTATCCATCCGAATCTAAGGTAAGAAAAACAAAATGTGGGATGGTTGCAGTATTTTGATTGTCCAGTTCTAACAATAACAGATTGTTGAATGACAATTATGCAAATTATGACTGATCAGACGCATAAGAACAATACGCCTAACGGATAATCGCGATGTAAACTTGAGGAAAAGATAGGATGTGTTGGTATTGCAGGGGTGAGAAGGGTCAGTAAATATAACAATACGGCTTGATTCGACTGAGCCTTACTTAATATGGGCTTTTTTTATGGCAAGATAGAATGCAATTTCCCGATTGGGATTGAAGATGACATGAAAATGAATAAACAGCCAAAAAATGCGGTTTTAATCGTAGTTGATGTACAAAATGGTTTTACACCGGGTGGAAATTTAGCAGTTGCCGATGCTGACACAATTATTCCAGCGATTAACCAACTTTCTGATTGTTTTCAAAATGTTGTTCTAACGCAAGATTGGCATCCCGATAATCATATCTCTTTTGCACAAAACCATTCGGGCAAGCAGCCATTTGAAACCATTGAACTCGACTATGGACCACAAGTGCTTTGGCCTAAGCATTGTGTACAAGGCACCCAAGATGCCGAGTTCCACCCGAATTTAAATATTCCGAAAGCTCAACTGATTATTCGAAAGGGCTTTCATGCTCATATTGATAGCTACTCGGCTTTTATGGAAGCAGATCATGCCACAATGACGGGTTTAACGGGTTACTTAAAAGAGCGTGGCATTGATACGGTTTATGTAGTCGGAATTGCGACGGACTTTTGCGTGGCATGGACTGCTTTAGATGCAGTTAAGCAAGGTTTTAAAACTTTAGTGGTTGAAGATGCTTGCAAAGCTATTGATTTAAATGGCTCGTTGGAACAAGCATGGCAAACCATGCAGCAACAAGGTGTTGACCGCATTCAATCGATTGATCTGTTGAGTGGGCGCTAAGTCTATTGGTCTAGTATTTTAATTTTTAGGGATAGAAAGTATGTCTGCATTACTGCGCTTTACCCAATTTATTCAAAAAACGTTTGCCCTATGGGTGATTGTTTTTGCAACACTAGCGCTATGGCAGCCTGATTTTTTTGTTTGGCTCAAAGCATACATTCCAGGGATTTTGGGCATTATTATGCTTGGTATGGGAATGACCATGACTGTAGATGACTTTAAAGGTGTATTGCAAAGCCCTAAAGCTGTGTTGATTGGGGTTGTTGCCCAGTTTGTGGTGATGCCCGGTTTAGCATATGTTCTATGTAAATTATTTAATTTGCCCCCTGAAATTGCGGTGGGTGTGATTTTGGTGGGTTGTTGCCCAGGTGGAACGGCTTCAAACGTGATTACCTACATGGCCAAAGGCAATGTGGCTTTATCAGTAGCCTGTACATCGGTATCTACGCTTTTAGCACCCGTATTAACACCTGCTATTTTCTATCTGCTTGCTAGTCAGTGGTTAAAGATTGATGCAGCTTCGATGTTTATTTCGATTTTGCAGGTGGTGTTGCTTCCTATTGTCGTTGGTCTAATTTTAAGAACATGGCTCAAGCGTCAAGTCGAATCCTATATTCAAGTCATGCCATTAGTTTCAGTGATTGCAATTGTAGCGATTGTGGCAGCCATTATTGGTGGGAGCAAAGCAGCCATTCTACAATCGGGCTTGCTCATTTTGGCTGTAGTGATATTGCATAATGGATTTGGGTATTTGTTAGGTTTTGCAGCAGCACGGTTCTTTAAATTGCCTTATGCGGACAGTAAAGCCATTGCCGTTGAGGTAGGGATGCAAAACTCAGGTTTAGGTGTTGCGCTCGCAGCAGTACATTTTGCGGCTTCCCCGATTACCGCAGTGCCAAGCGCGATTTTTAGCCTTTGGCACAATATTTCTGGGCCTGCACTGGCGACTTATTGGGCAAGTCGTACGCAGGTAGACAAACCCATTCAAGTAAAAGCTGACTAATTCATTAAAGAGGATGGGTTACTAACCAATCTTCAATCTCATTTTCAGAAATCACCTCAAAACCATGGCGCTGTAAAAGCGCTGTGGTAATCCCAACTCCCGAAATTTTCTCTCCTTGAAAAGTCCCGTTATAAATTTTTTGACTACCACAAGAAGGGCTATTTTCTTTTAAGACGACACAGCTTGCTTTTATGTGCTGTGCAATTTCTAGAGTGCGGTAAGCACCTTTTAAATATAACGTTGTTACATCTAAACCAGATGAATCGGTAATTTTTGCTTTGCCATCTAGAACATCTTGTCCTGTACCTCCCACAATTTCTGCGGGTAAGCGCGGAGTGGTAAAACCACCTAATAACTCTGGACAAAGAGCATGAGCTTTTTTATTGATTAACAGCTGCTTAAGTAAAATATTTAGGCAAGATTTACCGTCATAACGAACAGGTTCGCCAATTAAACATGCGCTGATTAAAAGCATAGTTTTCCAAACTCAAAGCAGGTGAGATTTTTGAAGATTAAGAATCATAAACAGAATATGGAATATGACAATTCATTTTAAAAACAGACAAATTAAAAGATTACTAAAATTATGCAATTCATAATCAAGTTATGTATTGCATAATTTAATTGTTTTTAGTAGCATCTGTTTTAAGGTAAATGGCCATTGGAGATCCAACAAGGATGTTGGTCTCCATAAATCTATAAATGATTTTTAGGAAAAGACGATTTTTAAGGGTTTAGTGAAAAATCTCAATCGTACTTTTAGATAAGAAAGGACAGTGTATATGGAAAATAAACACCAAATGGAACGGGAATTAATCATCAAAAGCTTCACGCTCATCATATCTTCGTTTTAGTGATTCGTTTTTTTCTCATAGGATGCGTTGGGTTAAGGCATTTTGACGGTTCAAAGACCTAGCCAATAAATACGTATTCTATAGAGAAAGGAGCTGAATTGATCAGCAATAGAGATAAACGGAACAGGTAATCACCCGAGGGAAACTAGATGGATATTTTAGAGAACCCATTAGAATTATGCGGTTTTGCATTTATTGAGTTTGTTTCAAAAGAAAATGAATTAGATCCAGTTTTTGAAACAATTGGCTTTTCAAAAGTAGCCAAGCATAAATCGAAAGAAGCGTACTTATGGCGTCAAGGAAATATCAATATTATCCTGAATTATCAGCCAGAATCTTATGCTTCATTCTTCTTTAATGAACATGGTCCATCGGCTTGTGCGATGGGCTTTAAAACACATGATGCAGCAAAAGCTTTCCAGAAAGCAGTAGAGCTTGGTGCTGAACCGATGTATTCAAAAGTTGGGCCAATGGAGCTTAACATTCCCGCAATTAAAGGTATTGGTGGCATGCCAATCTTTTTAGTTGACCGCGATATTTATGAAAATGACTTTGTTTTCTTTGATGATGCCCAAAGACATCCAGTGGGTGCAGGCTTAAACGAGATTGACCATTTAACTCATAATGTCTACAAAGGCCGTATGGAGTATTGGGCAAACTTCTATGAAAAAATCTTTAACTTCCAAGAAATTCGCTACTTTGATATTAAGGGCGAATATACAGGCTTAACGTCTAAAGCATTAACAGCGCCAGACGGCATGATCCGCATTCCGTTAAACGAAGATTCAGACAAAGGAAACGGCCAAATTGCAGAGTTCTTGTCTGATTTTAATGGCGAAGGTATTCAACATATCGCGTTTATTTGTGATGACTTAATTTCGACTTGGGATAAGTTAAAGGACCTTGGTCTGAAATTTATGACACCGCCGCCAAACACCTATTATGAAATGCTACCAGAACGTTTACCTGAGCATGGTGAGCCGACTGACGAGTTAAAACAGCGTGGTATTTTGCTAGACGGCAATACTAAAGATGGTCAGAAGAAACTGTTATTGCAAATTTTCTCTGAAAACATGATTGGTCCAGTCTTCTTCGAATTTATTCAACGTAAAGATGATGATGGCTTTGGTGAAGGTAACTTCAAGGCGTTATTTGAGTCAATTGAACGTGACCAGATTCGCCGTGGTGTTCTCGAAACTAAATAAGCTGAGCTTTGTTTCTGATCTAAAAAAACCAAGAGTTTGATCTCTTGGTTTTTTTATAGCTGTTAATTAGCGACTTTTAATATATTGATTGATGAGCTTCACTTCATTTTTTAAGATTTCAATCGTTTTACTTTGTGGGTCAACTGGTAAAAACATTTCGCTATCAAGCGCAACAATACAAAACTCGATGCTCTGATTCGAGTTGAACACAGGTAAACCAACAGCGTTAATGCCTGTTAATAAATCACCTTTCGCTGCTGACATTTCTTGCTGGCGAATAGTTTCTTTAAGCTCTGTAAATGCCTGCCAGTTTTGTGGCGCAATGTTAAGACCAAGTTCTTGATGCTTTTGCCATTCTGCTTCCATTAAGGGGCGAACAAAATGCTCAGGAAGATAAGAAGCAAATAAACGTCCCGCAGCAGAATTGACTAAAGGCATGATCGAGCCGACTTTAGTGACAATTGAAATAGGATGGTTTGATTCAATCGATTGAACAACTACAGGACCTTTCGGCGACCATTTACTAATTTGTATGCCGCAACCAATTTTGTTTTGTAGGTCGTAAATTAAATGCTGTACTAGCTGTAGTGTGTCGCTATGCTGAACACAGTTGAGACCTAAGCGCCATGCCTGATCACCTAAAGCATATTGCCCATCATCAAGTTGTTTTGCATATTCCATGCGAATAAGGCTGACTAGATAGCGGTGCACTTTGGCAGGATGCATTTCTAGCTTGCTCGACAGATCTTTGAGAATAATAGGTTGATTGTGCTCTAAAAGGGCGTTTAGTACAGATAAACCGACTTCAAGTGATTGAACCCCCCCAGATACTTTTTCTTCAATCATTTAAATACCCTTAATAAAGTTACTTCAGCTGTTAAACAGCGCTGTTCAAAACATAAATTGAAATTGCTGCGATTTACATCATGCCTGAGCCCAGTGAGAAATAGAAATCACCTTTTTCTATTAGCGAAATTGGCATGTTTAATAATCAACAATTTTCTAAAGTCACGGCACTCTCATTTATAGCGCGATTTTCTAAAAATTTAGCAGTTTTAAATAATATAAATCGGCATTGATATAGAACCGTTCATTCAAACAATTCTAATCAATGCCGACTTTTTAGTTTGCTCTTTTAAATTAGGTTCCTAACTCTGCTTCATGTAAGAAATGAGTGTGGTGTGGAGCGCGTTTGGTTTTGCTCCATTCCTCTAGCATTTCAGCTTTCATTTCTTCAGTAATTTTTGCAATTTTTTCTTCAGCATGAACATCGTTATAAGTCAGTTCTAAACGATGACCATTTGGATCGAAGAAGTAAATTGAGTGGAAAATGCCATGGTTGGTTACGCCCAAAACTTTCACGCCATTTTCTTCTAAATGTTGCTTGGCAGCCATTAGGGCATTTAAGTCTTCAACTTCAAAAGCAATATGTTGTACCCATTGCGGGGTATTTTCGTCTCGGCCCATGTCTGGTTGAGTCGGCAATTCAAAGAAAGCCAAAACGTTGCCTTGTCCTGCATCTAAGAATAAATGCATGTAAGGGTCAAAGGCTTTAGTTGAAGGCACATGGTCTTCAGCAAAAGCTAAAATAAAGTCCATGTTGAGCATTTTTTTATACCACTCAACAGTTTCTTTCGCATCCTTACAACGATATGCAACGTGATGTATTTTTTTAATGGCAAATGTCATATTAAAACTCCTTTTTACTATTCCCAATCTGGTTGTTGTTCTGGTGCCGCGTTATAGAAGGCTGGGATAGACAAACAATGGTGATAAATCGATTCAATTTTTGGAAACGCAGATAAATCAATCTTGAAGCGTTTCGCGTTGTAAACCTGTGGAATCAGACAGCAATCGGCAATTGTTGCTTGATTTCCAAAGCAAAATTGTCCATTTGAATCTTGAAGTATCTGTTCAAGATTTTGAAAGCCTTCAATAATCCAATGCTGATACCAATAATTTTTCTGCTCATCTGAAACATTTAAGTCATTTTTTAAATATTTCAGTACACGCAGGTTGTTTAATGGGTGAATATCGCAAGCGATTGCTTGGGAAAAAGCACGGATTTTGGCTCTCTCTTGCACATCACTTGGAAGTACTTTGATTTCTGGATATTGCTCATCCAGATATTCCAAAATACTTAACGATTGAGACAAGGTTAAATCGCCGTCAATTAAAGTCGGAACGAGAGCACTACGGTTTAACTTTAAATAGTCTTCGCTTTGCTGTTCGTTTTTTACCAGATGAACTGGAACAGTCTCATAAGCTAAACCTTTAATATTTAGACCAATCCGTACTCTGTAGGCTGCAGAGCTACGAAAGTAACTATACAGCTTCATAGTCTGGCTCCGAAGTTTCTGCAAAGTCGAAAGTTAATGCAGGAAGAACCGTGTTTCGAACTTCACCAAAGCCAATGCGAATACCATTTTTCTCACTGTGACCTTTCATGATGAGCGTATCGCCGTCTTGTAAGAAACCACGAGTTTCGCCATTAGCAAGTGTCAGAGGTTTAGTCGTGTTCCATGTAAGCTCAAGCAAACTGCCATAAGAGTCAGGTGTAGAACCTGAAATCGTGCCTGAACCCATCAAATCACCTACTTGAACGTTACAGCCTCCAATGGTGTGGTGAGTGAGCTGTTGAGACATAGACCAATACATATATTTAAAATTGGTTTTACAAATCACATCGCTTTGTGCGGATTTCGGACTTTGAATTTCAACACTCAAATTAATGTCGTAACTATTCGCGATATTTTCTTGTAAATAAGCTAAAGGTTTAGGTTCTTGTTTTGGGCCTTCAACTTTAAATGGTTCAAGTGCTTCAAGTGTTACCACCCAAGGTGAGATCGCACTGGCAAATGATTTTGAATTGAATGGACCTAGAGGAACATATTCCCATTGCTGGATATCGCGTGCTGACCAGTCATTGAGTAATACCATTCCAAAAATATGGTCCCAAGCATTTTCAATCGAGATCGGCTGGCCAAGCCCCGTCGGTTTACCAATAACAAATGCTGTTTCAAGTTCAAAATCGAGTTTACGCGATGCAGAAAAAACTGGGCGCTCTTCATTTGGAAGTTTAATTTGTCCAGACGGACGCACGACTTGAGTGCCACTGACTACAACAGAGCTAGCACGACCGTTATAACCAACAGGTAATTCAGTCCAGTTTGGCAGTAAAGCATTTTTAGGGTCGCGGAACATACAGCCTACATTGGTCGCATGTTCTTTAGAAGAATAGAAATCGGTATAACCAGGCACTTGAAGAGGTAAGTGCAAAGTAACGCTGTCTTGTTTAACTAAAACTTCTTGGCGTAATGCTTCATTTTCTTGAAGTGTTAAATTTTCAACTGAAAGAAGAGACTGTAGTGTCTTACGAACTTTTGACCAGTTAGCTTTGCCAGACTCAATAAATTTATTCAGTGTCGGTTGATTAAAGTATGTGTCTTGTTCTGAGAGTTTTAAAAGACCGTGCTTTTCAAGAGCAGCGAGATTAATCACCCAATCACCAATAGCTACACCAACCTGACGCTCACCATCAGCTGTTTTACTAAAGATACCATAAGGCAAATTATGAATAGTGAAATCTGATTGAGGTGAAACTTCAATAAAAGAGTTTAGTTTTTGTTCCATTTTCGCGTCCTTGTCTTTATCTCGGGTCTTATACAAATAAAAGTTCGGTCTAGGACTGAGCTACTCAATAAGTTTTTAACCTTTGCTTAGATCATCTGTCTTATGAGTTTGATATAGACCGAGCACAACCAATTGCTTCATGTCTCTATAATACTGAATTCATAAAATTACGCAATACATAATTTAATTACACATTTCATAATAATTGTCATTTCTTGTATTTTCTGTTTTCATTCGCGGTCATGAGAAAAGTCACGCAATTATTTTTTCATGAATCTCTATGAAAGTTTGATTAATTTATGATATACGTAATTTATTGGAAGAAAATTACGTGACAAGGATGAGAATAATCATATGTCAGCACAAGAGCAAGGAAACCTGAAACATGGTTTGAGTAATCGGCACATCCAACTTATTGCATTGGGTGGGGCGATTGGTACAGGGCTTTTTCTTGGTATATCACAATCGATTAAATTAGCAGGTCCATCGGTCATCCTTGGCTATGCAATTGCAGGATTTATTGCTTTTTTAATGATGCGTCAGCTTGGTGAAATGGTGGTTGAAGAGCCTGTAAGTGGGTCTTTTAGTCATTTTGCCTACAAATATTGGGGACCATTTGCTGGGTTCATGTCGGGATGGAACTATTGGGTACTCAATGTCCTCGTCTGCATGGCTGAATTAAGTGCAATTGGTCTTTATATTCAATATTGGTGGCCACAAATTCCAACGTGGGCATCTGCTTTAACCTTCTTTGTCTTAATTAATGGCATTAATCTGCTACACGTTAAGTTTTTTGGCGAAATGGAATTTTGGTTCTCTATTGTCAAAATCTTGGCGATTGTGGGAATGATTGGTTTTGGTTCATATTTACTTGCAACCGGTACAGCAGGTCCACAAGCAAGCATTTCTAACCTTTGGGCACTTGGTGGTTTCTTCCCATTTGGTGTTGAAGGTTTAGTTATGGCAATGGCTGTCATTATTTTTGCTTTTGGTGGTATCGAACTTTTCGGTATTACTGCGGCTGAAGCACGTGACCCTGATAAAACTTTACCTAAAGCTGTGAACCAAATTATTTACCGTATTTTGATTTTCTATATTGCGACACTTTTTGTTTTATTCTCGCTATTCCCGTGGAACCAGATGGCAGAAGGCGGCAGTCCGTTTGTGATGGTATTTGCTTCTTTAGATAGCCAAGGGATTGCAACGTTGCTGAACTTTGTAATTTTGACTGCTGCGGTTTCAGTTTATAACGGTACGAGTTATTGCAGTAGCCGTATGCTATTGGGTCTTGCACAACAAGGAAATGCACCAAAAGCATTTGCACACATTAATAAACGCGGTATTCCAACCAATGCAGTGATCCTTTCTGCTGCGGTGACTCTTTTATGTGTACTGTTAAATTATATTTTCCCTGAAAAAGCATTTGGTTTGCTCATGATGCTCGTAGTTGCAGCCATTGTGATTAACTGGGTTGTGATTTCATGGACACATTTAAAATTCCGCAAATATATGCAGAGCCAAGGTCAAACCACGAAGTTCCCAAGCTTTATGTATCCATTTAGCAACTATTTATGCATCGTGTTTATGTTGGGCATTTTAATTGTGATGTCTTTAACACCAGATATGCGTACTGCAGTCATGATGATTCCTGGTTGGATCTTGTGTTTGATGGTGGCTTATCAATTTAAACGCCGAAAATTAAAAGCTGAGCAGTCTTTAACTGCTGTAGAAGCAGATATTTAATAAGATAGTAAGTTGTAGCTATAAAAAGGACGTATCTCATACGTCCTTTTTTATTTTTAAAATTTAGCAACAGAAATTAAAGGATTTTATTGTTGTTATAATATAACATTTCTTGAATTTAATGATGAGCAATTTTCCCATTTTTGGTGAAGATAGAGCATATTTATGAAGCGTTATTTAGGTTTAATTTTATTATCTCTCACGGCTTGTAGTACTCAAATGCCCAAGCCAACGGATTCTAGGCATTCTCACTCTTTGCCTCAGCCTTCTAAAACAGTGGTCAGAATAAAGCAGCAACCCGAAGATTATGTTGCATGGTTAGCAACAGCAGATCATCGACCATCTGCACAAGCTTATAAGCAATTCCTTAAGCAAAAAGGGCTTGCCGATTTAGTCCCAGATTATGAGTTATTACGTTCAGCTCGAGATTGGCAAAAATGTGGAGTGGAGCCGTATGCGGTGCCCCCGCGGGAGGTTTGGTCCAATATCGTTCCGACACTTAGCATCTTAAAAGCATTAGTTGACGATGGCGTGATTAATGATTTTGAAGTGACATCCGCCTATCGAGCTTTATCTTTAAACCGATGTGCTGGTGGTGCCGATGCATCTCGACATGTCTTTAATGCAGCTCTCGATTTTCGAATTGGACCAGAACAGCCTAGCGATTTAGACCAGTTCAATATTCAGCAAACTAAAACCAAACTTTGTCAGTTCTGGGCGACAAAAGGTCAAACACTCAATATGGGACTGGGTGTTTATGCTTCGGGACAAATTCATATTGATAGCCAAGGATTCCGTGCATGGGGACCTGACCATCGCTATAAAACCTCAATGTGTCAGGGCTTTTAAAAGTAATTTTTTCAAAGACTAATTTACTGGCGTAAAGGAAGGAGAGATAAAAAACTTGCTTAATAGTTATGTTATAACATAACATTATTATGGTTTAGAAATAGATTACGCCTGTGATCTGGCCATACTTAAGTGGCCAGCCATGATCAGTTTAAATATTATCCAAAGAGATCAAGCCATGCACACTGCAATCGCCAACTCATTTGCCAAGCTTCCCGTTACTGTTTTATCTGGCTTTTTGGGTGCAGGAAAGACCACATTACTCAACCATATTTTAAATAATCGTGAAGGCCGCCGTATTGCCGTGATTGTCAATGATATGTCTGAGGTGAATATTGATGCGGCGTTAGTACGTGAAGGTGGGGCGGAGCTTTCAAGAACAGATGAAAAGCTGGTTGAAATGAGTAATGGCTGTATCTGTTGTACGCTACGAGAAGATTTATTGGTTGAAGTTAAGCGCTTAGCCGATGAAGGACGCTTTGACCAATTGGTGATTGAGTCAACTGGCATTTCGGAACCGCTGCCTGTTGCAGAAACCTTTACCTTTGAAGATGAAGATGGAAACTCACTCAATGAGTTTGCTCGACTCGACACCATGGTTACGGTAGTCGATGCTTTTAACTTTCTTAAAGATTATGGTTCAATCGACTCCCTGCAACAACGTGGTGAGTCCTTGGGCGAACAAGATGAGCGAACTGTGGTCGATCTTCTTATCGATCAGATTGAGTTTTGTGATGTGATTGTGCTGAATAAAATTGATTTGATTGACCAAGCTCAGCAAGAGCAGCTCACCGCAATTCTAAAGACATTAAACCCACGTGCCCGAATTGAAATTGCTCAATTTGGAAAGATTGGTTTAGATAAAATTTTAAATACACAGTTATTCGATTTTGATGAAGCAGCACAAGCGCCAGGATGGTTAAAAGAATTGCGTGGCGAACATACGCCAGAGACCCAAGAGTATGGAATCAGTAGCTTTGTTTACCGTGCGCGTCGACCTTTTCATCCAGAGCGTTTTTATGATTTGGTACAGGCTGAATGGCCGGGAGTCGTCCGTTCCAAAGGCTTTTTCTGGTTGGCTGCCGAACCGACATTGGCTTATTCATGGTCGCAAGCGGGCGCAATGGCAAGGCACGGCTTAGCAGGTTATTGGTGGGCGGCCGTTGCAGAAGAAGACTGGCCTAGTGACTTAGACAGCATCGAACAAATTAAAAAGGTTTGGGATGCTCAAACAGGTGATGCAAGGCAAGAGCTGGTTCTCATTGGTATGCAAATGGATGAGCAAGCTTTGATAGAAAGATTAGACCATTGTTTATTAAGTGATGAAGAAATGGCTTTAGGGCCACAAGCTTGGCAGAGCTGGTCTAACCCTTTTAAGCAAGATGATGAAACTATGTTGATCGCTTAATTAAAAAGCCCCTATTTTAAAGGGGCTTATTTTTATGATTTGTCTTTAATGAAAATCTTTCGAATGTAGCTGTTAAGCGGTGTCGAATAATATTTTTCAATTACTGCGCTAATGATGAAAGTTAGAATCAGATAGCCAATTAAAAGCATAATTTTGATGCTAGAGTCGGTTTGAGCTGGAATAAAAGTAACCTTCATGAGACCCAGTACAACCAGATGAAACAAATAAGTTTCATAACTTCTCTGCCCCAACCAAACCATAACTTTTGTAAATAGACTATGCGCTTGCGTTCCCGTAGGATGCTGAAAGCACAAAATCAGTAAGCCTGTGGCAAAAGCAAATAAGCTGATACCCCAAGTACTAACTTCTTTAATTGGCGCATATAAATAAAGAGCGACCATGCTCAAAATAATTAACCACGAAAGAGGTTTTTTATAAGTCCAATCCGGTCGATATGTATGAGAAAATATCGCTGTTAAACAACCAATGGCTATGCCGTCAAAACTAGAAAAATAATGATATAAATAGGCACCGCTTTCTTCTCCAAAATGTAGAGATCTAAAATAAGGTCCGTATAAAATTACCCCAACAAGTACAGCAATAAATACCTTATTACTACGCGTAAGCAGGCACAATAATGGAAACACAAAGTAGAAAACTTCTTCTACAGAGAGTGACCACAACACGCCCAAAGCGTAGTTTACCCAACCAAATTTTATAATCAGGATATTCATCCAGAAGGTTAAAGCGGCAAATATGGTTAAGGGATATGAGACCTCAATGCCATTGGGAGCTTGGTTTACAAAGGGTTTTAAGTCAAATGACCCAAGTATGCTTACGCCTAAAATGAGTAAAACCAGACACGGTAAAATGCGGGCTGCTCGTCGGATATAAAAATGTTTGAGGTTAATTGCGGAGAATTGTTTGTCTCTTTTTAAAGTGTGATGGGTAATTAAAAAACCCGAAATCACGAAAAACATGGTGACACCATAATTTCCGTTTCTTGCGATTAAAGTGCTAAATGCTTCGCCTAAGAAATTAAAACCTAACCATGTATCTTTAAGTTTATAGGGAATATTAAAATGATGTAAAAGAACCAACAGGATAGACATTCCTCGAAGAATATCTATTTTATAATTACGCATTCGATGTGCTTCCAGTTTTATTAATATACTGTGTGGCAGAAGAATACTATCGATCAGTTATTTTAAATAAAATTTTTAAGCATCATTTCGTAAACCTAAAAGGATCATACTTTTTTCATCTTTGAATGGAGCAAAGGCATAGCAGAAATAATTATTAAATAAATATTGATAAAACCTTTATATATTTGAATTTATCTACATAAAACTTTAAATTAGCTCTTGTTGAGCTATGTTTATTTTTTAAACTTTTTAAAATCTATTTAATTCATAAATTAACATGTTGTATGTGGTTGTATATACATAGCATGTCAACTAAAATATGATTTTGCCTGCTGCCTTTTTGAGTATTTGTTATGCCCAGAACATCAAAACAAGAACATGCTGAGCTTTCGATTGAAGCTGATAGTCCAGTTCCTTTATATCAACGCGTAAAACAGCTGATTTCACAAAAGATTTATGAAGGCTCTTGGGCTGTAAATAAAAAAATTCCTTCTGAAAGCGAGTTGGTCAATCAACTTGGTTGTAGTCGAATGACAGTCAATCGTGCGCTACGAGAGTTAACGACTGAGGGTTTATTGGTACGTATACAGGGTGTTGGTTCTTTTGTTGCTGAAGGGCAAGGCCGAACTGCGCTTTTTCAAATTAATAATATTGCCGAAGAGATTGTTGCACGAAACCATAAGCACCATGCTGAAGTTTTAATTTTAGAACAAATTTATGCAAATGCAGAGCAAAGTGTATTAATGCAGACTCGTGAAGGGCAAAAGCTGTTTCATTCAATTATTGTGCATTATGAAAATGATGTGCCAGTTCAAGTCGAAGATCGTTTGGTTGATGCAGCACTCATTCCAGATTATTTAGAACAAGACTTTAAAACGATTACCCCCAATGCATACTTAATGGCGAAAGCACCTGTGACAGAAGGTGAGCACATTGTTGAAGCCGTTTTAGCATCTCCGCAAGAGTGTAAGTGGTTAAAAATCACTAAAACTGAACCATGTTTACTCATTCGCCGTCGTACATGGTCCAATAAGCAACTCATTTCTAGTGCCCGTCTGACTTATCCCGGCAGTCGTTATTATCTCGAAGGCAAATTTACGCAATGATTGAAGTACTCAAGGCAGACCAATATACAAAAATGCTTTGGAAAAATGGTGCAGGCTATACTTTGGAAATTGCGCGAAGCCTAGGTGATCTTGATTTCGACTGGCGAATTTCGATGGCAGATGTGACAACTTCTGGACCATTTTCTATTTTTCCCAATAAGCAGCGAATTATTACTGTACTTGATGGGCAAGGCATCGTATTACATGTCGATGATCTGCCTGCTAGGTCGTTAAAGCTAGGCGATATTTTTGCTTTTCATGGTGAAAGTCAGGTGCATAGTGAACTGGTTGCCGGTGCAATTCGAGATCTAAATTTAATTTATGATCCTGTAAAATTTCATGCTCGCTTTCAGAGAGTAGATGGTACAGAAACACAGACTTTTTTAAGTTCGGCAGACCTGATTTTCATTTTTAATAGTGGTTCTGACACTGAAGTAGCGATTGAAGAAAAAGCCTTTTTACTTGCTGCCCACGAGACTCTAAAAATTGAGAAAACCACTCCGATTACATCAGTTCATTTCCCTCAAAATTGGGCAAAAAATTGTTATGTTATTGAGTTAATTCAACGTTAAAACTAAATAAGTTATTTTTTAAAAGCACATATCTAGTGAAAAGATATGTGCTTTTTTTATGCAAAATATAAAAATAAACTATTTTAATTCATTGGCTTATTAAGTTTTTTTTAAAAAATATGAGCAAGCCTCTTCACGCCGTAAAATATTTGTGTAGTATATGGATGTATATACAAGTTAATACATTACTATACAAATGCAGAAACAAGTGATGTTCTGCTGATGTAAGCTCAAAGGAAGGAGTCCGCCTGTGACAACAACAACGACAACAAAATTTCGTGATGTAGAAATTCGTGCGCCACGCGGCACTGAATTGACGGCTAAAAGTTGGTTAACTGAAGCTCCATTACGTATGTTGATGAATAACCTTGATCCGGACGTTGCAGAAAACCCGAAAGAGTTGGTTGTATACGGTGGTATTGGCCGTGCAGCACGAAACTGGGAATGTTTCGACAAAATTGTAGATACTTTAAAAAATCTTGAAACTGATGAAACTTTATTAGTTCAATCAGGCAAACCAGTCGGTGTATTTAAAACTCATAAAGATGCACCACGCGTTTTAATTGCAAACTCAAACCTTGTGCCGCACTGGGCAAACTGGGAACACTTTAACGAGTTAGATGCAAAAGCACTCGCAATGTACGGTCAAATGACAGCAGGTTCATGGATCTATATTGGTAGCCAAGGTATTGTGCAAGGGACTTACGAAACTTTCGTTGAAGCAGGCCGCCAACACTACAATGGTGATTTAAACGGTCGTTGGGTATTAACTGCTGGTTTAGGCGGTATGGGTGGTGCTCAGCCTTTAGCTGCAACGCTTGCAGGGGCTTGCTCTTTAAATATCGAATGCCAACAAGCAAGTATCGATTTCCGTTTACGTACGCGTTATGTAGATGAACAAGCAACTGATTTAGATGATGCTTTAGCGCGTATCGACCGTTACACGAAAGAAGGCAAGGTTATTTCAATTGCACTTCATGGTAACGCTGCTGAAATTTTACCTGAGCTTGTGCGCCGTGGTGTACGTCCAGACATGGTGACAGACCAAACAAGTGCACACGATCCACTCAATGGTTACTTACCAGTAGGTTGGACTTGGGATGAATACCGTGAACGTGCGAAATCAGAACCAGAAGCTGTTGTAAAAGCTGCAAAACAGTCGATGGCGAAACACGTACAGGCAATGCTCGATTTCCAAAAAATGGGTGTTCCAACATTTGACTATGGTAATAACATTCGTCAAATGGCGAAAGAAGAAGGCGTAGCAAACGCTTTTGATTTTCCTGGTTTCGTACCTGCATATATTCGTCCATTGTTCTGCCGTGGTATTGGTCCATTCCGTTGGGCAGCACTTTCTGGTGACCCAGAAGACATTTATAAAACAGATGCCAAAGTTAAAGAGTTAATCCCTGATGATGAACATTTACATCACTGGTTAGACATGGCACGTGAACGCATTAGCTTCCAAGGCTTACCAGCTCGTATTTGCTGGGTGGGTTTAGGCTTACGTGCAAAACTTGGTTTAGCTTTTAACGAAATGGTTCGTAGTGGTGAATTATCTGCACCAGTCGTAATTGGTCGTGACCACTTAGACTCAGGCTCAGTTGCTAGTCCAAACCGTGAAACTGAAGCTATGCAAGACGGATCAGACGCAGTATCAGACTGGCCTTTATTAAATGCATTGTTAAATACAGCAGGCGGGGCAACTTGGGTGTCTCTACACCATGGTGGCGGTGTAGGTATGGGCTTCTCTCAACATTCAGGCGTTGTGATTGTGTGTGATGGTACAGATGACGCTGCTGCACGTATTGCTCGCGTACTGACCAATGACCCTGCAACAGGTGTTATGCGTCATGCCGATGCCGGTTATGAAATTGCGATTAACTGTGCGAAAGAGCAAGGCTTAAACTTGCCAATGATCACTCAATAAAAATACATGGAAGAACTGGCGGTGCTTTTTGCAATTGTGAAAAGCACTGTCTCAGCAGAATATAGTGCAAAAAATTAGGAAGCCAACATGGAATTACTGATCCAACCGGGAAAATTAACCTTAGCTGATTTACGTCAAGCTTACCTCAACCCGATTAAAGTTAAATTAGATGACAGTGCTTCAGCTGCAATCAACGCAAGCGTGGCTTGTGTAGAACAGATTGTAAATGAAGGGCGTACAGCTTATGGCATTAACACAGGCTTTGGTTTACTTGCTTCAACCAAGATTGCTCCTGAAGATTTAGAACAATTACAGCGTTCATTGGTTCTTTCGCATGCAGCAGGTGTAGGTGAGCCACTTGATGATGCAATGGTTCGTTTAATTATTCTATTGAAAGCAAATAGCTTGGCACGTGGTTTCTCAGGTATTCGCCGTAAAGTCATTGATGCGTTGTTGGCTTTAATTAATGCAGAAGTATATCCGCATATTCCTCTTAAAGGCTCAGTAGGTGCTTCGGGTGACTTGGCACCACTTGCGCATATGTCATTGATTTTGTTGGGTGAGAGTAAAGCGCGCTATAAAGGTGAATGGATACCAGCAGTTGAAGCTTTAAAAATTGCAGGCTTAGAGCCAATTTCTTTAGCAGCTAAAGAAGGCTTGGCACTTCTAAACGGTACACAAGTTTCGACCGCTTATGCTTTACGTGGTTTGTTTGAAGCTGAAGATTTATTTGCTGCTGCAACTGTATGCGGTGGTTTAAGTGTTGAAGCAATGCTTGGTTCACGTTCACCGTTCGATGCACGTATTCATGAAGTACGTGGTCAACGTGGTCAAATTGATGTGGCTGCGGCTTATCGTGACCTCTTAACAGAATCAAGTGAAATTGCACATTCACACGAAGACTGTAGCAAAGTTCAAGATCCGTATTCTTTACGTTGCCAACCACAGGTCATGGGTGCATGTCTAACTCAAATCCGTCAGGCTGCTGAAGTTTTAGCAATTGAAGCAAACGCAGTGTCTGATAACCCTCTTGTTTTTGCAGCAGAAGGTGATGTGATTTCAGGCGGTAACTTCCATGCAGAACCTGTAGCAATGGCGGCAGATAATCTGGCATTGGCAATTGCAGAAATTGGTTCACTTTCAGAACGTCGTATTTCGATGATGATGGACCGCCACATGTCACAGCTTCCACCGTTCTTGGTCGCAAATGGTGGCGTTAACTCAGGTTTCATGATTGCTCAAGTTACAGCAGCAGCGCTTGCGAGTGATAACAAAGCACTTGCACATCCTGCGAGTGTTGATAGTTTACCGACTTCAGCGAATCAGGAAGACCATGTTTCGATGGCGCCTAACGCGGGTAAACGACTTTGGCCAATGGCCGATAACGTGCGCGGCATTCTAGCTGTTGAATGGTTAGGCGCTTGTCAGGGTTTAGATTTCCGTGAAGGCCTAAAAAGCTCGCCTAAACTTGAACAAGCCCGTAAAATCTTGCGCGCTCAAGTGCCGTACTACAGCGAAGACCGTTTCTTTGCTCCTGATATTGAACAGGCAAGTGAATTACTTTCGAGTGGTTGTCTAAACGAGTTAATTATTCCAAACCTACTCCCTAGTCTATCTGAAGTGTGATTAATAAAACGGTCACATGGAGTGGCCGAATCTAACTAAATATCCTCAAGGATTGGAGATTATAATGTCACAAAACTCCACACTACAGCGGGGGCTGAACACCCGTCACATTCGTTTCTTGGCATTGGGCTCAGCAATTGGAACTGGGCTTTTCTATGGTTCGGCAACTGCCATTAAAATGGCCGGGCCTTCAGTATTACTAGCGTATATCGTTGCAGGGATTGCAATTTATATTGTTATGCGCGCACTGGGTGAAATGGCTGTCCATAATCCAGTATCCGGTTCATTTAGTCACTACGCATCACAATACATTAGTCCACTAGCTGGTTTTACCACAGGTTGGACTTATGTTTTTGAAATGGTGATTGTTGCACTTGCTGATGTCACTGCTTTTGGTATTTATATGGGATTCTGGTATCCCGATGTGCCACGGTGGATCTGGATTTTATCGTTAATTATGTTTTTAGGCGCTATTAACTTAATTCACGTTAAAGTCTTTGGTGAACTCGAATTTTGGCTGTCCATTATCAAAGTTACCGCCATTGTTGCCATGATTGTAGGCGGTTTAGGGCTTATGTTCTATGGCTTCCAAGCTGATCATAGCAATATCGTGCCAGGCATTTCGAACCTATGGATTTATGATGGCTTTATGCCGCATGGTATTGCAGGCTTGGTGGCATGTTTATCTGTAGTGGTATTTGCTTTTGGTGGTATTGAGATTATTGGTTTAACCGCAGGCGAGTCTCAAGATCCGAAAACGACTTTGCCAAAAGCAATTAATGCGGTTCCGGTTCGTATTTTACTTTTTTATGTACTTACCATTTTTGTTTTGATGTCGATTTTCCCATGGAACCAAATTGGTAGCCAAGGTAGTCCATTTGTCCAAATTTTTGAAAATTTAGGCATTAAATCAGCAGCAAATATTTTAAATATTGTGGTAGTAACCGCTGCGATTTCAGCAATTAATAGTGATGTATTTGGCGCTGGTCGTATGCTTTATGGTATGGCGAACCGTGGTCAAGCACCTCGCATATTCCAAAAGTTATCGCGTAATGGTGTGCCATGGATGACCGTTGTAGTCATGGCTGGTGTGCTGTTAATTGGTGTGGTGCTGAACTACCTGATTCCTGAAAATGTATTCATGATCATTGCGTCAATTGCAACTTTTGCAACTGTATGGGTTTGGCTCATGATTTTGCTTTCACAAGTTGCGATGCGCCGTAAATTATCTACTGCTGAAATTAAAGCACTTGATTTCCCTGTATGGGGTTGGCCATATGCACCTGCGTTCGCGATTGGTTTTATGGTGTTCATTTTAGTCATGATGGGTTATTTCCCTGATTCACGTCCTGCAATTTATGTAGGTATAACATGGCTTGTACTCTTAACTATTGCTTATCGTATATGGGTAAAACCAGAGCAAAATCTGGGAAAGGAAAGTAATCCTATCCAGCAAAATGTTGAGATAGAAAGCTAACAAATGAACTGCCCAATGGTTTAACTATTGGGCAGTTTTGAGGAAAGGCTCATGAAAAAACTTTGGCAAAACTGCCACATTGCGACCATGCAAAATGGGCAATACTCCTACATTAAAGATGCTGCAATTGTCACAGAAGGGCATCTCATTCAGTGGATTGGAAAACAACAACAACTTCCTACCGACACATATTCCGAAACAGTTGACTTAAAAGGCGCTTGGGTAACCCCAGGGTTTATCGACTGCCATACGCATAGTGTATTTGGTGGCAACCGTAGTGTTGAGTTTGAAAAACGCTTGCAAGGTGTAAGCTATGCTGAAATTGCAGCAAGCGGTGGCGGTATTGCCAGTACAGTGCGTGCAACGCGTGAAGCAAGCGAAGAACAATTATTAAATTCGGCACTTAAGCGCATTCGCTGTATGCAACAAGACGGTGTAACGACCATCGAAATTAAGTCTGGCTACGGACTCAATTATGAAAATGAGCGCAAAATGCTGCGTGTGATCCGTCAAATTGGTGAAGCTTTACCGATGACGGTAAAAAGTACTTGTTTGGCTGCTCATGCTTTACCGCCAGAGTACAAAGATCAAAGCGATGCTTATATCGAGCATATCTGTACAGAAATGCTGCCTAAACTGCATGCTGAAGGTTTAGTCGATGCTGTAGATGCGTTCTGCGAACATTTAGCCTTTTCACCTGCTCAGGTCGAACGTGTTTTTAAAACGGCACAATCATTGGGTCTACCCGTTAAACTTCATGCTGAGCAGCTCTCATCGCTAGGTGGCTCAAGCTTGGCAGCACGTTACCATGCTTTGTCGGCTGACCATTTAGAGTACATGACCGAAGATGATGTCAAAGCAATGGCAGAGTCGGGTACGGTTGCTGTGTTATTGCCGGGCGCCTTTTATCTATTGCGTGAAACACAATATCCACCGATTGAAAATCTCATTAAACATGGCGTGCGTATTGCGCTGTCGAGTGATTTAAATCCGGGTACATCTCCAGCACTTTCTTTACGTTTAATGCTGAATATGGGCAGTACACTCTTCCGTTTAACGCCTGAGCAAGCATTAGCAGGTGTCACCATTCATGCTGCACAAGCGCTCGGTTTAGAGCAAACACACGGCAGTTTGGAGCAGGGTAAAGTCGCTGACTTTGTGGCTTGGGATATTGAGCATCCATCTGAAATTGTTTACTGGCTTGGCGGAGATTTGCCTAAGCGAGTCATTCAGCATGGACAAGAAGTTATTTTTTAAACGGTGTCACATGAATCACACATTTAAATGGCAAGGCCGCCATGATGGCGAAGGTGAAGCACACCAACGTATTCACCATATTATGAATAAAACCCAACATGCTGAATTTGCGCTGATTGGTTTTAGCTCTGATGAAGGCGTGAAGCGTAACAAGGGTCGAGTCGGTGCTGCCGATGCGCCAGACGCAATCCGTAATCAGCTTGCCAATTTACCGATTCATCGTCCAGTGAGTATGGTCGATTTGGGTACGGTGACCTGTGAATATGACAATTTAGAGCAAGCCCAAACCGAGTTGGCGGAGCAAGTCGCAAATAGCTTACAAAATGGTTTAAAACCGATTGTATTGGGCGGTGGACATGAGGTTGCATTTGGCAGCTTTAGTGGTCTGTTCCAATATGTACAAGCCCACGCGCCAGATAAAAAAATAGGCATTATTAATTTCGATGCCCATTTTGATTTGCGTGAAGCAGAGCATGCAACTTCTGGAACACCTTTCTTACAGGCAGCTCGACTTTCAGAACAGCATCAAAAACAGTTTAATTATTTATGTATTGGGGTAGCTAACCATGCCAATACTAAAGTTTTGTTTGATACAGCCGATGCTCTAAATTGTTCGTATTTGCGCGATCATGAGGTTAATATTTTTAACCTACCAAACGTGCTTGCAGCGGTTGATGCTTTTATTGAAAAAGTAGACTGCTTGTACGTTACGATTGATTTAGATGTCTTCGTGGCCGCGGTTGCACCGGGAGTCAGTGCGCCTGCTGTAAAAGGAATTGATTTAGCCACTTTTGAGGCAATTTTTAAGCATATTCAAGAGACTGGCAAAATCAAACTTTTAGATATTGCCGAGTGCAATCCCAAGTTTGATTTAGATAATAGAACTGCAAAACTGGCTGCATATATTGTTTATCAATATTTGTTTTCTTGAGAAAGAATTTTTAATTTAGAAATAAAAAAAGTGCACTGAGATCGCTCATGTGCACTTTTTTTTGACTTTCTGGTAAATTAAAGTCAGATTCGGAATAAAGATAGCAACTATAAATAATTTAATTAAAAAGAAAATTAATTTATAAAATCATTGAGTTAAAAAATACTCGATTTTTACATCATTTTATAGGCTGCTTGGCACGTAATTTGTTTTGTCTATATTTTAAACTTCGTTAAATATGTTTGGATAATTAAATGAAAAACAGAACCTTACATTTGGCTTGTATCAGTGTTTTATTTTGGATGTCTCATTCTTCTGATGCTGCAACCCCCGAAATTAATTCGAATACCATCGAAAAATCACAATCTAAACAAAAGAGTGATGTCTCTGTTCGGGTGAAAGCTTTAAACCAGCTTTTACAAGACCAGTGGGAATACACTTTGAGAAATAACCCTGAAACTGCAACGACTTTAGGAGATTTACGCTACAACAATCGTTGGACCGAGGTTTCAAAAAATCAGATCGAGAAAGATAAAAAAACTACTCAAAATTTTTTAAAACGTTTTGAAGCGACTGATAGCACAGGATTTTCAGCAACTGATCAACTAAATAAAGACTTAATGATTTATCAGTTGAAAGAGACACTTAAAAATTATGACTTGAAATTGTATGAGATGCCTTTCAATCAAATGTGGGGACTACATTTACAATTTCCGGGATTTATTAGTTCGATTCCATTTAATAATGCTAAGCAGTATCAAGACTATATTGCTCGTTTAAAACAAATCCCTCTTATTCTTGATCAAGGGATTCAGTTAGCAAAGCAAGGGCAAAAAGATGGCTTAATACCACCCAAGTATTTAATTGAAAAGATAGCAAAGCAGATCGATAGCATTGCAACTCCAGCAGGGAAGGACAGTGTTTTTGCTTCTCCATTAAAACAATTTCCAAAAAACATTTCGAAAGCAGAACAAGAGCGTTTAAGCCGTGAAATACTACAGGCCATAGATCAGAATGTACGGCCTGCTTATCAAAAACTCGGCACGTTTATCCAGAAAGATTACTTACCTTATGGACGACAACACGAGGGAATATGGAGCTTGCCAAACGGTGACGAGCTCTATCGTTTTTATGTAGAAAATAATACGACCACGTTGGAAAGCCCTGAAAATATTCATCAGCTCGGGTTAAAAGAAGTTGCTCGCATAGAAGCGGAAATGCTTAAAATTGCCAAAGCACAAGGTTTCAGCGACTTAAAAAGTTTCCAACAATCCTTAAAAACGAATCCAGCCGTTTTTCCAAAATCTCGTGAAGAAATTTTAGAGATTTATCGTGGGTATATTGCGCAAATGCAACCAGAGTTGCCGAAGCTATTTGGGTTATTACCAAAAAATAAAGTCGAAGTTTTACCTGTAGAGCAATATCGAGAAAAAGAAGCGGCAGGAGCGGAGTATCATCAAGGCACGCCTGATGGTTCACGCCCTGGACAAGTTTATGTGAATACAGGAGATTTCTCTGAACGTTCAAAAATATCAATGGAAGCGACTGCTTACCATGAAGCAATTCCGGGGCATCATATGCAGATTGATATTGCCCAAAACCTGCCAAATTTACCGATGTTCCGAAAGCAACCCAACCATACTGCTTATATTGAAGGATGGGCGCTTTATGCAGAGCAGTTGGGTAAAGATGTGGGTTTCTATAACGACCCGCTTTCAGACTATGGAAGACTATCGAGTGAGTTGTTCCGTGCTTGTCGTCTAGTGGTCGATACGGGTGTACATTATAAAAAATGGCCCCGTCAGCAAATGATTGATTTTATGAGAGAACATTCTGCGTTAGATGAACCAGATATTCAGGCAGAGACAGATCGCTATATTGCTATTCCTGCCCAAGCATTAGCTTACAAGATGGGCCAACTCAAAATTTTAGAGTTACGAGAGTTAGCGAAACATGAGCTTGGAGATCGTTTTGATATAAAAGCATTCCATGACATGATCTTAAATGCAGGAACCTTGCCTTTAAATATACTCGATGCCCGTATTAAAAATTGGATTAAGGAACAAAAAGCGGCAGCTTAAAACAAAATTCGAAATTTAGGTCAGGTCCTCGTTGGGCCTGATTTAAAAACCAATATAAAACAGAATATAATAATGAAAAATATAGTTTCTTTTAGAATTTAAAATTGGAAAAATAATGAACCAGAAGAATAACCCGATTGGAATGATTGACTCTGGTTTAGGCGGGTTGTCTCTCTTTAAGCATATTCGGCAGGCCCTACCGAATGAAGACATTATCTATTTCGCTGACTCGAAATATGTCCCTTATGGAGACAAAGAAAGCGACTGGATTGTTTCACGAACCACGCATTTAATTTCAAACTTAGTTGCTCAGGGTAAATGCAAAGCGATTGTGATTGCTTGTAACACCATGACGGCTGTAGCGATTGAAACGATTAGAGCACAAATTAATGTGCCACTTATTGCAATAGAACCCGCCGTAAAACCCGCAGTAGCAATCACTCAAAGTAAGCATATTGCTGTCTTGGCAACTGCCACCACAGTGAAGGGCAAAAACTTAAAAAGTTTAATTGAAACGTATGCGCAAGATATTAAAGTGTCTTTGGTGCCTTGTATTGGCTTAGCCGAAAAAATCGAAACGGGCAAAGCACATACCGCGGAAGTTGAAGATTATTTAAAAAATATTTTGGCGCCGTTGGTTGAACAAAAAGTGGATACAATTATTTTAGGATGCACACACTATCCGTTTGTCTCAGATACGATTCAGGAAATTGTAGGCCGTGATATCCAAATTATTGAGCCTTCGGAAGCTGTAACAGCGCAATTAATACGGCAGCTTAATCAATATAAGTTAAGTTCTGAAAGTCCAAATGAGGGAAATCATATTATTTGGACCAGTTCAGACCCGTTGGAAGTTGCGGATGTTACTTTTTCTTTGTTAGGTACGCATTTACCTGTAAAAGATATAGCAATATAAATTTTATAAAGATGGTAAGAGCATTTTCTCTTACCATCTTATGTACTAGCTCAAATTAAGCTCTTTTAAGTTCCCAGCGCTGTTTTGGGTCATTAGATCGTTGACTAATACCTACAGATGAACCCCAAGTATGTGTCAGTACTGCATTTGGTTGGCCTTCTACAAAGATATAACCATCTTCAAATGCCCAACTAGTTTGGTACTGGCGACCTGCTCCTTGCAAGAAAATATCGCCACTATGCCAATGAACTGCTTGCGTCTCTTTATCATTTATACTTTTTAATGCTGTTTGCAGTTGTTCAAAAGATTCATTTGACTTTAAACCTGTCTGTAAAATCTTTTTGGCAGTATTCATATTTTTTTCATCAGTATGTAAATTTAGAGTTTTTGTAAGCTCTAGAATAATTTTTACTGCTTCTTTTTGAGGGTCTTCTACATCTTGAAGCTCTGTCCATACCTTTTCTTGTAGTTCCCCAAGCTGCTCTTTTTTAATTTTTTTTAGAAGCTCATCAATATTGTAACGGCGTAAATACAACCGGAACACTGAATCTGATTGCCAATCTTTTTGATCTAAAACATCTAATTGCACAGAGGCAAGAATTATTTTATAGAGTTGTTCATCAAGTTCAGGAATACCTTTAAAATCAGGAATATTTAAACTTAGCCAAGGAGCGGAAGCAAGTTTATAGAACTTTTGCTCAATGCTACGAATTGATGCATGAGCGAGGACTGGATTTAAATATTCATCAAATTTTTTATCGTCGAGCTTACCCACAAGCTCAGATTTAATAGTTTCTTCGCCGTTAATATGGATAAAATCGCTTAATAAATCAGTAATATCGAGGCCATCATTGGTTCTTAAGTGGGCTAGTGTTTCTTCATCTTGCTTTGGTAAAAGACTAATAAAGTTTTCTAAGTCTTTGTCATGCAGTTTAAATCCAATTACTTTTGTTTTAACGTAAGCACCGAGCACCCAACTAGATCGGATATCTTTAACTTTGTTGAATAGCTTATTCTCTCGCCCACTGCGATATACGTGGCTGTTAAAATACCAAAGTTCTTCTTCTATGTTTTTAACCTTGTCATGTACCGTAAATAGTCGGTCGTTTGTATGAGAGTAAGGTAAGACACCCGTTTCACCACGTGCAGTTACAGCATCTTGTAAGCCATGTGTCTGGCCACCATACAGACTTGAAATACATGCACCTGTTTCTTTGTTAACGATTCTAAAGTTTCCTTCTGGGAATCCATTAGCCATGATAAGTCGCTCCTTATAATTAGAAAGTTTTTGTAATAGTCGAAATTAATAGTTATCAAGTAAATTTCGAAGCGTGATTTATACCATAATTTCATATGTATAAATCCGAGTGTTTTTGTTGGTTTTTGTATATAAGATATTGATTTAGATATATTTATTAGAATATCTTAATAAAAGCCAGAAACTATACTTTAGAGCTTTATGAGCACAATAAAAAGCCCAATATACTTTTAAATCTGTACAACGTATTGATGTTACTTTTTCTTTGTTAGGTACGCATTTACCAGTAAAAGCTGTAGGAAAATAAGCTCTCGAACAGATGGTAAGAGGTGGGGAATAGCATCTTTGGAGTAAGTGCTTTCTATAAGTTGTTTCTATGTCTCGCTTTTTCTCATCTTATATATTTACATAAACTGTTAAATTAGAATTAACGATCAATCTATTTTATTAACCAAATATATATAACTCAATTTTATATTTTAAATTTAATTAAAAGTCATGAATATAACAAAGAGGATAATATTATTTAAATATTAATAAAATTATTATATTTAAAATTTTTTATTAAAATAAATTGACGTAATTAAAATCACCGATTATTATCTCGTTGCTGGCCTACATTGCCAGACGGTTTTGACAGACCGTAAGTCCCCATAGCGGATTATAGTTCTACTATAAGTCGTTAGACCCTTGCGTCCCCTTTCTTTGCGGTAGGACGGAAGGGGGACGCCCCGTGCGTGCTGGTCTCTATGGGCACCAGTCTGTCAACCCTCTTTCGTTCTACCACCATAAATTAATTCGCGGTGATCTGGTGGTAGGACTCCATTTTTAAGGAGTTGGCTATGCCACTATTCAAACTCATTTTCTCTCTTATTTAATTATTTTATTTATTTAAAATTTGGGTTTTTTGCGACCTGATTTTTTAAATTTATAAATTATTTTTATTTTAAAATTTTAATTATTTTAATTATTTTAATTATTTTATTTTCCTATATTTGTGGGAGGGTTAATTATTATTTAAAAAATTATTTTAATATTTAGGGTAATCATATTTTTATTTTATTTAAAGATATAAATAATCATGAGAATAATATGAAACTTCATAAATTTATATTAGTTTTAAACCTTATGTTCGGTGCTTACAGTATTACAAATGATGATGCCAATGCTCAGCAGGAATTTAAAAGAATTTGTTTGTCAGGTGAACACATGCAAGCCAGTTGCAATTGTGTTTGCCAACAGCTTGCACAGATGTATTCGCCTCAAACCGTACAACGTTTAAAACACACCAGTTTGCAAAGTCCTGATCTCCCACAGGACTTTGCCCCTAACTTGTTCGGCATCATTCGACGCTGCGACAAAACTGAAATGGGCTAAGTTCGCTTAGCTCCTTTATCTCTGTGTCGCAATGATCTCTCAAACTTTAAATCAGCGCAAAAGTAAAAAGTCCGTTGTGACACGGGGGCCTAGGGGACTTCTCTATTATTAAACTCGATTTTCTTTCACGGGAAAGGGGCTGTATAGCCGTATGAATGCAATAAAAAAGCCCGATATGCACTTACACATATCGGGCTTAATCAATCAGTTATTAAAGCAGGGGATGCCTTAATAATGATCTTTTTTGAATTACTCTACAGTTACTGACTTCGCCAAGTTACGTGGCTGGTCAACGTCTGTACCACGTAATACAGCAACGTGATAAGACAATAGCTGAACTGGTACGCTATAAACAATTGGAGCTAGCCATTCGTTTACTGCTGGAATATGCACAACGTGTTGACGGTCTTTTTCATTGATTCCGCTATTTTCATCAGCGAAAACAAATAACTCACCACCACGTGCCTGAACTTCTTCCATATTTGATTTTAGCTTATCAAGCATTTCATCATGTGGAGCAAGAATCACGATTGGCATTTCATTATCAACAAGTGCTAATGGACCGTGTTTTAACTCGCCCGCTGCATAGCCTTCAGCATGAATATATGAAATTTCTTTTAGCTTTAATGCGCCTTCCAATGCGATTGGATAATTCGTACCACGGCCTAAGAATAAGCAGTGATTTTTTTCAACGAATAATTCAGACAAACGCAAAATTTCTGGATCATGTTTAAGCGTATCAAGAATAACTTTCGGGCTGTGCCATAGCTCACGTGTAATTTCTTCAAGAATAGCAGGACTAATACGTTGTTTAACTTGTCCAATTTTCAAGATTAACAACATAAGCGCAGCGAGCTGAGTCGTGAACGCTTTAGTTGAAGCAACACCAATCTCAGGACCAGCAAGAGTCAATAAGTGATGATCAGTTTCACGAACCATTGAAGACGTAGCAACGTTACAGATAGTCAAAGTCTGAATATCGATATTGTTTGCTTTCGCACGCTTTTGAGTTTCACGTAGAGCAGCTAAAGTATCAGCAGTTTCACCTGACTGTGAAATACAAATATAAAGTGTATTTTCAACAATTACAGGGGTGCGATAGCGGAATTCACTCGCGATTTCAACTTGGCAAGGCACACCAATGAGTTGTTCAAACCAATATTTCGCAATCATTCCTGAGTGGTAACTTGTACCACAAGCGATGATTTGTACGCTTTGAATTTTGTTGAAATCTGCTTCAGAATTTTTCAAGAAATCATCACGTAAGCTATTGCCATCAAGCGCTTGAGAAATCGTTTGCTTGATTGCTTCTGGCTGCTCATAAATTTCTTTGAGCATGTAGTGTTTGTATTCACCTTTTGATGCACTGCTTACGGTTGCATCAAGCTCTCGCACTGGACGCTCAACGCGCTCGCCATTTGCAAATACTTCAATTGAAGTACGTGTAAGACGTGCAATATCGCCTTCTTCTAGGTACATAAAGCGGTTAGTCACCGGTAAAAGAGCAAGTTGGTCTGAACTAATAAAGTTTTCACCAATACCTACGCCAATCACTAAAGGTGAACCTTCACGTACAGTAATCAGTTCATCTGGATAATCGCTGTGGATAATACCTAGCGCGTAAGCACCTTTAAGCTGAGGTACAACAGTTTCAACAGCATCTAAAAGGCTATCTGTGCTTTTTAGAGCTTCAGCAACTAAGTGTGCAACAACTTCAGTATCTGTTTGAGAAGTAAAAACGTAACCTAAAGCTTGTAGGTCGTCTTTTAACTCTTGATAGTTCTCAATGATACCGTTATGTACAACAGCAACCTTACCAGACATATGCGGGTGAGCATTGTTTTCAGTTGGCTTACCATGGGTCGCCCAACGTGTATGCGCAATGCCGATAGCCCCTGTAAGTTGGTGTTCAGCAACTGCATCTGCAAGATTGATGACTTTACCTACACGGCGCTCACGTAAAATTTGTTGATTATTCAGTAAAGCAACACCCGCAGAATCATAACCACGGTATTCAAGACGTTTTAAACCTTCAATTAAAATCTCGGTTACACAACGCTCTGCAACGCCTCCGACGATACCACACATACTTCAATCCTCTTATTTTTTAACCTTTTGGGGACGTTGATAATTTGCTTTTGAAATTTGTTGCGCACGTTCAAAGGAGAGACTTTGTTCGGCTACATCTTTCGTAATCACAGAACCCGCACCAACTGTTGCGCCATTCCCAATGGTCACCGGAGCAACCAGCGAGCTATTAGAACCGATAAAAACGGCATCGCCAATAGTGGTTTTGTGTTTATTTGCACCGTCATAATTGCAAGTAATTGTACCTGCCCCAATATTTGATTCAGCACCGATTTCTGCATCACCTAAGTATGTGAAATGGTTAGCTTTACTACCTAGTCCAATCGATGTGTTTTTAACTTCAACAAAGTTGCCGATATGCACTTCATTTGCCAATTTAGCCCCTGGGCGTAAGCGTGCAAATGGTCCAATCTGAGCATTTTCACCTACAACTGCGCCATCAAAAACGCTATAGGCCTGAACTTTAGTGCCTGCTGCAATTTTGGTGTTCTTTAAAATACAGCCAGCGCCGATTTCTACAAAATCACCAAGCTCACATTCACCTTCAATAATAACATTGATGTCAATACGAACGTCTTGTCCAACTTTTACAGAGCCACGTAAATCAAAACGTGCAGGATCAAAGAACATTACGCCTTGCTGCATGAGCTTTTTGACTTGCTCTTGCTGGAACTGGCGTTCTAAAGCTGCAAGTTGTAAGCGGTCATTTACACCTTCAACTTCAAAAGCAAGCTCTGGTTCAACAGAGGCAACTTCTAAGCCATCTGCAATTGCCATTGCAACGATGTCAGTTAGGTAATATTCACCCTGTGCATTTTCATTTGAAAGTTTAGGCAACCACTCATGAAGTTTTGCGTTGCTAACACAGTAAATACCTGTATTAAATTCTTTAATTTGGCGTTGTGCTTCATTTGCATCTTTATGTTCAACAATGGCTTGAATTTTGCCATCTTGGCGCACGATACGGCCATAACCTGTTGCATCATCTACAGTAAGCGTAACTAAGCCAATTCCTGTCTGGGTTGATGCATCTAATAATTTTTGCAACGTATTTGCATTAATGCATGGTACATCGCCTGATAAAATCAGTGAAACACCCTCTTTAGGGAGTACGGGTAAAGTCATTTGTACGGCATGACCTGTACCAAGTTGTTCAGCTTGTTCAACCCACTGAATATTTTCTTGGGCAAATGTTTGTTGTACGCGGTCACCACCATGACCATAAATCGTAATAATATTTTTAGCTTGTAATTGTTTTGCTGTTTGAATGACATGCCCTAATAGTGGGCGACCTGCTAAAGGTTGTAGTACTTTAGGAAGCTGAGAACGCATACGCGTTCCTTTGCCAGCAGCAAGAATAATGACGGTAGTTGACATGTATAACTCTAATGATTAAGTCAAATGGATAATAATTAGTGTACAAAGAGCAGCCCATACACCGGCAATAATATCGTCAAGCATAATACCAAAACCACCATGCACTTGACGATCAATAACACGGATAGGCCAAGGTTTCCAAACATCGAAAATTCGAAATAATATGAAGCCGACGATCACCCACATCCAGTTCATTTGTTGTAAATAAATGAGAGGAAGAAAGGTAATAGATTGCCCTGCAAATTCATCCCACACAATTCGACCATCATCGTGTACGTTTATAACTTTTGCAGTTTGACCACAGATATAAATCCCGACCAAGGACATGATAATCATCGCGATTAAGCTTAAGTTAAATCCAAGCGATAACCAGATCGGAACAAAGAGTAGGGCAAAGGCAGAGCCAAAAGTACCAGGGGCTTTAGGTGCGAGACCAGATCCGAAACCAACTCCACAGAAAACGATGCAGCGGTTGAACCAAGACATGTCTTTAAAATGAATCGGCGGCTTATGCAAAGTGTTGGTATCCATGAATTTGCAATGGGTAATCTGAACCCAAGTGCTCAAAAGTTAGTTGTGTTTGCTCAACGATCTGTCCGATCATTGTAATCTTAATGTCTAGTTGTTTTTGCAAAAGTTTTTCATAATTTTGCGGTGTTATTGTAAAACATAATTCGTAGTCATCACCACCAGCTAGCGCATATTGCCAGCGCTGCTGTTCTGGTAGTTTTTCTAGCGTTGAATCAATCGGTAACTTTTCTAAAAGTAATCGAGCACCGACCTTTGAAGCTTTTAAAATATGGCCTAAATCTTGGGCTAATCCATCAGAAATATCAATCATGCTAGAAGCAAGACCCTTCAACTGTTGTCCAAGCTGACAACGTGGTGTTGGGTAGTCTAGTCGTTGTTGTAAGGGATGACCTAGGTGTTGTAAACCATAAGCTGCATCTCCAACTTGACCACTCACACAAACATAGTCACCGACTTTTGCGCCTGAACGTAACACAGCTTGTCCGGTTTCAATCCAGCCCATGGCCGTGACGGTAATGGTGAGATGTGGACCTTGAGTTGTATCTCCACCAATGAGAGCAACACCAAATTGATTACAGCAGTCATAGATTCCCTGACTGAATCCTTCAAGCCATTCATGGTCAATGGTAGGTAAGCTTAACGCAAGTAAAATACTATGAGGTTTAGCACCCATGGCAGCAATATCTGAAAGATTGACAGCCACACTTTTCCAGCCAATTGCATGGGGAGAGGTATCAAGAGGGAAGTGACGACCAGCAACTAGAGTATCTGCACAGATCACCAATTGTTGGTTTTGGGGAGGGGTGATTAAGGCTGAGTCATCTCCAATACCTAAGGTGACATCTGTGTAAGATTGTCTGTTAAAGTATTGGTCAATAATAGAAAACTCAGCCATATCAACTTCAAACCTATTAGTTTGCTTGTTGTTTTTCAGCACTACGTAGTGTTGAACTTAAACGATCTAAAACGCCATTAATGTATTTATGGCTATCTGCTCCACCAAAGTGTTTGGCGAGTTCAATGGCTTCATCAAGAACTACACGATAAGGTACTTCTAAATGATCACGTAACTCGTAAGCACCTAAACGTAAGGTTGCGAGCTCTACACCATCAAGTGCACTAAGTTCACGGTCAAGTACCGGAATTAACAATGCATCAAGATCTTCGCGCTGTGCAATCACTTGCGTTAACAGTTCGTGATAGTAATTTAAGTCTACCTTGTGCATCGCATTTTCAGCACGAGTACGTGCTTCGATTTCATGTACAGGATTGTGACTCATTTGCCACTCATAAATACCTTGTACAGCAAAACGACGTGCTTTGCGTTTTGCTGCATAAGCGGCTTGCAGTGTTTGAGACATGCTTTAAATTGCCTTTAATAAATTAACCATTTCAATTGCAGTTAAAGCAGCTTCGCTACCTTTATTACCTGCTTTTGTACCTGAACGTTCGATGGCTTGCTCGATGCTATCAGTAGTTAATACACCATTGATGACAGGCAAGCTGCTTTCTAACGCGACTACACCTAAACCTTTTGCACATTCACCAGCAACGAAGTCAAAGTGTGGTGTGCTACCACGAATAACTGCGCCAAGTGCGATGATTGCATCAAACTGATTTGATGTAGCTAATTTTTTAGCAACAATCGGGAGTTCCCATGCGCCAGGAGCATGAATAACAGTAATGTTATCTTCATTTACACCATGACGTTTTAATGTGTCGATTGCACCATCCAATAAGTGTTCAACAACAAAACTGTTGAAACGACCCACTAAAATCGCATAACGACCTTCGCTTGCGAGATGTAATAAACCTTCAATACGGCGAATTGCCATAGCAACCTCGATTATTTCGTTGTGATTTGATCAGCAGTGACATATTCCACTACTTCTAAATTAAAGCCAGATAAAGCATTGAAACGTAATGGTGAGCTAAGAAGCTTCATTTTTTCAACACCTAAGTCACGCAAAATTTGAGCACCGACACCAATCGTTTGATATTGATGTGAAAGTGCTGCATTGGATTTCACCGGTTTTGGCTTATTTAAATCATCCAACGCTGGTCCCAAGTCTTGCAAATGATCTTGCCCGATCCAGACTAAAACACCGCGATCACTCGCTGCAATTGTCTGTAGTGCACGGTCTAGATTCCACGCAGGTTCGCCATCAGCTTTATTGAGCTTAAGCAAATCGCGAATTGGACTGAAACCATGTACACGTACTGTTGTAACACCTTCTTTTGGCTCGCCTTTAACTAAAGCCAAATGGATGTCCGGATTACCAATCTCACGATAACGATAGAGTTCAAATGAACCATATTCTGTTTGAATGGTTTTTTGATCCAGACGTTCAACCGTTTGCTCATTGGTCATGCGGTAGTGAATCAAGTCCGCAATTGTACCAATTTTTAAGCCATGCTTCTCGGCAAAAATTTCTAAATCTGCACGGCGTGCCATTGTGCCATCTTCATTGATGATTTCACAAATGACAGAAGCGGGTTCAAGACCTGCTAAGCGTGTTAAATCACAGCCTGCTTCAGTGTGACCTGCACGATGCAGAACACCACCTGGTTGAGCCATTAACGGGAAAATATGACCCGGTTGTACAATATCACTTGGCTTTGCATGCGCTGCGACAGCAGCTTGAATTGTATGTGCACGCTCTGCTGCTGAAATACCAGTCGTAATACCTTCAGCGGCTTCGATTGATAAGGTAAAGTTTGTACTATGCTGAGCACCGTTTTGGTCAACCATCAACGGAAGGTTTAACTGCTTACAGCGCTCACGGCTTAACGTTAGGCACACTAGACCACGTGCATGGGTAATCATGAAGTTAATGTCTTCAGGACGAACATGCGTTGCTGCAATGACAAGATCACCTTCATTTTCGCGATCTTCGTCATCCATCAAGATAACCATTTTGCCTGCACGAATATCGGCGACAAGATCTTCAACACGACTCAGCGGCATTCGCTTTCACCTTTTTTTGTCGTAAGACAATTTCTATTTAATAAATTTTGCATAGTTTACGCTGTTTAGAGAATTTTGCCTATGATTCTGATTTATCCAAATTTGCAACGAGATAGAATAGATCCAGCTTTATTTATACAAATAAATCATAAGAAAATGGAATAATTTAAAATAAAAACGATGAATTTAAATAAAAAAAAACCTAGCCAAAAGGCTAGGTTCTGATGTGCGCACTTACTTTTTATGAAGCTGCACTGCTTGGACTATCATTTTGTGGGATTGATTTTTTGCCCATCAAAATTTCAGTTCGGATATTTTGAGCAAGTTCAGCGCACTCTGCATTCATGCCATTGATCATAAATGCATGACGAGTCATGACATTACTTGGGTTTGGCATTGCAACAAGTTGATAGCTATCCTGAATTGCCTTGAGTTGATCATTCTCAAGATATAAAGCAGATTCTTTCGCATGAAGGTGCTGTGCTAAACGTTGAGCAGCCTCTTTCGCATCAATTTGCATCGCTTCTACAGCATTACAAGTTGCGCTACGAGTTTGTAAAGCAAAGCGTTTATCTTCGCGATAACGTTTATATAAAACGTCAGAGAGCAGTTGGAATACAGTTCCAATCATCAGCAGACACTCTACCGCGTGAGTATGCGAAGTTGAAATCGCAAGTGTCGCACCATCAGCATTAAACTCATTTACCACTTCAATATCTGTTAGCTTCAATTGGTAATGCTTCACACATAACTCAATACTCTTGTTTAAAAAGAGCTGACAGAGTTTAAAGTACGGAACAGATACCGATTGGTTAACACTGCTTAATAACTGTTTAGGGTCATAAAACTGGATATTGAGTGCCAAAGTATGTTGGTCAGTTGAATCTGAGGTTTTCTCTGGCTGCGGGCGAACCAGTGGTTTACCTTTCGCTTGCTGCTGAGCTTGGGCAACCAACGTCACTGTATTTTGTTTTTCGAGAGCCAATGCTTGAGTTAACTGCTGAATTTCATGTTTTAAGCGGTTCTCTTCATTAATGCGTGCTAAATATTCGCTACGGGTCGGACGAGCAATCGCGCGATAAGCAAGCCATAATAAAACATGCAAAAACAGAGACGCTAAGATTGCCAGCCATTGAGTACGCAGAATTTCACCAATACTTGGCTGAATCAGCGTGATCTCGATAGAGCCCACTTTCTTTTCGTTTTGCAGCGCATCGCGAGCAAAAATCTCACCTTGGCGAGTTTTTGAAATTCCGCTCGTTGCCAGCACTTGTTTATTGGCATCAAGAATGCGAATAGACGCAACGCTTGGATTGGTTGCATAGCGATTGGCAATCAGAGCTAAAGATACCGTATTTGCCGGTTCTAGCTCGGATAAGCTGTCTGCAACGAGCTGACTGGTCATGAGCTGACCTTGACTCGCACGGTTTTCATTGAGCTGGTGTGTCGTTGCAATCACCAATAAAAAGGTATGCAATGCAAAACTAACGATCAGTAGGCTAGCAAATAGCCCTTGTCTAGGCGCAATCAAGTTAAACTTCCAAGGCAATTATATTGAAATTCGATTATGATTCTTACAATAGTTGTCACTCAGACTAGAGTCAATTCATGCGAGAAATCATTCTTATATCCTTTTTAGGACCAGACCAACCAAACCAGTTTACCCGATTAATGCAAGTACTATCCGTACATTCATTGCAAATACTGGATGTAGGTCAGGCTGTTATTCATAATCAACTCACATTGGGCATTGTAGTCGCTTCCGATAATGAAACTGCGACCGCATTGGCAATGAAAGAAATTCTGATTTTAGCACATGATATTGGCTTAACAGTGCGCTTTAAACCAATCACAGGCGCAGAATACGATCAATGGGTAACAGAAGGTGGTCGTACTCGTTATATCGTCACGGCTTTAGCCCCTGAACTCACTGCTGCACATTTACAAGCAGTTACACAAATTGTGTCTAGCCAAGGCTTTAACATTGAAACTGTTACCCGTTTATCTGGCCGTGTTGACTTCAAAAAGGATAGCGCATTCCCACGTCGTGCATGTGTACAGTTTGGTTTAAGTAGTGGCCCAACTTTAGATGCACAAGCTATGCGTGCGGCCTGTTTACTTCTTTCAAGTGAATTAAATATTGATGTCGCTGTTCAAGAAGATAACACTTATCGACGTAACCGCCGTTTAGTTTGTTTTGATATGGACTCAACTTTAATTGAACAAGAAGTGATTGATGAGTTGGCGATTGAAGCAGGGGTAGGCGCGCAAGTTGCTGAAATTACTGAAAGAGCGATGCAAGGTGAACTTGATTTTCAGCAAAGCTTCCGTGCTCGTGTTGCATTATTAAAAGGGCTAGATGCTGCTGTTTTACCCAAAATTGCAGAGCGTTTAACCATTACTGAAGGTGCAGAGCGTCTGATCTCGACCTTGAAAGCACTTGGTTATAAAACAGCAATTTTATCTGGTGGATTCCAGTATTTTGCTGAATATCTACAAGGCAAACTCGGTATTGATGAAGTTCACGCCAACATTTTAGATGTGCAAGATGGTTTTGTAACTGGTGAGGTTAAAGGTGCGATTGTTGATGGCGCCCGTAAAGCTGAGCTATTACGCGAACTTGCGAATAAAATGGATATTTCTTTAGAACAAGCCATGGCAGTAGGCGATGGTGCGAATGATTTACCAATGCTTGCGATTGCAGGGCTTGGTGTGGCTTATCGTGCTAAACCTTTAGTTCGTCAAAATGCAAATCAGGCGATTTCAAGTGTTGGCTTAGATGGAGTGCTGTATTTACTTGGCATGCACGACAAAGATTTAAACCGTGCTTAACCTATAAGGCTAAGCTTTAAGCGCTACTTCAGAGTAGCGCTTTTTTTATGCAGAATAGTTATAAAATCAAGGGTGTTATGCTCAAATCGTGCACAGAAAAAAGGCAATAAAAAAATCTGAAAAAAACTTATTTTGGTCATTAAAAACAGCATATTTTTTTGTAATGACACGCCAGAATTGACGCCATATAGGGAATCGAACTTTTTGAATTTTACAAAAATGTAATGACAAAAGAATGTTGCGACAAAGTATGTCGCATTAAGAAAAAACGGGTCTTTTTTTCTAAAAAAAAACATCCATAATGCATCGTAAGCTTCACCACAAATTATGAATTAAAGTTGTTTTTGGAATGAGGTCGGGTTTTTAAGACCGAATGTTTTTAGACGTTTTCATTAAGACGGAGGTTTCTATGGTAACAGCGAATTTTGCCGCTATCGCCGGATTCAGCTTGATTGCTGTCGCGCTTGTTGCTGTTTTCTTTTCTCCTTACCGTCGTTGGCTTGGTTTTATGCTTGCAGGGATGTTCTTTTGGGGGCTATTGGAAGTGGTCCGTTTGGGAGTGCAAGTCACTTTTGAAATGCCAGTCACATATAGTTATTTAACTGCACTAAGTCTAGCGATGGTAATGGTTACATTTATTTTGTTACGTGAGGATAAACAGGCACAAAAGGCTTTGGCAAATCGCCAATATATAGAGCACACGCCAGTATATGAAGATGATCAGCAACAATGTTCTAGCCGATAATTAAATTGTTATCTAACGGTAAAAAGGTATGCACAGCATGCCTTTTTTATTTACGAAACGTGATTTTTATTATACAAAGCATTTATTAAAAAATAGCCAGTTATGCTACGATACGTGAGTCGGTTGACGTTTCATCTAGATTGCGTTGCCAGCTAAAAATTATCAGTTGATGCACAAAACTCAGGCAATGGTATGTCCTTGCTCAGTTTTGCTCTAAAGTTTTCATAAAAATACAATAGGCGTGAATGTTCATGAAACTTTCTTCTATACCTGTAGTCAAATTACCTCTCGTTGATGTCAGTACAGACCCGTTAGATTTATTGGTAGCAGGTTTAGTGCTGCGTATGAAGCAATTGGCACGTACTAGCCCTAAGTTTATTGAATTGATTCATGACCGCGCTTTCCGTATTCAGATTGGTACGGATTTAGGTGTGGCACGTCAGATCATTATTAATAATGGACAGATTGACACTGTTGCTGGCGCAGCTGAAAAAGCTGACTTTATCTTGCAATTTGCAGATAGCGAACAGGGTGTAAAAACCTTGATTAAAGGTGACCCAACAGCGTTTATGACGGGTATGCAAAACGGCAGTATTAAAATGGAAGGAGACTTCAGCCTACTCGTTTGGTTTAACCAAGTGGCTAGACTTATTCCACCTAAATTGCCAAAACCAGTTAAAGATAAAGTACGTCAGGCACGTGCTTTTATTAAAGAGAAAACTGGTCGTTAATCGCCAGATATAAAAAAACTCCCGTTCGGGAGTTTTTTTATATCTACGCTTCGACTTCCAAGTTAAACGTCACTGGACCATCATTAATTAAATGAACTTTCATATCAGCAGCAAAAATGCCAGTTTGTACTTTTTCAAATTGTGAATGGGCATATTCAACCAGCTGTTCATATAACGCTTTGGCATCTGCTGGTGGCATGGCTGGCCCAAAATCTGGACGTAAACCCTTTTGCGTTTGAGCCATTAGGGTAAATTGCGAAACAAGCAGGATTCCACCATTTGCTTGAGAGACATTCCAGCCCATTTTGCCCTGTTCGTCATCAAAGATACGATATTTCAAAATCTTATCAATAAGCTTCTGACCCATGGCTAAAGTATCATCTCGACCAATGCCTAAAAAAACCAGTAGTCCGTGTTGGATTTCACCAGTAGTCTCACCGTCAACCACCACTTTGGCTTCAAGAACTCGTTGTATTAAAGCACGCATAGTTAAAGCAAATTTCTGCAATTAATTGAATTGATTTAGTTTAGCAGAATTTAAATTAAATGATTTTTAAAAGGAAATTTCATGGAGTTGCAACAATGGTCTAAAAGCTCGCAATTCATTTATAAAAATATGCTTTAATGCTAAGAAGCAAGCGAATAATCATTGACTATGTCTCCAATTATCCATTCTTTACTAGATACAGACTTGTACAAATTTACAATGTTACAAGTGGTTTTGCATAAATTCCCGCAAACCCATAGTGTCTATCATTTCCGCTGTAGAAATTTAGAAGACACAGTCTATCCACTAGTAGATATTTTGGATGATTTAAACGAGCAACTCGACTATTTATGTAGCCTTAAATACAAAGAAGATGAACTTCAATATTTGCGTAAATTACGCTTTATAAAAAGTGACTTTGTTGATTATTTAGAACTATTTCAACTGAAAAGACGTTTTATTCGAGCTAGCATTGATGCCGAAGGTCGTTTGGATATTCATATTGAAGGCCCGATGGTTCAAGCCATGATGTTTGAAATTTTTGTATTGGCGATTGTAAATGAACTTTATTTTAGCCGTATTAAAACCGATGACGTATGGGCTGAAGGTGAGCGCCGTTTAAAAGCCAAACTTGAATTGATTCAGCAATATGAAAAAACTCAAAAACCGAATGATCCGCCATTTCTAGTCTCTGATTTTGGTACACGTCGCCGTTATAGCTTCGTTTGGCAAAAGCATGTTGTGGCAGCCTTTCATAAAACAGTGCCAAATGTGTTCCGTGGTACAAGTAATGTCTTGCTTGCTAAAGAGTTAAATATTACCCCAATTGGCACCATGGCTCATGAATTCCTGCAAGCTTTTCAGGCACTTGATGTAAGACTGCGTGATTTCCAGAAAGCGGCTTTAGAAACATGGGTACAAGAGTACCGTGGCGATTTAGGAATTGCCCTAACTGACGTTGTTGGTATGGACGCTTTCCTCAGAGATTTTGACTTGTATTTCGCGAAACTATTTGATGGCTTGCGTCATGACAGTGGTGACCCCTATGAATGGGGTGATAAGGCCTATGCGCATTATCGTAAATTAAAAATTGATACCAAAACCAAAATGCTGACCTTTAGCGATGGCCTTAATTTGCCAAAAGCATGGGAATTACATCAATACTTTAAAGACCGTTTTCAGGTGAGTTTTGGTATTGGAACCAATTTGACCAATGACATGGGCCAAAAGCCGCTTAATATTGTGTTGAAACTCGTTGAATGTAATGGACAGTCGGTTGCGAAAATTTCGGATAGCCCAGGTAAAACCATGACTGATAACGATACTTTCTTGGCTTATTTACGTCAGGTTTTTGAAATTGAAGAACTTGAAGAAGTGGTTTAAGTAAAAAGTAGTCTCACTATTTTTAAAGGTGAGAATGCTGATATCTGATTTTCTGCTAAAGAGTTGCAGAAAATCAGAGTTTGTTAGATATATGCTTATGCTAATATGAAATTAAGCTGGTATAAAAAGAAACCATGACGATGACCCTCCCTGATTTTAAACTTGATTTATTAATAGAAGCAGAAGAATTAGTGCCTTTTCTAGGCAATGAATATATTCGCATTGTAGATTTGAGCCGTGCTTCTGTTTATGAGCAACTTCATATTCCGCATGCTATTCACTTACAACCAAAATGGTTAGTGACTCAACACGAAGAAGCCACTGGCATTTTGCCAGATGAAGCAGGTTTACAAGCACTGATTGAGAAATTGAATATTTCACCTAATCATCATGTTGTGGTCTATGACGATGAAGGCGGAGCATGGGCTGGGCGTTTAATCTGGAATTTGCATTGCTTAGGATTTACCCGTACCAGTTTAATTAATGGTGGTATTCATGCATGGTTAGGCGCGGGTTTGCCAACTACAGCAGAAGTCGAAAAAGTTTCTCCTGTGGCAGACTTAATTCAGATTGATTTATCGCATGCTGCTCAGTTCCGTGTGAACTATGAAGAACTACGTAAACAAGTCGAGCAAGAAAATATTCAATTGTGGGATTGCCGGACAAGTGATGAATATAGTGGGGTCCGTTTAGCAGCGCGACGCGGCGGTCACATTCCAAATGCACTCCATTTTGAATGGAGTACTGCACTTAATCGTGAAAATCATCTAAAATTGCATCCGCTTGAACGCACGCGGCAGCGTCTTGAACAACTTGGGTTCGATTTAAAACAACCTGTAGTCGTATACTGCCAGTCACATCACCGTTCCGGTTTAGCCTATATTTTGGCTAGGCTCTTGGGCTGGGAAGCTAAAGCCTATGATGGTGCGTGGAGTGAATGGGGCAATCGCCTCGATAGTCCTATTATTACTGGAGAATCACCGTCGTGAGTTTCACATCTCGATTAAAAAAAGAATTATTTATTAAAGCGCAAAACCTTGTACCACAGCATCAATTGAGCCGAGTGGTCGGTAAAGTTGCAGCGAGTGAAAATCCAGTTGTGAAAACTGCTGTTATTCATGCATTTAAAACCAAATATGGAATTGATTTATCGATTGCTGAACAAGGCAATGCACTGAAATATAAATCTTTTAATGACTTTTTTACTCGTGCTTTAAAAGATGGCGTGCGTCTCGTTGACGAAAATGCAGATAGCATTGTTTCACCTGCTGACGGTGCTATTTCACAGATTGGTAAAATTACTGCGGGTGAAGTATTTCAAGCAAAAGGCCAAAGCTTTTCTGTAGAGAAACTCATTGGCGACCCACAACTTGCTCAGCCGTTTCAAGAAGGCGAGTTCGCGACAGTCTATCTATCTCCACGCGATTACCACCGTGTTCATATGCCGTTTGCAGGTACATTAACTGAAACTTTGTATGTACCAGGTGAGCTATTTTCGGTAAATCAGGTGACTGCTGAAAATGTACCTGGACTATTTGCCCGTAATGAACGCATGGTGTGTTTGTTTGATACTGAACTTGGCCGCATGGCAGTTGTGTTAGTGGGTGCAATGATTGTTGCTGGTATTGAAACTGTGGCAACAGGTAAAGTAAAACCTTCAGGTCGTATCGAATTACAGCATCATCAGTTAAAGCTAGAGAAAGGTGCTGAGCTTGGACGTTTTTATTTAGGTTCTACCGCGGTTATTTTATTTGAAAAAGATAAGATCGAATGGGAACAACGTTTTAAAGCTGAGTCTGTGGTTGTAATGGGCGAGCGTATGGGACATACAGTTTAGTCACTTTTATAGCCTGTATAATACAAATAAGCCCTGACTTTAATTATTCAGGGTTTATTTTTTCGAGTTAAATCATATAAAAGTAAAATATATAACTATGTTTGTATTTATATTATATGGAAATATAATTATTATTAAGTGATCTGAAATAGGACGTTATATGAACTAGCCTATAAATATGTGTCTGAAGAGAGCAAAAATATTAATATGATTAAAAATTAATAAATAAAAATAGAAAGAAATATTTAAGTTAGACTTAAGTCGTAATTTTAATTTTATTTGAAGATAAGTTATTAAATCTAAAAAAATTATTTAATTTTATAAATATGATGTGCTTTTTAGTTATTGCACAGTTTTTAGCCTTGGCACAATGATTGCTAAATATTCAGGACCTTACTGTAATTTTCATATTTTTTAGGTTCTGAAATCATGTTAAAAGTTAAACGCCTGACAGCTTCGGTTTTATCTGCACTTTGTATTTCACTCAGCCATGCCAATGATTTTAAAGTTTTAAATCAAATTTCAAAACAGCCGACTCAACTTCAAAGTGGCGAATATAAAGGTAATTATTACGTTCCATCTACTTTAAATACCATTACATGGGGCTATTTACCGAATCGAGATGCCAAACCCGTCCTTACCGTTCCGTCGGGTAGTGTTGTGACATTTGATACGGTTTCTCATGAAGGTTTGCTTGAAGACCAAGGGCGTAATGCTGAAAAGTTCTTTCAATCGAAAGGTGTCAAATCTAATGAAATATTGGAAGATGCAAAAACAATTACGCAGTCAAATCTAAAGCATGATTTTCATAAAGATGGGCCACATATTGTGACTGGTCCTGTTGCAATTGAAGGCGCACAGCCCGGTGATATTTTGAAAGTTGAAGTACTTAAAGTTGAGCCACGTGTACCTTACGGTGTTATTTCAAATCGACATGGTAAAGGTGCTTTAGTAGGGGAATTTCCTAAAAAAGCAAAACAAGAAAATGCATCGGCTGAGCATCCTGAACGCTATGGAAATGTCTCAATTTTCACCCCAATTGAAAAAAATGCCAAAGGTGAGTACGAAGGCGTATTAAAAACAGAATCGGGTAAATCAATACGTTTCCCGCTTTACCCTTTTATGGGAATTATGGGGGTAGCAGCCAATACTTCTGAGCCTGTTCATTCTGTACCCCCTGCAATGTATGGTGGAAATATTGATATTAATGAACTAGGTGCAGGTTCAACAGCCTATTATCCTGTTCAAGTCAAAGGTGCCTTATTTTATACGGGTGATAGCCATTTCGCACAAGGGGATGGTGAAGTAGCATTAACTGCACTCGAAGCTTCAGCACGTGCGACACTAAAATTTACCTTACTCAAAGCAGGTAAAGATAAAATACCGGGTAAAGAGCTAAAACAACCTTTAGCTGAAAATGCTGAGTTCTGGATTACACCGGGACTTGATGAAGATCTAGATGAAGCGATGAAAAAGTCTACACGTGAAGCCATTCGTTTCTTAAACCAAGAATATGGTATTGATGAAGCAACAGCTTATGCGTATTTAAGTGCCGCAACTGATTTTGAAGTTTCACAAGTTGTAGATAAAACCAAAGGGATCCATGCAAAAATTAGAAAAGCTGATTTTAAAGAGTTTGAGAGTAAATAATTAAGTGAACTAAGCTTGGTATTTAAAATATTAAATACCAAGTTAAATTCATTTTAACTATTAATAAGTTTTATATATTTTATAATTAAGTATAATAAAAATCACACATATTTATTAGTATAAAATCTAATGCACTCACTTCCGAACGCTCTACTTTATATTGCTGCATTATTAACATTCTGTGCTGCATTACTTCATTTTGTTTGTGTGTTCTGGGGGGCAAATGGTTTTCGGTTTTTAGGGGCCGGGAAAAGTATTGTTCAGATGGTCGAAAGAGGGCATTGGTATCCTAATTTTACAGCTATAGCTGTGGGGTTAATTCTAACGGTATGTGCTACTTATGCTTTCTTTGCAGCAAAGGGAATACAGGTATTACCATTTACTAAACTTATTTTGTCGCTTGTTGCAGCGGTTTTTCTTATCCGTGGTCTGGCTTTTCCGTGGTTAAAGTCAAAATTTGTCGGTAATAGTGATTTATTTTGGTATATCAGTTCAGCCTTTTGTTTAATACTGGGAAGTTTATATGCCGTTGGAGTATATTTAATTTGAAATGAATATATTCTAGTTGAACTAGAGTGAATAATTTTAAAAAGAAAAGGGAGCTACGCTCCCTGTTTTACTTATTTAGTCCAACCATATTTTTTGAAAATAGTATTACCTTGCTGAGACGATAAGAACTCTACAAAACGTTTAGCTTCAGCGTCTTTTAGACTATGCTTGGTTAAGGCTACACCTGTATCTCGATAGACAACTAGCTCTGGTTCGATAGGGATAATTTGCCCAACATCTGGGTTACTAACTCCCCAAATATTAAAGACTAACCAAGCATCATAGTTACTATTTTCTTCCCAGTTTTTCTTGGCAATACCCGTATTGGCTGCATAGGTGACAATATTTTTTCGAACAAATTTGGTTAATTGAATATTGCCAGTTCTACCCGCGATATCCTCCCACATACCGACCTGACCTGCACCATGAGTAACTAAAACTTTAACGCCAGATTTAGCTAGGTCTTTAAATCCTTTAATATTTTTAGGATTTCCTTTGCGTACTAAAATGGCCGCGGGGCGTAAATATAAAGGTTCCACCGAGTCTTTTATAATTTGCTCAGAAAAAGTATTTTCAAAATCAGACATCATGGCTTCAGAACCACTATATATAACATCGGCATCTAGTTTCGCTTGGTCAGACCATTGAGAAGTAGGCCCAGACATTACATGGACTGCTATGCCAGTTTTATTGGTGAATTGTTTGGCGGCTTCTTTCATGGCGGGTGCTGGCCCACCAGGACCATACACTTGTACGTCTGCAAAGCTATGGATAGGTAGAGAACCGAGAATAAGACAAATCAGGTACGGTATAAATTTATATTGTTTTGACATTTTAATCGCTATAGTAATTAAGAAAATATCAGCATATATTTTTTATTATTTAAACGGGATTAATTTTTGCAACGATATTTATAATACATTTCTTTAAAATATATTTTAATTGGTTATATGTAAATGTAAATTATTTTGAGTTGAATATAAATATAGATGATTTTATGGTAATTTATATTTTATAAATTGATTATTTGAATAGATATATTGTAAATAATAGAGGAGTAATCCCTTGATTAAAAAAAGTAATTCTTTTTTAAAAATTTTATTTAGCAGCGCTTGTTTGGTGTCTGGTTCTGCTATGGCTGCTCCCATTACAGATTTGGGTAAGCAAATTGTGAGCGACAAACCGGGTTCAATACTGTCTTTAGAACGGCAAGATGTGACGAATTTATTTCCTCATGCAGATCAGCGGTTGTTGATAAATTATCGTAGTCGAGGTATTCAGGGCGAGCCCATTGTGACATCGGCTTTTATTTTATTACCTAAAGGTACACCACCAAAAAATGGCTGGCCAATACTTGCTTGGGCGCATGGCACGACCGGAGTAGCTGATACTTGTGCACCTTCGGGTGATTATGTTGGTGGGCCCGTTCACTCATATCAAGAAGTTGCTTCCAAAGCTTTAGATGGCTGGCTTGCACGTGGCTATGCAGTGGTTGCACCTGATTATCAGGGCTTAGGTACACCGGGTGGCCATCCTTATATGAATGCAAAGAGCCAATTGCATACGGTAGTCGATGCGGTGCGTGCATTACATTTGCTTAAGCCCAAGAGTTTTAATAAACAGTGGTTGGTGATGGGACATAGTCAAGGCGGGGCTGCGGCAATTGCAGTGTCTGCCTATGGTCAAAAAGATGCGCCTGAACTGGATTTAAAAGGGGCAATCGCTCTTGCACCAGGCGGCTATCAATATGAAGGCATTGCAGAATATGTGCAGAGTCATCCAAACCCGGAACCTAGTGTGGCAGCATTTTTCCCGATAGTATTATTGGGTGCGCAAGCAGCAGATCCAAGCATCGTTCCTGAAAAGCTGGTAAGTCCAGAAATGAACGCGGTGCTGACTCAAGGGCGCAGTCGTTGTTTATCTGAACTTCAATCTGATTTAAAGAAATCTCCTTCTAGCATATTTCGATCTGATGCGGATTTAAAACCTCTTTTGGCTTATCTAAAACAGCAGTCCATTGAAAATATGGTGCCTACCGTACCGTTAATGATTGTTCAGGGTTCTAAAGATCATTTAGTCGACCCTAGAGGGACATCTGCTTATTACCAGCAGCTATGTAAATTAAAAAAACCAACCATCTATCAAACGATTGATGGCGGAGATCATCGCGATGCATTACGCCAGAGCAATACATTTGCCACTAACTTTTTAAATGTAATAGACAAAAATCAGACGAAATCATATTGCTCTAATTTTAAGTAAATTATTTTAAATAATACAAAAAAGCCGACTTTTCATAAGTCGGCTTTTTATATGTACGGGAGATAATTTTAGGTCATGTTATATAGTCTTTCTTTCGGAAAAACTACGGTAAAGGTTGAACCTTCATTTTCTTTAGATTGCACATCTAAATGGGCACCGTGTTGCATAAGCACGTGTTTTACAATCGCCAAGCCTAAACCTGTACCACCTGTTTGGCGACTACGGTCGCTGTCAACACGATAGAAGCGCTCAGTTAAACGTGGCAAATGTTTTGGGTTAATTCCAATACCTGTGTCTTGTACACTAAAGTACGCATGTTCACCATCGTCGTGCCAGCCAATCGTAATAGTTCCACCTTTTGGTGTGTACTTGATGGCGTTAGTAATTAAATTACTAAATGCACTGGCAATTTCCATGTCAGAACCAATCAGGTCACAATGACTATCAATGTGTAAATTGAGTGTGTGTCCATAATCGGCATTGTAGGCCTGAGCATCATCAAAGAGTTGATTCATTAAGCTCGGCATTTCAATAATCTGATTTTTTGCAACTTTCTTGTTGTTTTCTAAATTCGATAACAGCAGTAAATCATTCACCAAAGCATTCATGCGTTTGGTTTGTGACTGCATCTGATCAAATGCACGTTTCCAGCGTGGACTAATATCTTCTTGATCGGTAAATGTCTCGATATAACCACTGAGTACAGTTAATGGTGTACGAAGTTCATGAGAGATATTATCGACGAAGTCTTTACGCATTTGTTCAAGGTTGTGCATACGCGTAACGTCGTAAGCTACCAATAAGCGACTTTCTCCACCAAATCGTGTGAGTTTAACCTGTACATAGCGGTCATCATCAAAATTAGAGTGAAGCTTGATACCATCGGGTGCCTGATCAATATTGTTAAAATATTCAATAAAAGTCGGCTGACGTAAAATCGTTAATAAGTTACGGCCGCGGTCGAGAGGGCTGATGCCCAATAAACGTTCAGCAGCAGGGTTCCACCATTCGATTTGATGTTGGTCATCAATCAAAACAACGGCTTCGGCAAGGGCAACTAAAGATGATTGAGCTCGGTCAATTAAACCGACCATTTCGGCCTGAACAATTCGTTCCTGACGCTGAGCACGGTAAACATTAAACAATAATGCCCCCCAAATCCCGTTTAGATTTGGAGGAACGTCATAAGGCTTATTCGCAATCCAGTCATTGACCAGATATAAAGAACGCAACTGGAGTGTAAAAAACACCACGAAGGCGATAAAAATACAGCTCCAGAAATACCCAAGGCCTAAACCGACTAAACCGGCAATAATTAGAAAAAATAATAAAAGCCGTAAATCTTGTTTGGCAAACGTCCATAAACTACTGTAGCGGGAAAGCTTTTGTTCACGTACCTGTTCGGGGACGGGGTAGGGTTCATACATAAATCTTGGTTAACCTGCGGCTAAATCTGCACGTGTTGAAAAGCGGTAGCCTGTTCCACGCACAGTTTGAACAAATCGGTCAACACTGAAAGGTTCTAAAACTTTACGTAAACGACGGATGTGTACATCGATAGTTCGATCTTCGATATATACATTACCTCCCCACACCTGATCGAGCAACTGGGCACGTGTATATGCACGCTCTGGATGGGTCATAAAAAAAGCAAGTAAGCGATATTCAGTTGGACCCATTTCTAAAATACTATCGCCAAAGCTAACACGCTGGCTTACAGGATCAAGAATTAAACCATTAGCATCAATGGTTTTTTCACCACTTAATGCATTAGCACGACGCAGAACTGCCTTAATACGTGAAACCAGTTCACGTGTTGAGAAAGGTTTAGTCATATAGTCATCTGCGCCAGCGTCAAGACCTTGTACTTTGTGGTCTTCTTCTCCGCGGGCAGTCAACATAATGACTGGAATTTCTGATAGGTTCTCATCTCGTTTTAAGCGGCGACATAAATCGACACCACTTACGCCTCCAGGTAACATCCAATCAAGCAAGATAAGCGCCGGACGTTGGTCGACGATAATTTGATGAGCCTGTTTGGCATCTTCTGCCTGTAAACACTGAAAGCCTGCCATGTCCAAAGAAGTATGGATCATTTCACGAATAGGAAGCTCATCATCGACAATTAAAATATAGTCATCTTTCACAGCGCAATATCCTATAGATTTAACGGTGAACCGTTTTGTAGTTATGACAGGCTTATTACAAAGATTAATTATGACAATTTCATTGCAGAAAAGTCTATAAAATTGAATTTAGCAATAATTTGTGACAAAACTAAGGCAAAGGTATGACCAAATGATGACATGGAAGCTTAAATATTCTTAAATTCATTCAACATGTTACCCTTTTTAAGTCTTTTAATGTTTTCACATTTTTGAGTGTCAAAAAACTTTAATATTATTTTGAGACCTGAGCTAATAAAGATAAGAAAACAATGCGGCACGCGGTTAAAACCTGTTCAAGAGACTGCTCAAAGCCTCCCATGACCCATCGAATTGCGATTTGAGTGACATATCCATTTAGGCCAGTTGCGATTAAAGAGAGCTCATTTTCATGGTGTTGAATTTGCGGCATGGTCAACATAACAAAGGCCTGAATCATGCGATCAAATTGCGCAAGTGTCTCTTGAATGGTGGCCTGATTATGTAATTCTTGGACCAAAACTGCATCAACATAGACAATACGAGCTAATCTTGGGTCGTTTTTTAATGTGGTCAGAAGCGCTCTTAAGCCAGCATCCACCATTTTTTCTGGATCAGGTGTCGCTTTAATGACAGCTTGCATCAAGTTTTGCTGTAATTCTTCAATCATTTTTAAAAAGATGGTTTGAAATAAATCTTCACTCTTTTTAAATGATTCATAAAAATAGCGTTCTGTGAGTTTTGCTTCTTGGCAGACATCCTTGACGGTCACGGAAAAAAAACCGAGCGTTCCATAGGTGGCAATGCCAGCTTCAATCAGTTTTTCTCGGCGTGCCTCTTTACGTTCAGATAGAGATAACCCTTTGAACTGACGTTCTTTACTCACAGTTTTTGTTTTCTTTTTACTGGTTGAGTCGTTAGTCGCCATAAATAAGTCGTTTCCTAAAAGAATGGTTTCCTAATTTATAGGTTTTGGCCAAATATGCTTACTATGATAAAGCCCTCAGCAGAATTGTGCCATTCTATCTGAAATTACAGTGTACTATATTGACAATGGATATTGTCAAAATTATATTGAAGAGGTCTGAATTGCACATGCAATGAACCGACTGTGCAAATATCGAAAAACAAAGGATGGACAATGAAAAATTTTAAAAACAAAGTCGCTGCAATTACGGGCGCGGGTTCGGGCATTGGGCAGCAGTTAGCAATTCTTTTGGCAAAACAGGGCTGCCATCTTTCATTAAGTGATATTAATGAGAAGGGATTAGCGCAAACTGTCGAGTTATTAAAACAGTATAGCAATATTACTGTTAGCACCAAAAAGCTTGATGTTTCTGACCGTGAAGCAGTAAAGCAGTGGGCACAAGAAACTGTTCAAGATCATGGCTCGGTTAACCTGATTTTTAACAATGCTGGTGTTGCGTTAGGCTCAACTGTTGAAGGTGCAACCTACGAAGATTTAGAGTGGATCGTTGGGATTAACTTCTGGGGTGTCGTGTACGGAACTAAAGAGTTTTTACCGTTCATTAAGCAAACTCAAGATGGTCATATTATTAATATTTCGAGCTTATTTGGTTTAACCGCTCAACCAACCCAATCTGGTTATAACGCGACTAAATTTGCTGTGCGTGGTTTTACTGAATCATTACGCCAAGAGTTGGATATTGAAAAAAGTGGCGTAAGCTCGTTGTGCGTACATCCGGGTGGAATCCGCACCAATATTGCTAAATCTGCAAAAATGAGTGATAGCCTGAATAGTTTAGGGATGGACCCGACTAAATCAATTCAAAACTTTGACAAGCTACTACGTACTCCACCTGAAGAAGCAGCTCGTCAAATTTTACAAGCGGTATTAAAAAATAAACGCCGTTTATTGATTGGCAGTGATGCAAAAATTCTTGATGCATTCCAGCGTTTATTCCCAACGGGATATCAACGTGCTTCAACCATTGTGACCAAATTAATGAAATAATTTTTTAACGTAAAAAAGCCATCAAATGATGGCTTTTTTTATGTGGTTTGAATAGTTCTAAATAAGAACTTTGATCTTCTTTTTCTTCCAGATAAATTGGTAATACAAGCCTTGAATAATACATAAACTCACAAATGCCAAGGCATAGGCAACCCAGATTCCTTTAAGCCCCCACATTGAGCTAAACCAGTAAGCACATGGAATTTCAATAAATAAAATAGCAGAGATGTTTAAGAGCATTGGGACAGTCACGGTTCCGCTGGCACGCATGATCGATGCAAAAATGGCACCTGCACCAAAGAATAAAATTGCCCAAAGCACAATAAATAAAAGTTGCTGCCCTAACACCACCACAGTTGGGTCGGTAATAAACAAAGCCATTAAATATTTTGAAAATAGATAGCCAAGTGCAATTAAGGTACCTGTAAATAAAAAGTTCATTCCCAAAGCTGTGCGGGTTACCCGTGCTAACAGATCTGATTTGCCTGCACCAATCGCTTGTGCTGCAAAAATTGAAGCTGCAATTGAGATCGACAAGGCAGGGAACTGAATGTAGTTGAGTACCTGATTCACTGCACCATACGCTGCTGTAGCATGCGATCCGTAATGGTTAACCAATCCAACAATAACCAAGCCAGCCATTGAGGTGGTAATCATTTGAATGCCGGTTGGCACGCCTAAGCGCAAAATAATTTTGCTCAGTTCTGGATTGTGACGGATATGTTGCAGAAGCTGCCGATTAGGTCTAAGCGGGTGATTTTTCTTGTTCAGATAAATTGCCAGAAAAATTAAGATAGCAACATAACCCGTGATCGTTGCAATTGCTGGAGCAATAATTCCTAGGGCGGGTAAGCCAAAATAACCTTTAAGCAATATCGGGGTAATCACTAAGCCAATTACGCTGGTTAATGCCAATGCAAGTAAAGGCGTGGTACTGTCGCCTACACCCCGTAAAATTGAGGTATAAATAATATAAACAAACAGAAGCGGGCTACCCGCCAGCATCCATTGTACATAAGGCAAAGCAAGATGCATTACCTTTGGATCTGTACCTAATAATTCTAAAATATCGTGGGCAAAAAACACACCGATAATCGCGGTAATTACCCCACCAATCAGTGTCATAAACAGGGTAGAACCGACCACACTTTGGACTTTCTCTATATTTTGTGCGCCCCATGCTTGCCCTACTAAAACAGTAGTACCCGTTGAAATCCCGATAATAAAAGCGAGGAGCAAGAATAAAATAGGGAAAAAAACAGAGACGGCAGCAATCGCATCAACTCCCATCATTTGACCAACGAAGATGGTGTTAATCGTTCCCGATAAGTTCTGCAAAATATTAGTTGCAATAAGGGGGAGCAAGAAAACAAAAAACGTTTTCCATAGATTTTGCTGGTGAATTAAAGACTGTCTTGGTGGCATGTGTTCTCCATCGCCCATCTCTTTGATGAGCGGGGCGGACATTCAACTTAGCATATTTAGGTGAAATTTCTTGTAGTGTTTTACTGTGCTAAGTTTCTAAATTTATTAACATTCATTCAAGATTTCTCCTGCTTTTTGCAATGTCTCATCATTTTTAGCAAAGCAGAAGCGAATCAGGCGTAAAGACTCGGGCGCTTGCTGGTAGAAAACCGAAACAGGAATAGCCACAATTTTATGTTGCTCCGCAAGAAACTGGCACATTTCTACATCGTTTAAATCGGGTCTAATTTGACTGTAATCAAGGTTTTGAAAATACGTACCTTGAGATGGTTTTAACAAGAAACGGCTATTGTGAATCGCCTGATTAAATCGATCTCGCTTAGTTTGGTAAAACTGCGAAAGCTCTTGAATATGTTCTGGATGTTGCTCAATATATTGCGCTAGAGCAATCTGAAAAGGCATCGTGCCACAGAAATTCGCATATTGGTAAATCTGGCGGAATAAACGCATTAACTCAGGTGACGCGACGCAATAACCTGTTTTCCAGCCCGTCACATGAAAGGTTTTCCCAAAAGACCCAATCACAAAACTACGCTCTCTGAGCTCTGGAAAATGCAAAGCACTAAAGTGTTGTTGACCATCAAACACTAAGTGTTCATAGACTTCATCGGATAAAACCACAATGTTTTTATCTTGAATCAGTTCAATGAGTTCTAACCAGTCTTGTTTATCCCAGATGGTACCTGTTGGATTATGGGGAGTATTCACCACAATCATACGGGTTTTGTCATTAATCAAATCTTTAACTTGCTGCCAGCTCACCTTAAAGTCAGGTGCTTCAAGTGCAATATGAACTGCTTTACCGCCAGCTAACTGCACAGAAGGGCCATAACTGTCGTAACTTGGGTCAAAAATAATGACTTCATCACCTGCGTTAATGCATGCCTGTATGGCACAAAAAATTGCAATGGTTGCGCCGGGAGTAATCGTGATTTGCGTTACAGGGTCAAGTTGAAGTTGGTCACGCTGCTGAAATTGTAAAGCGAGTTGTTCGCGTAAACCGAGAATGCCATCGCCGGGTGGATATTGATTATGCCCAGCTAAAGTCGCCTGAGATAAAGCTTCCAGTAAGGCTTGTGGTGCCGGAAAATCTGGAAAGCCTTGTGACAGGTTGAGAGCACCTAGACGATGTGCCATTGCTGTCATGGTACTAAAAATAGTCACACCTTGAGTGGCCAGTTTTGACTGTAGCTGTAGCATATTGTTCTCTTATTAAAAATATTTAAAGTTATAAAATTGATTCAATCACTGCTCGAATTACACCGAGGGTTAAACCAATAAATGCACCGACCACAACGCCATTTACTCGGATCATGTGTAAGTCGCCACCGACTTCATTTTCAATTTTCCCAATCATTTCGCGTGAATCCCATTCATGAATGCGTTCGCTCACATAGCGGATGATTTTATGGCTATATTGATCTGTAAACGTCAGCGCAAGTCCTGTCATTTCTTTGTTGAGAACTTCACGTACTTTGGCATTTTGAACAAGGTTTTCACCCAGTTGCTGAATAGCAGCTCTTAGGTTCATTGCAATGCCAGAGTCTTTTTTCATTAAATCTTCTTTAATGGCATTACACAAAATAGTAACAGCACCACTGATGAAATTGAGGACTTGTGGACTATCGAGAAGGGCATCTTTACCGCTGTTGAGGCGTTGGCTAGCAACACTATCTGGTTTTGCCAGCTCAAGCATAAGAGAGTGGGCAATGGTTTCAATTTCTTGTCGCCATGGATGTTCATCGTCTGCCAGCATCGATTCTACTTTTTCAACCAGTGAGTCGATAGTACGTTGTTGAACATCAATACCAATCCAGCTTGCGCCTTTTGCAAGTGACCAGACACCAAGTGCTTTAAACATTTTTCGGGTTAATTCACGGGTTTTATCCGGGTTTTGTACCACCCATTCATGCGCGATATCGAGTCCACGCTGTAAGACGTCTTGATGGAAATCATTTTCCAATACCGCGCGTAGCATTTCACTTGCGAGTTTATTGACCTCGGTATTACGTACCCACTGCACACTATTGTTTTGCACAAAATTGGCAATTTGATCTTGGCTAACAAACTCAAAAATTTTCGGAACAGTTTGCTGAATGAGCTGCACCACTTGCGTATTGTTTTGTGGGCTTGCTAACCATTGACCAATTGCGAGGCTTAAGTCAGTTTTTTCTAAGCTTCGTTCTACCACTTGAGGCGAAAGAAAATTTTCCTGTACAAAACGGCCCATTGACTCTGCAATGCGTGCTTTGTTGCGTGGAATAATCTCGGTGTGGTCCCTTAAAAATTTAGGAATCGGTAACTTACCAAATGGGTTCCGAAATAGAACTGTAATCGCGTACCAGTCGGCTAAACCACCTACCACGCCAGCTTCAGCCCCTAACATCAAAATATGAATAAAACCTGTGTACTCTGGCAGAAAACGGTCGGCTACCATCAGTGCAACCCACAGCACAACGACAATAATAAGCGCTAGAGTGGCAAAATATTTGCTACGTTTAAGACTGGGCACGTGGTGGACTTCTTCTGCCATGTTCATAAATTTATCCTATTCATTTTTGTTTTACTGGAGGCTCAGGCGGGGGCAACAGCTCTCCTGTCGGACTCAATCCATATTTTTGTCCGATTGATTTCAAGATCAAGGTTGCATCAAAAGCATCCTGAGGAGCCTGCTTCTGATCCCGATAACATTCAATAGTATACGACACTTGAACAGGATCGATATTGACCACTTGTGGGTAATCATAGAACGGATCATGCCAGAAACCAGGGTAACGACGACCATAACCATATGGGTAAAAACTTGGAGCTGATGGATAAACCACAGCTTGACGTGGCGGTTTCTGACTCTGATTACTTGGATCATTTTGCACTTTAAAAAAGCGGAAGCCTTTTTGTACTGTCGTTTGTGCTGATTTTACCAAAGTGATTTCTTCAGCTGCGCCATAGCTCATATTCGGGTCAGCTTGAAAACTAATCCGAAAAGTTTGGGCATTTAAGGGATATGCTGAAAACTGACCAAGCTGATCAAAGGTTCTTGGTTTACTTGGCGTTGTTGCACAAGCAGTTAAAGTTAAGGCAGTGCCTAAGGCTAAACAAAGAGAGAGATATTTCATGATGAACTCCCAGCTAAGCATTAAAAAATAAATGACTCAGCGTTAAAAATTAAGAAGTTTTAAAAACTACTGTTTGGTTCTAATAAAAATTCGGTTTCCTCTGGAGTGGAGGCACGTCCAAGAATCGCATTGCGATGAGGATAACGACCAAAGCGATCGATAATCACTTTATGCTTTTTCTCAAAGCTTAAGTTAATTTCATTGCCGAGGCGTTGAAATAGTTTCAAGGCAAACTCATGGATCAATTTTGATTCACTATGCATAAACGGCATATATAAAAAAGAGCGTTGCTCTGGATTAAGCTGTGCATCTAATTGCAAGCTAATGGCTTCTTGTGCCAAAGCTAAAGCAAGGTTGTCGTAAGCAAAAGATTGTGGTTGATCACGATAAATGTTGCGAGAAAACTGGTCTAGTACAATAATCTCTGCCAGACGGCCTTCAGCCGTTTTTCGCCAAGACCAAAGTTCTGCTTGAGTTGCCTGTTGATGAACGTCAGAAAAATTTTCACAAATCTTTTTGTCAAAATCATCACTTTTTGCAAACCAAAGTGAACGGTGTTCAGGTGAAAACCAGAAGTTTAAAATGTCTTGATCGTTCATGATATTGACAACTCTTTAGCAATTATTCTTCAATAAAATCACAATTCTTTCGTGTCTTAAATAACAAGATTGTGATAAAAATTGCCAAACTGGAATGATGTGATTATATAAGTAACCGTATCATCTCACGATTTTGTATATAGTGATCTTTAATAAGCGAGCAAATGCATGAGTCAACCCACTACACCATCTCAATCAGTTATTCCTGCTTGGGTGGATTCGTCGCTACTACAAGGCATGTTACGTGGAATAGAGCGTGAAAGCCTACGTATGCAAAGTAATGGGTTCTTATCGCAAGAGTTACATCCAAAAGCATTAGGTTCAGCTTTAACACATCCGCAAATTACGACTGATTATTCAGAAGCATTGATGGAGTTTATTACCTCTCCAAAGCCAACCATTGGTGAAGCTTTACATGAGCTGACTGATATCCATGCGGTTGTGCATCGACATTTAGAAAATGGTGAAAAACTTTGGCCGCTTTCTATGCCATGTATGTTAGATGACAATGAAGAAAGGATTCGTCTAGCGCAATATGGCACTTCTAATATTGGTCGCTTTAAAACACTATACCGTCGTGGGTTAGGAATTCGTTATGGTCGTCGTATGCAGACGATCTCAGGTGTGCATTACAATTTATCTTTTCCAGATACGCTTTTTGCTGAGTTGCAAGCTCACGAAACTGATGAACAATTAAAATCATTAAGTTTGCAGGATTATCGTAGCCATCGTTATTTTGGTCTTATTCGTAATTTTATCCGTTTAACGCCACTGGTGATGTTTTTGGTGGGTGCAAGCCCAACGGTATGTCGTTGTTTCTTGACCGGACATAAACATCAGTTGTTGCCTTTAATCAAAGGTTCATACTATTTACCGTATGCTACAGCTTTACGTATGGGGCGATTGGGCTATCAAAACTCAGCCCAAAAAAGCTTAGGTATTCATTACAACAATTTAACTGGTTATTTGGATGGTTTACAAAAAGCCGTTCATTCTCCTTACCCACCATTTAGCCGTTTAGGGTTAAATGATGCCGCTGGTGAGCCGTTGCAAATTAATGATCATGTTTTGCAGATCGAGAATGAATATTACAGTCTCGTACGTCCAAAACAGGTGCCTCAAGCGGGTGAAACGCCATCTCAAGCCTTGAAAAATCGAGGAGTGGGTTATGTTGAACTACGTGCTGTTGATGTAAACCCATATTCGTCAATTGGCGTTGATGAAACGACAGCTGGCTTCCTTGAAGTGTTAGCACTTTATTGCTTGTTAAGTGATAGCCCAGAGCTGTTAGGCCCTGAGCAAGATTTGATTGAAAAGAACCAGACTGAAGTGGTGAATCGTGGCCGAGCGCCAAATGCAACCATTACAGATTTAAACGGGTCTTATCACATCGAAGATTGGGCACGTTTGTATATTGCTCAAATGCAAGATTGTGCGCAGTTACTCGATCAGACCTATGCAACAGAACTGTATGGTTCTGCATTAGCGATCATGCAAGCACGAATTGATGAAGTTGATGAAACTTTGTCAGCCCATGTGATTGACGATACGTTAAAGCATGGTGGAACTTGGAGTTTTGGTAGCCACATGGCCCAGTTACATGCTGAAAGTTATGAACAGCATGAGCTTAGTGTGGAAACCTTGAAACATTTTGAGCAATTGGCTGCACAATCGTTACAGCAGCAAGAACAACTTGAGCAAGATACTCAGGTCAGTTTTGACCAATATCTTGAACAATATCGATAATAAAATGAGGTTTTACATGCGATTAAGTTACCGTTTGGTGAGTGGACTACTTGTTTTAGCAAGTATTGTCGGCATGTCTTTTGCGTTGTATCTGGAACATGTAAAAGGTTTAGAGCCATGTCCGCTCTGTATTTTTCAACGTGTTGGCTTAATGGCAATGGGCCTTGTGGCACTGATTGCATTTTTGCATAACCCCGTTTCCAATGCAGTTAAACGCTTTTACGCATTTTTGGCTGGCATCGCAATTTTATGGTCAGTGGGTGTAGCAGGGCGTCATGTCTGGCTACAACATTTACCACCTGATCAAGTACCAAGCTGTGGTCCGGGCTTAAACTATTTAGTTGATGCCTTACCAATGAAAACAGTTTTACAGGAAGTCCTGTCGGGTTCAGGTGAATGTGCAGCGATTGACTGGACCTTTTTAGGCCAATCTTTACCAGTTTGGTCATTGGTCTATTTCATTTTGCTATTACTCGTATGTTTATGGCAATTGTTCCGCTTCTATCCAGTGTTTAAGACTGCTAAAAAAAGAGTTTAAATAGATTAAAAAAAGCCCAACATGAAGTTGGGCTTTTTTATTGTTTTAAAATTAATCAAAATATAAAAAAATGAATTGAAAAAAAGCATAATATTGTAGACAGATAGTTCTGTTTTTTATAAAGTGCAGCCGTTTTATATCCTTATGATTATAAAAAATGTTTTTTAATATCTTTAATGTTTTGGAAAAAATAGGATTAAGCGCACAGAAACGTGCGATCCACGTGCAATTTTCTAATGAATTGCTCAATCACCAAGTTTTTTTACAACGTATAGAAGGCCAACATCAGCTAAATGGGGGAATTCAGGCTGAGTTAATTTGCCTTTCGACGAGTGCCCAAATTGCATTGAAGCAGTTTATAGGCGTTCAGGTGGCTGTTGATCAGATTACAGATTCTGGACAATTATTTCGAACTACAGGAATTGTGACTGAAGCCAGTTATGGCCAAAGTGATGGTGCTTTAACGCTTTATAAATTGACCTTAAAAGACGCGACAAATTTATGGCATAAACGCCGTAATAGTCGTGTTTTTATGAATAAAAGTATCGTAGAAATCACGGAAGTTCTATTCAAAGAATGGCAAGAAAAAAGTCCACTTTTTGCAGCGAGTTTAAGCCTAGACCTGAGTGGGTTAAGCCAGAGTTATGACACTCGTCCATTTATCATGCAGCACAATGAACCCGACTATGACTTTCTTACGCGTTTATGGCGAAGTGAAGGTGTGAGTTGGTTAGTTGATGAATCAGAACTTTTCGTTCCTCATTTTACTGCTCCGGTACAGGCCCAAAAGCTTAGATTAATTGATGATAATAACCAGTACCAAGCTTTAGCACGCCGTAGCATTCGCTATCACCGCAGTAGCGCGACAGAATATCAAGATAGTATTACAGGGTTTGTTGCGGTGCGGAGTTTGCAACCAACTGCGGTACATGTGCAACGCTGGCAGCCCGATGCCTTAGCACAAGAAGAAGGTGCTGGTTCCGTCATTACTACCCATACACATTCAGATAACTTTGATTCAGCGAGTTTAAGCCTTGAGCAAGCATGGCACATGAGTCCAGCTTGGATGCAAGATTTAAAAGGTGAGGATCAAGCTACTGCTTCAACTAGTAATCAGCTAGAGAAATTAAATCAGCAATTTAATGACATGTATGCAAGTCAGGCCAAATACTTTAAGGCTTATAGCAGTGTCCGCGATAGCCAAGTCGGCTATTGGTTTAATCTAAGAGAACACCCGGAAATTGATCAACATGAAGGGGTTGATCAAGAGTTCCTGATTATCGCTAAAAATTTCTATAACCAAAACAATCTACCTAAAGACTTACATCAGCAAGTTAGTCAGTTGCTAACCCAAAGTCGTTGGGACAAACATGGTTATGACGATATTGAGCGTCAAGGTAATGAGCTGACTTTAATTCGCCGTCAAATCAAAACGACACCTGAATATAATCCAGAACAGCATCGTCCGATTGCCTACCCACAAAGAGCGAAAGTTGTGGGGCCAGAGGGAGAAACCATTCATGTCGATGAATGGGGACGCATTAAGGTCCGTTTTCTATTTACCCGTAGTGATGATCATGGGCATGATGGTGGGGCAGGCAGCAATGACAACGATACCGACTCGGCTTGGGTTGATGTACTGACTCCTTGGGCGGGTGAAGGCTATGGCGCACGTTTCTTGCCGCGTATTGGTGAAGTAGTGGTTATTGACTTCTTTGATGGCAATATTGATCGTCCATTTGTGACGGGCCGAATCCATGAAGCGCAGCGTTCACCAACCAAGTTTGATGTGAAAGGACAGCTTCCTGCGACTAAAAAACTCAGCGGTATTCGTAGTCAGGAAATCAGCGGTAGTGGTTTTAACCAATTACGCTTTGATGACACAACTGGGCAAATCAGTACCCAACTACAAAGTAGTCATGCAGCAACACAGCTGAATTTAGGTAATTTAAGCCATCCTAAAGAACAATCGACTAGTCAAGGTCGTGGTGAAGGCTTTGAGCTGAGAACCGATGCGTGGGGGGCAGTGCGTGCAGGTAAAGGCATGCTCATTAGTACCTATGCACAAGAGCAGGCAATTGCAGATCATTTAGAGGCTGCACAAGCACAATCCTTACTTTCACAAGGCTATGAAAGCATGAAAATGCTCAGTGAAGTTGCAGCCAAGCAACAAACTGATGCTTTGAACGTGATTAACCGGTTACCCAAATTCATCCAATCACTTGAATTGAAAACCACGGGGCAGGCTTTAAATAGCACGGTAAACCTATTTAAAGAAGGGATTAATAACGATCCTATTCATGCGTTAAAAGATTGTGGTGGTTTTATTGAAGATATTGGTGCACTAGGCGGCGATGCAAAAGGAGTTGTAGATGAATTTAATACTTTCTTTAGCGATGCTAAAGATGCGGTAGAGAATTTAAAAGCCTTTATTGAAAATGTTGAAGAGCATGGTGCTGATATCGTCAAAGGTAAACTCGCAAGTATTAAAGATCGAATTCATCAAAATCCATTTGAAAGTCTTAAAGAGGTCAGCAAAGTCTTAGGGAATGTCGAGACTAAAGACTTTGACTTGATGAGTGTATGCGGAACTTTTAGTAAAGGCAGTAAATTGGAAGTGACACCTTCTAAAGCATTGGGTTCTTTACAAGGCTTTATGGAGGGTTATACCCAAGGTTTAGAAAGTAGTTCAGATGCTAAGCAGCAAGAACAAGGCAAAATCTTTAGACAAGCCCTTATGTTATTAGCATCGCCAAATGGTATTGCCTTGACTACACCTGAAAATATTATCTTACAGGCCTCACAAGATATTGCTGAAAGTGCCAGTGGGTCAATTAATTTGAGTGCCCAGAAAAATATTATTGGGCATGCACAAGACAAAATTAGTCTGTTTGCTGCACAAAAGGGTTTTCGCGCTTATGCAGCAAAAGGAAAGCTCGAACTACAAGCGCAAGATGATGCCATTGAAGCGATTGCCAAGAAGGTCATCAAGCTCATTTCTACTGAAGATAAAATCGAACTTACTAGTCCAAAAGAAATTGTATTAACAGCAGGTGGGTCGCAGCTCAAAATTAATGCGGATGGCGTATTTTCAACAACAGGCGGTAAGTTTGAAAGTAAAGCTGGACAGCATTTGTTTACGGGTGGGGCAACAGTAAATGCTGAGTTGCCGAAAATGCCTGAGAGTGGAATTTTTAGTCGAAGATTTGATTTTAGTGATATTTTCAATTTAGAAAATTTGAAAGAGGAAATTAGATTTAAAGTTATCAATAAAACAAAGAATACAGAATATGTTGGAATGTTAGATGAAATGGGTCGAACACCAAGAATATTTAGTGATTCATCAGATACTATTGAAATTCAATTTATTAGCAATAATGACAATGAAAGTATTATACCTACGAAGGAATTAAATGAAGATATTTATGATCATGATACTGGGGATTTTGTAGATGATGGAATTCAGAGCCAGCTTGCAGAAGCGCTAGATGATGAATATAAAGATGATCTAGAAGATGATTTTAATAAATTTGGAGTTTAAGAGATGAAACGCAGTCTAATATTGCTACTGAGCACATTTATCTCAATACAAGCTTTTGCTGAAGAAAATGCTTGTGAAAAAATTTGGGATAGCTTCAAAAATAAGAATGAAAGTATCAAAATTGATAAGGTTAATATCCCATGTAAACAAATTTGGGAAGATAACAATAAAGCAAAGCTTGTAAAGACTATTGGCTTAAACCCAAAAGATCCTCAATGGATGTCAACAGGGGAATGTCAAGTTATTGAAGTGAATAAAAATAAATATCAAGTTTATTATGCTTATCTAAAAAATGATCATAGTGATATAAATATCATTAGTGATACTAATGGTAATTATTTTTCATATTTTAGAAATTTAGGTCGCTATGATATGTTTGAAGATAAGTTTTTTCCAACAAAAAAAGCGAATAAAAATGGTGTTGAGTTAAGTTGCCCTGGATTGGGGAATTTTGAGAAAATGAAACCTATTTTAAGTTCATATATCAATAATAAAAAAATTGATATTAAACGATTTAGTTTTGAGGACTTAAATAAATGAAAAATGGTAAATCTATAAATCAAAAGTCATATCCATTAACGCGATATGGATTTATTTGTGCCGTTTCAAGAATGGAATCATCATCAGATTTAAGTTTACCCTTAACGGCACCAGTAAACATTAGAGCAAGCCAAAATAAAAATTCTCGGGGTTATATTGGTTTTTTCCAGTTTGGGGAAGCTGCACTTATCGATCTTGGTTATTATAAGCATTGGAAAGATAATTCTGATAAAACTGAAGAAAACGATTGGACTGGGAGTTGGATTGGACACAATGGTGTTAATTCTTTATCAGATTTTTTGAAATCTCCTGCTAAGCAGGTTCAAATTATTGGAGAATGGATAGATCTTCTTTGCAAACGATTAAGAAATAGAAGTTTTAATGAATACTATGGGAAAATAATAAATGGAATTGAAATTACTGAATCGGGTGCTATTGCAGGGGCTCATTTAGTTGGTGACGGAGGCTTAGGTTCTTTTTTAGGTATATCAGGTTTTAAAGGAAATTATAAAGAAGTAGATGGAAATAATGTTCATATTAGTAAATATATTGAGATGTTTAACCATTATGATTTAGAAAGCTGTTGTAGTAGAAAAATATATATAAAATTAAAGAACCAAATTGGACAAATAGCAAAAAATAAAAAAGTAACTATTGAATCTGAATATAGTGGTAAGTTTAAACAATCAAAGTTTATTGTAAATGCAGAGTCAGATGAGCAAGGACTATTACCTGTTATTATTAGACATCCAGGTAGTAAAATTATAATTAAAGCAGATGGTAAACAATCAGCTGTCATCATACAAGCCTCTGATAAAAAACAATCTATTGAATTAAGTGTAAGTGAAGATATTAAAATTCAATCTGTCTTACAAAAACCTGCTGAACCAGAGCCAAAACAAGAAAAAGTTGTTGTTGTGGAACAGAAAACTGTTGATTCGAAGAAAGATGAGGTGAAAAAAAATGCTTCTAAAGATATAAAATTTGATATAGCCATAATAGAAAGTGACACAAATAGAAAAATAACGAATATGAGGTTTTTCGTAAGATATAAAGGTAAGATCAAAGAGCATACTTCTGATAGTTCAGGAATAAAAACTGGTATAATTGCAGAAGAGGGTGAAAATTTAGATATATTGGTAAATGGAAGTAAAGGTTACCAAAAACTAAAAACAATATCCGTAACTAAAGGAATAGAAAATAGCTGTATATCAGTCCCATTAGGGCTAGTCAGCGTGAAATTGAAGATACATGATAGTAAAGGTAAGATTTTAAAAAATAATAATTTTTTTGTTTCATATAGAGGTAGAGAAATAGAGAAAACAACTGATAGTAATGGCTTTATTCAATTAAAAATGTTGAATGCATTTGTTTATAAATTGCTACTTTCAAATAAGAAACCTGTTTTGACATTAAGAAATGATCCAAGTATTTCTGTAATTAATGTCAACTTAAATCCTGCAGCTACAACAATACAGATGCCTCGAGTAGCTCCAAATACTCCAAGTAAGACAGTACCAGCAAAAAAAGCACCAGCGAAAGAAACACCGCCTAAGAATGAAGAGAGCTTTGTTGATTACTTAATTGATTTTATTCCTTCACTGGGAAAAACAGAGAATGTTCATACAGAGAAAAATGGTAATCCTTTAACCAAACAGTATGGTAGTGATGTCGCTTTTACTATTAAAACAATCAATAAAGAGACAGGTAAAGAAGAAAATCTAGCTTATTCAATTAAGTATAATGGTGCAAAAAGAACACATTATACTGGACAAGATGGGATTGGATTAAAAAACCATCGGGGCGAAGAAGGGAAGAAAATTGAAATTGTTGTAGATGTTGATAGTAAAGAACAAGTACTTTATACCGCTATTTTGAAGAATCCTATGCCAGTTATTGAGTTAAGAATAGATAAATTGAAAGAGGATGAATCTTATCTGTTCCCATTAAAAACTCGTACAAGTTCTTATAAAAATGGGAGCGGTAGATTTGGTTCAAATCGTAGTGGTGGAACACGGAAACATGCAGGTTGTGATCTGTATGCACCAGTAGGAACTGAAATTAGAGCGATGGCTGATGGAAAAGTACGTGTGGTAAAAGCTTTTTATTCTGGTACTGATGTAATTGAAATTGTACATAAAAAACATATTATACGCTATGGCGAGGTTCTGGCAGGGAAGTCCTTAGTAAAAGTTGGAGATGATGTAAAACGCGGGCAAACTATTGGCTATGTAGGTAAACTCACAATACAAGTTCCAAGTATGATGTTACATTTGGAGATGTATTCTAATCCTAAAGATACCGGCCCATTAACAGTTCGTGGCAACAATGCCTATCAACGACGGTCTGATCTAATAGATCCTACTACTTTTTTAGATAATTCAACATTATGAGATGAGTAATGAATAAAATTTTAATAGTCCTAAGTATTTTACTTTTGACGGCTTGCAATGATGTTAACAAAGTAGAAAAAGAATCTAATGTATCTATTGAACAGCAAAAAGAATCAAATTCAGTTATAAAATCACAGTCAAATAATACTAATGACTCACTGATAAAGGAGACTTCTGTTTCTCAACTGAGAGATAAAAAAATAGAGAATTCAAAACCACAAATGGATGCTCAGGATAAAATTACTTGTATGGGGAAAACCTTAAATGATTGGTATACTTTTGATGAAAAATTAGAACAACCAAAATGTAAGAAATTAAACGGTTATAAACTAAAGAATTATCAATGTTCTGTTGAGAAAAATGTATTCGATTTAAATTCTGATGCTATTAAAATTACTATGAAAGATACTAGAGTATTTGCATTCAATTCTCTTGAGCAATGTCAAGAAGCTGTTGAAATGTGGGAAGCGAATGGTATTTAGAATTTGAAAAAATTGATTATAGTCATGAATCATTATATTTATTTAGAAAATATAAAATTATTTCATTAAAAGTAGTTTTAATGAATATCTAATATATTTTTATAATTCTAGATTTTGATATAATTTTTATCTAACTTGTTGTAAAGATACGTTAAGAATTAAATTAGCCGATAAATAGCTTATAAATATATAAAAACAATTTTATAGGCACTTTTATTACTAAAAGTGCCTATATAGGTTAACTTAATTGATTCTATAGCGTCTTTGGTTAAATAGTTGTTAGACGGCTTCTATAAATAATATCAAAACTTTTAAACCCAATTTAATATTTTTAATTTTGTTGTTGTCCCCGTTAATTAAATAGGGCAGTTTAGCGCCAATTAAAATAGGTAAGTCATCTTCAATATCATCACTGTATGTCGCGAACCAAGGTTGATTGACATTAAGTTTATTCAATCTTCTTACTTTTTCTTCAGATCTACAATGTATTCCACTTACCCATCCACCTAGCCTCTTTTGCAAAGGAGTACCAATAATTTGTACATCTAGATTGATAGACCCGAGTAAAATATTTGCTAACCTTTCTGGTGCAGCTGTGGCAATAAACACAATTCTTCCACTTGCTAAATGATCTTTAACTTCTGTTATACCTTGCTCAAACCAATATAATGAATCAGAAGTAGTATCTTTTATATTATTGGAAAAAATTTTAAAGCTGTATTCTAATTCTTCTTCATTCAGACCGCAGGTTGCAATCCACAAATACAATGAAGCACCTCTAGATTTATATTTCTTGAATTTCATAAGAGGTAAAGCAATGGGAGTAACAATAAGTGCACCGATGAATCTAAGAAGATTAGATTTCAATTTATCCGTTAACCATGCCTTTGTAGAGTCACCCGAAAGTAATGTCCCGTCCAAGTCAAAAACAACGATTTCCTTCATATATTTCTCTAAATTTGGTAATAGTGATAAGAATTAATTTTCAAAAAGAATATTTTTAATAGTTATTTTATAAATTAATTAAATGAAATTTTTATTATTATTGCTGGCTCTTTCTGCTACCACACTTGCAAATGCTGATAAGTGGAATGGTACTTATCATTATTATAGTTCAGAAGAACTAACAGATGGAAATGTTACGACGATAGAATCGGTTTTAATACTAACACCCAAAAAGTGTGAGTATTCTATTGCTGGCTTTCAGGTTGATAAATCTTATATATGCAAAGTGAAAGAGAAAAATAACGAGTTATATTTCTTTAAAGTTAAAAGTGGCGAAAAGTTAGGAAAAGTAGTTTTTAAGAAAGGAAAATATTATCTTTATTCCGATGAAGTTTTAGATATTAAAGATAATCTATTTTATAAAGATCAATAATTGATATAGGGCTTTTTATAACCTTTTCTATTTCTAATATTTGAAATAGAAAAGATTTAAAATTTTATAAAGAAGCTCAACATAAGTTCTCTTTTTCTATCTCTTTACAGCTCATTCTTAATATTCTAGCACATGGTTCGATATATCTAAGATGAAGATCTTAATCCCTAAGTGATGAAGATATTGATGAAAGCAGTTGTATGATAGAACATGAATATGTTTGAAATATTTAAACGGAAGATAACGGAAGTTACAGGATTTAATATGAAAAAGACTTTTATATCAATTTTATTATTAAGCGGAATTATTTTTAGTTTTAATATATATGCAAATGACGATAATTTTGTGGTTTCTGCAAAATGTAAGGATGAATATAGTTCTAATTGTGACATTGTGAGAACTATAAATAATAAGAATGAAATAGTTATAAAAGATGTCAAACTTTTAAATATTTCAAAAATAAATAAAAACTTATATAAAGTAAAAACATCTTGTGGGTCTCCATGTTTAGTTACGCTTTTCTATAGTCAAAATAAAGAGGATTCCACAGACGAATTTATTGCTATTGATAATAAAAATAATTGTTTAATTGAAAGTGATAGTCAGAAAAAAGTCATTTATGCAAGAAAATTATTTACAAATAACCCTAGAAAAATTGTCGATTTAAAAACTAAAGAGTTTAATGGTTTGTTACAAAGATTTTATTATTATAGTTATTCTAAGGAGGAAAGTTTTTTTCACCTGATGGTAGTTTAAATTTAATTGCAAATGATTATGGCGAAATATTGGTTAAAAAGAAAATAAAAAATCCTTGTAGTGGTGATGGAAAATAATTTATTTAGTGCCTTTAATTGATAGAAATACTAATTTTCTTATTAAGTCTAGTATAAGTGTTAAAAACTTAGTATCAGAATTAATTTCTGGATGGAAAGTTGAGTCTTTTGATGATTAAGAGATTAGTGTTCATGGTTGTAGAGAAAAGTATAAACGTGCTTAAAGATTTAAAAAATAAAATTATAAAATTTTACCTTTTTAATATTAAGAAGCTAACTATATTGGCTCTTACATTTTTGAGATTTATTATTGCTTCGACTGTTTATGCAAAAGATACATTTAATGTTGAATTGAAATGTAAAGGACATGATCAAGAGTATTGTGACATTGTAAAGAATGCTGATAATAAAACTAATTTTATTTTAAGAGACATGAGATACCCTGAGGTTAATCAAGTAAATGAAAATATTTTTCATGCTTATGGTAGTTGTGGTTCACCATGCCAATATCACTTTTTTATAAGTAAAACAAAGGAAGATCAGACAAAAGAGTTTATTGCTTTAGATAAAAATAATAATTGTCTAATTGAAAGTGACTCTAAACAGAATTTTATTTATGCTAGAAAATTGTTTAATAAAAATAAAAAAATGATCGTTGATTTGAAAAATAAAGAATTTAATAATTTTCCAATAGATGTTGCTATATATAACTCATTTCAAGAAAAATCATATTTTGATGATCAAGGACAATTACATTTAGTAGGCATTTTGGCAGATGTTGATAAAAATGGTGATAGCTTATACTTTAATAAAATAGTTAAGAAAGCTTGTGAATAATAAAATGAATGATTGCGGTGGTAAATATTTTTTAGTTAATTTGAGTGCAATCAAAAAAATATTATTGGATTTATAAAAGATAAGCTTGAATGTAAGATAGCGGTAGATTTTTTGAAAATTTTAGAATAAAGGTCTAAGTTAGTAATGAAACTATTAAAGATAGCAGTAGTGATATATCTTTTATTAAATAGCATAAATTTATATGCAGAAAGCGCTAAAGAATGTATGAAGTATTGGAGTAAACCTGCAGTACAAGTGAGTGTACTGCCAGATATTCAATGCCCTGATGTCTGGGATGATAGTTTTAGGCCAGAAAATAAAAAATTAGTAAAACGAATAGGATTTAATCTAAAAGATAAAAATTGGATTTCTACTGGATCTTGTAGCCATGTCCAGTATAGAACTAAAGACTATTATATTTATTGGGCTGATATGAAAAATAATAAAACTGATCTTATTGTGATTTATAGTCCTAATAATTCATTTGCTTACTCAAGAGCATTAGATCAAACAAAAATTCAAGAAGGATTCAAAATAGAGGATTATGTCGACGTAAATTTGTCTTGCGGTAAAATAGGGGAAGATATAAATATTATATCTGTTTTAAATGGATATTTACTTAAGGAAACATCGATTAAGAATATTTCTAAATATAAACTTTATGACAGATTTAAATGATTGAAAACTAAAAAATCTAAAAAAGCCCAACATAAGTTGGGCTTTTTTTACGTCTCTACAATTCCTTCTAAATCTTCGAGGGTATAGTTCGGCATATCAATAATATGAGTTTGAATACCTTCTTGTACATAATCATTAGCATGAGGATATAGCCAGCGAGTAATCTGTTCGGCAACGCTTGAATGATACTGAATTTCAAAGTGATTTAAGCCATAAAATACGGCTTTATGTGAATCTGGAACTTTAAGCTGAAAACGTGGATTAGGATGTTCACCCAGCGCGCTTTTCACACTCACCAAGTAATCACCAATCACAGTAAGCGCTTTATTGCGTACTTTTTCAAATTCGAGTGTTCCTGCCACTAAAAAAGTATTGATATGGGAAGGAAGTGGGGCCGGAGCACGGTTATCATCCATCATGCCAATTCGGGCATCCATATATTCCCAATCGTCATCACGAACACTACCGTGGCGTAAGTCTAAAATACCGTTACTGCGAATATTAACCAGTTGACCAAGTAAACCTACAAAAGGGAAAGCCCCAAGTTTATCTTGTATGGTAAAACCAAAGCGCTCCAAGACTGCACCATGATGTGGGGAACCAATACACACCAGATTCTCGACCATATGAATCCATTGGTACATATTTTGTTTGCCATAAAATAATGCACTGCGAGAAACCAGCCCACCCATACTGTGACCAATCACATCAATGCTGGTAATTCTTGGATTATTTTTTACGAGATCTTCTAATAAGTTTGAGAAACTGCGTCCATTGGCCGAAATACGTCGACCTGTATTGTAATTTAAATACAGCATGGTGTTATGGTCACGCTGGGCTAACAGACGCTCTCCAATTCCACCATAATGGGCGTTTGACCAAGTCAGATGATTCATACACAAACCATGAACCATAATTACAATACGGCCTGCAAGCTCACCTTGCTGTATAGCTCCGTAGTGATCGTATAACACTATTGGTAGAGCGAGAGGACTATGCTGTTTAAGTAGGTAATCCCCAAAAACACCATTCAAAATTCCTACCAAAAAATGTAGGCTTGGGGTGAGTGGTTTTTCGTGAAGTGTTGGATATTTTTCAATAATGCGACGCAAACCGGGCGCTAAAAAATAACGACCATATTTTTGTAAAGCGCCATAAGAAAATTGATATGCCTTTTGTACAAATGGTCTTTTTTGAAAGTTTTTAGCGTTTTGTGTACTAATACCAAAAGCATTTTTTAAGACTTCAATATTAATAACTTGTATTAATTCATGTACACCATTTAAGCTGGTGCTGAACAGTTGAGCTAAACCTTCTAGTACGTCTGCCTGACTAGGTGGCGTACGATCCCATTTACAATAAGTTTCATGTAGTGGTGTTAAGCTCGGCATATCTTTTCCCCATATACGTTATAACCGACGTTTTAAGCTGTACTTTTTATCAACGGCAGTAAACGTTTCCATCTTAGTAGTTTAAATAACACATTTTTTTAAAATACTGATGAATGGTTAGTTGAGTGGTTTTTCTTGTCTAACAATTGTGCTTTTCTATACAAACTGAGAACAAAATTGTGAAATTAGTCTCAATTTAGAGGGAAATATATGAATATTATCTACCTCCATGGTTTTAATAGTAGCTCTCTTTCGATTAAAGGATTGAGCTTAAGGCAGTATTGTAGCGAATTAGGGATTAATGTGCATTTGCCAAACCTCAATAGATCTCCAGATCAGGTGGTTGAGCAGGTTTCAGAGCTTATTGAAAGTCTGGATAATGTTGCACTTGTAGGTAGTAGTTTAGGTGGTTTTTTTGCGACATACTTTGTCGCGAAATATAATATTCCGGCTGTACTGATTAACCCTGCTATGCAACCATGGAAGTTGTTTGATGAGTTATTTCAGGTTGAAAGCATGCCCTATGTGGTGAATGATCAATGGTCGATTGATCAGGTTCAGCTACGACAGTTGCAGCAACTTGAACTGAAACAGCCTGAAAATGCCGACAAAATACTCGTCTTGTTGCAACAAGGCGATGAAATTTTGGATTATCGTCAAGCACAACGCTATTATAGTGCTGCAACGCCATCCTCATTGATTTTGACGGATGCTCATGGCAATCATGCTATGGAAGATTTTGAAGAAAAATTACCGTTAGTGATCGAATTCTTTGCGCACACCATCAAATAAGGAAAACGTACAACGTGACACAATATACGGCTCAATCGCTTGAAGTCCTTTCCGGTTTAGACCCTGTTCGTCGTCGTCCAGGGATGTATACCGATACGACTCGACCTAACCATTTAGCTCAGGAAGTTATTGATAATGCTGTTGATGAAGCATTAGCGGGTCATGCCGACAAAATATGTGTCACGGTTTATAAAGATGGTTCATTGTCGGTTGAAGATAACGGCCGTGGTATGCCAGTCGATATTCACCCTGAATATGGCCAATCTGGTATCGAAATCATTCTGACCAAGTTACATGCTGGCGGTAAATTCAGTACCGATAACTACCAGTTTTCTGGTGGTTTACATGGTGTGGGAATTTCAGTTGTAAATGCTTTATCAACACGTGTTGAGGTCGAAGTACAACGTCAGGGCAACCTATACCAAATGGCGTTTGAGCAAGGTGAACCCGTTGCACCTTTGGCTGTTCTCGAAGGTAAAGCACCAAAACGCGCGACAGGTACAACAGTACATTTTTGGCCAGAAACCAAATATTTTGATAGTCCGAAATTTGCTTTAAAAGCGCTTAAACATAATTTAAAAGCCAAAGCTGTTTTAGCCGCTGGGTTAAAAATTATTTATATCGATCAAATTAACGATGAAAAAATCGAATGGCAATTTGAAAATGGCCTCGTCGATTATTTGATGGATGAATTGCAAGATCGTGAAATCTTGCCAAATCCGGCTTTTGTGAGTAATGGTCAGGCAGATCGTGCGGCGTGTGAATTTGCAATTTGCTGGAATGTAGAAGGTGGTGAGCAGGTTCAAGAAAGTTATGTAAACCTAATTCCAACTGCACAAGGCGGAACCCATGTGAACGGGTTACGTTCAGGGGTAACCGAAGCATTACGTGAGTTCTGTGAGCTGCGTAACTTGTTGCCACGTAATCTTAAACTATCCGCAGAAGATGTTTGGGATGGCGTGAACTATATTTTATCACTCAAGTTCCAAGAACCACAGTTTTCAGGTCAAACTAAAGAGCGTCTTTCTAGTCGAGAGGCATCTAATATTGTTTTAAATATTGCCAAAGATGCTTTTTCACTTTGGCTGAATCAACATGCTGAAATTGCCATGCAATTGGCAGAAATGGCGATTTCGAAAGCGGGTCGTCGTTTAAAAGCCGCGAAAAAGGTTGAGCGTAAAAAGATTGTTTCTGGTCCTGCTTTACCGGGTAAATTGGCTGACTGTGTGGGGCAAACTCGCGAAGACAGTGAGCTATTTATTGTCGAGGGTGACTCTGCAGGTGGTAGTGCCAAGCAAGCACGCGATAAAAACTTTCAGGCCATCATGCCAATTCGTGGAAAAATCTTAAATACTTGGGAAGTTTCTTCAGATGAAGTTTTGGCTTCTCAAGAGGTTCACGATATTGCGATCGCAATTGGGGTAGACCCAGGTAGCGATGATTTATCCGAGCTACGTTATGGCAAAGTTTGTATTTTGGCCGATGCGGACTCCGATGGTTTACATATTGCTACTTTGTTATGTGCGCTATTCGTTAAACACTTTCCGACACTGGTGGAAGAAGGCCATTTGTATGTGGCGATGCCACCATTGTTCCGTATCGACATTGGTAAAGATGTCTTCTACGCCTTAGATGATGATGAGCTCGAAGTCATCTTGAAAAATGTGAAAGGCAATCGTAATCCGCAAATTACCCGATTTAAAGGTCTGGGTGAGATGAATGCGATTCAGCTACGTGAAACGACTATGGATCCAAATACTCGTCGTTTAGTGCAGCTCGATCTTGACGATGCTCATTTTACGGCAGGTTTACTCGATAAATTACTTGCCAAAAAACGTTCAGCGGACCGCAAGCAGTGGCTTGAGCAGAAAGGTAACTTAGCCGATATCACCGTTTAAAAGAGAATTAAAAAAACCCCGCTTAATAGGCGGGGTTTTTATGTAAACCTAGATTATTAGAAATCACCACAACGATTGCTGTCATTAAACTAAAATAGACAGATCTGTATATTTTAATTTAGACCATAATTTTTATAGCGTGTGGAAATTGAAAAACATCACAATTCGCTCCGCCTCCAATTCGATCCACTACTGCAAAATCACTCGGTGCTTCAAAGGTAAGCAAAGGATGATGCCATGTACCTGCCCGATAATTTATGCTTTGCTTTCCATTTGAAACAAATGCACATAATTTTGAAATATCGGGAGTATTCTCGTCCAAAGCAGGTGCCACAATAATTAAAAACTTTTGCTGTTGTAATGGAATAAATGCCTGAGAGCCTTTCGGATGACGCTCTAGCATTGAAATTTCTAAAGGTAAAACGCTGGCCTTAATATTACGAAAAATACTAATTCCTGCTTTTGCTTCACCTTCAATTTCTGTTTCAACGAGCGCGTGGTAGCGCTCGGTGTGTGCATCATTAATATGAAAAAAGTCATGCCCGTCACAACAAATGACTTCTCCGAATGGCTGAAAGCTCTCAATGGTTAAGGGCTGAATTTGGACATTATTCATGATCATGACTGGGCAATTTTCCCCCATAAACGTACACGGCTAATGCCGCCATCTGGAATCATGTTGATACGAATATGAGAGATTTTTTCATGCTGTAAAATCTCATTCACATATTCATGAATATGGTCCATTTGCATAGGTTGAGCTTCAAGTAAATAAGCCCAGAACATACTCTGTGGAATCAGCTGTGCATCGGTTGCATTTTCAAGGTAAACCGCCTGAATGGATACTTGGGCAGGGAAATTCCCTTTAAAGTGAGCCGTATCAATTTCAAGCTTATCAATTTTCCCGCCTTTACCCAGAGCAAGAATACACCAGTCATAACCCGGTGCTCGGCGGCGTTTGGTTTCCCATCCATCGCCCATATTGACGCCACGGCCAGGGTTAATCAAATTACGCGGATGTCCAAAGTGCGCATCACTATAGGCAACTACGCGGCCACCATTTTCAAGGGCCAATAAATCGAGAGTTTGCTCACTATCAGTTACCTGAATATGAACTTCTCCATAGACACGTAAACGGGCAATACCACCGTCTGGGAAAATATTGAGGCGTATATGAGTGAAAAGTGCATCATTATTGACCATAAAAATATGATGCTGGCTTGGGCCGAGTTCTGTATTTCCCAAAAGACTCTCCCATTTTGCCCCTGTAAGGTCATCATTTGGTGCATAACATGCTTCTAATGATGCAGATGCAGGATAATTTCCTGTAAAGAAGCTGGTATCAATATCGAGTGCACTGATTTTTCCACTTACACCAAGCTTCACAATGCACCAGTCATAGCCTGCGTGACGCTTACGACGCGTTTCCCAACCGTCCATCCATTTGCCGTTGTCATCAAATTTATCTTCAACAAAAATAGGTGCATCAAATTGCAGCATACGCTTTGCTTCTGCAAAGAAATCATCTGAACACTCAATGACTTGTGCACCAATTCGGGCATCTGCCAAATTGGTTTTCGTATTCAAAATTTCAGGAAGTTCAAATGCTGGGGCGTGCAATGTTGCCATAGTAGATTATCCGTATTTCTTGTTAAAAACATGATTTTTCATTTTAAAACTGCGCCAACACGGAGCGTGCTGAGACGAGTTTTACACGTAAATATATAAGCATGGTGCATGCCAGTTTTGTGGAAAAGCTAAATAAATTTTGAAGGATGGCATGTTTTTAGCATAAGCACTCTATAGGTGAATATCTATAGGAGCGTGTTATGAATGTGGTGATTATTGGTGCGGGAATGGGAGGTCTAACCACAGGCATTGCATTAAAGAAATTTGGTCACCAAGTTCGTATTTTTGAGCAAACTGAAAAAATTCTTCCAGTTGGCGCTGCAATTTCGCTGTGGTCGAATGGTGTGAAATGTCTAAATTATCTGGGATTAACTGACAAAATCGCCAAACTTGGTGGACAAATGGATGATTTGGCCTATGTGGATGGTCTAACTGGAGATGTGATGACACAATTCAGTTTACTACCATTAATTGAAGAAGTAGGCCAAAGACCATATCCAGTTGCTCGTGCCGATTTACAAAATATGTTGATGGATGAATTTGGCAGAGATCAGATTTATTTAGGCAAAAAAATGGTCAGTCTTGAAGACAATGCTGATTTTGTTGAGATTCATTTTGCAGATGGCAGCTCAACGCAGGCTGACTTATTGATTGGGGCTGACGGTACTCACTCACTTACACGGACCTATGTTTTGGGCCAACAAGTACAGCGCCGTTATGCGGGTTATGTGAACTGGAATGGCCTGGTTGAAATATCTGAAGATTTAGCTCCAGCTCAGCAATGGACGACTTATGTGGGGGAAGGCAAGCGAGCTTCTTTAATGCCGGTTGCAGATGGTAAGTTCTATTTCTTTTTAGATGTGCCTTTGCCAGCAGGTCTAGATAATAATCGAGATGATTATAAAAAATTTTTAAAACAATATTTTGCTGATTGGTGTTTACCAGTACAGCAACTCATTGAACGTTTAGACCCGCAAAAGACCAATCGGGTAGAAATCCATGACATTGAACCGTTTACTCAGTTTTATAAAGGTCGTGTAGTGATTTTAGGTGATGCTGCACACAGCACGACACCTGATATTGGTCAAGGCGGTTGCCAAGCGATGGAAGATGCTATTTATTTAGCACGTTCTCTGCAAATTAACACTTTAGGTGTCGAAGATGCTTTACGAAGATATCAAAACAAGCGCAATGAACGTGCAAATGAATTAGTACTTCGTGCGCGTAAACGCTGTGATGTGACTCATATGAAAGATGAATCGGTTACACAAGCGTGGTATGCAGAATTACGCCGTGAACAAGGCGGACATATTATGCAGGGGATTATTAGCAATATTGTAGGTAATCCACTCGATTAAAACAAAAACAGCAAGGAATTTTCCTTGCTGTTTAATCTTCTAAAGCATGATTTTAGAAGTGGTATTTAACCAATGCGCTGACGTTATTTTCGTCTGCACCTTTAATACCGAATTTGTTATTCCACACAGAATGCTCAATACCGAGGTAAAGACGTGTGTCAGGAGAAATGTGTTTACCTACATTCCATTTCCATTGTGTTGTCCAGTTCAACTCGCTGGCATGGTCGCCTTCAGCAGTTGACCAGTCAAGGAAACCATCTACCAAGAAATCTTCAGATCCTAATTTTAATGGAATGCCGTAAACGAATGTCATTTGATAATCGTCGTCGGTCTTGTCATTATCCGCACGGTAGAAGTTTAAAGTTGCATATTGGAAATATGGGATATTTAAGTCAACTGCAAAACCATACAAGAAATTGTTGAAGTTGTTACCGTTTTCCCTATTGCCTTCCCAAGTAGTACTAATAAGTACATCTTTGATCGGACCATACGCCAGTTTTTTGCCTGACACTTCGCCTAAGCTTAAACGTGGTGATAACTCAAAATATGTACTTTTATGATCATCTTCACCACGCATATGGTCCATGAAGAAAAACACATCAGCATATTTAACTTTCGCCGCATATTCCAAAGTAATGGTGGTTTCTTTGTCATCTACAACTTCATAGTTTTCACCATAAAGTCCAGTCACGCTAAAATCTTGCCAGATTGGTTTTGCCTGAACCATGGCAGTTGCAGATAACAAGGCACAAGTCGCCGCAAGTTGCTTTAATTGCATTTAAATGATCTCCCCCCAAATAAAGCACGCTAAGGATACAGTGTCTTAAGCAAAAATGAAGCCAAATTTGATCAACGGTTAAAAAAATGCCCACCGAAGTGGGGCGCTAAAAACTAAAAGATTAATGTGGGTTTTGTGTCTTTATTGTTTGGCTTAAATGCGGGGTAGGCGAGCTGCGAAATGTGGGGAAATGATTAAATAATAAATTCAATAAGATAGCAAAAATACATGTTGAGCTAATGCCTGAATGAAACAAAGTTTGTACCCAAACTGGAAAATGACCATAAAACTCATGATTAATAATTGGAATCATTCCTGCCGATAAAGCGGTCGCTACAATAATTAAATTTTTCTGATCGTTATAATCTATTTTTGCCAAAGTACGAATTCCACTCGCTGCAACCGATCCAAATAAGACCAAACCTGCACCACCAAGTACAGGCATGGGGATTGCTGCAATCAAACGACCCATAATAGGGAGTAGCCCCAAAATAATCAGAATCATACCACCTGCTGCGACTACAAAACGGCTTTTGATACCTGTAATGGCAACCAACCCAACATTTTGGGCAAAAGCACTTTGCATGAAAGAACCAAAGATAGGCGCAAAAGCACTTGAAAACATATCTGCACGAACACCATTGGCGATACGTTTAGCATCTACTTCCGTTCCTACAATATCTCCGACAGCAATAATATCGGCCGTAGTTTCCGTCATAATGACTAGCGTCACAATCAACATCGATAAGATTGCACTAAGCTCGAAAGTCGGCAAACCAAATGCAAATAGGTGTGGGAATTGCAGCCATGCGCCTGAGCTCACCTGACTAAAATCACCAAAACCCATAAAGTAGGCTAGGGTGGTACCAGCAACAATAGCCAACAAAATCGATAAGCGTCGGATGCTTGCTTGCGGCAGCATATTTAGAACAATCACAATACCTAAGGTCAGTAAGGCTAAAGAGATATTTTCTACGCTACCCCAATCCGGTGCTTTATTGTTACCGCCCATCATCCAGCGAATCGCAACGGGTAAAAGAGATAGTCCAATTATCGTGATGACGCATCCGGTCACAACGGGTGGGAAAAAACGAATAATTTTTGAAAAGTAAGGCGCAAGGCATAGTCCAATCAGAGATGCGACAATAACCGCACCATAGACAGCAGGTAAGCCGCCACCAGTGGTGATAATGGCGACCATGGTTGCCACGCCAGCAAAAGACACACCCTGAACTAAAGGTAATTTTGCGCCTAGATATTTGGTTCCAATGGTTTGAATCAGTGTTGCTAACCCACCTACAAATAGGGCTGCTGCAATCAACATTCCGACTTGTGCTGAGCTTAATCCAGCTGCTGTTCCAATAATAAGTGGCGGGGCTACAATGCCCCCATACATGGTCAGCACATGCTGTAAGCCGTAAGCAAAACTTTTGGAAATTCCTAAATATTCATGCTCTGGAGAAATCGCATTTTTTTGCTGATGATTCATATTTTTCTCCTATTTATATTTGAATTAACTACCGCGATAAGTCGAGTAAGCAAACGGGCTGATCAGTAATGGAATGTGATAATGCTGATTGACGTCTTCTATAAAAAATTGAATACAAACACGTGGGAAAAAAGTTTTGATTTGCTGAGATGAAAAATAAGGCGCAATTTCAAATTCAAGTTGATAAGCACCTTTTTCAAAGTCTTTTATTCCAAAATCACCCACTCGACCGTCTGGATTGGTGGTTGCGGTCGCAATCAGCTCATGGGTTTCTGCATGAAACAACTTCACTTCTACGTGTGCAGCTGGTTTGCCTAAATTCGTATCTAAAATATGAGTGCTGATCATGCTTGTATTTCCTGAGCTAGACGTAATAGAGCAATCGCTGCGAGTTGCTCATGTACAATTACTTTTTCGATAGCCAAGTCATGTTGTAAACGTTCATGTAGTTTTTTTAAAATCTCATCGCTACTCAGGCCTGTCGCTTTAATTAAAAAAATAAAGCCAAACTTTTGTTCATAATCAAGGTTGCCTTGTAGCAGCGCTTGTTGCGTTTGTTCATCTAAAGAAATGCCAGCTTGTTCCTGATTTGAAAAATGTTGCTCTTTTTCATTAAGTTGCTTTTTTGCTTGTCGTTCACCAATTTTTGGGTGGGTTGCTAAAGCAGTTTCAATGTCTTGCCATGACCACATTTGACTTAAATTTTCTGCATGCTCTAAAAGAGACGCTTTTGATGAATAAGGGCGTTCTGAGATGATTTTCTCGGCCCATGCGGGAATGTGGACACAGTTTTTTAACAAAGTCTTGAGTTGTTCGGGTGGGGCTTGATTAAACTCGGCTAAAAACACTGTTATTCCTAAACTCGTTGTCGTGATATAGAGTTTTAGCAATAACAGTGCCAAGAGGGGTTTGTGATTCGCTTATGAATTTGGAAAATTAAAAATCAATTATTTAGTTATGTGATTTTTATACCAATGTTCAGCAATATCTTGACGACTACATATCCAGACACGATCGTGCATTTGAATATAGTCGAGAAACTTTTGTAGTGCTTTAAAACGACCCGGATGCCCTAAAATACGGCAGTGCATTCCAATTGACATCATTTTTGGTGCAGTTTCTCCCTCTGCATACAGCACATCAAAACTATCTTTTAAATATTGAAAAAACTGTTCTGAACTATTAAATCCGCCCGGTGAGCAGAATTTCATGTCGTTACATTCCAAGGTATAAGGAATAATTAGATGAGGACGTGATGCACCCTCAACATCGGTGAGAGTCGTCCAAAAAGGTAGATCATCGCCATAATAATCAGAGTCGTATTGAATTTGTGGGAACTCTGCAAGTAACTGACGGGTATTGGGACTGTCACGTCCGGTGTACCAACCGATCACTTTATTTCCAAACAAGTTTTCTAAGACAGATAAAGCTTGTTCCATATGCTGTTTTTCTAACTCAATATCAGTATCTTGATAGTGAAGCCAACGATAACCATGAGAAACCACATCATAATCAGCTTGTTTAATCGCTTCCACAATATAAGGATTGCGGACAAGTGCCATTGCAACTCCAAAAATAGTCATTGGAAGTTTGCGCTTTTGGAACTCATTATGAATGCGCCAAAAACCAGCACGCGAACCATATTCGTACATCGAGTCCATCGACATATGTTTCGCTGGGTAACTTGCAGCGCCAATAATCTCCGATAAAAACTGTTCTGAGCCTTCATCGCCGTGCTCAATATGTTTTTCGCCACCTTCTTCATAATTAAGAACAAATTGCACTGCAATCTTGGCATTGTTAGGCCATTTAACTTGTGGAGGCTGTCCGTGATAACCGATCAAATCACGTGAATAAGGAGACTTTTGAATGTGCTCAATGAGCTCGGCTCCAGATAGATAAGATTTGGACACGATTGCTCTCCTTTTGTTCAATTTTTCATAAAAATTTAAAAAATCAGCTTGCATATTTTTATAGATGGACTGATATTGAATGTATGAAGATCTTCAAAATTAATTAAAACCAGTACGTTTAAGTCAGGAGATAACAAACCATTACACCATCAAAATGTACAATTGAAGTCAGTTCATGCATGCTTAAAACATGCCAACATAAAAAAGTTTTGCATAGAAAAGTTCCACAGTAAGAAAGAAAGGATGGTATTTATGAATATTGAAATCCGCACAGATAAAAACATCCATAATAGTGAACGTTTAATTACTTATGTACGTACAGAACTTACTCAAGAATTCCAACGTCACAGCGAACGTATTACGCATTTCTCGGTTCATTTTAGTGATGAAAATGGGGACAAAAGTGGTGATAAAGATATCCACTGTATGATTGAAGCACGTCCTTCAGGTTTGAAACCAGTTGCAGTTCACCATAAGGCAGGAAATATTGACGCTTCAATCCATGGCGCGATTGAAAAATTAAAACGCAGCCTCGAACATACTTTTGAGAAAAAAGAACACCCGAGAGGTGGGCAACCAGAATTCATTGATGATGAAGTTTAATTGAAAATGCTAAAAAGCCCTTCGGGGCTTTTTTTATATTTGATGAAAATAAACTATTCACAACATTAGGTTTGCAATGCGATGCAATCAACCTCTAAAATCTGGATATGAGATTAGGCATAATAGCCCTAATATATTTTTGAGAGATGGTCATGTTAACCACCCAGCAGCAAGCTTTAATTAAAGCCATAGAAGAATTAGAACTCGCGCAAGTGCAGAAATTACTTGCTGACGGACTTGATCCGAACTTTATTGATCCGGAGCAAGGGCCACCTGTATCAATTATCTGTGACGGAATTTTTAAATGGTGGGAAAATGTATCGGAAGCTTATGAAGCTGGTACACCATTATCAAAAGAAGAGAAGCAACAAGCGTTACAAGTTTACCTCGATATTCTTGAAGCTCTAATTCAAGCTAAAGCCAATGTACACCTTTGGGATGCAGAAGAGTTTTATGGTCCGTTATGGGATGCTGCAAGCTCGGCATGTGCTCCAGCTGTTCAACGTTTACTCGATGAAAAAGTTGATCCAAACTCACGTGATGAAGAAGGACTCACCATTTTATCTTCAATCAGTCAGTTGTTCTTTGATTGTGATTTTGATGAAATAGATTGGTCAGAATCGCTTGAAGAAGAGCGTGAAACATTAGAATTATTGCGCCGTCATGGGGCTAAAATGACGAAAGAATTAACTACTTGATTGGATATTAAAATGAAAATAGTACAAATTTTAACTTTTGCTCTTACAACTGTTGCTGCCGGAAGTACTTTCGCCGCAGAGTTTTCCTTTGACCGTCCTGGAGCAGGCTTCGGAACAGGTATTACACCAGTGGGTAAGTTAGCTTGGGAACAAGGTTTACCTAGCGCAACTTATACAGAGTCGACTGTCGATGGCGTTAAAGAAAAAACCGTAACTGTAAATGAAGATATGCTATTTCGTACAGGTTTGGCTGATGGCTTAGAATTACAATTAGGGTGGCAAGGTCCAGCATGGACTCAAACCAAACGTGCTGGCAAAAAAACTGACAATTCAGGTTTTGGTGATGTAAGCATCGGTTTGAAAAAAGCAATTGATCTAGATGATGAAAATTTATCAATGGCTGTGTTAGCTCAGGCTGTCATTGCAACTGGTAATGATGAATTTACTGCGCATGATGATATCTATAGCCTAAGCTCAGCAGTGGCTTATAAGTATGATGACTTGATTGACACCTCAATTACCATGCGTTACGAAGTGCAAAACAGTAATTGGGCTGTGACTGCAATTCCAGCAATCAACTATAAGATCGCTGGTAAACTTTCTGGATATTCTGAATTCATTTACCGTAAAGCTGAAAGCCAAGACTATGAATACGGTTTAGGTACAGGTTTAGTCTATGCTGTAAATAATCGTACTCAGCTTGACGCAAGTATCGGCGTCGATTTAGAGGGGCAAGACAAGAGCTACAATGGTGGCTTAGGCGTGGCGTTCTTGTTCTAATCGAAGCAATTTAAATTTATGTTAATGAAAAAGCTTATTCACCAGGGAATTCTTTATTTTCTAGCAGTTGCTGTTTGTGTGTTTAGCCAGTTGGCTGCTGCGCAAGATAAGCTGCTCTCGCCCGAACAGGCTTTTTCTTTTTCGGTTGAATCTTCTGAGTCGCATACTGCGAGTTTATCTTGGCAGATTCAGCCAAATTATTATTTATATCAGCATAAATTTACCGTACAACAAGGTACTCAACCTTTAGCTTTAAAATTACCTAAAGCGATTGCTCAATATGACGAAAATTATGGGCAAAGTCAGGTTTACTACCATCAAGTTAATTTCAAAATTAAGACAAAGCCTTCAGAGCACTATAGTGTGACTTGGCAGGGCTGTGCCAAAGACCGTATTTGTTATCCCCCACAAACTATTGAGTTTCAAACTGATGCAGATGGCTTGGTCGGTGTCCAAAACCAAGCGGGAACAGCGCCAAAACGATTTCTCGATTTAGCAAATTCCCAATCCGACACTTCTTCAGATTCAAAACTTTTAGAAAAAGAGCAGAGTACAGAGTCTGTAGTAAATCCATCTACGCCACAAATTGCGCAAGATCAGATTTGGTCAGCTAAGTTAATTGAACACTCGCTTTGGTATGGAATTTTATTATTTCTCGGTTTAGGCATGTTGCTCGCATTTACGCCATGTTCTTTACCGATGCTGCCTATTTTAACTTCATTAATTATTCGAGAACATAAAGGTCTAAAGGCTTGGGTCATTGCACTTACTTTTGTTTGTAGCATGGCATTAGTCTATGCAGGCTTGGGTTTAATTGCTTCTTCAGCAGGCTTAAATTTTCAACGCTGGTTACAACAGCCTGCGACTTTAATTGCTTTTAGTTTGCTGTTTATTATCTTTGCTCTGAACTTATTTGGCTTGTTTGAAATTCGTTTACCGCAGACATGGTTAAATCGACTTGACCGTATTCAGTCGATGCAACAAGGCGGCACTTTAGTAGGTGCGGGAGTCATGGGTGTGGTTTCTGCACTCTTGGTCGGTCCGTGTATGACCGCTCCTCTGGCTGGAACTTTATTATTTATTTCTCAAACACAAAACCAATGGCAAGGGGCTTTGCTTTTATTTTGCCTAGGTTTTGGAATGGGAATTCCGTTGTTACTGGCAAGTATTTTAGGGGCCAAATTCTTGCCTAAAGCCGGTGACTGGATGCATCAGATTAAAGTGATTTTTGCTTTTCTGATGTTGGGTTTAAGCCTCTACTTTATTCGTCCTTTATTGCCAGATTGGGGCATGCAAGTACTTAGTCTAGTGCTAGGCCTCGCTTTTATAGCCTATGCTGTTTATCAGTTTTTCTGGAAAAAAGGGCAGCTACAGTGGCTCTATGCGATCTTATTATTAATCGTTACCCCTTTTGTAGCCTATAACCAATATCAACATATTCAAAATCGAACTTTGCAAAGTTCTGAGCACATGGCCGAGTGGCATGTTGCGACTAGCGCTGCAGACTTCCAAAAGATTTTAGCAGCCGCACCTACTGATCGGGCTATTGTGGTTGATGTATATGCAGATTGGTGTGTTGCTTGCCAACCGATTGAGTACCGTATTTTAAAAGCACCAGAAGTTCAGTCAGCTCTTGCACCTTATTATTTAATTAAGCTTGATTTGAGTCATTATGACCAGTCACATGAAGCTCTACTCAAACAATGGAATATTTTAGGACCACCGACTTATCTATTTTTAAGCCCAGAGCAAAAAGAAATTCGCGCTTTACGTTTAACGGGTGCTTTTAGTCAGCAAGAACTTTTGCAGCAACTTGCGAGTTTGGCAAAACTAAAAGAATCATAGTGTATTAACAGCTTCATTCTGATGAAATGTACGTACCTGATTACGTCCTGAAGCTTTTACCGCATAAAGTGCTTGGTCTGCCTGCCGAATAACAAGATAAGGGTCTTGTGCAAAAGCTGAACAGCTTATTCCAAAACTTGCACTAATATGAATGGGATTATTTTGAGTGCTACAAACAGGTAATTCTTGCAAAGCATGACGACAACGCTCAGCAATTTTTTCTGCTTGAATAATATCGGTATGGGGGAGTAATAAAATAAATTCCTCTCCACCAAATCGACCAATAATATCTTCATTACGCAAGTTTTCAGAAAGACATTGAGCGATTTCTATTAAGACCTGATCACCTTGGTGATGTCCGTATATATCATTAATTTTTTTAAAATGATCGATATCAAGAAGTACCACCGCATATTCAAATTGCTGTTGGTGCATTGATTCTAAATGCGTATTTAAACTACGTCTATTTAATACGTTGGTTAATGGATCAAGTTGGCTTAAACGTTGAATATAGGTTTCACGCTGACGCCATTGGGTCAGTAATATTTCAAATAAAATAAAACACGCCAATAAGATGGGCATAATAAAAAATGCCATGCTTCCTAACCAAAAGGGATTAGTTTGGGCACGTTGCATAGCAATCAGATTAAATAAAGGCGCATAAGGCAAAGCACCTTTCATACTCAAATAAGTACATACAGTTAAAATAATTGTTGCAGGTATAAGGGCGCTATAAACAATTTTTCGGTCAAATAACACCAGACCGACACCAATGGTACCGACATAACCCACCATGGTAGCGGGGCTAATGCTGCCAATTAAATATCCATCGTGACATAGCATGAGTGCAAAGAATTGCACGCTAATAAACGGAATAATTTTTTGTGCCCACTCATGATTTTTGTAGCGATAGCAGGGAATAATCAATGAAGCTAATAAAAATAAGGTAAATAGATTTAACCAGATTTGCGATTCAACTAAAGGTAAATGTGCCCATTGCCAGACACTTGGTGTAATTAAAATATAGCCTTTCCATAAAATCCAACTGAAATTCATTGCACAGGCAAGTGTGAGCATGAGGGCGCTTTTTTGTAATGGCGTCCAGTTAATGATGTGATTATTGTGGATGAAATCGATTATCACCTGTTTTGTTCTATGTATTGGATGAGTGATTAAACGACTTTTCATAATAAGTAAGGGCTCCTAAATATAGATGCCTCTTTGTTGGACCATCCTAAAATTGAATTATCTAAATAATTTATTTTTTAAACATAACATGATTTTCAATTTATACATGATGACTTTTTATAAAGAAAATAATGTGAAAAGTTTTATTCACTGTTCACATCATTCATAGATAAATTAAGTTTTATCGAGTTCATGGGCAAATTCAGCAATATCTGCCAACGCTTGTTTTGCTTCATCAAACCATGCATTAAACATCTGGAAGTTATGCCACATACCTGTATAAAGTTTGAATTGAACTTTAACACCTGCATCTTCGGCTTTTTCTCTAAAACGCTTGGCATCGTCTAATAATATTTCTTTAGAACCTACTTGAACCAAAGTCGGCGGTAGGCCATGCAAGTCATCGAAAATAGGCGAAACACGTGGGTCATCGGCTGCAATCTGATTGCCAATATAATGTTGGATCCCTGTTTGCAGGGCTTTAAGCGAAAGCAGGGCATCATGTTTCTGGTTAAATCTTAATGATTCGCTTGTCAGCGTTAAATCTAAAAAAGGCGACAATAAGATCAGGCCACTCGGCATGAGCTCAGGTTGTTCTTTTAAGCGTAAACAAAGTGCTAATGCTAAATTGGCTCCGCACGAATCACCCGATAAAATAATATCTTTTGGCTGAACACCTTGTACGACTAAAGATTGATAGATGTCATATAGAGCTTCGGTTGCCTCAGGGTAGGGATGCTCTGGTGCAAGCGGATAATCCACATGAATAACTTGCATTTGGGTGCGAGCGGCCAAATCTGTCATAAAAGCATGGTGTGTTTTGACACTGCCAAGAAAAAAAGCACCGCCGTGAATGTGAAAAATCAGTTGAGTAGCATGATCTTGCGGTTTGATTTCTTCACCTTTAATGCCTGCCAGCCGAATTGGGCGAACAGAGACATTTTTTTGTCGTGGAAAAGCACGACACATTTGGTCTAAAACAGGACGTAAGGCAGTAGGCGGTAAATTTAGCTGACTTGGCTTGCGAATTGTTGTTTTAAGAAAAGTTTCTGTAAAGTAATATTTCCAAACATTTGATATATTCATAGAGCATCCATTTTTATGCTAGTTTCTTGTTTTCTTGTAAATTTTATTTTGCAAGATTACAAGGTTACACGAAACAGTCACATTCAAAAATTGCAATATCTTTGCGACTTCTGAATACTAAAATCTTGAAAGACCCAAGGATATTACAAAAATGAAAAAGATTGCTTTAGCTTTAGGACTCATTGGTATGGCTGCATTTGCCAATGCGGCTGATACACTCAATGGAACGGTATGGAAAACAATTGATGATCAGACCAATAAGCCAAAAGCCGTAGTTAAATTTACGGAACAGAAGGATGGAACCTTAACTGCAACCATTCAAAACATTTTGACACCGGGCGAAGAAAACGCTTGTACAAAATGTGAAGGTCCGTACAAAAACAAACCACTTAAAGGTGTCACCATTGTACATAATTTAAAAAATGTAGGTGGCAACAGTTATGAAAACGGTACGATTTTAGATCCTAAATCTGGCAAAACTTACAAATTGAAAGGTGAGTTAACAGATGGTGGTAAGAAGCTTAAATTGCGTGGCTATATCGGTGTTTCTGCACTTGGTCGTAACCAAACATGGATTCGCGCTAACTAAAAGTTTTAATAAAAAAACGAGCCAAATGGCTCGTTTTTTTATGCTTGGATATTTTGATAGGTTGCTTCATCAAAACCGACGATAAAACCTTGAGAGGTTTGTAGAACTGGTCTTTTAATTAAACTTGGTTGAGCAATAAGTGCTTCAATAAGATTGTCTTCGCTACTTAACGCATGCATTTGTTCTTCTTCTGATAGCTTACGCCAAGTGGTTCCTTTTTTGTTTAGAACCGTGTCTTGCCCAATTTCTTTTAACCAGATTTTTAGGGTATCTACATCAATCCCTTGTTTTTTATAATCATGAAAATCATAGTTAAGCGCTTTGGCTTGCAAAGCATCAAATGCTTTTTTCATTGAGTTACAGTTTTTGATTCCATAAATTTTTAACATTTTATCGGACCATGTCAAAAAGAGAGAGCACACAGCCTAACCCAAAAAGCATTTGAGCACTACTTTATACAGATACTTTTAAAACAAATGAAAAATTATGATTAATCGAAAGAGAAATGTCATGTTATTGTCATAAGACAAAGCGATAATGAGCTTAATAAGAAGAAGTTAAAACTAAAAGAACTTAGCGCAAAAAATAAGAGACTGAAAAAGAGAAAACCCGCATTTAATCATCCTGATCATGCGGGTCTCATTTCAACGTCCAATGTCACATCCTTGCAAATAAACTTATCATAAGTTTATTTTATCTTCCTACGGCGTCCTATCCTTTTGCGTCATCCTGACTGCTTCCCTGTGCCGTGCAGCTATAATGCCGTTAAAGTTGTGTAAGAAAAATACTCAAAAACGACATATGCTGTAAGCGAAAACGACAATGCAAGTGAACAAGTGTTCACTTACTCTTGAATTTTATAGTCGATGATAACGGGTGCATGGTCGCTAAACCATTGATCTTTAAAGACCCAGGCATTGGTTGTACGTGCTTTCCAGTCTGGTGAGCAGGCTTGATAGTCAATACGCCATCCTACATTTTTTGCACGAGCTTGACCGCGATTTGACCACCATGAATAAAGTTCTGCTTCTGTGCGAACTACTCGGAATGTATCAACATAGCCAAGTTCATCGTAAATATGGTCAAGCCATGCACGTTCGTGTGGTAAACAGCCAGATGATTTTTGATTACCCGACCAGTTTTTAATATCAATGCGTTTATGAACAATGTTGTAGTCACCACAAATGATCACTGACTTATTTTCATCACGCCATTGCTTCAAGATTTTTGCGTATTCACCTAAAAATAAATCTTTACGTGCTTGCGCTTCTTCACCACTTGAGCCTGAAGGTAAGTATAATGACGCAATATGTACCGGATGTGACAAACCTAAATCGAATTCAGCAGAAATAAAGCGACCTTGACTGTCAGCCAACTCAAACCCTAAACCATCTTTAACAGAGACAAAGGGTAGGCGGCTATATATGGCAGTTCCTGCGTAACCTGCACGCTCTGCTGGAAATAGATGGGTATGCCATCCTTCGGGTCTAAATTTTTCAGTCCATTGTTCATGGGTAATGCGGCTTTCCTGCATGCATACGACATCGGCATCTGATTGTTCTAACCATTCAAGTAAGCCTTTCGTCACCGAAGAACGCAAGCCATTTACGTTAATGGAAACGACTCGAAGAATTTTTACATCACTTGGATACTGATCCTTTGGTATCATGCGAAAATTTAACCTCAATTGTGAATTTGGAGCACCTCATGACAACGCCTGTGTCATTTAACCCGCAAGCATTTATCGAACTCGCATTATCACGCGGTGTGCTTAAATTTGGTGAGTTTACTTTAAAATCTGGACGTGTGAGTCCTTATTTTTTTAATGCAGGCCTACTTAATGATGGTGAAGCTTTATCTCTTTTAGCACAAGGCTATGCCGATAAATTAACACAATGCCAAAATGTTGATGTTATTTTTGGACCAGCTTACAAAGGCATTCCGTTTGTAGCTGCGACTGCTGTTGCTTTGTCCCAAGTACATAACAAAAGTGTGCCATGGGGCTTTAATCGTAAAGAAGCAAAAGATCATGGTGAAGGTGGTGTTTTAGTTGGTGCTGCGGTTGAAGGTAAAAAAGTCTGGATTATTGATGACGTAATTACCGCAGGTACAGCCATTCGTGAAGTCGTAACAATTTTGAAAAATGCGGGCGCGACCATTGCAGGTGTATTAGTTGCACTAGATCGTCAAGAACGTGGTCAAGGTGAGCTTTCTGCAATTCAAGAAGTTCAAAAAGAATTAGAAATTCCTGTACACGCACTCATTACCATGAAAGATTTAATGGATTATTTAGATGCGAAAGGCGAAAAAGAAGCACTAGCAAATATGCAAGCTTATCGCGAGAAATATGGTATTTAAGAGTTAAGCATGAAAAAGGAAGCTGTGGCTTCCTTTTTTATTGAGTATATCTAATTGATTAAAAATAAATTTGGAATGGGAAAAACTATTGGAAAATCTGTTCCAGTACGCTGAACTCTGGAGTAGATTTTTCTAAAATATTGATACAAATAGGAATATTTTTAAGTATTTAGCATAAGCCGTATTATGTTAATTTTATGGAAACTGTAAAATGTTTACAAAATCAGTTGTTATTTAGACCTACTGGCTATTAGAGCTCTTCTATAGAGTAAACTCTTTGATAACTTACCCCTAAATAATCAAAATCATCTTCAATTAGTTCAATAAGTGTATCTAAAAAAATACAACTCATATCATAGTCTCTTCGCTCAAAATCATTGAAATGCGGTAATGGAGCGATCTCAAAAAACTCTCGTCTAGGATTGATTCTATGACTATCTAATCTTAGATGTGCAACTTGTTCAGCATGTCTCATATCATCTACTTTCCACAGATGATATAAGGTCATAGGCAGTGGGGTTGAGGTATTATATAACTGCTGCCTTCTACGAATAGGATCTTTAGATAAACCAACCTTTATCACATTGTTGTTAAGATGATCTCGTAAAATATATACATAACCTTCAGACATATATTTACTCTACTAAAATTAAAATAGAATTTTTTGCTTTATGATCTAACTAATTGTTGGAAGTAGTAAGATAGCTTAATATTCAAGCATTGAAAATATACTTATTTTTTTATAGTTTAGCTTATATTTTATAGAAAATTCATGTTTTAGGGATACATCTTTGGGCATTACAGTCGATCAGAACAAAGTCGTTAGGTTTGATCCAACAAGCGAACAGTTAGTGAGCACATCCATACATGCAAATCCAATATCTAATAGGATGAATGATCTATTAATCTATGGTGTATTTAAACGACTGTATAATCGAGATGGTGATCGACGAGATAGTGATGGAAACCCTTTAATCTATGCACTTAAAAATAAAAATGGATTTTCAATCACAATGAAAGAATGTGCTAGATTTAACCCAAATCTATCAAAAATTCTCGATAAAATTTTATTAAAAAAATCTTATGACATAGTAATTTCAATGCCTTCATCTCAACCAGTATCTGAAAGATTTGCTATAAAAATTAGTAGAAAGATAGGGGGGAATTGCCCAATACTTACGAATGTATTCACTAAAAAAACTATAGAAGAAGTTTATAATGATCTTCTTTCTCTTCAAGTTGTAGCTAAAGATAGAAAAGATCTAATTGCTCTTCGTCGCGTTATTGAAAGCAGAGTAATAAAAGAACCAAAAACCATATTTTCCATGAAAGAAATAGCAAAAAAAGACCGTAAATTTATTAAACCATTGAAATATAATCCAGATTATCTAGCCGAAATTCGTGAATTAAAAGGAAAGTCTATAGTTATTGTTGATGACCTACTTGCTAGTGGCTCAACTCTAATATCAGCTTATGAACTATTACTTGAACGAGAAGTCACTAATAAAATTGAGGCAATTTGCTTACTAGGGAAGAAATGAAAAATTTATTTTTCTTAACAAATCATATTTGCAAATTTTGTAATATCGTTTACTATTGAGAATATAAATAGACCGTTCATGTGCTCAACGGTCTTTAAAGATAGGGTGTATGCCCAGAGCCCGAGCAGCACCGTAGAACGAGGTCATACTGTAAGAGTAAATATCGTTCAACTAGGCATCGGCTAGTAAAAATTTAGTAAAAAAGGAGTCTTTATAGGCTCCTTTTTTACATTAGAGGATTTTCCAGAAAATAATTTTTTTAATTAAATAGCTTCAATCTATTCTATAAAAATATTGTGAGTGTAGATAGGCGTTCCGCATCATCAAAAGTTTGGAAGAATTTTTTGTTTTTTAGCCAAATTTATTGGCTAAAAGTGACAAAATTGCTTAAAAAGCAGCCGATTTGTATCTAAGTCGGCTTTTTACTGTTTATCAGGGTAGCGTAAAATTTTTAAGTTGTTGATTTTATTTAATTTTATAAATATGAGTTCGGATAACGCCCATTATGTTAAATAGAGCTTGTTTCTAATTTATAGTGCTGAAATAGCTATCAACTAAAAAGCCACTTATTAAGTGGCTTTTGTTGTTTGATTTTAATAGTAGATTATTATTCTTTAATAGCTTTCTTTGCATCTCGAATTTTTTGAATACGGGAGAATTTTGAATCTCTTTCATGTCTTGCAATATACCATTCTTCAAACAAGATTTCTAAAAGCTCTATTAGAATTTTTGCCTCATCTGGCTCTACATCAACAATCACATTAATATCTTGCTCCATATGAGCACCAATATTGCCGATTTCCCTAACAGCATTTAACGAGTTCCATACTTGCTCGCTTACCTTATCTTCTAAAGCATTTATTTCTTTATACAATGTCTTATCAGTTATCTTCCAATAATCTCTGATCATACCTTGTAAGCATCGTCTAGCTAAAGTTGCTGATGCTTTAGGACTTAAATCACTAATGGCACAAGCTTCGTTATAATCATTTAAAATAGGTTGTGGGATATAGTTTGGAAATGGTCTTGCATGACTATGAGGTAAAAGTTTCCATGTATGAATAGGAACATTACCACTAGATGAGTGATAGCCGTATCCAGGAGGATTAGTACTCTTATAAAGTAACGATCGTATTGTTATTTCTTCACATTCAGGATTAGGACAAACAATAACTAAAGATTCCAACCCTAGCTTGTTTTTAAATTTATTTGATAAATCAAATACATGAGTTTGACTATCATAATTGCTATCCCCTATAGTACATTTGTGATTGCAGTAAGGGCATGTCCATCCAAAGCTCATAAAGTACCTAATAAATATTTCTAATAACTTATTTAATTATAAACAAAATTAGTGACTTATAAATTAGTTTAATACTATAATAAATCCTGAGGCTCCTTAGTTTTTATTTGTGAATTACAAATTTCGTAACCACAAAAGGAGCTAACCATGAAAGTAAAAACAGTTAATGTTCGAGCTTATCGTAGATATCGTTTAGGACAGTGGGAGGATGTGTGTAAGCACAAACGATCACTACCTACACGTTAATCGAAAAGGAGCCTCACCTAATCATTTAATATTTAAAATAAATTATTTAAAAAATTTCATTTTTACTAGCTACCAATTTTATTGACACTTTATTTTTATTCTAAAATTAACATAATACGCCTTATGCGAATCACTTCTTACGCTCCAAGATTATTCCAACTTATCTTATTGTCCTTGGTTAGTCATCACCAAAGGCGAAAAAGAAGCCCTAGCAAATATGCAAGCTTATCGCGAGAAATACGGTATCTAAAAAGAAAAAGGCATACACCTAAAATAGGGGTATGCTTTTTTAATATTTAATTAAAACTGATAATTCAAACGTAATAACACATTACGTGGTGTGCCTGGCATGCTGTCTGAACGCCAGTACTCTTTATTGGTTAGATTATTCACCGCAAGTGTGACATTCCACGGATCTGCACTATAGCCAATCGCCGCATCGACACGGTTAAAGCCTTCCATTTTTACTTGATTATTAATATTTGGATAATACGAACCTACATAGGTTACACCCACCTCGGTATACCACTGCTCGGTTGGTAAATAACGAACAAATAAATTACCTGTGTTTTTAGATGTGTTGGCTAGATAGTTGCCTTCTTGTTCAGGTTTTTGTTTATCTTCTTTTACTTTCGCATCTGTGTAGCCATAACCACCACGAACAAAGACATTATCAAGTACGCGACCAATAAAACTAAATTCGAGACCACGAGATTGATGCTGACCAGCAGTTGCCCACACCTCTGGTTCACTGTCAGGATTCGGTTTATAGCGAATATTATTTTTACGAATATCAAAAACAGAGAATTGGGTATTTAAACGATTATTTAACCATTCGCTTTTTACACCCACTTCATATTGCTCGTTATATTGAGGCTCTTTGTCCATTTTTGTGACATCGGTGCCGCCGGCAACTTGGTTAACACCCATTTGCCCACCGAATGGCGCAAAGCTCTTAGAGTAAGACGTGTAAAAGCTATGTTCAGGAAGCGGTTGCCATACCAAACCAACATTTGGGCTAACAGTACTGTCTTTTACATTACGATGTGCATTAGTGAGTTTGTTAGTGGTTGAAAAGTCAAAGTAATCATAACGTAAGCCTAACATGAGTTTAAGTTGGTCGTTTAGACCAATTAAATCTTGAATGAATACACCATAAGTTGTGCCTTCATTGTAGTTATGCTGACTAATTAAGAGTGGGCCATTGCCACGACTTGATTCTCGTTCACCTGTGAATGGATTGACGTAACCATAAATGGCTGAACCATTTTGAGTCTTATTGGCTAGACGCGGTTCTCGTTGTTCATAGGTCCAGTCAGTACCTAACATGATTTGATGTTCAAGTTGGCCTGTTTTGAACTTGCCCTTAATATCAAATGTATTGGTGGTGGTCTTATTGCTAGTTTGCTGCCAGTAGTAAATTTGGTTGATGTAGCCTTTTTTGGTCGTACATGCTTCACCTTTCAAATTTTTTCCATCTAGCCCACAATAAGTTCCAAAATAAAAGTGGTCAAAGTTCTGTTCTGCTTGTCGGTAACTCGCTGCCCAGTGAAAGTTCCAATCAGGCACATATTGGTAATTTACGTCGGTGCGGACCACTTGCAAAATATCATCAACATAATCTCCGTCTTGGGCAAATCCTGTTTTGATCGAAGTTCCCGCAGGTAAGTTATCTTGAGTTGGCCCGCGATCAGGTACACGACCTAATTTGTCATACGTATATTGTGTGGTCCAAGTAAGCGTTCCATCATCATTTTTATACGTAAAACTTGGTGAAAACATCTCAATTTTATTTTCAATACCAGAGCGGAAGCTACCTGACTCGCCATATTCTCCCGTAAGGCGTACTGCTAAATTGTCATTAATGACTTGGTTGATGTCAGCAGTGGTTCCGTAGTTATCGTATGAGCCTGCATAAGCGCCAACTGAACTTTTAGAGTCGAAATTGGCGAATTTACTCACCATATTCACAACCCCACCACCAGCACTACGGCCATATAAAACAGAGGCGGGGCCTTTTAAAATTTCAATACGCTCAATATTGGCAGTACTACGGCGTACTTGCCCACTTTCACGTATACCATCACGGTAAATATCGCCTGTATCAGCACCAAAACCACGAATGGTAATGCCATCACCACGCATATCGTAATTGGTAGATACCCCAGGTGTGCCTTGCAGCATAACGCTTAAATCATTTGATCCATAAATTTTATATTTCTGAACATCAATGGTATCAACGGTTTGAGGGATATCTTTTTTATCTAAGCCATTACGTGTGACATTGGCTTTGTCATAGTCGATATAGCTTTTAATTGGGTCTAACTCACTCATAGCCTCAATTTTTATGGTGGGCATGGTCGCTGCAACTTTCGAGGATGAGTTACTAGAGTCTTCAGCGTATACACCTTGAATATTCAAGATCATTAAACTGAGTAAGCTGAGCGGGAACAAACGCTTAATTGGGGGAGATGATGTAGAAATTCTTAACATAAAATAAAATCAATTAACAAAAATAAAAGTATTAATGATAACTATAATCATTTCTTTGTTTAGAATAAAAGAACTATTGTCTTTAAAATTTATGAGATTGCTTTTTTAAGTCTTTATTTTGAAAGGGTGTAGCGATTGCTCAAGCTAACAAGGGGGAGTATTGGTTAGCTTGAGTTATTAATTTGGATTAAGAAGATGTTTTTAGAGATGAAAGGAAATGTTTGAGTTAAGCATTATTTTTGAGAACATCTAAAATATCCATTTCTGGATCATAATTCTCGTCAATCGTTTTACAAATTGCTTGTCCAACAATCACATGTGTGCCATTAAAGGTCATGCTGGGTGCCTCATATAATTCCCAGCCGTGATTCAGTGCTTTAGTTACTCGTGCACAAAAAGCAGAGTCATCAGGGCCAGTTAAATAGCGATAAAGTTTCATCTTTAGCCTTTAAAAATAATATTTTATGGTCATAGTTTAACTGAATTTACTTGAGTTCTAGTTAAAGGAATAACAGATAACGATTTACTGAAATTAAGAAAAACGAGTGAAAAATCTCAGCTATACTCATGCTAATTTAAATTTTATGAAGAGCTTGAGCATGCGTGTACTTGTCGTCATGGATCCGATTGAAACCGTAAATCTTAAAAAGGATTCAACCATGGCAATGTTGTGGGCGGCGAGCCGTCGTGGACATGAATTGGGTTATGCATTACAACAAGATTTATATATCGATCAAGGTAAGGCTTACGGTCTAATCTCGCCATTAAAAGTATTTGAAGATTACAATCATTATTACGAATTGGGCGAAAAGAAAAAAGAATCTATCGCGGCTTATGATGTGGTGTTGATGCGTAAAGATCCACCGTTTGATATGAACTTTGTCTATACAACTTACGTGCTTGAACAAGCTGAACGCGAAGGTTCATGGATTATCAATAAGCCTCAGTCATTGCGTGATTGCAATGAAAAGCTATTTGCAACGCAGTTCCCAGAGCTGCAAGTACCTACACTTGTAACATCGCAACAAAGTTTAATTCGTGAATTTCTTAAAGAACATGGCGATGTCATTGTGAAACCACTTGATGGTATGGGCGGTACGGGAATTTTCCGCTTATATCAAGATGGTGTAAACATTGGTTCAACGTTGGAAATGCTTACAGAGTTAGGTACTCGTCCAATTATGGCTCAACGTTATATTCCTGAAATTGTAGAAGGGGATAAGCGTATTTTGATGGTAAATGGCGAGCCTATTCCTTACTGTCTAGCTCGTATTCCACAAAATGGTGAAGTGCGCGGTAACTTAGCGGCAGGTGGCTTAGGTCAAGCGCGTCCGCTCACTGAAAACGATAAGCTGATCGCAGCTAAAATTGGTCCTTTCTTGCGCGAAAAAGGTTTGATTTTTGTTGGTTTAGATGTGATTGGCAATTATGTCACTGAAATTAATGTCACCAGCCCAACATGTATTCGTGAAATTGATGCTCAATTTGGTACATCAATTGCCGATGATCTATTTGATGTATTAGAAGCTGGTCGTACGGCTTAATTATTTATTTCAGGTGATTTTCAGCGGTATTTATAGGAAATCACCTGAAAATATATGAATTAATAAAATCACAATATGAAATACGCTAGTGCTTTGTAGGCATATTTTCAAAAAAGCACATCTTTCTGTTATAAACGAGTGAAATTAGCTTTTCGTTAATGAAGCTTTAGGATTAAAATAAACGGCTACAAAAATAGATGACAATTTCCATTGTTTTTTGAGTTGAAGAATTAGACCGTGACCGATTCACAGCAAAGCAAACCCAAACATGTCATGATGATGGCTGCCGGTACAGGCGGACATGTTTTTCCAGCCCTCGCCGTAGCCAAACAACTTCAACAACAAGGTTGTCAGGTTTCGTGGTTAGCCACGCCAACAGGTATGGAAAATCGTTTATTAAAAGATCAAAATATTCCAATTTATCAAATTGATATTCAAGGTGTTCGTGGGAACGGTGTGATCCGTAAACTTGCTGCGCCTTTTAAAATTTTAAAAGCGACTTTAAGCGCAATGCGCTATATGAAACAGCTTAAAGTTGATGCTGTTGCTGGATTTGGCGGTTATGTTGCGGGGCCTGGTGGTTTAGCAGCACGATTGTTAGGTATTCCAGTACTTATTCACGAGCAAAATGCGGTTGCTGGTTTTACCAATGCACAGCTAGCGCGTGTTGCTAAAGTCGTGTGTGAAGCATTTCCAAATACTTTTCCTGTTAGCGAAAAAGTTGTTACAACCGGAAATCCGGTACGTCGTGAAATCACCGATATTTTAAGCTCTAAGTGGCGTTACGATGCACGTGAGCAAGCGGGACAACCTTTAAATATTTTAATTGTTGGAGGTTCTTTAGGTGCAAAAGCGCTTAATGAACATTTACCGCCAGCGCTAAAAAAAATACAAGTTCCACTCAATATTTTTCATCAAAGTGGTCAACAACAAGTTGAAGCAACTCAAGCACTTTATGCAGATGTGCCAGCCAACTTAAAGGTGCAGGTTTTGCCGTTTATTGAAGATATGGCAAAGGCTTATAGTGAAGCTGATTTAATTATTTGCCGAGCTGGAGCATTAACGGTGACGGAAGTTGCAACAGCAGGTGTTGCAGCAGTTTTTGTACCACTTCCGATAGCAGTTGATGACCATCAAACTGCGAATGCCAAATTTCTGGCTGATATCGGCGCTGCAAAAATTTGCCAGCAATCGACTATGACACCAGATGTTTTAAATGAATTGTTCACTTCGCTGATGAACCGCCAATTACTTACAGAAATGGCAGTGAAAGCGCGTCAACATGCCCAACCAAATGCGACTCAGCATGTGGTTGATCTTATCCAAAAAATGTAATCGGATTTACTATGTCTCCATCAACAGCTGCGAACCAAGCAAAAAAACTGATTAAAGTGCCTGAAATGCGCCGTATCAAACACATTCATTTTGTGGGGATCGGTGGTGCTGGGATGTGTGGCATTGCAGAGGTATTGGGTAACCAAGGTTATAAAATTTCTGGTTCAGACATTAAAGCATCTAAAACTACAGAACAATTAGAGCAAAATGGCATCAAGGTTTATATCGGCCATCAAGCGGAAAATATTAAAAATGCCAATGTGCTTGTAGTTTCTACAGCGATTGATCCAGAAAATCCGGAAATTAAAGCAGCGATTGAACAACGTACTCCAATCGTACGCCGCGCAGAGATGCTAGGTGAGCTTATGCGTTACCGTCATGGTATTGCTGTAGCTGGTACACATGGTAAAACTACAACGACTAGTCTTTTAACCACCATGTTGGCTGAAGAAAACCTTGATCCAACTTATGTTATTGGCGGTTTACTTAACAGTACAGGTGTAAATGCTGCACTGGGTGAAAGTCGTTTTATCGTGGCTGAAGCTGATGAGTCAGATGCGTCTTTCCTTTATTTGCAACCAATGGCGGCCATTGTAACGAACATTGATGCTGACCATATGGATACCTATGAAGGTAGCTTTGATAAATTAAAAGATACGTTCGTACAATTCCTTCATAACTTACCATTTTATGGTTTGGCTGTAGTTTGTGGTGATGACGCCAACATTCGTGAAATTATGCCACGTGTAGGCCGCCCAGTTATTACTTATGGTTTTAATGAAGATAACGACATTCGCGCAATTGATGTTGAACAAGATGGTATGCGTTCACACTTCACGGTGTTACGTAAAGGTCGTGAGCCGCTACGTTTAACCATCAACCAACCGGGTATGCATAACATCTTAAATGCTCTAGCTGCTATTGGTGTTGCGACTGACGAAGGTGTTTCTGATGATGCAATTAGTCGCGCTTTAGCAGGCTTTAGTGGTGTTGGTCGTCGCTTCCAAGTACAAGGTGAATTCGAACTTGCCGATGGTAACGTTAAGCTAGTTGATGACTATGGGCACCATCCGAAAGAAGTAGAAGCGACTATTAAAGCCGCTCGTCAGAGCCATCCGGATCGTCGTTTGGTGATGTTATTCCAGCCACACCGTTACTCTCGTACCCGCGATTGTTTTGATGACTTTATTGAAGTGCTTTCTCAAGTCGATCAATTATTATTACTGGAAGTTTATCCTGCCGGTGAGAAGCCTATTGTAGGTGCAGACAGCCGTACTTTGGCGCGTAGTATTCGTTTACGTGGACAGGTGGAGCCGATTTTGGTCGATCCGGTTGAAGGTAATTTGCAAAACATCATGCAAAATGTGTTACAACCAAATGACTTGTTATTAACGCAGGGTGCGGGTAACGTTGGAGCAATTTCAGTAGAACTTGCACAACACCATTTGTATGTGAAATAAACAAAAATATTGAATTATCGGGTTAAGGATTTAAACGTGTCAAATGCTACAAAATTCGGCAAAGTTGCCGTGCTATTTGGTGGGAAATCGGCTGAGCGTGCTGTGTCTTTAGATAGTGGTCAGGCAGTTCTGGATGCTTTATTGCGTTCAGGTGTTCAGGCTGAAGCATTTGATCCGCAAAACCGCAGTGTGACTGAACTTGTAAATTATGATCGTGCATTTATTGTATTGCATGGTCGTGGCGGTGAAGATGGCCAGATTCAAGGTGCACTTGAATGGTTAAATCTGCCTTATACGGGAACAGGTGTACAAGGTTCTGCGATTGGCATGGATAAAGTCAAAACCAAGCAAATCTGGCAAGGTAGCGATTTACCTACAGCGCCATATCGTATTATTACTAAAGAGACAGATTTAGATGCGGTTATTGCTGAGCTAGGCTTGCCTGTCATTATCAAACCTGTACATGAAGGCTCAAGCGTGGGCATGAGTAAGGTTGAGAAAGCAGAAGACTTTGCTGCTGCAATTGAAAAAGCGACTCAGCACGATGCTGTTGTGATGGCAGAAAAATGGATCACAGGTCGTGAATTCACAATCTCGTTCTTAAATGGACAGCCTTTGCCGGTTATTCGTTTACAACCACCAGCAGACGTTGCTTTTTATGACTATGAAGCAAAATATGAACGTAATGATGTTGAGTACGGTATTCCTTGTGGTCTAAGTGAGACAGAAGAGAAGAACCTGCAAGCATTGTGCTTACGTGCTTTTCAAGCAGTTGGTGCAGAAGGTTGGGGCCGTATTGATGCGATGCAGGATGAGCAGGGTAATTTCTGGCTTTTAGAAGTAAACACTGTGCCAGGTATGACCAGCCATTCTTTAGTTCCAAAAGCTGCTCAAGCTGTTGGATATGGTTTTGATGAATTGTGTGTTGCCATTCTTGAGCAAACATTGGAAGGTACGGCTTAAATATGGCACAACTTCCGGCTTCCATGCGCCGTAAACGTGCGGCCATCACCTCTATTCATGATAAACCGCCTACACGCAAGCAGAAGCTTGCGAATGCTGGTGGATGGGTGCTGTTGGTTATTGCTTTTGTAGTGCTGGCAGTCGGAATTTATGGGCTATATAAAGTTATTACAGATGCAAAAGTTGCAAAGCTAGAGGTTGTAGGGTCGACGTCTTCAGTTGAAACACAACAAGTGATGCAGCATGTTGCTCCAATTATAAAAGCGAATTATTTCACATCTGATTTAGAACAGATTCGTGATAAAACATTAGAAATTTCGTGGGTAGACCGAGTTGTTGTATCTCGTGCCTGGCCCAATGGTATTCGTGTTCGTGTCATGCCTCGCCATGCCATCGCCCGTTGGGGAACAGGTCGCTTGTTAAGCGATGGAGGCGATGTATTCAGTGAGGCAGAGCCGACAATTCATTCTGAGCTTCCGTTACTACATGGTCCGGTAAGCCAGTCGAAAATGATGATGCGACGCTATAATGAAATCAATCAATTATTCCACCCCGCCAATTTGCGCCTAAAAGAGTTATATCTGACGGAGCGAATGACTTGGTTTATGCAGTTTGACACAGGTTTACGAATTATCGTTGACCAAGATCAAACAATGAATAAGTTGCAACGTTTAAGTCATCTGGCACAATCTGACTTAAAACCGGTGTGGTCGAAAATCTCAGCCATTGATTTGCGATATCGTAATGGATTATCTATTCAATGGAAGAACGCAACACCACCTAAAATTGTGAATGGTCAGTTTGTTGTAACGATTGATGACACAAGCATTGCAGGTGGAACAAAAGCAAAGCCATAATACGTGGCTTTAAAATAGGCAATTTGCCTGGTATTAAACAACAAAGAAATGGTATGAGTGATGAATGAAGCTGTTCCCTCAGTTGTTGCGATTGACATTGGGACGCATAAAGTTTCAGTTTTGATTGGAAAAATTCATGCGCCGGATAACATTCAAGTTATCGGTATGGCAACTGCTCGCAATCGAGGCATGAATAAAGGAAAAATCGTAAGCCTAGATAAAGTCATCGCTGCGATTAAAAATGCTGTTGCTGAAGCGGAAAATATGGCCGAATGTCGCATTCATAGCGCATGGGTATCGATTCCGAGTACCGAGTTGCAAAGTTTTTATGCCTCTGGCCGCACACCAGTTGCTAATCCAGCACATGTTATTACAACAAATGAAGTCGTGCGCGCGTTAGAATTGGCAAAAGCAAGTCATGTGACTTCTGATTACTATTTAGCAAGTGCAGTGCCGTTAGGCTTTGAATTGGGTGATTCTGCTGAATGGGTGCAGAATCCAATTAACATGACTGCCCATAGTATGACAGGACATTATCAGTTAATGATGATGCCGATTGCGACTATGCAAAACCTTGATCGCGCTATGAAAGGTGCAAATATCGGGGTTGAAAAAATGGTGGTATCTTGCCTGGCAACCGCTGAGGCAAGCTTGCTTAAAGATGAAAAAGAATATGGTGTTTGTCTGGTCGATATTGGCGCAGGCATTACCAATCTTGCGGTTTATCTAGATGGACGTTTGGCTCTGGCACGTACATTACAACGCGGTGGTGAGCACGTTACGCGTGATATTGCTGCTGTATTGCAAACTACGACAGAAGAAGCTGAGCGTATTAAAATTCTATATGGTTGTGTCGATTTAAGTGCTGTTAAGCCAGATCACATGATTCAGGTAGAAGGAATTGATGGCCCTCAAACTATTAGTCGAATTGAGTTGTCAGAAATTATTATTGCTCGCTATGAAGAGATCTTTAGCCAGATTCGCGATGAACTCGAACATAGCGGTGCAATTCATGGTTTATACCATGGTGTAGTGTTGACGGGGGATGCTTGTCAAATTGAAGGTATGGTGAGTTTGGCTCGCCGTATGTTGGGGGTATCCGCACATTTGGGTAATCCGCCGTTACAGGTTTATGCTGATGATCAACATCAGGCAGCATTACGTCGTTCGATGTATGCAACAGCAGCTGGTTTGCTCATGTTTAGCCAAAGTGAGTTGCAAGAAGCTGTTGAAGAGCCTGAAGAGGCAAATGACCGTTCGGTATGGGAGCGAATGGTAAATGGCTGGAATGCATTTAATAGCAAGCTAAAAGCCATTTTTTAGGATGTATGGATTTATTGGTAGAATTGTTAGGAAGTTGTAAGAGAAAACCACTGTACTTGACAAGGTTTGTATTGCACAGCATTCTTAAAATTAGTTATTTTTGAAAATCAAGGCAGTATACGGGCTGAAGTGACTGCCATAATGTATTAGGAACCCTAAAGGTCATGGCCTCATTTGAATTTATAGAAGATGAACTAAACGATGGCAACGGTCAAGCCCGTTTCACTGTATTTGGTGTAGGTGGTGGTGGCGGTAATGCCGTTCAACATATGGTGCAGTCTGATATTCAAGGTGTTAAATTCGTTTGTGCCAATACAGACAAACAAGCACTAGACTGTATGAATGCACCTTTCAAAATTCAGTTAGGCGAGCAAAGTACACGTGGTTTAGGTGCTGGTGCTAACCCTGAAGTAGGGCAAGTTGCAGCAGAAGAAAGCCGTGAAATTATTCGTCACCACCTTGAAGGTACGGATATGGTATTCGTTACCGCTGGTATGGGTGGTGGTACGGGTACAGGCGCGGCACCGGTTGTGGCTGAAGTTGCCAAAGAAATGGGTATTTTGACCGTTGGTGTTGTAACAACCCCATTTAACTTTGAAGGCCGTCGCCGTTTAAAATCTGCTGAACGCGGTATTGAAGCGCTTGAAGCACATGTTGATTCATTGATTATTATCCCTAACCAACGCTTACTCAGCGTATATGGTGATATTTCAATGAAAGATGCTTATAAAAAAGCTGATGATGTATTGTTAAACGCTGTACGTAGTATCTTTGACCTTGTTGTAAACCGTGGTCACATTAACCTTGACTTCGCCGATTTGAAAACTGCAATGAGTACACGTGGTTACGCAATGATGGGTGCTGGTTTAGGTCGTGGTGAAGATCGTGCACGTCAAGCAGCTGAACAGGCTATTCGTAGTCCATTGCTTGATAACGTGAATATTATTAATGCTAAAGGTGTGTTGATTAACATTACTGGTGGTGATGATATTACTTTACGCGAAACTGAAATCATTACTGATGTCGTGAACCAGATTGTTGACCTTGATGAAGGTGAAATTTTCTACGGTACAGTATTTGATCCAGATGCGCGTGATGAATTACGTGTAACAGTGATTGCAACTGGTTTAACTCGTAATGCTGCAGACGCAGAACCGAGAAAACGTAATACAGTAAGTCATGCATCGACTCAATCAGCTCAATCTGTTGATGAAGATGACGTTCCTGCTATTAATAAGCGTCAAAATGCAGACAATGAAGTGAGTAGTAACGCAAGTTCTTCTCCACGTTCTTCTCCGATGAGCATTCAAGATTACTTGAAAAATCAGCAACGTAAGTAAAAAATTATTAAATTTAAAAAAAGGCAGTGTTTAAACACTGCCTTTTTTTGTTTTTGATCAATGACTAAATATGCTAACGTATAGCGGTTTTAAAAAAGAAGTTACAAAGCATGGTGAAACAACGTACTCTCAATCGTGTGGTAAAAGCGAGTGGAATAGGTCTTCATAGCGGTCAAAAAGTGATGATCAATTTCATTCCACATACCGTGGATGGAGGTATTGTATTTCGTCGTATCGATTTAGATCCACCTGTGGAAATCCATGCGAATGCTTTACTGATTCAAGAAGCTTTCATGTGCTCCAATTTAGTAATTGGAGATATAAAAGTTGGAACGATTGAGCATGTGATGAGCGCAATTGCAGGTTTGGGAATTGATAACCTTATTGTTGAGGTATCTGCGTCCGAAGTTCCGATTATGGATGGAAGTGCCGGCCCATTTATTTACCTGTTAATGCAAGGTGGATTGCGTGAGCTGGACGCACCGAAAAAATTTATAAGAATATTAAAACCAGTTGAAGCATTAATCGATGATAAAAAAGCAATTTTTAGCCCGCATAATGGTTTTCAGTTAAATTTTACGATTGATTTTGACCATCCAGCATTTGCTAAAGAATATCAATCTGCGACTATCGACTTTTCTACTGAAACTTTTGTATATGAAGTTAGTGAAGCTCGTACTTTTGGTTTTATGAAAGATCTGGATTATCTCAAAGCAAATAACTTAGCTTTAGGTGCAAGTTTAGATAATGCGATTGGTGTAGATGACACGGGCGTTGTTAACGAAGAAGGCTTACGTTTCGCCGATGAATTTGTGAGACATAAGATTTTAGATGCAGTAGGTGATTTGTATTTGCTTGGTCATCAAATTATTGCCAAGTTTGATGGCTATAAATCGGGACATGCTTTAAATAATCAGTTGTTACGCAATGTTCAAAGTGATCCGAGTAATTATGAAATTGTAACATTTGATGACGAGAATGAATGTCCAATTCCATATGTGAGTGTGACATAAGTCATTGTCTTTATTTGGTCATGTTATAATGTAACATTTTAAAGTGTGAATTTTGTCACACAAATATGGCTGAACTTTTCTTTAAATATATAGCTCGTCATTTTTTATTGCTTGCCAAACGTAGTAAAGCTTGGCTAAGCTTAGGGTCGCTCACAAAGTCGGCTGCACTACGTAACATTTCTTGTGTTTCCGGGGGAATGGGTTTAGATGGCTCAGATGAGGGTGGATTGGGAATGTTTTTATTTCTCAAGCGAACCTGAATTCTTTGTAGGTCTTTTAACCCTTCAAGTTGAGATAATTTAGATACATATTGGTTCTGTAAATAACTGAGTTGACTAATCATCGCCTGATTTTCACCAGTAATGATCAAAGAACCATTTTGATAACACACGACCTGCCATTGTTCCGGTTGGGGCAATAAGGGTTGGATAATTTTCGTAAGTCTTTGCCATTGCGCGACTTGCGTTGTTAGAAACGTAAGGTTTCCTGTTTTTATGTGTTTTCCGGATTGTTGAAAAACGTTATCGGGTTTAGACATGGGTCATTCTCGGATAGATTCTTGTCTTCATCTTAAGCGTTCATTTCAATCGATATCAAGGAAGAGATCATAAGGAACTTAAGTAAGAACAGTTTCAAGAGGTTTTTATGCACACGCGTCGTATTTTATTAGCGTTTTCACTTGCCGCTTCGGCAGCATCAGTTGCTTTTGCAGATTATCAAACAATTAACCAATCTACTGATTCAGATCGATTGGAACAACTATCAAAAACATTATCTCAAGGTTCATATACTCATCCTGATGATTTAGATCTTCCAGCGAGTGCGAAAGTTTCAGTGACCTTACGCCAAAAAACGGTTGAGCTCAACAATGAGTCACTCGCTAAAAAATATGGCAATACGACAGCTAAGAACTCTTTCAATACCTCTTCTTCAAATGCTTATTCGTGGTTAGTTTCTCATCCTCTTCCTGATACAGTACGTGTTTCTTCCAACTTTGGTGGTCGTACGATGAGCGGTCGCGCCGAACATCATGGTGGATTGGATATGGCTGCTCCAAGTGGTACACCAATTTATGCTACAGGCCCAGGTATTGTAACCAAATCTGGTTGGGGCACTGGCTATGGTCAATATGTTGAAATTAACCATGGTAATGGCTATTTAACACGCTATGCGCATGCTTCGCGTTTAATGGTACGTGTAGGTGAACAAGTTTCGGCAGGTGAACATATTGCCAATGTAGGTTGTACTGGTCGCTGTACTGGTCCACATTTGCACTATGAAGTAGTAAAAGATGGTCAACGTAAGAACCCAACAACTTACTTAGCGATGCTTCCTTAAAAGCTAAGTTAAAAAAGTTAAGGTTATTAAATTTATGAATCTGAAATTAGCCTAAACCTTTTTTAACGTAAAGATTGTATAAAAAAACGCCATTATTGGCGTTTTTTTGTTATTTTGTTTAATGCTCGGTCAATGACTATTCATTCAGAAAATAATAGGCCCCCCTCACATTCACCCGTGGCAATAACTAGAGAGGGGTAAAACGTGGTAAAAATACAAAGTAGATTAAAGGACAAGGAACAGGTGAATTATGGCGTTTTACGGTGACTCCGATGCACAAGAAACCCAAGAGTGGCAAGATGCATTCGATTCAGTTTTACAACATATGGGAACTGAGCGCGCGGCATTCTTATTGGAAAAACTTTACCAACAAGCAATTGCCAAGCATGTTCCCATTCAACGTCTCAATACACCTTACTTAAATACAATTTCTGTTGAAGAACAACCTGCAATGCCAGGCGACCAAGATATGGAACGCCGTATTCGTGCATTGATTCGTTGGAATGCCTTAGCAATGGTACTTCGTGCGAATAAAACAGGTGATGATTTAGGTGGCCACTTGGCGAGCTTCGCATCAAGTGCAACATTATATGACGTAGGTTTTAACCATTTCTTCCGCGCAAACAGCGATAACTTTGGCGGAGATATGATTTATTACCAAGGACATTGTGCTCCTGGTATTTATGCTCGTTCATTCCTTGAAGGGCGTTTGACTGAAGAACAGTTAAGTAATTTCCGCCGTGAAGTTGGCGGTAACGGTTTACCAAGCTATCCACATCCATATTTAATGCCGGACTATTGGCAATTCCCAACTGTATCAATGGGTCTTGGTCCAATCATGTCGATTTATCAAGCGCACATTCAAAAATATTTGATGAATCGTGGCTTGATCAAAGAAGAAAATCGTAAAGTCTGGGCATATCTTGGCGATGGTGAAATGGATGAGCCAGAAAGTACTGGTGCAATTTCACTTGCTGGTCGTGAAAAACTTGATAACCTAATTTGGGTGGTTAACTGTAACTTACAGCGTCTAGATGGCCCTGTACGTGGTAACGGTAAAATCATTCAAGAATTAGAATCTTTATTCCGTGGTGCGGGCTGGCGTGTCATTAAAGTAGTATGGGGTCGTCATTGGGATCCGCTACTTGCAAAAGATAGCACAGGCGCTTTAAAAGCGGTAATGGGAGAAACAGTTGATGGTGAATACCAGCGCTATCAAGTGAAAGGTGGTGCATATACACGTGAGAAATTCTTTGGCAAGTACCCAGAAGCTGCGGAACTTGTAAAAGATTTAAGCGATGAAGACATCGATAATCTCAACCGTGGTGGTCATGACCCGTACAAAGTTTTTGCTGCCTATGCAGAAGCAATGACAGCCAAAGGTCAACCAACAGTTATTCTTGCGAAAACTGTAAAAGGTTACGGTTTGTCTGAAGAAATTGAAGCGGTGAATAAGACTCACCAAATCAAAAAAATGCAGATCGATTCTTTAAAATATGTACGTGACCGTTTCAACCTGCCATTTACAGATGATAAATTAGAAGAGCTTCCATTCTATCGCCCAAGTGAAAACTCTCCTGAAATGAAATATATGAAGGCACGTCGTGAAGCTTTAGGTGGCTATTTACCTGCACGTCGTAAAGAGAGTGAAATTTTAGCGATTCCTGAATTATCTGTATTTGATGCAGTATTAAAAGGTTCTGCAGGCAAAGAACAATCAACTACCATGGTGATGGTGCGTTTAATTGCAGCTTTACTTAAAGAAAAAGCAATTAAAGACCGCGTAGTGCCAATCGTTCCAGATGAAGCGCGTACTTTTGGTCTAGAAGGTATGTTCCGTCAGCTTGGTATTTATGCCGCTCACGGTCAAAAATATACCCCAGAAGACCAAGAGCAGTTAATGCATTACCGCGAAGCAAGTGACGGTCACATGCTTCAAGAAGGGATTAACGAAGCTGGTGCGATGAGCGCATGGGCTGCGTTGGCAACAAGTTATTCAACTAATAACTTGCCAATGATTCCGATGTACATGTACTACTCAATGTTTGGTTTCCAGCGTATTGGTGACATTGCGTGGGCTGCGGGTGATGCACAAGCTCAAGGTTTCTTGTTAGGTGCAACTGCTGGTCGTACCACATTGAACGGTGAAGGTTTACAGCACCAAGATGGTCATTCACATATCTTGGCGAACACGATTCCAAACTGTGTATCTTACGATCCATGTTTTGGTTATGAGTTGGCTGTAATCGTACATGATGGTTTACAACGTATGTATGTGAACCAAGAGCGTGTGTTCTATTACTTAACGGTAATGAATGAAAACTACGAGCATCCTGCAATGCCTGAAGGCGCTGAGGAAGGCATTAAACGTGGTATGTACTTGTTCGAAAAAGATGAAAAAGCAACTGTCCAATTGATGGGTTCAGGTGTAATTCTTCGTGAAGTGATCAAAGCTGCGAAAATCTTACGTGATGAATACCAAATCCATTCAAACGTTTGGAGTGTAACAAGCTTCAATGAGTTGTCTCGTGATGGTATGGCGTGTGAAGAATACAACCGTTTACACCCACTTACTGAAGAAGTGAAAGAGTCTTGGGTGTCTAAACAATTACGCGGTACAGAAGGTATCGTTGTTTCAGCAACAGATCATATGCGTGCGTATAGCGAACAAATCCGTGCCTATCTTCCAGATGGTCGCCCATTTGTTGCGTTGGGTACAGATGGTTATGGTCGCTCAGATACACGTGCTAACTTGCGTAGTTTCTTTGGTGTTGATGCTGCACATATCGTTGTTGCTACTTTGAAAAAATTAGCTGACGAAGGTGAAGTAGATGCACGTTTAGTTAAAGATGCAATTTCTAACTTTGAGTTAGATACTGATCGTCCAGTGGCATGGGCTCCACAAGCACATCCAGAAGTTCAAGCAGTTGCTGAATACCATGAAGCGCAAACAGGTGAGGGGAACTAAGCATGCAAATTAAGACCCCTGATATTGGCGTAGATAAAGCAGTTGTTGCTGAAATTTTGGTAAAAGTTGGCGATAGCATTGCTGAAAATGACAGCCTTGTTTTGCTTGAGTCAGATAAAGCCTCTGTTGAAGTGCCTAGCACTTCAGCAGGTGTAGTGAAAAGCATCTTGATCAAAGAAGGCGATAGCGTAACTGAAGGTACGGTATTGTTTGAACTTGAAGCTGAGGGTGCTGCACCTGTAGCTCAAGCAGAAGAAGTTGCAAAACCTGCACCAGCAGCTGAAAAAGAAGCACCTGCTACAGCTCCACAAGTTGCTGCACAACCAGCAGCTGCAACCACTAGCCAAGTGGTTGAAGTTCAAGTTCCAGATATTGGTGTTGAAAAAGCACTAGTTGGTGAAATTTTAGTAAAAGTTGGCGAGCAAATCGATGTTGAGCAAAGCATCGTTGTTGTTGAATCTGACAAAGCAACTGTAGAAGTGCCAAGCAGTGTTGCTGGTACTGTAGAAAGCATTCAAGTTAAAGAAGGCGATACAGTTAAAGAAGGTGTTGTGCTCATTAAAGTGAAAACAACATCTGCATCAAGTGCGCCAGTTGAAGCTCCTGCTTCTACAGCAGCCCCAGCGGCAGCGCCTGCACCAGTTCAACAAGAAACTGTAGCTGCGGCTGCTACTCAATCTGGTCCAGTTGATATTAACGTTCCTGATCTGGGTGTAGATAAAGCAGTTGTTGCTGAAATTTTGGTACAAGTTGGCGATAAAGTTGATGTAGACCAAAGCCTTGTTGTGGTTGAGTCAGATAAAGCGACTGTTGAAGTTCCAAGTACTGTTGCTGGCGTTGTGAAAGCGATTCACTTGCAAGCAGGCCAACAGGTTTCACAAGGTATATTACTTGCAACAATTGAAGCTGAAGGCCAAGCACCTGCTGCGGCACCAGCGGCAAAAGCAGAAGTAGCTCCAGCTCCGGCAGCAGCACCTAAAGCAGCAGCTCCTGCTCCGACTCAGGCTGTATCTGCTCCAGCGTCTGGTAGTGACAAGTTAACCAAAGAGCAAGAAGCCGAAAACGCTAAAGTATATGCAGGTCCTGCTGTACGTAAGCTTGCTCGTGAACTTGGTGTGGTTTTATCACAAGTTAAAACTTCTGGTGAACATGGTCGTGTAATTAAAGAAGATATCTTTGCTTATGTGAAGACTCGTTTAACTGCACCACAAGCGGCTCCAGTAGCTGCGGCTGCACCAGCAGTTTCAGGTTTGCCAAAGCTTCCTGACTTCACTGCGTTTGGTGGCGTGGAAGAAAAAGTACTGACGCGTTTGCAGCAAGTATCAATTCCGCAATTGTCATTGAACAACTTTATTCCGCAAGTCACCCAGTTTGATTTGGCTGACATTACTGAGTTAGAAGATTGGCGTAATGAACTGAAAGGCAACTTCAAAAAAGAAGGTATCAGCCTGACGATTATGGCATTCATTATCAAAGCGGTTGCGTATTTGTTGAAAGAAGAGCGTGAGTTCGCAGGTCATCTATCTGATGATGGTAAATCAGTGCTCTTGCGCAATGAAATCCATATGGGAATTGCGGTAGCAACACCTGATGGTTTAACTGTGCCAGTACTTCGTAACCCAGACCAAAAATCAATTAAGCAAATTGCAGTTGAATTGGGTGTGTTAGGTCAAAAAGCACGTGATAAGAAATTAACACCGAAAGACTTGCAAGGTGCGAATTTCACCATTTCAAGTTTAGGCGCAATTGGTGGTACAGCATTTACACCACTTGTAAACTGGCCGCAAGTTGCGATTTTGGGTATTTCACCTGCAACGATGCAACCGGTTTGGAATGGTAAAGACTTTGACCCACGCTTAATGTTGCCGTTGTCATTATCTTATGATCACCGTGTAATTAATGGTGCAGACGCTGCTCGCTTTACCAATAAACTTACGAAACTTCTTAAAGATATTCGTACTTTATTAATCTAATATTTTGAAATGAATCATTAAAACCTCGCTTCGGCGGGGTTTTTATTTTGATATTTAATTTAATTGGTTTTAGGTTAATCTAAAGACGAAGAAGGAAGTGTCGAAAGAGAGGAGAAATTTCTCATTATTAGGTAAAGGAGAAATAATAAATGGCGGGTTTTTTAAAAATCATGGTACCAATCCTATTGATTGTATTTTTATTAATGGGGGTATGGGTCAGTGTTTTACACTTTCCTTGGGAATGGATGACCTATGTTGCAATGGGGTTGGAAGTATTTGTAGCAATGCTTATTTTGCCGTTTGAATTTCAGTCACAGCACATAGCAGGCATTAACAATTTGGGCTTTATTAACTTAAGTATTTGTTTAGCCTTACTATTGGGCTTAGGTCGGCTGTTGGTGTGGGCGTGGATAAAATTTTTTGTTTGAAAAATAGAACTGCTCGAATATAATAAGCACATACTTCATTGGGGAGTAGCCGCTATTCATTTCTAAATGAATAGGTGATGATCAACATAATTGTTCAACAGAACATGGTCATCATAGCTTAAACGTCTCATCGTTTCCGAGTTGGCAAGACCTTTGATTTACCACTCTGCAGATATTTGGCTAGCAGGAGGGGTAGGTCATGGGCATTTATGCTAGCCAGAGAAACGACATGCAAGAATTTCTGATTTCTACCTCAATTGTTGCCCTAGCTGAAATGGGCGATAAAACTCAATTACTCGCCCTTTTACTGTCTGCACGTTTCCGTAAGCCAATCCCTATTCTCATTGCGATTCTGTTAGCAACTTTAATTAACCATGGTATCTCTGCTGTGCTTGGACAGTGGATTACAACCGTCTTGAGTCCCGAAATCTTAGTTTGGGTACTGGCCGGTGGTTTTATTGGTATGGCGTTCTGGATGCTTATTCCAGATAAGTTGGATGATGAAACAGATAGCATTAATAGATGGCAAAAATTTGGTGTTTTTGGTGCAACCTTTATCCTGTTTTTCTTAGCAGAAATTGGTGACAAAACTCAGATTGCGACAGTTGCTTTAGCTGCACGTTACGATAGTATTTTCTGGGTAATGTTAGGTACAACCTTAGGGATGATGATTGCCAATGCACCAGCTGTATTTATTGGTAATAAATTAGCTGAACGTTTATCTATCTCTCTCATTCATAAAATTGGTGCTGCGATTTTCTTAATTGTAGGTGTCTCGACTTTAGTACAGCATTACTTCTTCTAACGCATTTAAAGCCGCCATAAAAAACGCACTCGAATTGAGTGCGTTTTTTTATAGGTCATTATTTAGTAGTTAAATTTCACTGTGAAGTTAATTTGGCGTGGGTTACCGAGCGTCACCAAATTCTCATTCAGTGCGCCTGCATAGTAATCTTTATCAAATAAATTACGGATCGCAAGTTGAGCACCCCAATGTCCTGCATCGTAGCCAGCTTCAGTGTCAAAGACTGTATAGCCTGGAATGTGAACATCTAAGCCATCGACAGTTTTATATGTTTCACCACGGAATCCACCACCAACATACCAACCAAGTTTTGAAGCTGGGTCAAATTTATAGCGCGCTGATAAGCTATAAGCATGCTCAGGAATATTATCGAGTGCTTTTCCTACATTGCTTGAGTTTGCATCTTTACTAATTTCAGCATCAATGGTGTAAGTATATGCGGCTGTTAGTTTTAAGCCTTCTAAAATTTCTGCGCTGAGCTCAGTTTCAATACCACGTGTTAACTGTTCGCCACGCTGAGCTTTATAGCCACTATTCGCAGTATCAGTGACTAAAACATTTTGACGTTTTAAATCATACCAAGCGATAGCACCTTGAACTCGTTGATCAGGGCTTTGTAATTTCATTCCTACTTCAACCTGTTTTCCTTCTTCAGGTTTGAACGGATTGTTATTTACATCAGTACCACTGTTAGGAGTAAATGAAGTGGCATAGCTGACATAAGGGGCAACAATGTCATTAAGGGTATACATGATAGAAGCGCTACCCGTAAAAGCACTGTCTGATTGTTTACTTGCACTACTTGTAACTAAGCTTGTGCTTTGGGTTTGTGCCCAGTCTTGACGTCCAGACAAGCTTAAAAGCCATTGGTCATTGAGTTGAATGCGGTCACGTAAATAGAGGCCCAAATATTTGAGACGATTAATATCCCGAACATTTTGTTTCAATGTCACGTTTTGACCATAAACGGGGTCATAGATATTTAAATTGCCAATATCGTATTTATCATTGGTGTAGTCACTTTTTTCCTGAAAAGCATCTACGCCAATATTAATGTCGTGCTGCATGCCATATAAATCAAACTGTTTGTTTAAACGGTTATCGATGGCGAAACTTAAGTTATCAATCACTTGATGCCGACTATTATTAGCTCGGTTAATGGTTGTGTAAGATGAGTCTGCCCAAAACTTTTTAGTTTGAGCAAAAACCGCAGTACCATCCATTTCGGTTTTTTGGACGGCAAAATTCTGGTTAAAGTTCCAGCCATTATCAAAAACATGTTTAAACGTATAACCCGTACGATAAACATCTGCCTCATATTTACCAAAATTAGGATCGCCAATATACAAGCTTCGGTCTATAGCGCCGTTAGGATTGTCTTTTAATGTGCCAATTACAGGCAAGCCTTGCTGACGAATATATTCGCGGTGCTGATAGCTTGCGATTACAGAGAGGTCAGTGTTATCACCTAAGTCAAAATTGTAAGAGGGGGAGATATAGTAATTTTTAAAATACACATAATCTGTCGGATCATCTTGGTCAGAGATGCGGCCATTTAAACGAAAAGCACCTTTCTCACTATTATTAGGGCTATAGTTTAAATCGAATGTACCTTCTTTTAAGTTATAGCTGCCATAAGTCATGCTAGCACGCGCAAAGTTTTCTGCTTCAGGTCGTTTAGTGACTAAATTCACCATGCCGCCTGGTGCAACCAAACCGAAATTAATAGAGGCCGGACCTTTTAAAACTTGTACCTGATCCATGCCCGATAGTTCAGTGGCAACGTAAGTATTTTGTCCAACTCTTAAACCATCTACATAAACGGAATCGGAAGAGGTCTGCCCTCGAATAACAAAATCATCCCAACCACGACGACCAAGTTTTCCAGCTTCAACACCTGCAACGCCTTCAAGTGCATCTGCTAGAGTTCTAGCTTGTTTCTGGTCGAGCTGTTCACGAGTCACCACAGAAACCGATTGAGCCGTCTTAAATAAGGGTGCATCCGATTTTAAGGCTGAGGTTGCTTTTGTTGCGACATAGGGAGAGCTGGGTTCTTTTTGCGCCTGAATAGAAATGGTGGGTAGCACACTGGTCGAATTCTGTTGTTCTGCTGTTTCATCAGCATGACTTGCTGTCATTAAGCTAAAAATAGCAACTGCTAACAATGTTTTGGAGCTTGAAAAATAAGGTGCTTGGTTCATGGAGGTCTAGACAGCGCAAAAGACAAAATGATAATGAGAATTATTTTAATTTATTGGGTGTAAATTTTAAATAACATTATGATTCATTTATAAAATAAGAAAAGCAAAAGCTATTTTAAAATATTATGAGAAAAATAAAGCAATTCATTGCAAGAGTTATCGAATCCCTTTATTTTAGTATGGATATAAAAATATCTAATATTTAAAGCTTTTTTGGGGAATTTTATGGGGTTTGAAAAAACAACATCGCAGATATTATTTGATAATGGCGTACATAAATGTATTAGTTTTACCAGTTTGGTCAAAGGGGAAGGTATCCAAGCCAATCAATTTTTAATTATTGATCATGAGCGCGCTGCTGTAATCGATCCGGGTGGCGATTTGACCTATGTTCCATTAACGATGGAATTAAATAAATATACACGCTTGAAAAATCTCGACTATGTGTTGGCTTCTCATCAGGACCCAGACATTATTACCTCCATGCCACGCTGGTTGGTTTATACCGATGCTAAAGTCGTGGCGTCAAAATTATGGGCACGTTTTCTACCGCACTTAAACTCGTCTTTTATGAGTGAGCGTATGAAAGGGAATTGGGAAGATCGCTTAATTGAGTTACCTGATCAGGGTCAGGTGATTCAATTGGGAGAATCAAAGCTTGTGGTGGTACCTGCCCATTTTCTACATTCGGTGGGTAATTTTCAGTTTTATGATCCAGTCGCCAAAATTTTATTTTCTGGTGATATGGGCGCTTCGATTGTTGAGGATGCTAATCAACCTTTAACAGATTTTGATACCCACGTTTTAAAAATGAAAGCTTTTCACCAACGCTATATGTGTTCCAATAAGGTTATCCGTTTATGGGTAAACATGGTCCGCCAGATGGATATTGAAATGATTGTTCCACAGCACGGCAGCCCATTTATGGGTAAAGAAATGATTAATCGGTTTTTGGACTGGATTGAGGTTTTACCTTGTGGTGTCGACTTAATGACAGAACAAGTTTTTAGTTGTCCTGCCTAAATATAATGTCAAATGAGCAACCCAGATAAAATTCTGGGTTGCAAAAACATAGATTAAAAAATAACGTTAAAACTATAATAAGTGGGAATTATTTAGAGCAGCTCTACATCTATTGCTGAAAAAGGCAAAGATAATATGAAAATTGCATTGAAATTTGTTTATAATAGCTCACGGAATTTACCAGTGAGATTGTTATGCTGACCATCGTTCAAGAAGCGCTAACCTTCGATGATGTCTTATTACTTCCTGCCTACTCTACTGTTCTCCCAAAAGATGTCTCTCTAAAGACACGTTTAACTCGCGGCATTCATTTAAATATCCCATTAGTTTCAGCTGCAATGGATACAGTGACTGAGTCACGTATGGCGATTGCTATGTCACAAAATGGTGGTATCGGGATTTTGCACAAAAACATGGATATTGCTGCTCAAGCTGCAGAAGTACGCCGTGTAAAGAAATTCGAAGCGGGTATGGTGAAAGACCCTATCACTGTAACGCCTGAAACTACAGTACGTGAACTGATTGCAATTACCACTGCTAATAACATTAGCGGTGTACCTGTTGTTAAAGACGGCAAGGTTGTTGGTATTGTGACAGGCCGTGATACGCGTTTTGAAACCAATTTAGAACAACCTGTTAGCAACATCATGACAGGTCAAGATCGTTTAGTAACTGTACGTGAAGGCGAGTCTAAAGAAAATATTCAAGCATTATTGCAAAAACACCGTATTGAAAAAGTCTTGGTCGTTGGCGAGAGCAACGAACTTAAAGGCTTAATTACAGTGACTGACTTCCGCAAAGCTGAAAGCTATCCAAACAGTTGTAAAGATGATCTTGGTCGTTTACGTGTTGGTGCTGCGGTAGGTACAGGTGCTGATACACCAAGTCGTGTGGAAGCATTGGTTGAAGCTGGTGTTGACGTAATCGTTGTTGATACAGCACACGGTCACTCAGCTGGTGTAATTGAACGTGTACGTTGGGTGAAACAAAACTTCCCTCAAGTACAAGTGATTGGCGGAAATATCGCAACTGGTGATGCTGCATTAGCATTATTAGATGCAGGTGCAGATGCTGTAAAAGTGGGTATTGGTCCTGGTTCTATCTGTACAACTCGTATTGTGGCAGGTATTGGTATGCCACAAATTTCTGCGATTGACAGCGTTGCTAATGCATTGAAAGATCAAATTCCTTTAATCGCAGATGGTGGTATCCGCTTCTCTGGCGATATGGCAAAAGCGATCGGTGCGGGTGCAAGCACAATCATGGTTGGTTCACTTCTAGCTGGTACTGAAGAAGCACCTGGCGAAGTTGAGTTTTTCCAAGGTCGTTACTACAAAGCATATCGTGGTATGGGTTCATTAGGTGCAATGGCGGGAGCAACTGGTTCTGCTGACCGTTATTTCCAAGATTCAAAAGCGGGTGCTGAGAAATTAGTACCAGAAGGAATCGAAGGACGTGTTCCATATAAAGGCCCAATGGGTAACATCGTTCATCAAATGATGGGTGGTTTACGTTCATCGATGGGCTATACCGGTTCAGCTGTGATTGAAGATCTTCGCCAAAACGCGAAATTTGTGAAAATCACTTCAGCTGGTATGTCTGAGTCACATGTTCACGATGTAACGATTACTAAAGAAGCTCCAAACTATCGTGTTGGTTAGAATTTGGTAACCAAAACAATGAAGAAAGCCGTCATTACACTGACGGCTTTTTGTTTTTGGTGTAAAGTAAAACTGAAGAAAAGAAATATGGCGGAATTGCCATATATGAAGTGAGCCACCGCTGAAGTGGCGTAAGAATGAGATAAGCTATGAGTTATTTTGGAACGGATGGTATTCGTGGAAAATTTGGGCAAATGCCTATTACTCCAGAGTTTGCTTTAAAACTCGGTTTTGCTGCAGGGAAGGTATTAAAACGAACGAGTCCAAAAAATAAACCGCTCGTTGTATTAGGAAAAGACACACGTTTATCTGGTTATATTTTAGAATCTGCTTTGCAGGCAGGCTTAAACGCTGCTGGCGTATATGTTCATTTACTTGGTCCATTACCAACCCCAGCAATTGCACACCTGACTCGTGCTTTGCATGCACATGCAGGTATTGTTATTTCTGCATCGCATAATCCATATTATGATAATGGGATTAAATTCTTTTCAAGTGAAGGCAAAAAATTACCGGATTCATTACAAGAAGAAATTAACCGCGAATTAGAAAAAGATTTATTTATTGAGGACACTGCAAACTTAGGTAAAAGTGTTCGTGTAAATGATGCAAATGGTCGCTATATCGAATTCTGTAAATCTACATTCCCTTACCACTTTGATTTAAATAATTTAAAGATTGTGTTGGACTGTGCTCATGGCGCGGCATATAGCGTTGGACCTTCAGTTTTCCGTGAGCTAGGGGCAAAAGTTGTTGCTTTATATAATGAACCAGATGGCTTAAATATTAATGAAGGCTGTGGTTCAACACATCCTGAACACTTACAAAAAGCAGTGGTTGAGCACGAAGCAGATTTAGGTATTGCCTTTGATGGCGATGCTGACCGTGTGGTAATGGTTGATAAGTTTGGTAACTTAATTGATGGCGACCATATCTTATATATTTTGGCGACTCAGGCGCAAAATAAGCCAGCGGGTATTGTTGGTACTGTCATGAGTAATATGGCACTTGAAGTTGCATTTGAAAAAGCAAATGTTAATTTTGTTCGTGCAAAAGTCGGTGACCGCTATGTATTACAGGCTTTAGAAGAAAATGGTTGGGTGATAGGTGGTGAGCCTTCTGGTCATATTTTAACTTTAGATAAGAGTACGACTGGTGATGCCATTATCGCCGCACTTCAAGTTTTAACTGTGATGGTCGAGCAAAACAAGGCTCTTCATGAATTGGTTCAAGACTTTAAATTATTCCCACAAGTTCTTTTGAATGTACGTTTAGAACAAATGCTTGATCCATATTCTATTCCAGCATTGGTAACTGAATTTGATAAGGCAGAAGCACAGCTCAAAGGCCGTGGACGTATCTTGATTCGTAAGTCAGGAACAGAGCCTGTAATTCGTGTCATGGTTGAAGGTGACAATGAGCAAGAAGTGAATGCTTTAGCTCAGCATTTAGCAGATTCAGTTCGTTCACAAGCACAAGTCGCATAAGGTGCATGACATGAGTGATGTCATCAAAGATCTAAGTGAATTACGCTTGAGCTATGAGCAAGGCGAGTTGTATGAGGGGCAGGTTGACTCTAACCCTCATCAGCAGTTTCTTGGTTGGTTTAACCATGCTCTAGCAGCCAACTTGCATGAACCCTATGCAATGTCATTAGCAACAGCAAGTGCAAATGGCAGACCCCATGTTCGAACAGTATTGTTACGTGGGGCTACAGAAGCTGGCTATGATTTTTATACTAACTATGACAGTCAGAAAGGTATTGATTTGGCAGAAAACCCATATGCCGAATTATTATTTTACTGGCCAAGTCTAGAGCGTCAGGTGCGAGTTGGTGGTCGTGTAGTTAAAATTGCTGAGCAAGAATCTACAGATTACTACCTTAAGCGACCACGTGATAGCCAGATTGCAGCGCATATCAGTACTCCACAAAGCGGTAAAATTGAAAGCCGAGAGCTGTTACAGCAACGTTTTCAAGACTTACAGCAGCAAGTCGAAAGTCGTGAAGTGCTTGATAAGCCTGAGTTCTGGGGAGGCTATCGTCTGCAACCAGATTATTATGAATTCTGGCAAGGGCGACCAAATCGTTTACATGACCGCTTGAGTTATGAAAAAATCGACGGTCAATGGACGCTGCACCGACTGATGCCTTAAATGACAAAAATACAAATCAAACAAAGACCTTTATTGACACGCCCTGAACAGTTTCAGGGCGTGCCTCCGTTTATTGCCGAGATTTTGGCAAGGCGTGGAGTACAATCTGAGCAGGAATTAGAATTAAAGCTTAAGAATTTACTTGCTCCTCAGCTCAAGGGATTAGAAACCGCTGTAGCTTTAATAGATCAAGCCATTGATGAGCATGAAAAAATTGTTATTGTTGGGGACTATGATGCAGACGGCGCAACCAGCACAGCGTTAATGGTATTGGCGCTTCGTGATATGGGAGCACAAGTCGACTATTTAGTTCCAGACCGATTTAAATACGGTTATGGGCTTACGCCTGCAATTGCAGAGCTTGCACATCAAACTTATCAACCTGATTTATTAATTACAGTCGATAATGGAATTTCCAGCCATGCTGGGGTTGATACAGCCCATGCATTGGGCATGCAAGTTATTATTACAGATCATCATTTAACAACTAAAGAAACACCTCCGGCAGAAGCGGTGGTTAACCCAAATCAGTTAGGTTGTGATTTTCCAAGTAAAGCACTTGCAGGGGTGGGGGTTGCTTTTTATGTGCTGGCCAATTTGGCAAGTTTGCGTAACAAGCAAGGTAAAAGTACGAGTAAAGTCACTCAATATCTAGATTTAGTCGCTTTGGGAACTTATGCGGATGTTGCTGTATTAGATTATAACAACCGCATTTTAGTGGATGCAGGCGTGAAGCGCATTCAGCAACATCAATGTCGTGTTGGAATATTGGCGTTGTTAGATATTGCGGGCCGAGAGGCTTCGTCTTTGCGTGCACAAGACCTAGGTTTTGTTTTAGGTCCGCGTATTAATGCTGCTGGGCGTATGGAGAGCATGCGTATAGGCATTGAATGTTTATTAGCAGACTCTATGGAAAAAGCTTATCCGATTGCTCAACAATTAAATCAGTTAAATATAGAGCGGCGACAAATCGAAGGGGAGATGAAGCAGCAAGCTTTATCTGCTTTAGATAGTTTGCAGCTCTCAAAAGAGGATATTCCACAAGCTCTTGTACTCTTTGAAGAGAGTTGGCATCAAGGCGTGATTGGGATTGTGGCAGGGCGTTTAAAAGAACAGTTTCATCGCCCAGCTATTGTCTTTGCACCAGATGAAGATGGTATCCATATTAAAGGATCTGCACGTTCAATTGATGGTGTGCACATTCGAGATATGATTGAACAAGTTGCTGAACAACATCCGGAATTGGTGAGCCATTTTGGCGGACATGCGGCAGCGGCAGGTTTAACGATACGTAAAGAAAATTTTGATGCTTTTAAAACAGTGTTTACTGCCTGTGTTGCAGCTATGGAAGAATCTTTGTTCCAAGCTACTCTATGGACAGATGGGGAATTACCAGCTTCGGCTTTGCAACTAGACACATTGGATTGGATCGAGCAGCTTGGGCCATGGGGGCAAAAATTCCCTTTTCCTCAGTTTGAAGGACATTTTAAAGTTGTCGATTATCGCTGGCTTAAAGAAACACATCTAAAACTTAGATTAGCCCTTGAACAATATACTTTTGATGCGATTGCTTTTAATGCCGCGGGAAGATTTGAATTTAATCCTATGCGAGATGAAGTTCATTTAGTCTATGAGATTGATCGTAATGTATTTAAGGGCAATGTAAATTTACAATTGCGCATTGTGCATTTAAACCAATAAAAAAATCCGCTCAAATGAGCGGATTTTTTTTAGAAACTTTTAGACTAGATTAGAAACGGTAGCCTGCACGAACACCATAAGTGTTGTCGTTGTCACCGAAACCAATACGACCTTCAAGACTTACTTGTTGATTTAAGAATTTTTTAGCATTAATACCAAATTCATCTTTATCAGTTAAGTCGTTATTGTAGTAATCCACACCAAGACTTAAAGTTTTATCGATGTAGTAGTCACCACGAACTTTATATTCGTCTAGGTCACCAAACGCACCGAACGCTTCAAGGTTTACGTCATGTTGACCTACTTGAGTTACGTATTTAGCACGAACTGTTGGATCAGCGCCGTCTTTACCGTCTTTTTCGTCGTAACCTTTAACACCTAGCGCAAGTAATAAACCTGGAGCTGGTAAATAACCTACTTCAGCTGCATAAGTTGTTACTTTACTATCAATATTGGTGTTATCAATTTCACGCTCAGTACGGCCTACATCACCGCTAAGGTAGAAATCTGAGTTAGGAACATAGTATTCAACACCTACGCCATACTGAGTGTCTTTTGTACCGCTGTTATCACCATAGTTGATAAGTGCGTTAACATTACTTGCACGGCTTAAGAAAGCTGCTTCAGCAAGTGGAGCGTTACGAGTTTGAACAGGATTAAAGTAATAAGTCCCGTCAACACCGAATTTACTTACGCTGCTACCGTTGTCTGGATCAAGATAATTGTAAGAACCACCAACTTCAGCTTGGTAAGCGTTTGCTGCGCCACTTACTGCGAGTGCAGATAAAAGAGCTGATGCAATTGCTAGTTTTTTCATGGAATCTCTCCCCTCTAAAAAGCGATTTATAAATGTTTTGTTACAAGTTTCAGTCTAGAGGAAAATGAGTTAGCGTCAATCTTGTGCAAGTAACCATACTGTAACTATGTGCTTTTTTTGTAAATATGTTTAACTTAAATATTTGATTTTAAAATTTAAAATTAGAATGTTTTATTTTATTAAAATTGAGGAGATTTTGTGTAGATCATAAAAAATGCTGTAAAAATACCCAATTTTGTATGAGGATGTTACTGGTTAAACTTAAAATGAACTGAAGAACGCTCAGATAAATCTATCCAAGCGTTTATATCTTTAATTAATAAATTCTTATGAATTAGAAACGGAATGTTCCATTAATACCAAAAGAATCAGCATCCTCAACAGTCGTATAAGTTAAGCCTACTGCTACTTGTGGTGTAAAGAATTTTTGTGCGCGAAGACTAAAAATTGTATCTGAATCTTCTGCTGTTGAATCTGCAAAAGATGCTCCAATACTTAAAGTTGGATCAAGATAAAGATCTGCACCTAAACGATAAGTAGTTTCATCTCCAATATAAGTTTGGCCTTCAAAATTAGTATAAAAACCAGAAATTTGAGTTACATACTTCGCACGTAGAGTTACGGCTGTATCATCATCTTCACCAGTTACAGCTGTAGCATTTGTGACTGAAGTAATAAAGCCATATTTAGCTGCTTGTATTGGATCAAAGCTTTCAGATAAATCTGTTACACCAGCGGCCAACAATAAGCCATCTGTTGGTAGGAAACCGACCTCTACAGCATAACCATTACCGCTATCATCAACCGAACCAAAATCATTTGCAGTGACTTCGGTTTTTGTACGGTTAAATGCTCCTGATAAATAGAGTGAGGTATTTGGAATAAAGTATTCACCTGTAATACCTACAGAACTAAATTCGAGTTTCCCAGAATCTTCATCATCTTCTAGTTTGCTATATGCATATCCTAGTCCAATATTTGAAGATTTATTTAAAAAAGCAGCTTCAGCTAAAGGGAAAGTTTTTGCTTCTACTGGATTAAAATAATATTTGCCGTTAATACCGAAGCTATTATTTTCTCCCTCATCCATATCTGTAAATTCGTACATTGTACCAACTTCAGTTTGATAGGCATTTGCATTGAAAGCACATGTAGCAGTAAGGATTGCGAATAAAATATTTGATTTTTTCATGAGAAAAACTCTAGTAATGAATGTTATAAAGTTATTAAGATTTTAAGTTACTAATTTTAATATGTTTTTATAATATTAATCAATATTATTATATTTGTTTATCACGATTAAAATAATAAAAAACAATAAGTTTTAGTCCTTTTGTTTGAAAATGGGAAGCTATGCTAAAATAATCGACTGTTTATCTGCTTTTATGGGAACACTCGCGTGGAAATTAATCCTTATCTAAACCAATTGAAAGACTTAACTGATCGTAGCCAAACACTACGGGGGTATCTTTGACTACGATCTGAAAAAAGAACGTTTAGAAGAAGTTTTACGTGAGTTAGAAGACCCTGCGATTTGGAATGACCAAAGCCGTGCTCAGGCAATGGCGAAAGAAAAGGGCGAACTAGAAAACGTTATTAATGTGTTGGATGGCTTGTCAACACAACTTGAAGATGCAAAAGCAATGCTAGATTTGGCCGTAGAAGCCGACGATGAAAGCCTACTGGAAGATGTTCAGTCTGAGCTTGGCGCTGCCGAAGATGAACTGGCTAAACTTGAATTCCGTCGTATGTTTAGCAACCCGATGGACCCGAATCCTTGCTATGTCGAGATTCAATCAGGTTCGGGCGGTACTGAAGCACAAGACTGGGCATCTATGCTATTACGTATGTATATGCGCTGGATTGAACGTCATGGTTTCAAAGCTGAACTCATGGAAGTATCTGATGGTGACGTAGCTGGTATTAAGTCTGCAACGATTCGTGTTGAAGGTGAATATGCCTATGGTTGGTTACGCACAGAGTCAGGTGTACACCGTTTAGTTCGTAAATCACCATTTGACAGTGGTAACCGCCGTCACACCTCATTCTCTGCTGTGTTCATTTCACCAGAAGTTGATGACAATATTGAAATTGATATTAATCCTTCTGATGTTCGTACAGATACTTACCGTGCATCTGGTGCAGGTGGTCAGCACATTAACAAAACCGATTCGGCAGTTCGTTTGACACATACTCCAACAGGTATTGTGGTGGCGTGTCAGAACCAGCGTTCGCAGCATGCTAACCGTGACCATGCATGGAAACAGTTACGTGCGAAACTGTATGAGTTGGAAATGCAAAAACGTAATGAAGCGGCTCAAGCCTTAGAAGACTCGAAGTCTGATATTGGTTGGGGAAGCCAGATTCGTTCATATGTATTAGATGATTCGCGTATTAAAGACTTACGTACGGGCGTTGAAAACTCTAATACGGGTGCTGTTCTTGATGGTGACCTTGATCGCTTTATTGAGGCGAGCTTAAAACAAGGTTTATAAGAGTCTGCTGAACTTTTAGTTTAAATACAGTTCATCTATGAATATGTAGAACTCTTGGATTTTTAGCGATTAAAACGGCAAAGCAGTTCAGCCTTTAAATGTTAATCGAAAAAATGCGATATGAATATCGGAAAAAACAGATATGAATATCGCAAAAATGCGATATGATGTTTTCGAAATGCTGAATAAAGCTTTGTTCGTTTAAAAGACGTGTTGAGCCTATGGATATTGATGCAATTAGCAAAGCCCTTTCCAATCCGCTACGTCGGCAAATTTTACAATGGTTGAAAGAACCTGCGCATTATTTACCAGTGGAAGAGTGTGGTGGTAGTTTTGAGAAGGGTGTTTGTGCAGGTCATATTGAACGATTGGGTAAAGTAGCACAGTCTACAATGTCTAATCATTTGTCTGTTTTACAGCAGGCGGGGCTAATTCAGGTCCAAAAATATGGTCAATGGTCTTATTTTTCACGTAACGAAGCTTTGATTCAGCAATATATCGAACATTTAAAACAAACACTTTAATTACTATTTAAAGTGTAAGTCGAGGCGACTATGGCTGAACTCAATACTCCTTTAACGGTTGGTGATTTTGAAATTAAAAATCGATTGGTAATGGCTCCATTAACGCGTGCGCGTAGTGGTGAAAGCCGAGTACCGAATGATTTAATGGTTGAATATTATCAACAGCGTGCAAATGCCGGTCTTATTTTGACTGAAGCAACAGTGATTGGTTCAAAAACTGTGGGTTATGCAGAAACTCCAGGATTATGGTCAGAAGAACAGGCACAGGCTTGGAATAAAATTATTGAGGCAGTTCATGCTCAAGGTTCAAAAATTGTAGCTCAACTTTGGCATGTTGGCCGTATTTCACATCCTGAACTTTTAGATGGTGATATTCCTGTTGCACCGAGTGCGATTCAACCTGCGGGTGAAGTGAGTTTATTACGTCCTAAGCGTCCATATGTAACGCCACGCGCACTTTCAATTGAAGAAATTAAAGAGGTTGTAGCTCAATATAAACATTCAGCAGAATTGGCTAAAGCAGCTGGTTTTGATGGTGTTGAGTTACATGCGGCAAATGGTTATTTAGTTGACCAATTCCTTCAAAGTAACACTAACCAACGTAATGATGAGTATGGTGGTCCAGTTGAAAACCGCGCACGTTTATTATTAGAAGTGATTGATGCGTTTATTGAAGTGTGGGGCGCTGGCCGAGTTGGTGTTCATATTGCACCGCGTGGTGATTCGCACGATATGGGTGATGAAAATCCGTTAGCGACATTTGGTTATGTCGTTGAGCAGTTGAACCAACGTAATGTTGCTTTCATTTTCTCTCGTGAATATGAAGCTGCCGACAGCATTAGTTCAAAACTTCGTGAAAAATTTAATGGTGTATGGATTGCGAATGAGAACCTAACACCAGAGTCGGCAAAACGTATTTTGCGTGATGGTGAAGCTGACGCAGTATCTTTTGGTAAAGCATATATTGCCAACCCAGATCTTTTACAGCGTTTAGAGCAAGACTTGCCTTTAAATGAACTTCAACCAACGACTTTATATGCTAAAGGCGCTGAAGGTTATACAGACTATCCAACGCTAGAAGCTTCGTAAATTTTTTGAAATGATTGTTTACTGACCTAGTTTATTTATGAACTCAGTAAATCGCTTTTCTTGTAATGGTAGAGTTTAGGTATCGAAACTCTGCCATTTTTTCTATCTATGTTATATTTTCCCCAGTTTTTAAATTTTGACTATTTGAGGCAAACCGCTTGGCGACCCCTTTTTGGTACAACACCGCACTTCATTTATTAAAACCCTTTTACCGCTGGCGGATAAAAAAACGTGCAGAAAGCCAGGAATTATATAATCAGGAATGTCTTGAAAGATTTGGGCCGTTTGAATCTCCGAAGAATGTGAGAGCAATCTGGTTCCATGCTGTCTCGGTTGGAGAAACTAACGCTGCTCAGCCTTTAATCGAGCATTATCTTAAACTTGGACAACCTGTTTTAGTAACCAATACGACTAAAACGGGGCAGGCACGTGCCAAATCGTTATTTTTAAAAGCCCCTTATTTAGACTTGTTTCAAGCAGTTTATTTGCCTGTTGATCAGAAGCATCTTTTAAAACAATTTTTTGAGTTGTATCAGCCAAAAATTTTAGCATTGGTTGAAACTGAGCTTTGGCCAAATTTAATCGATCAAGCCAAACAGCAGCATGTTCCATGTTTATTATTAAATGCGCGGTTATCAGAAAAATCAGCTAAAGGTTATGGGCGAGTTACAGGTCTAACAGCAGGAATGCTGAAAAAAATTGACTGGGTGTTGGCCCAAGATAATGCGACTCGACAACGTTATGTAGAACTTGGCTTAGATCAACAAAAAAGTCAGGTGGTTGGAAATATTAAATTTGATATTCACGCCCCTGAAGCATTTTTAAATCAGGCTGCAAAGCTACACCAGCTATGGTATTTGGGGCAACGGAAAGTCCTGACAATTGCCAGTACACATGCACCAGAAGAACAACAAATTTTGCAGGCACTTCAGCCTTATTTAAAGTCAGATCCAGATTTAGTTTGTATTGTTGTACCTCGACATCCTGAACGTTTCGATGAAGTATTTGAAATTTGCCAAAACTTAGATTTAATTACTCATCGTAGAAGTTTGAACCAAAGTATTCATACCAGTACACAGGTTTATCTAGCCGATAGTATGGGGGAGCTTTGGTTATGGTACGCCTTAAGTCAGGTGTGTTTTGTGGGTGGTTCTTTAAATGAGCCGGGTGGTGGACATAATATTTTAGAGCCTATGGTTTTGAATGTACCGACCGTAATTGGACCTCGTTACTTTAATTTCCAAACCATTGTCGATGAATTCATTGACGAAAATGGTGTGCTCATTGCCCAAGACGCTGAGCAAGTTGTGGCAATCTGGATGGCATGTTTAGCTGAACCTGATCAGGCCCAACAAGTGGTAGAACAAGCACATAAAGTCTTACAACGTAACCAAGGTTCATTGCAAAAACATATTGGAGTAATTAACCGGTATTTGGCCGATAAACCATGAATATCGTTTTACTAGAGTCTGAAGATATTCAGTCAGACACATGGTCAATTCACTCAAAGCGCCAATTACAGCATTTACGTGAACATCTTGATATTTCAGTCGGCCAAAATCTGAAAGTTGGTATCCGTAACGGCGCACGTTATATCACGGAAATTGTTTCGATTAACGAGCAAGAAGTCTGTCTTCGGTCTATCAGTGAAGAAGCTGTACCTGCAAAAATTCCGGTTCATTTAATTGTGGCATTACCCAGACCTAAAGTTTTACGCCGTTTAATTATGGACAGTGTGACTTTAGGTGTTGAAAAAATTAGTCTGATTCATAGTTATCGGGTCGATAAAAGTTACTGGCAGACTCCCTTTTTACAGCAAATCGATAACTACGTTACTTTGGGACTTGAGCAAGCAGGGGACACGATTGTTCCTGAAATTCAAATGTACAAACGCTTTAAACCTTTTGTTGAAGATGTTTTGCCAAGCTTAATTTCGAAAGAAACACCTGCTTATGTGGCTCATCCTTATGCCGAGCAGAGCATGCCAGTCAATATTCCGCATGCTTGTAGTGTAGTCGTTGGGCCTGAAGGTGGCTTTATTCCCTATGAAGTTGATTTGCTCACAAAAAACGGCTGCCAAGCTGTGAGCTTAGGCAACCGTATTTTAAGAACTGAAACATCAGTTTCTTATATTTTAGGTCGTTTATTTAGTTGATGCTTCAGGGTTTAAAAGTGGCTGATTTGCGGCCATTTTTAATTCCTGAATTGGGTAAGGAATATTAATTCCGTTCGCATTAAAAGCTTGTTTGACCTGAGCTTGAATGGTGCTCGTAGATGACGAAATATCAGTTTCAGTGGTATCAACCCACCAGCGTACAGTCAGGTTAACCGAGAAATCTGCTAACGCTGTAACGTTAACCGAGAAGGCTGGTTGGCTAAGTACATTTCGGTCATTGTTAAGAATATCTAAAATAATCTGCTTGGCTTTTTGTTCGTCATCTTCGTATCCAATTCCGACTACAAACTCACAACGTCGTTGTTGATAAGCAGTATTTACAGTTAAAGCACTCGTATAAACAGTCGCGTTTGGGATAACAATACGGCGTCCATCTGGTGAGCGTAAGAATGTTGCACGAATTTGAATATCTTCAACAGTTCCTTCAAGCGAATTGACAACAATGGAATCGCCAATGCGGAATGGTTCGCTTAATAAGATTAAGATGCCTGACAGTAAATTTTGAAAGATATCTTTAAATGCAAAACCAATAGCGACAGAACCAATTCCAAGAGCACTCATAAGTTGCCCTGGTGTAAACCCTGGAATCGAGATCACTAAAGCAATTAAGAAACCAAAGAATAAAATCGCTGTACTGCCTACGCGGTTTAAGACCAACACTAGGTTTTGGCGCGTGTAAGAACGGTTTTCTAAGGTTTTACGAACAAAGAACTTAAATAATTTGGTGAGTAGCCAAAAAATAATAAAAACGATAATCGCAATACATATATAAGGCACACGTTCCCAGAAGTTATCCACGATTTTATCAATTGTGGTATAGGCATCATGATACTTTTCAGTATGGGCTAAAACCGTTTGAGTGGTTTTAGTACCCGCTTCTTGCAAAAGTTCGCCTGTATTTTTTGCGACATCCGTTAAGGATTTTTGTTCATCAGCCACGGCAAGTCTCAATTAAAAAAAATTATGAAAGCGATTTTCGGCTTTCATCATAGTAGGAGATAAAATGTGCGCCTACTATAATGAGTTCATCTAAATAATAAAGTGTTTTTTAATTAAAAGTATTCCGTTCCTTTTTGTAAGATTTGTGTCGGTGTCTCTAGGGTATCGGTTCCTGAGAAATAATAAAAAATTCCTGCTGTTGAAATGAGGCTAATTAAAATTGCCGCTAAAATAAGCCAAGCCATCAGTTTTTCTATAAACGTTGAAGGCCGAACAGGACCATATTCATTTGGACCTGCTGTACCTGAGGCAAGCAGTAAATAAATCATAAAAAAGAACTGAACAACTGGAATGAATAACAGTAATCCCATCCAGCCACTCTTATTTAGATCGTGCAGACGTCGAACAACGAGAACAATATTTAAATAAATTAAAAACAGTGAAAAAGCCCAGACCATTAAAGCACTGGCTCCAGAAAGAGAGCTATAAAATTCAAAATTAAATAAATTGCTTGAAAGCTGAAAACTTCCAAGAAATGAGGCCAAAATGAAATAGCCCAAGAGGGTGACTAAATAAATCAGTCCATAACCACCTAAATAGCTCATACGATTAAAACGCCCATGAATCGAAAAAGGACTATCTTTAAAAGGGAGCTGAGGTGGGCGTGAAGAGCTTGTTTGGGCAAACATATTATTTTATTCCTGTGTTGCGTATGAGAGACAAAATAATCTTTGTTGATGATCAAAACCATCAAATCTTGAAAAAATTATAAAAGGAAAAGCTATAGACAAATGTTTTAAATCAACTTAATTTTATAAAAATGTTCACAATTTCGTATGCTTGAGTAAGTGGTTAATATATGACCAAAGTCGCATTGTTTGGACTTTGAAAGAGTCATCATACTGCAAAGGCATGCAAATAAGATCCAGTAAAATAATAGCCACAGTCTCGAGATGGGATGCACAAGATCAAGGAAGTTGCGTATGAATGAGATCTATCCAGTACCAGAGGAATTTAAAAAAACAGCTCGTACTGTTGAAGCAGACTACTTTAAACGTTATCAACACTCTATCGAGAACCCAGATGAATTCTGGGCAGAGCAAGCTAAAATTGTCGATTGGATAAAACCATTTACCCAAGTTAAAAATACGAGTTTTGACAAAGACAATTTCAAAATTGAATGGTTTGCTGATGGTGAGTTGAATGTGTCAGCAAACTGCCTAGACAGGCATCTTAAAGAACATCCTCATAAACCTGCAATTATTTGGGAAGGTGATCATCCTTCTCGCCATAAAATCGTTTCTTATAAAGAATTACATGACGAAGTCTGCCGTTTTGCCAACGTTTTAAAGAAATATGGCATTGGTAAAGGTGACCGTGTTGTGCTGTATATGCCAATGGTGACTGAGGCTGCAATTGCCATGTTGGCCTGTACTCGTATTGGTGCGGTTCACTGTGTAGTTTTTGGTGGTTTCTCGCCAGACTCTTTAGCAAGCCGTATTGAAGATAGCCAAGCGAAACTGGTAATTACCGCAGACTCAAGTCTACGTGCTGGAAAACTATTACCACTCAAAGAAAATGTCGATTTGGCTCTAGAATTGCCGGGTACAGAGTGTGTTGAAAATGTAGTGGTGGTTTACCGTAATGCGAACCCGATTGAAATGAAACTGAGCCGTGATTTGTGGTATCACCTCATTATTATGGAAGTGGATGCCAACTGTCCTCCAGAGCCTATGAAGGCAGAAGATCCTTTATTTATTCTCTATACTTCTGGTTCAACAGGTAAACCAAAAGGAGTCTTGCATACCACTGGTGGTTATCTGGTTTATGTGACAAGTACCTTTAAAGAGGTATTTGATTTAAAACAAGATGATGTGTACTGGTGTACGGCTGATGTAGGCTGGATTACAGGACATAGTTATCTCCTCTATGGACCGCTGGCAAATGGCACCACGACTTTAATGTTTGAGGGGGTGCCTCAATATCCAACATGGGCACGTCTTGGTCATGTGGTCGACAAGCACAAAGTCTCTATTTTATATACGGCTCCAACCGCGATTCGCGCCATGATGCGAGAAGGTGATTCGTTTGTGCGTGAAAGTAACCGTAGCAGCTTGCGTTTACTCGGTTCGGTCGGTGAGCCTATTAACCCTGAAGCTTGGAACTGGTACTACAACGTGGTCGGTGAAGGCCGCTGTCCAATTGTTGATACATGGTGGCAAACCGAGACAGGTGGTATTTTAATTGCACCGTTACCAGGCGCAACCGCGCTAAAACCTGGTTCGGCAACACGTCCGTTATTTGGTATTCAGCCAGCAATTGTAGATGGTGAAGGTAATGAGCTAGAAGGTGCAGTAGAAGGTAACCTTGTGATTAAAGATTCATGGCCCGGCCAGATGCGTACCATTTGGGGTGACCCAGATCGCTTTATTGAAGCTTACTTCTCGACCTTTAAAAATACTTATTTTACAGGTGATGGCGCCCGCCGTGATGAAGATGGCTATTACTGGATTACGGGCCGCGTAGATGATGTTTTAAACGTTTCAGGCCACCGTCTGGGTACGGCTGAAATTGAAAGTGCTTTGGTATCGCATGAATCGGTGGCAGAGGCTGCTGTTGTGGGTATGCCGCATGATATTAAAGGACAGGGTATTTGTACTTTCGTAACTTTACAAGCGGGTGTTCCAGAGTCGGAAGAGCTGCGTAAAGAATTGATTAACTGGGTACGTAAAGTGCTTGGACCAGTGGCTTCACCAGATGCACTACACTGGGCACCAGCATTACCTAAAACACGTTCTGGAAAAATCATGCGCCGTATTTTAAGAAAAATCGCGGCAAATGAGTTAGATAGTTTAGGAGATACTTCAACCTTGGCTGAGCCAGCTGTGGTAGATCAATTAATTGCAACGGTCTATCCAGATAAGCAAAACTAAAATTTTAAAAAAGCCCCGTTTGGGGCTTTTTATTTTTTAATGTTTTTCTAAAAACGCTGCTGTGCTTTGTACATCAGCAAACATGCTTAATGCAGCTAAAAAGGCATTTTGTACGTCTTCAGCTTTCACGATTTTACCGTTGAAGGTTAAATCGCGGGTAGCTGTTGCATCGCCAATTAATATAGGTTCATAGCCAAGTTCTTTGGCTGCACGTGTACCTGAATCAATACAAATATGTGTCATCATGCCTGTAATTACGAGTTGCTCAATTTGATGTGCTTTTAAAACTTCATCTAAATTGGTTTCTAAAAAACTGTTTGGATAGTGTTTTGTTACGATCAATGAATCACTGCCAGCATTGAGTTGAGAGTGAAGCAAAACACCGTCGGTATTTTCTTGAAAGAAGCTGGCCTGTGGTGGGCTAATATGTTGCACATAAATGATTGGGAGATTTTTCTCGCTAAAATATTGTTCGAGCTGCTTTATTTTTTCTAAGGCTTGATCGGGCTGTACCAATTCCATTTTGCCATTTTTAAAATAATCATTTTGTACGTCGATAATTATCAATGCTTGTTTCATGAGATCACTCTTGTTGATATGAGATAAAACAAGATTATTCTCTGCTCGCAAAATCGGCTATAGTCAGATGAAAGCATTAACGCCAGTTTTCTTTCGCCATGAAAAATGAATATTGAATTAGACCCGATTGATCTAAAAATTATTGCATTACTGAAGCAAGATTCCCGTTTAACAAATAAAGAGATTGGGCAGCGTGTTCACCGGACAGGGCAGGCTGTAGGCGCGCGCATAGCCCAGTTGATGGATGCAGGGGTTATCAAAAATTACACCATTGCTGTTCAATACAGCCATAAACAATTTATTCATTTACATTTAAATGAACAACGCGCATTTGAAGAAATTGAAAATTTGGTCAAGCAATATGAACAAATCGATGAATGCTTTAAAGTCATGGGCAATGCTTGCTATATGATCGTAAGCCATTTTGAACCCGCAGCATTAAATGAATTTATCGAGAAACTTTCAAAATGGTGTCGTTATTCGGTTGAAACAGTGATTCGAGAAGTTGAGAAATCTTAAAAAAATAAAGGCTCCAAGCCGAGTCTTGGAGCCAATAAATCTTTATTTTTAATTTATTGTTTTTATTGTCTTGCGCTGCTTTAAATGAAGTTTTTTAGGCTGATTTCGCTTGAATTTCTATCTCCTTTTCTTGTTGAAGTTCTAATTGGCGAACGAGTGGTAGAACTTTTTCCCCAAAATATTCTACTTCTTCAATGAAATGTAAGAATCCAGAAAGAATCAAATCAACACCGACATCTTTAAGCGCCACAATACGCTCTGCAATTTGCTGAGGTGTACCAATTAAATTGGTTTTAAAGCCATCGTTATATTGCACTAAATCTTCAAAACTTGATTTTGCCCAGTTACCTTGTTGCTCTGGAGAAGCTGCACCGGCTTCACGTGTTGCATCGCCAAACGCATTTACCGCTTCAGTGTTGGCTTTATCAATAATTTCTTGAAGTACCGCTTTTGCTTCTTCTTCGGTATCTCTAGCAATAATGAAAGCGTTCACCCCAATTTTAACCTGATGGTCATTGGCTTTAGCTTTAGTGCGAATGTCTTCGACTTGTTTTTGAATTTCTTCTACGGTATTACCGTTGGTGAAATACCAGTCAGAAACACGAGAAGCCATGTCACGTGCAGCACGTGAGCTGCCGCCTTGAAACACTTCAATATGAGGCTTTTGCAGAGGTTTCGGTTTAAGTGTGTAGTTTTGGAATTGGTAGTATTTACCATCGAAACTATAGTTATCGGTGGTCCAGATTCCTTTTAACGTGCGAATAAATTCTTCAGAGCGGACGTAGCGCTGGTCATGTTCTGGCCATTCTTCACCAATCGCATCAAACTCTCCTCTAAACCAGCCACTCACCACATTAATGGCAATACGGCCTTCAGTTAGATAATCAATTGTTGCAAGTTGCTTAGCAGCGAGTACCGGTTTCCATGGGCCGGGCAGAATAGCCGCAATCACCTTAAGTTTTTCAGTTTTTGCCAGTAATGCATGACTGAAACTTACAGACTCATGCTGATTTTCTGCCCCATAGCCCGCCGTAAAACGAATTTGGGTGAGTGCATATTCAAAACCATTTTTTTCGGCAGCTTGAGCAAGTCGAACATTGTAGTCGTAACTCCAGTCTGTACGCTGTTCAATGTTACTCACAACAAGGCCACCGCTTACATTTGGTACCCAATAAGCAAATTTAATCGGTTGTTGTAATTGCGTCATGGTGTGCTCTCCCAATTCGTTATTTTTATTTAGGCAACATGCGTTAATGATTTGCCAGACTTGTGATGCAAGCGAGACTCTGCCGCATCAAGATCAGGTACAGCTGCTGAAGGTAATACTTCTTCTTGCTCAATTTGCTTGTTAATACCAAGCTCTTGATTCGCTTGCTGAGTCTTAGATTTGATCACTTCTGCACGTTTACCTTTCGCTGGCGCCCATTCTAAAATTGGTAATGCACGTGCCACTGCTAACGTAATACGATCTGATAATTGCTCGCTTTTCACCGTGTATTCAGGGGTAAAGTCACGATCAGTTGCATATACGCCAATTGGTAAAGTTTGTGCTTGGAAGAAACTGAACAATGGACGAAGTTGATGTTCAAGTACGAGTGCATGACGATCGCTACCGCCTGATGCTGCTAAAAGTACAGGAACATCGACCAATGCAGTTTGTTCAACAAAATCGAAGAAATGTTTGAAAAGACCCGTAAAAGAAGCGCGGTAAACAGGTGTGCCTACAATTAAAGCATCTGCTGCTTCAACTGCTGCAAGATCATCTTGTACACGCTGTGGAAGTTGGTTGCGATAAAATGCACCGCCTAGTAATGGCCCAATTTCGCTTAATTTAATAAAATGAACTTTAATATCGGTTGCTTCGGATAACTCATCAAGAATGGCTTGAACCAAACTTTCCGTTTTAGATGGGGTATTTAAGCCACCAGAAACAGCAACAATATTCAAAGGTTTTGGTGATGTGATACCAGTCATAATTTGGTTCCTAAGCCTAAAACAAGAGATTGGACTTATTAATCAACAACGACGGCAAACTGTAAAATAACGAAATTGGTCAACCTTATCAGTTTTAAATATAAAAGATAAATAGTGGATTTTTATACTTTGTTTCTATATTAAGTTACTGTTTTTATTTTATATAATTATTGTTGATATATTTTTTATAATAAAAAGTAAGCTTATATAAAAAACAGATTAATTTTGATTAAATGTTAAAAAACATCTGAATATTTTAGCTAAGTTCTGCATTTATCAACATTTTGCATAAAAATGGATAAGATGAACGTATCTTTCAACTAAATAGTAGGGTTACAATAGGCCATACTTATGCTCAAGATTACTTTAATCGCTTATGAATATTTTAATCGTTGATGATCATCCTTTGTTTCGTCATGCTTTAATTCAAGCAGTACGTTATAGCCTGCCACAGGCACAAATTCATGAAACAGCTTCGGTTGATGAGTTTTATGAGCGTTTGGAAAATGGGGCAGAACCTGATCTAGTATTACTCGATTTAAATTTGCCGGGTGCTTCAGGCTTTTCTGCTCTAGTCTATGTACGAGCACAGTATCCAGCTATTCCAATTATTGTGGTTTCTGCGCATGAAGAAACTTCAATTATTCAGCGTGCGATTGCACATGGCGCGATGGGTTATATTCCTAAATCTGCTCATCCAAGTCATATTGGTGAAGCGATTCGCCACGTTTTAGAAGGTGAAATCTGGTTACCACCTAACCTGCCATCTAACCTTAATCTTGATCCGAGAGCGGCAGATGAAACTGCTTTAGCTGAACGTATTCAATCTTTAACACCACAACAATTCCGTGTTTTGATGATGGTTGCAGAAGGCTTGTTAAATAAACAGATTGCCTACGAACTCGATGTTTCAGAAGCAACGATTAAAGCGCATGTGACAGCCATCTTTAGAAAGTTAGGTGTACAAAACCGAACACAGGCTGTACTGGCAATTAGTGCATTAAATATTGAAGATAGAAAAATCTAAAAATTAAAAAAAAGACCTTAATTGAGGTCTTTTTTATATGTGGCACTTAAGCAAGGCAATCTTGCTTTGGTGTTAGGCTGTCGCAGTACAAAGGATTGAGTGCACATTGCAAATCATCAATTTGATCTTGAGTCACATAACCTTTCATTTTTAAATATTCAGCTACGCGGTCATCACGCAGGCTTAAAAAAGCCGCATCATAAACGCCTAAATCTACAAAAAGTGCAGCTGTTTCTAGACTATTAAAGCGATCAAGGAAAATATCATTGCCATACATCAAGAAGATATGCTCGAGTTTTGCTTTTTCATCAACATGTAGTCGTTCAGCAAGTTGATCTGGATGAGTTTTAATAAAGAGTAAGTCAGAGAGTTCATCAAACTGAGTCATATCTAACTGATTTTCTCCGTGTTTGACGTGACCAAGCCAAGCTTTGAAAACAAGTACAGCACCACCGCGAAGTAACATGCTCCAGATTTGATGACGCGTATCGTGATCAAGATTTTCACTTTCAGCTGTAAGGACTTGTAAGAACTTTTCTTCTTGTTGACCTAATTTATCAAATAGCCCTAAACCTTGTGGATGGTAAGCCGCAGGTGCAAATACATCAAAATTCAAATCATGAAAAATATTAAGTGCGAGTGGGACTGCACATTGATAAATCGTATTTAATGCCTTGATATGGGCTTCATTCAGTTTGCTATTGGGAAAAATACTTTGCCAATCTAGTTCAGGAAGTAAAGCATTGGCACTGTATTGACGATAAAACTGTTGAGATGAGAGTTGGCCTTGTGGGCTGTTATCAGAAATATTCATGGCAATTGTCCTTTGCATTAATTCGTGAGCAGGGGTGCTTAATATAAAAATCGGTTAAAAAATGGTTATACATTTATCAAATGCGTTTGGAATAGTTATGTGTCATCAAGAATGCAAGTAGAATACGACTAAAGTCGTATATAGTGGTTTTTAATGGATAATAATTATAAAAAACAGATATTTATTAAATTGTAACTAAGTATACAAGTGTTCACTTACAAAAAAGATGGGCTTTGCCATAGAAAAAGGGCTGTTGGAAAGTTTGGCCAATTATTTAATGAACAAAAGTAGACTTTTTGAGCAGTTCTGCCTATTGGCTTAAATTAAACCTATAACTTTTGCCAAAAATCTCTCCCAAACCTATAAAAAGGCTGGGAGATAAAATGTTTAATCTGCCGCGCTGGCAATTTTAAGTCCCGATAACCAAGCTCTTAATGAGGCTGGTTTAAGCGGTTTTTTGAGTAAAACAATGTTCAGTTCTTTCAATTGCTGAGGTAACTCTGGATGAGAGTCCGCTGTAATTAAAGCAACCGGAACATCATGCTGACGATTTTGCAAAATAAAATCGACGCCGAGTTGGTTGTTATTTAAATGCTGATCGATAAGCCAGACCTGAATATTCTCTTTTTGAATAATTTCAAGCGCTTGTTCTGGTTCAGTGGCTTTAAACACTTGATAGCCCCATCGACCTAGTAAACTACTCATTCCCTCTAAAATAGTTTCATCATTGTCTAAACACAAAATTCGATAGGCCTTAGTTTTTAACGGTACAGCTTGTACAGTTGGGGTAATCAATTTTGGCGCTTCTACGACTGGAACTTCAATCATAAAGCAAGAGCCTTTATCGAGCTGCGAATAGACATGAACAGGGTAATTCAACAAGCTTGTCATACGCTGCACAATAGCAAGTCCTAAGCCTAGACCTTGTTCACCCCAAGGCGATAAATGTCCACAACGTTCAAACTCTTGAAACAGTTTAATGCGTTGTTCTTCGGCAATTCCGGGGCCTGTATCCCACACGCCAATACGAATATGACCCGACTTTTGTGCCGAGCGTAGAACGCCGACAATCACTCGCCCTTTGGCTGTATAGCGCAAAGCATTACTCACAAAGTTTTGAATAATACGTCGAATCCACTGTGGATCTGTGTCAATCCAGAACGATACATCGTGAACTTTGAGTGAAATATTTCGCTGAGCAGCAATCGATTTAAACTGTAGTTCAAGATCACTGAGCAAATCATGCAAAGGATAAGGCTGTCTTTTTGGCTGAATGCTACCGCCTTCTAAACGGGCAATATCGAGTAGGGCAGAGAGCATACTTTCTGCACCATACAGCGCACGGTCAAGTTGTTGCAAAGTTTGACGGTCTTCTTCAGTCGCAATGCTTTGTTCAAGAACCGTACTAAAGAGACGAGCAGCATGCATAGGCTGTAATAAGTCATGACTTGCCGCAGCAATAAATCGGCTTTTAGACATATTGGCCATATCAGCTTGTTCACGTGCCAGCTGTTGTTCGGTTAAAGCACCAGCAAGTTGTTGAGTTCGGTCTTTTACGCGGGCTTCGAGTATTGCCTCATTTGTACGGAAAGGAGTAATGTCGGCAAATGTTGTCACAAAGCCTCCACCTGAAATAGGGTTACCACGCATTTGAATAACGCGTCCGTCTTTACGGATTCGTTCAAATTCATGTGCGCTTCCGACTTTCATCCAGTGCAAGCGTTTACGAACATGTTCTTCGACTGAACCGGGGCCGCATTCGCCGCGTTCAGCGTTATAACGAATCAGGTCGGCAATTGGACAACCCACATAGACTAAATCTTTTGGATAACCAAACAGTTTTAAATATTGATTATTCCAAGCCACTAAACACATATTTTTATCAACCACACTCACCCCTTGGGTCATGTGGTCAATCATGGTCATGAGTAGGTTTTGGTTGAAACGTTGCCATTGTGAGGCTTGGTCTAAAATATTCGCGACTTGTCCTAATGCAAGACCATTATTAATCATGGCTGTCGTGAGCAAAGTACGTGCAGAAGCAGCTCCGATAATGCCCGCGAGATATTGCTCCGTGAACCGCCACCACATGCCGTTGGCGATGCTATTTGGGTTAAGTGTGAGATGATTTTGCTCACAAAAGTTTTCAAATGCCTGTGTTGTGGGTTGCTCACCCGTAATTCTTTTAGCAAGGGCGAATAGGTCGCCTACTTTTAAACGTGCGGCATCGTGCGGTAAATAGGTTAAATCGGTAGATGTATGCGGCGATGGCAAGGGTTTAGTTTCATAATAGAAGAAGCTTTCTGCTTGAATTTGCTCAGCCACGCTTGGTCGATAAATTTTTGAAATCCAGATATATAAAAGAATATTTAAACCAAGTGACCAAATAACGCCGTGGGTTAAAGGTGCAAATGATTCAAAACCAAAAAGCGACTCTGGGCGTAATGCATTAATTCCTAAAGGTCCAAAAAGCAAAATACTTTGGGCAGTTTCCTGATAGCTTTCGGGTAAGCTACGCAAAATCGTTGGACACAGTAAAGTATAACTCCACATTAAAAATCCAATGATGAGGCCAGCATATACACCTTGACGACTTCCACCACGCCAGTACAAACCACCAATAAGCGCAGGGGCAAATTGAGCAACAGCACTAAAAGCCAAGAGGCCGAATACTGAAAGCTGATTAATATCATTAAAGAAATGGAAGAATAAAAAGCCAAGTAGCATCACTGCAACAATACTAATGCGGCGGCTAAATTTAAGAACTTTAGGTAAATGTTTATCGTGACGCGAGAGCACTTTAAAACGCCAAAGCGCAGGCATAATTAAGTCGTTACTAAGCATAATAGATAGGGCAACTGACGAAACCAGTAACATGCCTGTTGATGCAGAGAATCCACCTAAAAAAGCCAGTAAAGCCAACCCTTCTTGGTTATAACTCAGGGGCAATGAGAGTACGGCAACATCGGGTACAGTTAAGAACTTCGGTGCTGCATGCAACGCCCAGCTTGCGATCGGAATAATGGCTAAAATCGTTAAAATGAGATAAACCGCAAACCATTTACGCGCACCACGAATATGCTTTTCATCACGTAGCTCGACCACTGCTACATGAAACTGGCGAGGTAAACAGATAATTGCTAAACCTGCCAATAAGGTTTGAATCCAGAATGTTTCAGGCACCCCAAATAGTTGAACTTCCTGAAAGGTTTGGTTCACATCTGATGTGACTTGTGCAAGGTTCGCAGGCGTTTCAAAAATAAAAAATAAAGCAACGCAAATGAGGGCGAATAATTTTACAAAAGATTCAAATGCGACAGCCAACATGAGGCCGCCATGTTGCTCGGTATTGGCAATTTGTCTTGTACCAAAAATCATGGCCAAAATAGCCAGTACACTAGTTAAAAGCAAAACACTATTGGTGGTTGTATGGATATGAGCATTCTGTTCCATAATGACAGAAGTACTTAATGCAATCGCACGTAACTGTAAGGCCAGATAGGGAATAATCGCGATTACAGCCAAAATGGTGACCAGTGATGCCAATACCCCACTTTTCCCATAACGTGCCGCAACAAAGTCGGCAATTGATGAAATGGCATGGTGCTGACGTACCCGACCTAAACGTCGCCAAATGTCATAGCCAAACCAGACAAATAAAAGAGGGCCTAAATAAATAGGCAAGAAAATGACGCCTTCCCGAACAGCTGCTCCAGTTGCGCCATAAAATGTCCATGATGAACAGTAAACGCCGAGCGTTAAGCTGAACAAGAACATGCGGCCACGTGTACTCAGACGGCTGGCATGCTTTTCACCAAAAAAAGCACAAACAAATAAGAGTGCTATATAAAGGGTGAGTACCCCAATAATCAGCCAGCTGTTCATATGACTCACATGATTAAAACCTTGTGCCTATCATACCCCAAGCAGAAACAAAGCTATAAATTGATTAAATTTTAACGACCAAAGTCTAAGTTACGAATTACACGTAATTTTGCTAACTTTAATCCTGAGAAACTACTATTAAAAAGTGGCCAAGGCTGGGCACAGGGCAAGGAGTTTGGTTATGGATCAGAACCAAGTAGAACAGATTCTACGCAATCCAAAGTTTCAAAAGATGGTCAAGAAAAAAAGTACATTAAGTTGGACGCTCACAATCATCATGTTAGTTCTTTATGTGGGTTTTATGCTGCTTGTAGGCTACAACAAAGAATTTTTAATGAGTTCGTTTAGTGGTGGTGTAACGACATGGGGAATCCCGCTAGGTTTAGGAATTATCGTTTTATCTTTCCTACTATGTGGCGTGTATTCTTTTATCGCAAATAGGACCCTTGACCAGTTGAGTGAAGAAGCGTTGAAGGAAGTTGAAGCCATCACGCATGAGAAAGGACTACACTAATATGAAATGGAATTCATTAAAGGCGAAAGCTTTATTAGCAGCAGCATCGCTATATTCAACAGTGGCTATGGCGAGTCCAGATCTGGGTGAAGCTGAACAACAAGCAACCAACTGGCATGCCATTATTATGTTTGTTATTTTTGTTGGTTTCACTTTATTCATTACGAAGTGGGCTGCGAAGCAAACTCAATCAACACAAGATTTCTATACAGCAGGTGGCGGCATCAGCGGTTTCCAGAATGGTCTGGCAATTGCGGGTGACTATATGTCTGCTGCATCTTTCCTTGGTATTTCTGCACTTGTGTTTAGTTCGGGCTTTGATGGTTTACTTTACTCGCTTGGGTTCATGGTAGGTTGGCCAATCGTTTTATTCTTGGTTGCAGAACGTTTACGTAACCTTGGTAAATATAACCTTTCAGATGTGGTCTCATTCCGTCTTGAAGAAAAACCGGTACGTACTTTAGCTGCAATCAGTTCACTTGTTGTTGTGGCATTCTATTTGATTGCTCAAATGGTAGGTGCGGGTCAGCTCATCAAATTACTGTTTGGTTTGAACTACAACATTGCGGTCGTCATCGTTGGTCTATTGATGATGGCATACGTAATCTTTGGTGGCATGTTGGCAACGACATGGGTACAAATTATCAAAGCGGTCATGTTACTCAGTGGCGCAACCTTCATGGCATTCATGGTGATGAAAGCAGTCGGTTTCAGCTTCAGCAATATGTTTACCCAATCAATTGAAGTTTTCAGTAAAGTACACGATATCAGCTTGACCGATGCTGCAAAAATCATGGGGCCAGGTAAACTTGCCGCAAATCCGATTGATGCCTTGTCTCTTGGTTTGGCATTAATGTTTGGTACAGCAGGTCTTCCACACATCCTTATGCGTTTCTTCACTGTAAAAGATGCAAAAGAAGCGCGTAAATCGGTTGTGGTTGCAACAGGTTTCATTGGTTACTTCTACCTTTTAACTTTCATTATTGGTTTCGGTGCGATCCTTTTCGTATCAAATAATCCGCAATTCCTTGATGTTGCAAAAATGGCAATGACAGGCAAACTTGAGCTTGTTGGTGGTAACAATATGGCAGCCGTGCATTTAAGTGACGCTTTAGGCGGTGACTTATTCATGGGCTTCATTTCAGCAGTAGCGTTCGCAACTATTCTTGCTGTTGTTGCTGGTTTAACACTTTCAGGTGCATCTGCAATCTCTCATGACTTATACGCTAACGTATTCAAAAAAGGTCAAACTACCCCAGCTTCAGAGCTTCGCATGTCAAAAATTGCGACACTTGGTTTAGCTATTTTTGCCATGATTTTGGGTATTTTATTTGAAAAGCAAAACGTGGCATTCATGGTAGGCTTGGCATTCTCTGTAGCTTGCTGTGCAAACTTCCCAGTTCTTGTTCTTTCAATGTTCTGGAAAGGTTTAACGACTCGTGGCGCAGTTATTGGTGGTGTGGTTGGTCTTGTAACAGCAGTAGTACTCATTATTCTGTCTAAAGCAGTTTGGGTAGATACTTTAAAAATCTCTGATACACCAATCAATCCATTCAATGGCCCTGCATTATTCGCTATGCCGTTGTCATTCCTTTGCTGTTGGTTGTTCTCGGTTACCGATAACTCTGCACGTGCTAAAAAAGAGCGTGCTGCTTTCGATGCTCAATATGTTCGTTCAATGACAGGTATTGGGGCATCTGGTGCATCAGACCACTAAGATCAAATTGTTAGTTAATCCTTAAAAAAAGCCCTACGGGGCTTTTTTTATACTTATTTAATTTTCAATTTAGGGCTTAGATATTAATAAAGAACAACTTGTTTGCCTTGTTTTGTGTACAGTATGATTTGCTAGACCTCAAAAAGCATAATGAAACAAGGAAAATAATAATGCGATCTATCATCGAGTTCTGGGCGAGCTTTCGATTGCTACCTTCCGCATGGTTGCTGCTTGTGCAATTTATCTTACTCATTTTGGCTATGCTGACTTTTCATGATGTATTTTACCGCACCCTAACATGGGCTTTAGGAGTGCTGGCCTTACTCATTATTGCCAAGGTTATTCGTCAAACTCCAATGTTTACTTTTCTTGGGTTAACATTTGTGAGTGGGGCGATTATATCCTCGGTATTTATTTTATTGGGTTATGGCAATTTATACGTTCAGGTTTTTGCACATGGCTGTGAAGCGCTAGCCTACTTTTCAGCAGCTTATGGCTTATTTCGTTATATGTTTGCCGATCAGTATTTAACAAGAGACGAGTTGTTTGCGGCAGCAGCGGTTTTTACGCTTATTGCTTGGGGTTTTGCATTTTTATATAACATTTGTCAGCTTATTCTTCCGTCTAGCTTTCAAAATCCAAATAACGTTCACCATTTACAGACGTGGTTAGATCTATTATTTCTCAGCTTTAGCTTGCAATCGGCTACAGGTTTATCTGACTTAATGCCTCTGAGCCCACCAGCGCGCGTTTTAGCCATGCTGCAAATGTTCTGTGGAGTCATGTATTTGGCTTTAATCGTAACTCGATTAATTGCTTTACAATATATTACCCACCTCCCTAAAAAAAATTCAGATAAATAATGGAGGAGGTGTTTTAATTTATTTACACCTTTGTAACTGCAATATTCTTTAAGTTTATTTAGAGTGTTATCGGCTTTCTCTATTGAAAGCCCTAGCTTTGTTCATTCTATGAATATCTTATCGGCATTTAAGCCTGTCACTTGTCATTAAAATAACATGGAGGATTTATGCCTTCCAAACAGTCCGGTTGGTTCGCAAACGTTAATCCTAACGTATTTTTTGGTACGGTCATTATTATTGCTTTGTTTTTAGCAGTAGTGGTGATTGCTCCGAGTTCTTTTGAGCTTCTAACGCAACAATTAAAACAATGGATCACTGATTCATTTAGCTGGTTTTATGTTTTATCTGTTGCTTTCTTTCTCATCTTATTGATTTATATCGCCTGTTCATCGATTGGACGTATTAAATTAGGGCCTGATCATAGCCAGCCTGATTATAATAATGGGTCCTGGTTCGCCATGCTGTTTACAGCAGGGATGGGGATTGGTTTGATGTTCTTCGGTGTTGCTGAACCCGTCATGCATTACGTTAACCCCCCAAGTGGTGAGGCTCAAACGATTGATGCAGCACAGCAAGCACTAAGAGTAACCTTTTTCCACTGGGGGTTACATGCGTGGGCGATTTACGCTGTAGTCGGACTGGCTTTAGCTTATTTTGCCTATAGACATAATTTACCTTTGAAGACCCGTTCCGCACTTTATCCTCTGATTGGAAAAAAGATTTATGGCCCATTGGGCGATAGCATTGATATTTTTGCAACGATTGGAACCGTATTTGGTGTCGCGACATCTCTTGGTTTTGGGGTAACCCAGATCAATTCTGGTTTGCATTATTTATTTGGTGTAGAGCAAAGTACTCATGTTCAAGTTCTACTCATTATTTTTGTGAGTATTTTGGCCTCTTTATCCGTATTTTTAGGTCTGGATAAAGGTGTAAAACGTTTATCAGAAATAAACTTAGTTCTTGCTGTAATTCTATTAGTATTTATTTTTATTGCTGGCCCAAGCATTTATTTACTTCAAACCACTATTCAAAACACTGGGCAATATCTCTCTAACCTTTTTACCATGACGTTCAATTTATATGCCTATCAGCCAAATGGATGGATTGGGGGCTGGACGATCTTGTATTGGGCTTGGTGGATTTCTTGGTCGCCATTTGTGGGAATGTTTATTGCCCGCGTGTCACGTGGTCGTACCATTCGAGAATTTATTGTTGGAGTTTTGCTTATCCCAACAGGCTTTACCATTATTTGGATGGGCTTTTTAGGAAATGCTGCATTATTTAGCATTATCCATGAGCATCAAACCACCTTAATTCAGGCGGTTCAACAAGATTCATCAGTCGCATTATTTGAATTTCTAAATCATTTACCTTTCTCTGGGGTAATGAATGTCTTGGCAACTGTTTTAGTAGTTTTATTTTTTGTGACCTCGGCCGACTCAGGTGCATTAGTCACCGACTATTTAACTGCAAAAACAGAAAACTCACCGACTTGGCAACGTCTGTTCTGGACAGTGCTTATGGCTGTACTCGCCATTATTTTATTATTGGTGGGTGGGTTGGCTGCACTTCAGTCCTCAATCATTATGAGTGCATTACCATTTACTGTCGTCATGCTGTTAATGAGTTGGGGATTAATCAAAGCATTGCATCTTGATGTCACTAAAATGACTGCTATCCAAGAAGCACGAATCACACCGCGTGCTATTCATAATCCACGAAGCTGGCAACAGCGTCTAGGATTAATCATGCACTATCCTCATAGTGAAGACGAAGTAAAGCAATATATTGAAAATCAGGTAAGCCGTGCTTTTGAAAATATTAAGCATGAATTGAAACGCCGTCATTTAGAAGTTTCAATTACTCAGCTTGAAGATGGTATGCAGCTTAGGGTAGACCATCACAATGAAATTAATTTTATTTATAAAGTTGTTTCACGTGAAACATTGCCACCAAGTTTTCTTATGGGGCGTATAGAAGCAGAAGATGGGCAATATTTCCAAGCTGAAGTTTTCTTAAGAGAGGGTGGTCAGAACTATGATGTAATGGATTGGACGCAAGAAGATTTAATTCAAGACATTATTGATCAGTACGAACGTCATCTGTATTTCTTAAATATTGTGCGGAGCTGATATTTAGGTGTAAAAAAAGGACTCAATTGAGTCCTTTTTTAATTCGATTTCTAAATTAAATTAGAAACGGAATTTAGTATTTAAGCCGATAGTTTGTGTATCGTAGCTAGTAGACGCATTTTTAACGTCAGCTTTCATGTACGATGCACCAACTGCTAAAGCAGGAGTAATGAAGTAGTTTACGTTACCACCCCAAGCTTGACGGAATTCACCAAGGTCATTACCTTTGATGTCAGCTACGCCATCGTTACCCACGAAAGATGCGCCAACACTTAACTTAGGAGTTAAGTAAAGGTCAGTTTTTAAACCGTATTGGTTTTCTTCACCGAAAGCACCAGCAGCTTCAAAACCAATTGCCATGTTAGTTCCATCGATTGGACCTACATATTTAGCACGTGCAGTAATAGCATCTTGGTCATTTTGGATCGCAGCAGTTTGGTTTACAGCAGAGTAGATACCGTTGCTGATGATGCCAAAGTTGTCTAAAGCGAATTGGTTAGCAACACTTGTATAACCAACAGTCATCAAGAAGTTAGGTAACAACATAGCACCAACTTCTAATGCATAACGGTCACCGTTGTCATCTTTAGAGAAGTTGTTTTTACCATCAACATCAGTGTGGTTGTAAGTTGCACTAGCATATACAGGAAGGTAAGGAGTAGGAACGTAAGCCTCACCTTTAACGCCGTATGTACCAACGTGGTAGTTTAAACCATTGTTTTGGTCATACTGCTGGTAGCTATAACCTAAAGATACGCTAGAAGCTTGATTCAAGAAAGCTGCTTCAGCTAATGGACCTTTAGCGGTATCAACATTTTTTAAATAGAATGTACCAGCAACGTCACCAGTGAAGTTTTTATCGTTTGCAGTTGTGTCAACATATTCAGATTGACCTTGAACTTCAAATTGATAAGCATGAGCACCGGTCATGGCTAATAATACAGCAGTGGCTAAACCAAGTTTTTTCATAATCATTTCCAGCAATAACAAGAGATAAAGCTGGGGTCATTGTATTGTAACAATTTATGAAGTCAATAATGAAAAAAAGGAATGTTAAAGATATTTGACACTTATGTTAAAATTGGTGAAAAACTAATCAAATGAAAAGTAAATTGTCAACCTGATAAAAAAATGAACATTTACAAGAGGCTAATAATTATATTTCATAGGGAATTTAGAAATAAATGTTTAAAAGTTATTACAATTATTATTGGAAAAACAGATTATATTAATCGGTTTTAACATTAACAAAAGTATAATATTGTTTACAATGCGAATAAAAAACCATCAATTTATTATCGAATTTGTAATATTTTGAGGAATAGTTAACAATATTTCGATTAGTTTAACTAAAAAATTTAACTATTTTTAATTATTATATAAGTGAATAAAATAAAAGAAATCTCTATTTTAAGTTGAAAAATCGATTAAATTTTGAATTCTGATTAATTTAATCGACTTTACAAAAGTAGAGATAAGTCACATAATTCAATTGCAAAGTTCACTACCTAACGTTTTTAGGGTTTAAAGTGCTTTCCCAGATACGATGTGCGTAACACATCAGATTTTACGAGCTCAGCTTTCCCCAAGGTTGAGCTTTTTTTTATCTATAAGAAAATCTTAAAATTATAATAATAATTACATGAAATTTATTTAAAAAAATATTAGGCCAAAAAGAACCCAGCTTAAAGCTGGGTAGTGGATGCTGGGAGAAGTGCATCCAAGAGGATATTTAAATATGTTTTACTATCATCACTAAATTTCTTTCATCTGTAAAATAGAGTTTTTTTATAAAAAACATTCAATTTTTCGATACTAGTTATTTAAGCTTACTAAAATGTAGAAGCCGTATAATTATTAAAAGAGAAATGAAGGTTTTATTGATGAAATTCTAGTTATTAAAATGCTAGGATGAATTTAAGCCTAATTTATATCGTAGTAAAAATGGCAGGACATTTACGGAGTACCAGCTAGAAATGTCAGGGTTACGTTCAGAGCATATTAGTAATCGACTGTTCTTTTTTATGCTGGTTATTATTTTGTCCTTATTATTCATGGCGATTCCCCTCATTGTGGGAAGCTATCAGGATTATATAAAAACTAGACAAGCCTTAGCCGAAATAAAAAGTTTAAGAGCTGTAGCCGATATTGCCTATAAAATTTCTAAGGAGCGTGCTCCAGCTAATAAAATGATGTCGAGCAGTCCTCATGATTTATTAAAGAATCAGCAAGAATTAAAAAAATTTCGTTTAATTGTTGATGCGCAAATTGATACAAGTATCCTTATCTTACAACAAGCAGGTTATGTTTCATTAGCAAATGAGCTGCAAACCAACTTCAAAGAAAATCTTAGACAAGCTCGGCATGTAGTCGACTACTATGGTGAAATTCCATATGGAGCACGAACTTCCGTCCAAATGGATAATGCTATTTTAGGGATGTTTGGAGCATGGGATAATTGTAGGGAAATACTGCAAAAACTGATGTTGCAGCTAAAAAGTAAAGATAGCCGTATTTCTAATTACTTTACACTCATTATCGTTCTGACGGACATGCGTGATCAAGCGGGACGGATGGCATCTAATATTATTGCTCCTGTGAGCTTTAATGAAGAAATTCCAAGTAATAATCGCGCACGCTCTCTACAAACTCAGCATCAATCTAGATATTTATGGATTTTGGTTGATACCTTGCAACCTGAACAGGCAAAGACCCCTGAATACCGTCGGTTATATGCCCGAGTGAAATCAGAATTTATAGATAAGGGTATTCCGATTGTACAAAACCTATTAGAAGAAAGCCAAAAAGGGGAGCCATATGATTTAAATGGCACTCAATTGACAGAAGCAATCGTGGGTAAATTTACCACTGTGGTTGATTTACAAAGTTATATTCTTGATGAAAGTGTCGTGATTGCAACTCAAGAAAATGTAATTGCTCGAAATGGTTTTCTTTTAACTTTATTAATATCTTTAATTTCTTTAGCTACAGCGTTACTTACGCTTAATTATGCACAAAGAAGGGTATTTTCTCCTTTAATAAAAGCAAGGACTTTAATTTTAGATTTATCGCGTAGTTCTAATCATTGGACAGATGAGATGAATATGACAACAAAAGGTGAATTTCTTTCCCTTTTTGAAGCGATTGATCGATTACAGCGTATGTTGCAGCAGCGCGATGCTTTTGAATTTCAATTAAAGAATATTGCCAATACAGATCCATTAACTGGTGTGTCCAACCGTCTAGCTTTATCTGAATATTTAAAAATTGTTGAAAGTTACCCTCAAAAATTTACGCAGACCTGTTTAATGATTATAGATATTGATCGTTTTAAACAGGTGAATGATCAATATGGGCATATTGTGGGTGACCATGTCATTGTCAGTATCGCCGAGCAATTAAAGCAAAATATTCGAAGTTCAGATTTAATTGTTCGTTATGGCGGAGATGAGTTTTTAATATTATTAGAACAGGTGCAATTTGTAGATGCCCGTCTTTTAGCAGAGAAAATTCGGATTGCGATTTCCTTAGAAGAGATTTGTTTATCTGGTTCAGATGAAAAATTGCATGTGTCTGTAAGTATCGGGTTTGCTATAGGTGCGGCGAGTTGGATAGAGCTTTTAGAGAAAGCTGATCGTTCACTATTAAGAGCTAAGGCCCGAGGTCGGAATGCAGTTGAGGGGTAAGGTCTTATTACTATTTCATAAAAGAATTTATATAACTTAATTTGTGTATGCAGATTTCCTTACCTTACCATTAGAATTCAAAACTCTGTTTTTTAATAATATTTTCAATTAATTATTTGGTTTTCTTTTAATTTTATCTTATGAAATATTCTATCCATTTTTATAGTTGAATTTTTGAATTTGTTTTCAGTGGGTTGACATGGTTTTAAATGGGGTATAACTTTTTGTATAATTTATACGTATAACTTTTAACAATGAAATTATCTGCTTTAAAAAAAGTTCGTCTAGCAAACATGATGACTCAAACTGCAGTTGCAAAAGCTATGGGAGTCAGCCAACCTAATTATCAACGTTGGGAATCTGGAGCTGCCTCTATTCCTAAGAGTAAGCAAGCAAAATTAGCGAAAATTCTAAATTCAACTGTAGATGAAATACTTGGTAATCCTCGACCTTTTGATAATTTAGGAATTCATGATGAGATTAGTGATGAAAATACATATTTTGGAGAAATAGCATTTCATTTCAGATCTGGAAAAGGGCTTTTATTCCCAATTACTGAGGCTGAAAGATCTAGACTACACTATCGATTGAATAGTAAAGGCGACTTTATAGTTGTTGAATCTCTAGATAATAGAATCGCCTTTATTCGTCGAGCTTCAATACAAGATGTTTATCTCTCAAGTGAAGCATTTGATACTTTTGGTCCTGAAAAATATAAAGATTGGTTAGGATTGGATAGAATTGAAGATGAGGAATGGCTGGTTATAGAGAATATTGAGTGTTTAGAGTATGTAACAGATCTAATAAGTGAAGAAAAAGTAAAAAACTATGTAAAGAAAATACTTTTAACCGAAGAAGAGTTAGATGCATTAATTGAACAAGATCATATAAAGAAGGAAGATAGGGAAAAGGTTAAAAGAGATGCATCTAAACAATTAAAAAAATTGTATGCCAGAGCAACAGAAATTCAATGGCAATTTACTAATGGAAAAATAAGAAGAGAGCCGATGTTTGAGGATCGCAAGTTGTATGAGGCTTTTTCCTGTCTTGAAATAGATCCAGAAGATGCAGACGAAATTATCTATTTACCTACAGAGGGATATCATAGGACAATTTTTATAAATATTTTAGAATTAGATTATATTTTTATTCCCGCACATAAATTTAATTATGGTCGTTTAGAGAGTTTAGAAGAAGAATTAGGTGAATAATAATCAGGCTAGAGGTCATTTAACCTTCTAGCCTAATTTAATTAAACTTTATTTAAGCATCGGTTTTAAGAAGCGCCCAGTGTGGGAAATCTCAACCTCGGCCACTTGTTCAGGTGTACCTTCAGCAATGATCATGCCACCGCCTGAACCACCTTCAGGACCTAAGTCGACAACCCAATCCGCTGTTTTAATGACATCAAGGTTATGTTCAATCACCACAATGGTATTACCCTTGTTACGTAGCTCATGCAAAATGTCGAGTAACTTAGCAATATCGTGGAAATGTAGACCTGTTGTTGGTTCATCCAAGATATATAAAGTTTTACCCGTATCTCGTTTAGCTAACTCACGTGCGAGTTTTACACGCTGTGCTTCACCACCAGAGAGCGTGGTTGCAGCTTGACCTAAACGAATATAGCCTAAGCCCACCTGAGTTAAGGTTTCTAAACGGCGATGGATGACTGGAATTGCACTAAAGAATTCAGCAGCATCTTCAACAGTCATTTCTAAAACATCAGAAATGTTTTTGCCTTTATAGCCGACTTCAAGCGTTTCACGGTTATAACGTTTGCCATGACACGCATCGCAAGGCACATACATGTCTGGTAAAAAATGCATTGCAACTTTAATCATGCCGTCGCCTTCACAGGCTTCACAGCGGCCACCTTTCACGTTAAACGAGAAACGACCAGCACTATAACCACGCGCTTTTGCCTCTGGCGTTTGAGAAAATAACTCACGGATTGGCGTAAATAAGCCTGTATACGTTGCAGGATTAGAGCGTGGTGTACGTCCAATCGGGCTTTGGTCAATATCAACGACTTTATCTAGGTGTTGAAGACCATCAATTGAATCAAACTTCTCGGCTGTTAATGTCGTTGCACCATTGAGTTGTGTAGCTGCCAATGGAAGCAAAGTACGGTTAATCAGCGTCGATTTTCCTGAACCTGAAACGCCAGTCACACAAGTCATAATGCCGAGTGGAATAGTTAAATCGACATTTTTTAAGTTATGGCCTGCTGCACCTGAAAGTTTGATGAATTCATCTGGACGTGGTGATTGAGTCCGTTGTTTTGGTATCTCAATTTTGCGTTTGCCCGAAAGGTATTGACCTGTGAGTGAGTCAGCATGGTTAGCCAATTCATCATAAGTTCCTTCGGCAATAATCACGCCACCATGTATGCCAGCTCCCGGACCGATATCAATAATATGGTCGGCTGCACGAATTGCATCTTCATCGTGTTCAACAACTAACACCGTATTACCTAAATCACGTAAGCGAATCAGCGTTTGTAATAGGCGATCATTATCGCGTTGATGTAAGCCAATCGATGGTTCATCGAGTACATACATCACACCCATTAAACCTGCACCAATTTGCGAAGCGAGACGAATACGCTGAGCTTCACCACCGGACAAGGTTTCTGCCGAACGAGCGAGGCTGAGATAATTTAAACCGACACTGACGAGGAAATGTAAACGCTCGCGAATCTCTTTAAAGATTTTATCGGCGATTTCACCTTTAGCGCCTTCAAGATTGAGATCTTGATAATAGTTTTCAGCATCACCAATCGACATCTTGGTGATTTGTGCAATGGTCTTATCTTTGACTCGAACGTTGCGTGAAATTTCATTTAGACGTGAACCGTCGCAGGCATCGCAAGCGGCATTCGATAGATATTGGGCTAAATCGTCTCGTACATAGTTACTTTCAGTTTCACGGTAACGACGTTCAAGGTGCGGCAAAATTCCTTCAAAAGGTTGTACGCGCGTGTGTTTGCGGCCACGTTCATCGATATAACTTAAATCGACTTTTTCTTTGCCCGTACCTTGTAAAAATTTCTTTTGAGTATCTTTATCTAACTGGTTCCAAGGCGTATCAAGTTGGAAACCAAAATGGTCGGCAACTTTTTGCAGCATCGAATAATAATATGGACGTTGACGATCCCAACCACGAATTGCACCTTCACTAATCGCAAGCTCAGGATTTGGAATGAGCTTTTCAGAGCTAAAATGACTGCGTGTACCTAAACCATCACAAACAGGGCAGGCACCAAACGGGTTGTTAAATGAAAATAAACGAGGCTCAAGTTCTGCTACAGCTCGATCACATTTAGGACATGAGTGTTTTGCAGAAAAAACGCGGTCTGGGTGTTCGCCATTCATCCATGACAAAACAGCAATATCACCACCTAAACGTAAAGCAGTTTCAAATGATTCGGCAATACGGTTACCTAAATCTTCGCGTACTTTAAAACGGTCAACTACAACTTCAATGGTGTGCTTTTTCTTTTTGTCGAGTTCAGGTGGCGTATCAATATCAATGATTTCGCCATCAACACGCGCACGAACAAAACCTTGGCCTTGTAGCTGTTCGAACAAGTTGCTGTATTCACCTTTACGTTCACGAACTACAGGGGCAAGCAACATCAGTGCTGTGCCTTCTTCAAGTGTTTTTACTGCATCGACCATTTCAGAAACAGTTTGCGCAACCATCGGCAAGTCGTGTTCAGGACAGTAAGGTGTACCGACACGCGCATAGAGCAAGCGTAAATAGTCATAAATTTCGGTAATGGTACCCACGGTTGAACGTGGGTTATGACTGGTAGATTTTTGCTCAATCGCAATCGCTGGAGATAAACCTTCAATCGAGTCTACTTCAGGCTTTTCCATTTGCGATAAAAACTGACGGGCATAGGCCGAAAGTGATTCGACATAGCGGCGTTGTCCTTCGGCGTAAAGGGTATCGAAGGCAAGAGAAGATTTTCCTGAACCTGATAACCCCGTAATTACCACAAATTTATCGCGTGGAATATCGAGAGACACATTTTTTAAATTATGGGTACGTGCGCCTCGAATACGGATATGACTTTGGCTCATAAAACATCTCAATTATGTATTAATGAAAATTTAGGTGTTGATTGATCAGTCTCGTGCAGTGTGACTGGTTATAAACAACAGACCCTATATATGATAACGATTTAAAATTGTTCAAGTGGTACAAAATGATTTAAAGCGACAAATTGTGACGGTTAAACGACAATCGACAAAATTTGTTTAATTAAGCAGGTTGTATTTTTAACATTCCTCTCTTTTGATTTCTACTCTTAGCAAATTTTAATGAGCAACATAATTTTACTAGACGACTGGTCTAATAGTGGAGTATTGTGTATGCATGAAACGACTAAATAAAAGTGAAACCACGCGACAACACATTTTGGATACCAGTTTTGAGCTGGTATTACACAAAGGATTTGTCGGCGTTGGTTTACAAGAAATCTTAAAGGCTTGTGACGTACCTAAAGGTTCGTTCTATCACTACTTTGCTTCGAAAGAGGCGTTTGGCTGTGCGTTGCTAGAGCAATACATGGCTGACTATAAAGTTCGTATGGAACAACTTTGGCAGCACAGTGAACAAAGTGCCCACGCCCGTTTAATGGCGTTATGGCAGGCATGGATTGATGATCCGGTAAATGGTAGCTGGGCTGAAAATTGCCTGATTGTGAAACTGGCAGCCGAAGTTTCCGATTTATCGGAAGACATGCGCCAAATTCTCAATGAAGGTGTGTACAAATTAACGCAGCGTCTGGCTTTGCTACTCAAAGAAGGGCAACAAGAAGGGTCAATTCCAAAACACATTGACCCTTTAAAAACTGCGCAAGTCATGTATCAGTTATGGTTAGGTGCTGCTTTACTCACGAAATTATCGCAAGACAAAGCACATCTACATCTAGCTTTAGAAACTACCCAACAACTCTTAAAACCGATAGAGGAATAAAGCATGCGAAGTATTATCCATGGTAATTTTGGCGAACCTGTAGACGTTTTAGAGCAGGCGGATATGCCAAAGCCAGAACCAAAAGCAGGCGAAGTTCGTATTAAAACAATCATGTCTCCAATCCATAATCATGATGTATGGACGGTACGCGGAAGTTATGGCTACAAGCCTACTTTACCCGCTATTGGTGGTAGTGAAGCCGTTGGTATTGTAGATGCGCTGGGTGAAGGCGTTACTCATGTACAGGTAGGGCAGCGTATTGCAGTTGCGGCTGTGCATGGCAGTTGGGCTGAATACTTTATTGCACCAGCGCAAGGGCTTATTCCACTCAATAATGAAATTGATGATGAAACAGCAGCACAGCTGATTGGTATGCCAATTAGTGCTCTCATGTTATTGGACTTTGTAAATGTTCAACCGGGTCAATGGCTCATTCAAAACACGGCAAATGGTGCAGTAGGTAAAACGGTTGCCATGATTGCACAGGCACGTGGTTTACCAGTGATTAATCTGGTTCGTCGTACTGATGCAATTGCAGAGATGCAAGCTTTAGGCATTCAACATGTTGTAGCAACCGATCAGCCTAACTGGAAAGAGCAAGTTAAACAGCTTCACGGTGACCAACCTTTAATTGCTGGTGTAGACTCGATTGGCGGAAGTGCAAGTGGTGAGATGCTGAACTTGCTTAGTGAAAATAGCCTATTGGTTTCGTTTGGCAGTATGACAGGTGAAACCATGCAAATTTCATCTGGTGATCTCATCTTTAAACAAGCAACTGTAAAAGGTTTCTGGGCGAGTGTGGTCAACAAAGAAATGCCAGCAGAACGTAAAAAAGAGCTTATTGTCGAGTTATTAACGCTAGCAACTCAGAAAAAATTAACTCTGCCTGTTGAAGGTGTATTTAGTTTTGATGAGATTAAAACTGCTGCCCAAAAAGCAACACAAGGTGCTCGTCAAGGCAAAGTATTGTTAAAGCCGTAAAATATTAAAAGATCAGTCGAGAGACTGATCTTTTTTCATATCTTTAAAATAAAAAGGAAAATTGTATGATCGGACAAGTTTTAGTGGGTTTAATTGCAATATTACATGTCTATATTTTAGTGTTAGAGATGTTTTTGTGGGACAAGCCCTATGGCATGAAAGCCTTTGGAAATAATGCAGAAAAAGCAAAACTCACCAAAGTCATGGCACAAAACCAAGGTCTTTATAATGGCTTTTTGGCTGCGGGTTTATTCTGGGCTTTATTTGCAGATGCACCGTTTGCGACATCGATTGCCAACTTCTTTTTAGGTTGCGTGCTCATTGCAGGTATCTATGGTGGACTGACAGCCAGTAAAAAGATTATTTATATTCAGGCAGTTCCTGCACTGATTGCTTTGGTTGCTGTTAATTTTCTCTGAAAAGCGCACAATACAGCGTTTTGATATGGAAATGACCAGATAGGATCAGCGCATGTGGGCGTTATTTTTAAAATGTATGTTGGGGGCTGGGGTTGTTCTCATCATCTCGGTTTTATCGAAAAGTAAGGCATTTTATATTGCAGGTTTAGTCCCGCTTTTTCCTACCTTTGCTTTGATTGCCCATGTGATTGTTTATCAGCAAAAAGGAGCTGAGGCTTTACAGAAAACAGCGCTGTTTGGCCTATGGTCACTTATTCCATATGCCATTTATTTAGTGGCGGTCTATGTACTTGCAACGCGTTTGTCGATGTGGTCATGTCTAGGCTTCGCAACACTGTGTTGGGTAGTTGCCGCGGCAGGTTTAATTTATGGCTGGCAACTATTTCAGCATTAAAAGATTAAGAGATAGCCCTTAATCTTTTAAATTGAACTAGCTTTATGACGGATCGACAACGCGGGTTCTGAGCATCCCTTCAACTAAATTGATCATCTTTTTGCGAGAAAGAATTCGAGGCAGTTGAGACGTTAAATAGTTGCTACAACCTACAACAAGAGTTGGTTTATTCTTATCTAATGCTTTAACCGTTGCAGATACAACATCCTCAACTGTAGAGCTTTTCATACCGCTGGTATCGGCATTAGCGACCTGAGTAAAATTGGTTTCCGTATTGCCCGGACAAACTGCCAAAAATTTAACACCCGAAGATGCATATTCTCCTGCGAGCGCCTCAGTAAATTGTAATACGTAAGATTTACTTGCCCCATAGACGGCAATATAGGGGAGAGGTTGGAATGCTCCTGTAGATGAAATATTAATCATGATGCCTTTTTTGTTAGCAAGCATGTGAGGCAGGAATAAATAACATAAAGACGTTACGCTGCTGATATTCAGCGTGATCATTTCTTGATAGGTAGATACAGATTGATCTAGAAATTTAGTCCATTTTCCAAATCCTGCGTTGTTAATTAAAATTTCTACCGATAATTTTCTAGCTTGCACTTCATCAAATAATATTTGAGCTGAATTCGCTTGAGCTAAATCTAAAACGATAACCTCAACATTTACGTTATATTTTTTTCTAAGTTCATCAGCTAAATCATTCAGCTTTTGTTCGGAGCGTGCAGTCAAAATTAAATGAATGCCTAAAGATGCAAGTTTTTGAGCATAGGCTTTGCCTATTCCTGAAGATGCTCCTGTAATTAATGCTGTTGAATTTTTAAATGTAGAAAGATGAGCGCTCATTTTATTTATCCGTAATAAACGAAGTCATTACGATAAACCTTTACCCTAAGGGCAGAGTCAAGCACTCATTTTGAAAGCTATTTCAAATTTTAATGGGCTGTTTTAAGCTGAAATCTTATTGGTAATATAAGTGTGAATAATCTCATTCTCAAGTTGCTTTAAATCTTCTTGTAAACGCGTTAACGCTTCTTTTTGCTTAATAATTTGTTGATTCTTTTTCTGAATGAGCTGTTGTGCAACTTCTACAGGAAATCGATTATTTTTATATTTTAAAGCTGACAAGTCATACAGTTCTGAAAGGCTAAATCCGACAGCTTGCGCGAGGCGAATCATCTTAACTGATTGAACATCAATCGCTTCATAAATACGATAATTTCCCTTTCTTTTTGCCACAGGTAGCAAGCCTAATTTCTCATAATGCCGAATGGCTTTAGGAGTGGCTCCAGTTAAAGATGCTAATTCGCCGATATACATATCTGTCTCGCATTTTAGTGAAAATCGATCAGAGTATTGAACCATCTGACCGATTCTTTTGAAGTTTTAAATATGATCTAAACCTAACCATTGTCTTTGGTGGTAGGCACTATCCCAAAATAACCACTCAAGTTTTGCACCCATGGTGTACGCGGCATGCATTTTCTCTAAAGTATCTGCATCACAACGTGCTGCAACTTTATCAACTGTCGCAATTACATTGCGAACGGCAGTATGGAACTCTTCGCCTGCATAGGTATCGACCCACGCTTGATAAGGGTTATTAGGTATAGATTTGTTCACAATATCTTTACCGACTTCGGCATAAATCCAGAAGCAGGGTAAAAGTGCAGCCAGTACCACAGGATAGCTCTCAGACCAAGCAGTTGCGGTTAAAAATGAAGTGTAATGATGGCCGGCCAACGTTAATGGCGTATTTTTAAATTCGTCTTTGGTTACGCCAAAATTTTTCATGAAGTCATCATGTAAACTGCGTTCAACCACAATTGCAATTTTAGCTGCATCTGAAAATTGCATGATATCGTCAGCATCAAAAGCCTTTGCTGCTGCAACGGCTAAAACGCGGCCATAGGCCACTAAATATTGAGCATCTTGAATGACATAATGACAAAACGCTTCTTTATCTAAAGTTCCACTGGCAAGTTCCTGATTAAAAGGCAGGTCTAGAATTTTCTGATATAAATTTAAATTACGTTGCCAGAGTTCTTGAGAAAAAAGCATAAAATCATTCCATTTAAAATAAGACAGCTGAACCGGATTTTAAATCAATTTTAAAATACAAAAATAATAATGATAGATATATCGCAAGAAAATATTTAATACGATTAATAAGTTAATTAAAAATTATAAATTTCTTTATTAAACATAGAGATAAAGTAAAGGTAATAACGGCACAAAACAACATCGTTTTGTGGTTAATTATCGATATAATAGCCACGGTTTTAAGAAAGATTAAATTTAGTTCTTGGTATAGGTCTGATCCATGAAGCATTTCCGATTTTCGATATTTTTTACGGTGGTGTGTTTAGCGCTATCCGCTTATTGGGGTTTTACCCATGGACCTGAAGCAGGCGTGTCTACCATGCTTAAAGCTTTAACGATTACAGCCATTTTAGCTGTAATGGAAGTTTCTTTATCTTTTGACAATGCTGTTGTCAATGCATCGGTTCTGCGTAATTGGGATCCTTTCTGGAAAATGCTGTTTTTGACGGTGGGTATTTTAATCGCCGTTTTTGGTATGCGTTTAATTTTCCCAGTGGCGATTGTTGCCGTGACTGCGGATATGGGAATGATTGAAGTGGCTAAATTGGCACTCAACGATCCAAAAACTTATTCTGAACGTTTAATGGCCCACCACGCTGAGATTTCAGCTTTTGGTGGAACATTCCTATTATTGGTTTTCTTAAACTTCTTCTTTGATGAGGAAAAAGAAACTCATTGGTTCAGATGGCTTGAAGCTAAACTTTCTAGCTTAGCTAGCGTACCGGCAATGTCTGTTTTTATTGCTTTAATTGCGATGTTAATTATGGCAGCCAATGTTGATGAATCGCAGCGCCTTGTTGTGACTATGGCTGGTATTTGGGGCATTGTGGTTTATATCGGTGTAGAAGTATTAAGCCATATGTTAGGCGGTGAACCTGAAATTGATGAAGATGGCAACGCCATTATGAAAGATGGATCAGGCGCTGCTTCTGGTGTAGTTAAAGCGGGTATCGGTGGCTTCTTATATCTAGAAGTATTAGATGCATCTTTTAGTTTTGACGGTGTGATAGGTGCATTTGCAATTACCAGCGATGTTGTCGTGATTATGCTTGGTCTTGCAATTGGTGCTATTTTTGTCCGTTCAATGACAGTTTATCTTGTTGAAAAAGGCACGTTAGATGCTTATGTGTTCTTAGAACATGGTGCACATTATGCAATTGGTGCTTTAGCATTCATTATGATTGCAAGTGGTACAGGCGTACATGTACCGGAAGTGGTAACAGGTTTAATTGGTGTAGCATTTATTGTTTGGGCTGTATTTGCTTCAATTCAATATAGTAAACGCCATTCACATTCGTCTTAAGTTAATTTTCAGTAAAGATGTTTAGAATAAAGAGGCTAAATGCCTCTTTATTTTTTTAAGCTGAAATCGTTAATTTAAATAAGGCGTCCCGTATTTTTAGAAACGAATCGGCTTATAATTTGCCTAGTTTGATAAACGTGTATTGATATGATGAATGCTTTGGAACGTCGCTCAACTTTTGCCTTAAGTAGTATTTTTGCGCTACGCATGTTGGGTTTGTTCATGATTATTCCTGTCTTTTCTGTAGTCGGGCAGTCATATCAATATGCGACTCCAGCACTCATTGGTTTGGCTGTGGGTGTCTATGGTTTAAGTCAGGCGATTTTACAGATTCCATTTAGCTTACTTGCTGACCGTTTTAGCCGGAAACCTCTTGTGGTGCTTGGCTTATTACTCTTTGCTATTGGCGGTGCAATTGCCGGTTTATCTGACACGATTTATGGCGTGATTATTGGCCGTGCCATAGCAGGTGCGGGTGCAGTTTCAGCAGTCGTGATGGCGCTTTTAGCCGATGTGACGCGTGAAGAGCAGCGCACTAAAGCCATGGCTGCCATGGGCATGAGTATTGGTCTGTCTTTTGTGGTGGCTTTTAGTCTTGGACCTTGGCTCACAAGCCTTGTCGGCATTTCTGGTTTGTTCTTTGTCACGACCATTATGGGCTTAATCGCGATTTTGATGCTCTTGCTTGTACCTAAAGTGACTCGTCATCATCGTAATTATCAGCAAGGCTATATGGCGCAGCTTAAGCAAGTCATTCAAATGGGTGACTTAAACCGTTTGCATGTCTCGGTTTTTGCACTGCACTTACTGCTTACCGCCATGTTTATTTATGTGCCTTCACAGCTCATTGAGTTTGCACATATTCCTTTAGCAAGTCATGGTCTGGTGTATCTGCCGCTGTTAGTAATTAGTCTGTTCTTTGCATTTCCAAGCATTATCGTGGCTGAAAAATATCGCAAAATGCGAGGAATTTTCTTAACTGCAATTACAGGGATTATTGCAGGTTTACTGTTACTCATATTTGGTTATCAATCAAAATATGTATTACTCGCAGGCCTAGGTATTTTCTTTATTGCCTTTAATGTGATGGAAGCATTATTGCCATCGTGGTTATCAAAATGTGCTCCAATCCAGTCAAAAGCGACTGCTATGGGTGTAAATGCCAGTAGTCAGTTTTTAGGTGCTTTTTTTGGTGGCACACTAGGTGGTCAATTATTGATGTTACATAATACTGCGATTGGATGGAGTGTCTTAACAGGGATTGCTATAATATGGTTGCTAATTAGTTTTGGTTTAGCTCAGCCGCGGTATTTGTCATCTATTGTGTTGCCATTGCCGCAAGTGCAACAGGTGAATGAGTGGACCACACAGCTATTGGCAATTCGTGGTATAGAAGAAGTTGTGGTGATGCCTGACCAGCAAGTTGCTTATATTAAAGTCGATAAACAGACTCTTGATGAGGCTGCGCGACGTGATTTAACGCAGTTGTTCGGTAAAGAGGTAGCCATTTAAGCATAACTCTTATAAAGTAAAACATAGAAATGTATAGGATGAAGACAGCTAATGCGTGGTGTAAATAAGGTTATTTTGGTTGGTACTTTGGGTCGTGATCCTGAAACAAAAACCTTTCCAAATGGGGGTTCGTTGACTCAATTTTCAATCGCGACAAGTGAAGCTTGGACCGATAAAACTTCAGGTGAACGTAAAGAACAAACAGAATGGCACCGTATTGTTTTGCATAACCGTTTAGGGGAAATTGCTCAGCAGTTCTTACGTAAAGGTTCTAAGGTTTATATTGAAGGTTCATTACGCACGCGTCAGTGGACTGATCAAAATGGTCAAGAGCGCTATACAACAGAAATTCGTGGCGAACAGATGCAAATGTTAGATGGGCGTCAACAAGGTGAACAAGGGTTCGCTGGCGGTAATGATTTTAATCAACCACGTTTTAACGCACCTCAACAAGGTGGTAATGGTTATCAAAATAATAATAACCAAGGTGGTGGTTATAACCAAAATAGTGGTGGCGGCTATGGCAGCAACCCAGCTGGTTTTGGTAATGGTGGCAACAGCCCGCAAGGTGGTGGCTTTGCTCCTAAAGCACCACAGCAACCAGCTTCTGCACCAGCAGATTTAGACGATGATTTACCGTTCTAATCAAAGTTTCGAAAAAGGCGAGTATATCTCGCCTTTTTTATTACTCAATTCCAAGCAAACGTAACAGTGCTGTACCAGCGGCTGCCAAGCAAATTACCAATAACAGCGGTACTTTTTTCCAAACTAATAAAAGCGCAAATCCAACACCCAATATACGCGCGAATCCCGCAAAATCTTGGCCTTCAAAAAATGTCGTCGTGACCGCAATCGCACAGAGCAAAACAGTTGCGCCGTTTGACAATAAAACTTGGTATTTTTCAGAAAAAGTAAACTTGGCACCTAAGTGAAAACCAGCAAAACGAATCCCATATGTTCCAAGTGCTAGCAAGCCTATGCCCAAAATAATCAGTAATTGTTGACTCATTTTTTTCTACCAAATATCAAGCCAAAAAGTGAAATCAGAATGGGAAGTCCTGAGGCCAAAAAAGGTGTGGTAATCAGTGCCAAAGTTGATCCAGAAAATGCAGCTTTTCGAGTAGATTTATTCTTTAAAGCATTAAAAGTAAGTGCAATTAAAATGGCAGGGAAAATGGCATCTAGACCAAATGTTTTTGGGTCTGGAATAGCAGTTCCAATAAAATAACCCGCCGTTACACCGAGAGGCCAACTCAGCATAATGCCTATACCACACAACCAATAAGCGGCTTTTTTAGTCTCGAAATCAGGCTGTGCCATGCCAAACAAAACGCTTTCATCGTTCATGATATGGGCCCCGAAATATCGAGAGAATTTACCTCTGATTAATTCATTGACCGCAATCCCAAAAGGTAAATGCCGTAAATTGACGAGTAGTCCTGCAATTGCAGCAGCAATTGGGCTACCACCTACTGCTAAAAAACCAATAAAGATAAATTCAGCAGTTCCTGCGAGCACAAATATGGATAGGCAAAGCGGGATCCAGAGCGCTAAGCCATAACTTGCAGCCAGTGAACCTAAAGACATACCAACGACACTCGTCGCTAGACACACAAAGAAAATCGAGCGGGTAGTATCTTTACTAAGTTTCTTAATGAGAGTGTATGTGGTCATAGCATGATATAACGAACGATTTTCCATTATAATGAATAAGTCTGATTGTTTTGTCAAAACGAACGATCGTTTTTTTTATAGAACGGATGTGGTGGATGTCTCAGCCAATTGAAATTATTGCTAAAGGTTTAAACCGTGAACGCCAAAGAGCGGGGCTTTCTTTGGCAGAGGTTGCTCGTCGTGCAGGCGTTGCCAAATCTACACTTTCACAATTAGAGGCAGGGCAAGGTAACCCAAGCATTGAAACCTTATGGGCACTTTGTGTTGCACTAAATATTCCTTTTGCGCGTTTGATGGAAGAGCCAAGCAATCAGGTGCAAGTGATTCGTTGTGGAGATGGCCCAACCGTTAGCTCTGAAATTGCCAATTACAAAGCGATTTTGTTGGCGACTTGCCCGCCACATGCGCGTCGAGATGTTTATTTACTGATTGTTGAACCGGGTGAAGACCGTCTTTCAGAGCCACACCCCGTTGGTTCTGTGGAGCATATTATTGTGGTGGAAGGTAAGGCTCTGGTTGGTCTAATTGATGAGGCCGTTGAGCTCGGCGTTGGAGATTACATTTGTTACCCTGCCGATCAAAAACATATATTTAGAGCTTTAGAAAAAGGTACGAAAGCTTTATTAATTTCTGAGCAAAACTAAATAATTCCAATCTAATTAATATAAAACTTATTCATTTTTAAAATAAAAACTAAAAACCATTTCCCTACATGCAATCTAAAAAGAGCCAATTTTGCGTATAAATTTTGCAATTGGCTCTCTCTTTTATTACAAAAATGGCTCTCGTTTCTTCAGGGCCGAAACGACAAATTAAAGCCATTGGAAGTATGCATACGGAAGCGCCGGATAAGCTCAGTGAATTTTCTGTTTTAGGAATTGGGCAAAACGGCTAAATTTTTAGGGGATATAGTTGGCTTCGGAGGATTTCCGAGATTGGCCGATATCCTCCATATATTAAGGAAAATGATATGGCAGCTCATCAAAATGGTTCTGAAGCCAATCACTCCCAAAGTTTAAAACATGGACTTAAATCACGCCACCTAACGATGATCTCAATTGCAGGGGTTATTGGTGGTTCTCTATTCGTGGGCTCAGGTAGCATTATTTACAATACGGGCCCTGTTGTTTTTCTAACTTACGCTTTGGGTGGTCTGCTCGTTTGGTTCATCATGCGGATGTTAGGCGAGATGGCCGTTTTAAACCCAGACAGTGGCTCTTTCTCAACTTATGCAGACCGCGCGATTGGTCGTTGGGCAGGCTTTTCAATTGGCTGGTTGTACTGGTGTACTCTCGCAATGCTCATGGGATGGGAAGCCTATGTGGCAGGTAAAATTCTAAACAATTGGTTCCCATTTATACCAATCTGGGCCTATATGGTCGTGGTCATTGTCGCATTGGTCGCAGTCAATTTACAAAACGTGAAAAATTATGGTGAATTCGAGTTCTGGTTCGCCCTTATCAAAGTTATCGCGATTGTTATTTTCCTTGTGATTGGTAGTTTGGCCATCATGCATTTATGGCCGTGGGGTAATCCGGCTGCTTCTGGTATTAGTAACTTAACCTCTCAAGGCTTTATGCCAAATGGAGGATCATCCGTCATTACCGCCTTGCTTGGGGTCATGTTTGCCTATATTGGCGCTGAAATTGTTACTGTAGCGGCGGCAGAATCGGCAAATCCCTCTAAAGAAATTCGTAAAGCTTCTAACTCAGTGGTTTGGCGAATTATTTTGTTCTATGTGGGATCAATGTTTGTCGCGGTATGCTTAATTCCTCACAACAATGAACTTTTGAAAGATTCGACTTGGGGAACCTATAGCGTAACGTTAAGTGCACTTGGTATTCCGGGGGCTCGCCATATTGTGAATTTTGTGGTGTTAACGTCGGTGTGTAGCTGTTTTAACTCAGCACTTTACACGTGTTCACGTATGTTGTTCTCTTTAGCTAAACGTGGTGATGCGCCGAAAAGTTTTGGTTCTGTGAACAGTAAAAGCAGCCCGTGGGTTGGTGTGATTGTTTCATGCTTTTTCTCTGTGATTGCCGTGATTTTAACTGCAACCAAGAGTATGGATGTTTATGACTTTTTCATGCTAACGACGGGTGCGGCAACATTGTATGTGTACCTGACCATTGCTTACTCTCAACTTCGCATGCGTAAAAAACTAGAAGCTGAAGGGGTGAAAATTGACTTTAAAATGTGGATGTTCCCTTATCTGACTTATGTGGTGATCTTTGCAATTATTGGGGCAATTCTCATCATGCTGATTGAAGGCACATATTTCAAAGAAGTGATTTACACCACAGCATTGTTCGGCATTATTGTGTTCTTCGGAATATTGTCGGAAAAACTGGGTTGGGGTAAAGAGCGTAGAACAACTCATCTTACTCATACTCAAGAAGAAAAGTTAGTTTAATATTTTAGAAACCAAAAGAGCCTCTTTATGAGGCTCTTTTTTATTCAGTATGATGAGATTAAAGAATTAATTCAGGGTTGATACACCTGCCTCACGTAAGCACTGGAGTAGCACACCAAAAGCCATCACCATGTCTTTTTCATTGACGCAGGCAAAGCCCATGAGCAAACCACGTTGCGCGTGGGCATGTGATTGCATGTAATACTGTGAAAGTGGGCGAACTTTGACACCACGTTCAAGTGCAGTGGCTGCAATCGCGACATCATCGCAAGAGTTTGGTAGTTTTAAAACCAGATGTAACCCTGCTGCTTCATCGTATTCGTGGATGAATTCAGGCCCTAGGTAGCGTTTAATCAGGCTCACCAAGTAATCACGCCGTTTGCCATAGAGCAGACGCATACGACGAATATGAGCTTCATAATGGCCTTCACGAATAAATTCTGCTAGGGCCTTTTGCTCAAGCAAATGTCCACCACGATACAGTTCAGCTGCCACAATACGTAGCGGTGAAAAGAGCGGCTTAGGCACTACCAGATAGCCAATTCTTAAAGATGGATAAATGGTTTTACTAAACGTGCCCATGTACAGCACAGGTGCATCATTTTCTAAACCTTGTAAAGACGGATACGGTTGGCCTGAGAAACGGAACTCACTGTCGTAATCATCTTCTACAATCCAGCTATTGTGCTGGCGGGCAATCTCAATCAATTTGCGTCGACGATCTAGGCTTAAATGCGAACCCAGCGGATATTGGTGCGATGGTGTGACAAAAATTAATTTGGGTGGTTTTGCTGGATTTTCTTCGGGAATAATACCTTCGGCATCGACTGGCATGGGTTGAATATCTACGCCATTAATACGTAGCATGTTGCGCATTCCCCAATAGCCCGGATCTTCAATCCAGATGCGATCACCAATATCGCTAAGTGCACGCGAAACTAAGTCAATCGCTTGGTGAATACCTTCGGTAATAATAATCTGGTCAGCATCGCACTGGACTGAACGTGCAACGCGTAAATAGTCTGCCAACGCACTTCGAAGCTCAATACATCCACCCGCATTGCTGTAAATTAAGCGGGTAATGTCAGGCTCTCGGCTTAGGCGGGCCTGAATGCGACTAAAAATATGATGTGGAAACTCAGTTACGTCGGGCGCTCCTGGCACAAAAGCTCCCCATTGGTGTGGCGAGGCTGCGGCATAGCCTAATAAGTTTGAGCCACGGTTGGAGAGCGTATAAGAGTTTTGAACTTTTGGACTTGAAGCTGCTTTTTTCTTATTTTGTGTATTTAAAAAACTCTCTGGTAATTTTTCGGCAACCCACGTGCCATGGCCTGTACGAGCCTCTAAATAGCCTTCAGCCTGTAGTTGTTCGTAGGCGGTAAGAACTGTATTTCTCGAAACATGAATTTCACTGGCTAAGTCACGTGAAGCGGGCAAGCGTGTTTTAGGCTGAATGACGCCATCAATAATGGCGCCACGCAGACAACGGAAAAGGCGCTGATGTAGTTTACCTTCGGTGTCCTGTTGGAGCCGTTGTAATAAATGATCTCCAAGCAAACTACGCAATTGGCTCTCTCCTACAGTTAAAAAATGGCTCTCGTCAGTTGCCGCCAGACGAGCGAAATTACATGCATAGGCAGTCGTTGTAAAGCACCCTGAAAATTAAGCACAGGATGTAAGACCAAAGCTGCAACTGATGATGAAAATATGAGGGAATCAAATGGATAATCAACATTCTGCACTTAACACACGTAAACAGCAAGCAACTCCACGTGGTGTAGGCGTGATGTGTCAGTGGTATGCGGAAAAAGCTGAAAACGCGACGCTTTGGGACAAGGAAGGCAACCAATTTATCGACTTTGCTGGTGGTATTGCGGTTTTAAATACAGGCCATCGCCACCCTAAAGTCATTGCAGCGGTGACTGAACAACTCACTAAATTTACTCATACTGCCTATCAAGTAACACCTTATGAAAGCTATGTGGCTTTAGCTGAGCGTATTAATGAGCGTGCGCCAATTGCGGGTCCTGCGAAGTCAGCTTTTTTCACTACAGGCGCAGAAGCAGTTGAAAATGCTGTGAAGATTGCTCGTTGTTATACAGGCCGTCACGGCATTATCACTTTTGGTAATGGTTTCCACGGTCGTTCATTTATGACCATGGCAATGACAGGTAAAACTGCACCTTACAAACGTGATTTCGGTGTTATGCCAGCGGGTGTGTTCCACGCACGTTACCCTGTGCCTGCTAAAGGTATTTCTGTAGACGCGGCAATTGAAAGCGTTGAAGATATTTTCAGTGAAGATATTGCACCACACGATGTTGCAGCAATCGTACTTGAACCAGTACAAGGTGAGGGTGGCTTTCATGTTGTACCAGCTGAGTTCTTAAAACGTTTACGTTCAATTTGTGACAAGCACGGTATTTTATTGGTTGCTGACGAAGTGCAATCAGGTTTTGCCCGTACTGGTAAATTGTTTGCGATGAACCATTTCGAGACTAAAGCAGACCTCATCACTATGGCGAAAAGCTTAGGTGGTGGTTTCCCAATTTCAGGTGTTGTTGGTCGTGCAGAAGTCATGGATGCACCAAACCCAGGTGGACTAGGCGGTACTTACGCAGGTAGCCCGATTGCGGTTGCTGCTGCGCACGCGGTTATTGATGCGATTGAAGAAGAAAACTTATGTGAACGTGCAAATGAACTAGGTGCTGAGTTAGTTGTTGCACTTAAAGATATTCAACAAGCAACAGGCGACATAGTAACTGATATTCGTGCATTAGGTTCAATGGTTGCAGTAGAGCTTGAAACGGCTGAGCAAGCAAAAGTTGTACAAAACTATGCAATGGAAAACGGGTTGTTACTTCTTACTTGTGGTAAATACGGTAATGTAATTCGTTTCCTATATCCATTAACCATTCCTGCTGAGCAATTCCGTCAAGGCCTTGATATCCTGAAACAAGGTTTTGCGACACTCAAAGCAGGTAGTGCAAAAGCGATGGAGCAATCTGCATGATTCAAAATAATTTGCAGTATTTATTAAAACATCCTGATATTTCATTAGAAGCACCTGCATCAAATGACTATATCGAGGTGAATGATGCTGCTACGGGTGAAACTTTGGCATGGGTGAAAACCTATGACCGCGCAGGGGTTGAAGCCGCAATTAATCGTTCAGCAAAAGCGCAGGCCGCTTGGAAAAAGCAAACTGCCTTGGCTCGTGCTGATGTGTTATTGGCATGGTACAACCTCATGCTTGAGCACAAAGAAAATATTGCTCAGATTTTAACGGCTGAGCAAGGTAAACCATTGGCAGAAGCACGTGGTGAAATTGGTTATGCAGCATCATTCATTCGTTGGTTTGCAGAGCAAGCCCGCCGTGTTGATGGTGAAGTCTTAACACCTACTTTACCGAACCAACGTTTGCTCGTGATTAAACAAGCGATTGGGGTAACTGCTGCGATTACGCCGTGGAACTTCCCAGCTGCCATGATTACGCGTAAAGCAGGTCCGGCAATTGCTGCGGGTTGTTCAATGTTGGTTAAACCAGCAGAACAAACGCCGTTAACAGCATATGCCCTTGAAGTATTGGCATTACAGGCAGGCTTACCAGCAGATGTTTTAATTAACATTAGTGGTGATGCGGTTGAAGTGGGTAAAACCCTATGCGAAAGCGATATTGTTCGTAAGTTAAGCTTCACGGGTTCAACCCAAGTGGGTCGTATCTTGATGCAACAATGTGCGCCAACCATTAAGAAACTTTCACTTGAACTTGGTGGTAATGCACCAGTTGTGGTATTTGACGACGCTAATCTTGAGCAAGCTGTTCAGGGCATTATGGCAAGTAAATATCGCAACAGTGGTCAGACTTGTGTTTGCGCTAATCGTATTTATGTTCAAGACGGTATTTACGATGCGTTGGCAGACCGTTTGGTTGAAGCCGTGTCTAAATTGAAAGTTGGTGACGGACGTCAAGAGGGTTCAACTCAAGGACCTTTAATTGATGAAGATGCAGTTGCAAAAGTTCAGTCTCATATTGCAGATGCAACCGAGAAAGGCGCGACAGTTCGTATTGGTGGTCAACGCTCGGCACTTGGCGGTACATTTTTTGAACCGACTGTGTTAACTGGCGTAACGCAAGACATGAAAGTATCTAAAGAAGAAACTTTTGGTCCACTTGCACCACTGTTCCGCTTTAAAACTGAAGATGAAGCAGTGGCAATGGCGAACGATACTGAGTTTGGTTTAGCTGCTTATTTGTTTACTCAAAGCACAGCTCGTCAATGGCGAGTGGGTGAAGCACTTGAGTACGGTATGGTCGGCATTAACACGGGCGCAATTTCAAATGAAGTTGCTCCGTTTGGTGGCGTAAAACAGTCAGGTCTAGGCCGTGAAGGTTCAAAATTCGGCATCGAAGAATATGTTGAAATGAAATACCTCTGCGTAGACTTATCTGAGTAAGGAACAAAGCGAGTTCGTTTTGTTCTGAACGAAAACATGCAGTTATGCTGTATGTGATGTTTCACAAAAACCGGTCATGCCCATTCATGACCGGTTTTCTATTTAAGTTGACAGATATCCTTCATGGCTTTCCGGTAAACGTCTGAGTTCTTCAATCAGTGTTTCAATGAGTTTCTCGACCACAAGGCGTTGGCCTTTTCTAGATACATAAACCAGTTGTAGCATGCCTATATTCGACTTCCAGTCAGGAAGAATATGAACAAGTGTGCCTTTACGAATTTCAGATTCGACAGTTAAAAAGGGAAGGTCGGCAATGCCTAACCCGTCCATCACTGCATAGTAAACACCTGCCAAGTCATTACTTTTTATTCGTGGTTGATAAGGCACATCAACCGATTCACCATTTCGAATATTACATAAATGCCAAACAGGGTTTTGTTTTTGAGTGCCTAAGCTAATACTTGGAAAGTCTTGTAGCTCAGAATGATTTTGGATTACTCGGCCTTGAAGTAATTCAGGCGAAGCCACTAGACAGTGATCGGTTTTAATCACATCACGAACAATTAAATTCGAATCTTCATTGGGTTCAAAATTGGTCCGAATCGCGAGGTCGATATCATCATGCAAAATGTCAACTCGACGGCTCGTCAGCTCGAGTGCAATCTCAACTTTTGGATAGATTTTTAAAAACTGATTTAAAATTTTTCTAATTTGAAAATGCATCATTAAAGGTGGGCAGCTTACTTTTACTAACCCTTGAGGTTCACTTTTTTGCTTTAACAAAACGTTTTCTGCGCATTCAACTTGAGCTATAACCTTGCAGCATTCTTCATAGAACTCTTGGCCTAAATCGGTCACTTTAAAATGGCGAGTTGTTCTTTGAATCAGGCTGACATTAAATTTATTTTCAAGGTCAATAATACGTCGGCTGAGCTTAGATTTACTAATATTCTCAGCTTCACTGGCCGCACTAAAGCCGCCATGCTTTACGACTAAATAGAAATAATAAAAATCATCAAAAGAGCTTATCAATGTCAGATCAATCCATTTAAATTTAAGATTAGAGCGCTTAAGCACTCTAATCTAGGCAATAGAACTTATTTTTGCGATGTATTAAAGCTATAGCTGGTCATCAGGTTACGATAATCAGGAATATGATTTGAGAAGAGTGCACCTAGACCTTCCACATCATTACGCCAATCACGGTGTAACTCACATGCCATACCGAACCAAGTCATAAGCTGAGCGCCTGCTTTTGACATACGGTCCCAAGCAGCATCACGTGTTAATTCATTGAAAGTACCAGAAGCATCGGTAATCACAAACACTTCAAAACCTTCAGCGAGTGCAGATAAAGCTGGGAATGCCACACAAACCTCAGTGACCACACCAGCAATAATCAGTTGTTTTTTACCTGTCGCTTTAACCGCTTTTACGAAGTCTTCATTGTCCCATGCATTGATTTGACCAGGACGTGGAATAAATGGCGTATCTGGAAAAAGCTCTTTTAATTCTGGAACTAAAGGGCCGTTTGGACCGTTTTCAAAACTCGTAGTAAGAATAGTCGGTAAATTGAAATATTTCGCAGCATCTGCAAGTGCTAATACATTATTTTTAAATTTATCTGGATCGATATCTCGAACTAAAGAAAGTAAACCTGCTTGGTGGTCAACTAAAAGAACCGCAGCATTATCCTTGTCTAAACGCACGTAATCTTGAGCCATTTTTATTTCCTCGTGTTATCAAAATGAATAATTAAAAATTATTAAGTTAGGTCATCATTGCCTAAAATTATGCTAATTGAGTTTTATGTCGTGATTAAGTCTAAAAAATAGGATTAAGAATTTTAAAAATAGGACGATCTTAAAAAGAGCACCTCAAACTTTATGATTGTCTCATAGATGAAATAATGTGTTGCTAATCCTGATCTATAAACTGCAATTATTGAGGCGTAAAATCAATCCCAGTTCAAGAAAATCCTACATATATAGGAGAGATCAGATGAAGAAATTTCTTGGTGCATATCAAAATAACCAGATGCATTGGGTGGGTGATGGTTTCCCTGTATATAACCTATTCTCTTATGACCGTTTAGGCCAAACCCTAAGCCCATTTTTGTTACTAGATTATGCAGCGCCTTATACTTTCTCGCCAACCAACGAACAGCAAGGTGTAGGTTCGCATCCACACCGTGGCTTTGAAACAGTGACAATCGCCTACCAAGGTGAAGTGACTCATAAAGACTCGAGCGGTGGCGGCGGAACCATTAAAACTGGTGACGTGCAATGGATGACTGCGGGTGCAGGCGTGTTACATGAAGAGTTCCATTCTCCTGAATTTGCAGAGCATGGTGGTCTTTTTGAAATGGTGCAATTGTGGGTAAATTTACCTGCTCATTCAAAAATGACACCTGGAAAATATCAAGCAATTGAAGCCAAAGATATTCCAGACATTGCACTAGACGAGCATGGTAGCCATTTGCGGGTGATTGCTGGTGAATATGCAGATGCAAAAGGTGCTGCAACTACATTTAGTCCATTAAATGTGTGGGACGGTAAATTGGCTAAAGGTCAAAAACATACCCTCTATGTACCTGAAGGTCACACCACGCTTGTTGTGGTATTAGATGGTGCAGTTGTGGTCAATGATGCGAATCGTCTTGAGGGTAAAACCGTTGCGATTTTGTCTCGTGAGGGTGTTGAGTTTAGCTTAAATGCAGAAGAAGACACTAAATTCTTAGTGTTGACTGGTCAACCACTTAACGAGCCAATCGAAGGTTATGGTCCATTCGTAATGAATACCAAAGCCGAAATTATGGAAGCGATTAATGATTTTAATCGTGGAAAATTCGGTTCACTCATGCAATAAGCATAAATTGTTTAATTGCGCTTAATTCGCTATTAAAGCAAAGTAATAAAAAGCCCGCTATCAAGTGTGAATAGCGGGCTTTTTCGCTGTAAAGGTTCTGTTTTTATGATGGTTTTCATTGTTGTTTCGGCATTGTTTTGTGTGATTTGGTTCTCATTATTGTGGCTCTATGATATCTCAAAAAAAGGCAGTTGTAAAACAGATGATATAAATATAGTTAAATTATCTTATTTTATTTAAAAGATTTTTTTTAAATTTATAAAAAATATCAGTTTTTATATGGCTGTATTTTTTTGTAAAAAAATATAAAAAATTAGCCGACTCAGTAGTTAAAAATTTTCTATATAAATTGATGCAAAAAATAAAAATCTGGTAGTTTTTAATACGGTGTTTTTTTAGGGTATGAGTGATAATCAAAAAAATTCTCTAAAAATGGGACATCATTTTGAATATCGCAATTATTGGCAGTGGAATGGCAGGTCTTGCGGCAGCAAGAATTCTGAAAGATGCAGGACATACGATCACGATATTTGAAGCACTTCCTGGCCGGGGAATGGATAGCCATAGTGTTGAGTTCGATGGTGGAATTATTGATGCACCATTGCGTGTGATGAATCCACATTTGTGGAAAAACACGCTCAGCCTTGCTGCTCATTTAGGTATTAAAACCTTTCCGGTTCGTACTTATATGTCATGTAGCTGGTTATTTGAAGACCGTACTGAAACATGGTTAACCACATCTCGTAGCCGTATTGGTAATTTCCCGATTATCAATAACCGTAAAGGCATCCAGCAATATGGCTGGCGCCTTGTGAAAGGGATGTTGCAATTAAAAACTGCAATCCACCAGTTTTTCAAATCTAAAAATCAAGATATTACTCTCGCTGAATTTATTAATCAGAACGATATCGAAGAAGTATTTTGGCATGGCGTTGTAATGCCGGTGCTCTATACCATTTGTACGTGTAATCCAAAAACAATTGGCGACTGGCCTGCAAAAAACTTACTTGAGTTTTTACGTCACTTAACTGATGGCGACATGCTATTGCGCATGAAAGGTGGCACACCTGCATTTGTAGACAGCTTAATTAAAGATATCGACATTCATAGCGGATCAGCGATTAAGAACGTTGAATTACAAGGCGAAAAAGTACTGGTTGAAAACAGCCAAGGTGAAAAGAACCTATTTGATCGAGTGATTGTTGCAACGCCAACGTCTAAAATTGATGAGTTTTTAAACCCTGAACAATTTGCTGAAGATATGAATTTGCTTAAGCAATTCCGTTTTGAGCAAGGTGATCTTGTCATTCATACAGATGCAACAGTAATGCCGCCACGCCGTAAAGACTGGTCAGTGCTGAGCTATATGATGGATCGTAAGTTTACGCGTCAGCAATTCACAGTTTGGATGAATGCGGTTGAGCCTACGCTTGTAGGCAAAAATCCAGTGTTCCAGACTTGGCGTCCGGTGACTGATATTGACCCTAAAAAAATCATTTCAAAAGTGACCTTAACGCGTGCAGTCGTTGACTCACAAACAATTGCTCTAAATAAAGAATTGCAACAACGCCATTTAGACTTAAACCGTAAAGTATTTTACTGTGGTTCATGGTCTTGTGATGGTTTACCAATTTTAGAGTCAGCAGTTACTTCCGCGATGCATATTGCTGAAATTTTAGGTGCACCTTTACCATTTGTAGGTTTAAAGCCTCAGGTCGAAGTTGCCCCAGAACTCGGTTACTAAAATTGTGAAAATAAAAGTCCGAGTGGCTCTTTCTCGACTTATTCCCCATAAATATGCAATTGATGCATCAAGTTTGGGAGATGATGAAGAGCTTGCTTGGACAAATTTGGGTTTTTGGAAAAATACCCAAAACTACCGTGAAGCTTGTTGCCAATTGGCAGATCATTTGGCACAAGCTGTCAATTTAAATTCAAAAGATCATCTCTTAGATTTAGGGTGTGGGCGAGGCGCAAGTTTGTTGCACTGGTTACAGCACTATCAACCCAAAAGCCTTAGTGCAGTTGACCTACAAGCTGAATGCGTTAATAAAATTCAAAGACTTATCCCCGAAATAAGCCAGATTTTTTGTGGTTCATTTTTAAATTTAAAACAATTTGAATTTAAACAACGCTTCGATGCTGTCTTGTGTATCGATGCGGCTTATCACAGCAATTTAAATTCATTTCTAGATTCAGTCACTCCAGTTTTAAATTCAAAAGGCCGATTAGGTTTTCATTATTTAATGCGTGCCGACTCATGTCAAAACATGACCGTCTTGCAAGAACAAAAGCATCGTTATTTACTCAAAGCAGCGAATATCGCTTGGGATGCTGTACCAACTGAAGAAATACTAAGAACGACTTTAGAACAACAAGGTTTTGCCAATATCCAAATTGAAGATTTATCCGAGCCTGTATTACTCGGTTTTTCGCAGTATATTCAAAATCAGCAAAGACAAAATCAAAGCCGAGGATTGGCAAATTTTAAAATTCAAATGACTGCAAAGTTATGCCAACAACTCTACCAAAATGGCTATGTACGTTATATTCAAATTACAGCAATAAAAAATAGGATGAGCCATGTCAGCTAAGTATCAAGGATCGTGTTTATGTGGAGCTGTGAGCTACCAAAGCGAAGCAGAGCCACGCTATAGTTTTAATTGCCATTGTCGAGATTGCCAGAAGGCAACAGGTTCGGCATATGCACCAATTGCTTTTTTTCACCAATCTGAATTGAAAGTGAATGGTGAACTTAAATATTTTGAGACTTTAGGATCTTCTGGCCGACCTATTAAACGAGCGTTTTGCCCGGCTTGTGGTTCTCAACTTTTTGGCTTACCTGAAATTGCCGCTGAAATGATTTCAATACGTGCAGGTACGCTTGATGACCCGAGTCTCTATCAGCCTAGAGCAGAAGTGTTTGTGAGCCAAGCCTATGCTTGGGATACGTTGAACCCAAACCTTAGACATTTTGAAAAAATGATAGAGAAGAAGAAAGAAGGATAGAGGCATTCTGACAAGCTCGTACGCTTTTTCTTACATACATTCGGGAAATTGGCGTCTTTTTAGAACTCTATAAATTACCTATCATGAACTCATCAGGAACAGGAAGTTCCGAAACGTAAAACAACAACAATAAGTTTAAGCATCAGGATGTGAGGTATTACAGGAAGTGTACTTAGTAACGAAATACGAAAAAAGCCCAACAGGATGTTGGGCTTTTTTCATTTTGTATTAATAAATTTGTTTGCCACCTAATGCTGTGCAATCAACTGGTGTATTCCATTTCACGGCAGTACCTGTAAGTACAGGACGTACAATACGCCACGGCCAGAAACCAAATCTTTGGCTTTGATGATAATTAATCACTACATCTGCACCGTATTTACGAGCAATGATCGCTAATTTAGGTTTTACTTCTTCAAAACCACCATAGGTTCCTTTTGCAGCTTTAATACGTTTAATAGATTTATAGTGCTCTGCTGAAGGAGTACCCTCAATTAAGCAAATAGGTGGAATTGTAGTAGTTTGCATCTGAGGTTGAGATGTAGTGTCTTGAGCATATGTTGTTAAAGGCAACGTTAGAAATAAAGCAGGTAAAATAAAACGAAGTTTCATACTTTTCCGTATTGGTATCTTAATGAATTAAAGTTTATAAAATAGGTCTTATTCATATGACCTTATTTGGTGGCGCATTATAATCGTATCTTTTTAATATTTCTTATTTTTATCTTATATTTTTTAATAAATTAGCAGCATCATGTTTCACTTTTAAAAGAATAAATTCGTTTTAGAAATTTATTTTGAAGCTTAAGTTTATAATAAATATTTATCAAATTTAAAAGAACAGAGTTTTAGACAAGAGCTTTTTATCGAAAAGATATTCTTTAAAATATTATTAATATGTTTTGCTGTAAAACTATAGCGAAAGCAAAAGAAATGGTTATTGAATTAGAGAAATATGAAAAATAATTTGAAGGGTGTAGATCAATAGTTCTGCACTCAATTTTTTGGTAATAATTATAAATTTTTAAGTATTTCAAAACCTACAGACAACAAAAAACCCCATAAATCAAATATTTATGAGGTTTAATGATGGTGCCGACACACGGATTCGAACTGTGGACCTACTGATTACAAGTCAGTTGCTCTACCAACTGAGCTATGTCGGCGACGTGGAATGAATTTTACAGTTTCTTTAAAAAAATACAAGCCAAAAAATGACCACTTAAATTTTTTCTATCAATTTTTAAATGTTTATGTGCTTGAGCGTTAGAAATAACTTAAGACTTCAACACATAAATAAAAGAATCAACATGTTCTCCACTATTTAAAGTGACCTGTACAGGTACTCTTTCATATTCTTCGCCTTCAAAGTCATCAAGTAATTTCCAGTTTGCATTTAAATGTTCTGAGCTAAAAACAAAACCTTGAACTTGATTGATACTTTCATCAAGCACAATTCCCGGATAGCCTAAATCTGCTCCCCAACCTTCATTATGTAAGGTTCCGTTGACCCAACCTTCTGCCCATTGTCCGCCAATATTTTCAAGTATATGGGCATTAAGACGACCTGGGCCTAAAGTGCCATAAACAAATAAACTCGACATGTGATTTTCCTTTATTTAAAAATTATTAAGCTTTTGCGTGTGATGTATAAACCACTAAAAATATTCCAAGTAACGACAGCACAACGGTTAAGACTACAATCGCACCCCAGCCGCCGTGTAACCAGAACCAGCCACCTGCTGAGCCGACAATACTTGAACCCATGTAGTAAAACAGTAAGTACAGAGAACTGGCGTGGGCTTTGGCTTGTTTGCTTTCAGCACCAACGGAACTACTGGTGAGTGAGTGGGTAATAAAGAAACCCGTGGTAATAAATGCAATGCCAATAATAATGCCGAATAGTGAGCTGAGTAGTGTCATGAGGCTACCCACAATCATTAAGGCAAAGCCGCTCATCATCATGGTTTTTTTACCGAAGCGATCGGCTAATGTACCTGCTAATGATGAAGACACCATACCAAAGCTATATGACAGAAAAATAAGGCTAATTTGAGTCTGACTCAGCGAATAAGGCGCTCCACTTAAACGGAAAGTAGCGTAGTTAAACAAGGTCACAAACACACTCGTGAGCAAGAAACCAATGGCAAACAGGCGTAATAATTTAGTATTACTTAAATGGGTCCGCCACATTTGCAGGTGAAAATCTAAATTTAAACCTTTTTTCTGTACAAAATTACGCGAAGCAGGAAGTAAATTCAAAAAGGCAATTGAGCAAATAAAACAGATTGCGCCAAGTAAGCCTAAAGCAGTTCGCCAAGAAAAATACTCAATCAAAATACCCATGCCGACACGGCCCATCATTCCACCAAAGGCCGTACCTGCAATATACAAACCCATGGTTTTACCCAAGTGTTCAGGTGCGATTTCTTCGGCAATCCAAGCCATAGTTACGGCTGGTACACCGCCAAGCAATAGACCTTCTAGTGCTCGTGCTATGAGTAAGCTGTGCCAGTTAGGTGTAAACATAGCCACAATATTAAGAATAGCTGCACACAGCATTGAGCTGAAGATGACACCACGACGACCAATTGCCTGTGAAAAAGCGCTAGATAGCACAATTGAAATAGCTAAAAGGGCAGTCGTTAATGACAAAGCTAAAGAGCTACTCGCAGGGCTAATCTGGAAGCTTTGGCTAAATGCTGGCAGGAGCGGTTGTACGCAATAAATCAGAGAGAAACTGGCAAAGCCTACCAAGAATAAAGCGAAACCTGCATGTTTATAGGCTTTAGTCCCTTTGTGAATCCATTCGCGGGAAAGAACAGAAGTTGCCTCAGTGCTTAAGGTACTGGGTGTAGATGAAGAGCTCATATCATGACCATGACAGAAAAGAAGTGCAGTGCTGTAGAAGCGGTGCTGCATCGAGAAAATTCGATAAATAAAAATTAGCAATTTAGGAGGTATTTTTCTAATATATTTAACAATAGGTCATGATATGTTTTATATATAGCGATGGAACTAAGGCATATACGCTACTTTTTAGCGGTAGCAGAAGAAAAAAACTTTACCAGAGCAGCGCATCGTTTAAATATGAGCCAGCCGCCTTTAAGCATGCAAATACGGGACTTAGAGGAAGAGCTAGGTGCAGATTTATTTATTCGTTCTCCGCATGGGGTGGAGTTGACTGAAGCTGGACTTGCCTTTTTAAATGCGATTCAGCCTGTACAACAACGTGTAGAAGATGCCGCTAACTTGGTTAAACAAGTTGCAAATGGTGAAGTGGGCCAACTACGTTTAGGCTTTACAGGTACCTCAATGTTGAATCCTCTAATTCCTAAATGTGTTCGCTATTTCCAGCAGCAATATCCTAAAGTGGATTTAAAACTTGAAGAAGCGAACACCTTGCTACTCATCGATTTATTACTTGAAGACCGTTTAGATGTTGCGATTATTCGATCACCTCGCAATATTCCAGACAGTTTAATTATTCAAGAGTTATTGGCAGAGCCGTTAATTGCTGCTTTACCTTCTGAGTCTTTAAGTTTAGATGATTCAACGCAAGAAATTGATTTAATTGCACTACGAGAGCTTGATTTTATTGTCTCGCCACCTTCAATTAGTGCAGGGCTTTTCGATGCGATTAAACAAGCCTGCCATGAGCGCGGCTTTGAACCCAAAATTGGACAAAATGCCCCGCAAATTGTGTCAATTTTATCGTTAGTCTCTGCAAATTTAGGGGTGTCTTTGGTTCCAGAGTCGACCAAACAATTGCAAATACAGGGCGTGGCTTATCGTTCTTTGAAAGCGCCAGTACCTACGGTGGGTTTAGGGCTTGCTTATAAAAAACATGCCCCTTCACAAATGGCAATTAATTTTGCCAGCGTGGTGCAAGTGGCTTGTCACCATGCAGACGAATATTAATGAAATTGGTTTATGCTTTAGGCGCTTTGTTAATTAAAACAATGCCTGAAATAATGAAAATCGCACCATATAAAAACGATAAGGTCGGCTGTTCATGAATGAAAACCCAAGCCATCAGTGCGGCAAAAATGGGTTCAGAAAGTTCGGTCACTTGTACTTTTGCTGCGGGTAGATATGTTAACGCTTTGGTTGTGCAATAAAATCCAAGAATGGTCGGCAGAACAGCCAAGCCAATTAAACCTAAAATAATATTGGTATTAAAAGTAATGCTATGGAAGTTAATTAAAAAGGGAACGGCAAGATAAACACTACCAAAAAGTAATAAATACTTAGTTAGGAATAAACCACCGTTTAATCTGAATTTTTTAATTAATACTGAAAATAAGCCATATCCAATACCTGCAATAGAGGCATTGATCAGCATTAATAAACTATTTTCACCTTTCCATGAAATTAAACTAATACCTGCTACAGCTAGTAATGTTCCAGCAATAGAATGAATATAAATACTTTCTTTTAAAACTAATCTACCAAAGAATAAAGCTGAAATAGCGGCTGAAGCCATGAGTACCACAACTACATTGGCCGCAGCACCATGGTTGTAGGCAATGGTTTCGAAAAAGAACAGTGAAAAAATACCCAAAAAAGCACATATCGCAATTTGGACAAAAACACTCAGTTTGCTTGGAGTACTGCTAATAAAAGCAATTTTTTGGCTAACAGGGACTTTAAATAAAAACACACTTAAAAAGAAGAACGCGATAATTGTTTTTAGAAAGGCAATGTCTTGTGGGTTTAAACCACTGTGCATAAGTAATTTACTAATGACACCAATAGATGCATTTAAAGCCGCTGCACAAAGTGCAAATAGCGTTCCAATAACTAGATTATTCACTCTTATAATTCTTCCAAATCTTAAACCACATAGAGTCTACATTATTTCTGGAAAAAAATATTCCACCAAAATCATTATTCAAAGCTCGATACTCTTTATCTTCTAATAAAACTTTATGAGCCTCTTTAAGTCTCCAGAAAGGAATGGCAGGAAATAAATGATGTATTAAATGGTAGTTTTCACTATGCATGCCAGTTAAAAAATGTTCAATTGGATGGCTGAATCGATTTCTACTAGCACTAATATTAACTCGTGCAGATTTAATCATAGGATAGTGTTCAGCAAGTTCAATAAACCAAGTAATTAGTTGAAATGTAGTTAAATAAGGTAATAGCCAATAAAGAAAATAGAATTTATACCCAAAAAAATATGAACCAATACTAATAAAGGTCAAATTTATAAATAGCATTTTAATAAATTCAATTTTAGTGGATGCACTCATTAGTCGATGTTTAATAAGATAAACTAAACTGGATTTTATATTTAAAAATAATAATTTTGACCAAAAGAACTTCCATAAGTAAGATGACTTTGAATAATTTTTAAATATTCCAGATTTCTTATAATAATTAAAATCTGGATCTGCATCACTACCAAGTTTAATGTGATGATCTTTTACATGTGATTTAAAATAACTATCCCAACTTTGGAAAATTAAATAACCTGAAAAGTAAGTCCCTAATATCTTTCCAAATTTTTTATTTTTAGTTAATGCTGAATGGGATGCCTCATGTAAAATTGTTGCTAAAGCTCTTTGTCTACTACCAATGACTAAAATAGTTATTGGTAAAAACCAAGAAGAATATTCACTTAACAGGATAAAAATAATGATAATGAAATAGTCAGTAATTAAGGCAAGGGGGTCATGCTAATTATCATAGCTATATAGCTTCTTTATATCTTGCAATATAGATTTATCAAATTTCTTTTTTTCCATGAGTTTAAAGTTATTGAGATTATAATGGCATGGGATATTAATTTAAACTTATTTGGTTTTGATAAAATAATTGTTATTCAATTGTTAATTATTTTTTTAATATTTAGTTTTATTATTTTAATTAGAATTTCTAAAAAATAAGATAATATTTTTAATTTGTAGGGTGTATTGGAGCGTAGTGTTTTTTATCTTAAGTTTAGTTAATAATTATATTAAATATTGCTAAATAATTTTTAATATATAGTTTGCAAAGCGCAATTTGTCAAAATCATCATTCTAATTTGAGTCTGAGTGAATCTTCTTAGTTGAGATTTGGCTAAATTCTAAAAATCAAAAGGCTTGGATTTAAAGTGTTCAGGCCTTTTTAAATGGTGTAATGAAAGTGCCTAATTTAAATAGCATTGTAAGGGACTTTTGTTTCAGAGAATTGTGATTTATAGAACTAACTCATATTATATAATTAGTTAATTATTAAAGAATTTTAAAAGTGATTAAATCTATTATTTCAGGTTGCGCGGTTCTCACACTTTCGGCTTTGGTGGTCACGCATGCAGAGTTTTCTTTTGAACAAGAGTTACAGCAAAGCTGTAATAAAGTGAAGCAATACGCGAGCTTGGGTAAGAAAAACTACGACCAAAAACAATATAAAAAGGCGCTCGAAAATTTCCAGAACCAAGCCTCTTGGACTGCATTTTGTAAAGCCAATGCGGATGAAACCACAGTTAAATTTACCGACCGTGATATTGAAGTTGCCAACAATAATGTGGGCTTAGCCTATGCCAAATTGGGTCAGCTACTTTGGGCAAGGTCGTGGTTTATGCTCGATGAAAAATCAAAATCGAGCCAGTTTAACCTTAAGCAATTGCCAACACCTAAAGCCTCAAATGATTTGTCAGGTGAGTATGTACGTTATTCAGGTTTTGGTGAGTGGGATCACATCACGGTAAGCCGTGAGAAGGGCCAATATGCAATCAGCTATGCTGGTTTATATATGGGACTTAGAAGCTTAATTTATGGCCCAAATATGGGGGAGTTCGACACCAAAATGCCGAGCAATAAAAAGCAAATCGTCTATAAAGATCAAGATTGTCGCATTCAACTCGACTTTAAAACCAACGCGAAATTAGGAAATTATATTCAAGCCAAACAAAATGAAGGTGAGTCAGGTTGTGGCTTTGGACATAACGTTTATGCAGACGGAACTTATTTGAAAGTTGAGTCTGGAAAATAAAACTAAAAAACAGGGAATTGAATGATGAATATATTTGCACGGTTGCTACTCGTTTTTACAATTGCGATTTCATCTCAAATTTACGCCGAGCCAACCAGTACATGCAAAGAAGTGAAATTCCAAAAAGCCGATGAGGCGTGGAGTGGGCACTATTATTTAAATGGCGTGATGGAGGTTGGTTCGGAACTTTTACTTCAGCCAGACGGTAAGTTTAAATGGATGTTGGCTTATGGCGCTTTAGACCAATATGCCGAAGGGACTTGGTGGAAAAATGGTGACTGTATTGGTTTAAAACCAGACTCTAAATTTAAAAAGAATTTAAGTATATTTCCAGAAAGTCTGATGATTTCGGATAAATTGTTGGACGTGACTTGGAACGATGGACGCCAGCAGGGTAGTTATAGCAAGGACTAAATTAAAAAGTCCGACACTGAGTCGGACTTTTTTATGACTTATATTTTAGTGATTAACCGCCGCAAGTTGCTCGGCGTTATAGCGCGCCCCCATGTTTGGGTATCTCGCAATAATCGCTTCAATTTCTGCTAAATCTGCCGCTGTTAAATGAAGCTCTACAGCACCTGCATTTTCCACGAGACGTTCGATTTTACGCGTACCCGGAATTGGAATAATGTCGTCACCTTGCGCCAAAATCCAAGCCAAAGCCAGTTGAGCTGCTGTCGCATTTTTGCTTTGCGCAAAGTCGCTAAATGCTTGCGCTAAGCTTTGGTTATTTTTCCAGTTGTCGCCTTGATAGCGTGGTAATTGGCGACGGAAATCGTTTTCGTCTAGGCTACCCACATCAAGCGTATTGGTAATTAAACCACGCGATAACGGTGAATACGGCACAAGGCTAATACCTAACTCACGAATAGTTTGAAAGTGCGTATCTTCCAGTTCACGAGTAAGCAATGAATATTCATGTTGAACCGCTGCAATCGGGTGAATCGCATGCGCTTTACGAATAGTTTCAGCCGAAGCTTCACTAAGTCCTAAATAACGAACTTTACCTTGTTTCACCAAGTCAGCCATTGCGCCAATGGTGTCTTCAACTGGAATGTTTGGGTCAATGCGGTGCGCATAATACAAATCAATCACGTCGGTATTTAAGCGTTTTAAACTGTTTTCGACCGCAACTTTAATCCACTCTGGAGAACCGTCGATATAAGACTCTAAAGAGTTTTGTGGGTTAAGGTTGTCTTCTTTATAACGAAAGCCAAATTTGGTTGCCAAGAACACTTTGTCGCGATGTTTTTCTAAAACTTTTGAGAGCAAAACTTCGTTTGCGCCGTTGCCGTACATGTCGGCAGTGTCCCAAAAGTTAATGCCGAGGTCTAATGCCTTTTCTAGGGTTGCAATGCTCTGTGTGTCATCTGAGGCACCATAGGCAAAGCTCATTCCCATGCAACCTAAACCAAGTGCTGATACTTTTTCGCCTGTTTGTCCTAAAGTTCTATATTTCATTTTTCACACTCTTTTTGCAAAATCACTTGAGTAGAAAAACTATAAAATGCTTTGGCTCAAACTGACGTATAACATTCAAACCAATAATTATAAAATTCAAACAATCTGTTTTTAGGCCACACAGTCTTCACGGAACTTTTTAGGTGAAAAACCCGTATTTTTCTTAAAGAAGTTGGTGAAATACGCTGAATATTCAAAGCCTAAGCTATAGGCAACTTCAGAAATATTCCAACTGGTGTGTTGTAGTAGTGCTTTGGCTTCTTGCGTAATGCGCGAGCTAATATGTTCAGATGTGGTTTTGCCTGTGGCTTCTTTTACAGCTCGATTTAAATGGTTCACATGTACCGACAGACCATAGGCATAGTCATTTGCTGTTTTGAGTTTAAGCTGAAAATGGGGTGAGTCGATTGGGAACTGGCGCTCTAATAATTCAAAGAATAAATGGCAAATCCGAACCGCAGCATTGCTATGTTTTTCAAACTGTTGGGTCGGTTGCATTTTCATGGCTTCATGCACAATCAGGTGCAAATAGTTTCTTAAAACGTTGTATTTATGAATATAGTCTGAATTTATTTCAGTCATCATCTTTTTGAAAATAAATGAAATTTCTTCAACTTGTTGGTCGTTTAAAAAATATAGCGGGTCACCGTCGACTTTAAAAAGCGGTGAGTCTTTTAAAAAGCTTTGTCTAGATTCTTGATTTACAAACTCTTCGGTAAATAGACAAAACCAGCCTGCCTGTTCGGGCGAATTAATTTCCCATGCATAGGGAACCATCGGGTTTGAAAACAATAAAGCAGGGCGGTCTACCCGAATCCAGCGGTTGGCATAGTGGAGGTCGCCTGTGCCTAAAACCAGTGAAATTTTATAATAATCGCGGCGGCTATAAGGCGTGAGAAACGAGCAGGCATCGCGTTGGAACACGTTAAAATGTCCAAACGAAGTCGATGGAACCGAGTAATCGCTATCTCTGGTTAAAGAAAAGCGGCGATAAAAATCATGTATGGTTTCCATGTCTTTGCCTGCATGCATTATCAATTTATTTAAAGTTATAAAATTCAAACTTTATTTACTGTAGCTTTTATTTATAACGTGATCAATCTGTTCATTTAAACAGTTTTGAAAATGAATGATAAATTAATAATGAAATAATGACCCAATGGAAATAAAAATATTTTATAAATTAATAATATATGAACATTGACACTTAAAATATTGAGAATTATTCTTTGCCTGCAAACTACTTTAGGGTAGAGCGATAAGGGGACACTTTCAAGTGTGCTGGTGCTGTACCCAGTCTGCTAACCCCTTTTCGTTTTGCCGCCATTCTATGGTAGAACGATAAGGGAACACCTTCAGGTGTGCTGGTTTCCTTTTGTACCAGTCTGCTAATCCCTTTTCGTTTTGCCACCATTCTACGGTAGAGCGGTAAGAGGACACTTTCGGGTGTGCTGGTTCTGTGTGTCCAGTCTGCTAACCTCTTTTCGTTCTGCCACCATTTTTATTATTATCATGATATTCTTAAATTTAAGTTGAATGACTGTTTAGCTTAAATATCTAATTGAATGAAAACAAAAATTATTTAACCAATTTCTATTCAACCTTACATTGACACTCCAAAACTCGCGGATTATTCTTTGCCTGCTGGTCACATTACCAGTCGGTTTTAGCAGGCCGTATTTACCCAACGCACACGAAAAAGTCTCTCTTTTTTGTGGGCATCCCTACGTGCCCCCCTCTGCGGCGGAACGGGAGGGGGACATCTTCGGATGTGCTGATTTTTGGGTAAATCAGTCTGCTAACCCCTTTTCGTTTCGCCACCATAATCATTTAGCAGTGATGTGGCGAAGCTTCTTTATTACCCAAAGGAGTTCGCTAATGCGTACTATTTCATCTCTCTCATTGGCAACCTTTGCCAAAATCTTTACGTCTATATGGCACTGGTCTTTAAAAAGGTTTAATCGACTCTAGGTTTTAAGCCATAGGTCATTACGACTAAAAAATCATAGCAACAATAAAACCCGAGATAGGCGAGCACACCATTTTTGTGCTGCTTTCGCATGCCTGTTTTTAGCGCTCAATTTAAGAGTGACGGCATTTCTATCTCTTTTACATACAACAAAAAATTATTTTAAACGGTATAAAAATGCCAAATTTAGAAGCATCATTTAGAGCATTAAGCGTGCTCCACGCAGCAAAAGATTTATTTAATCAAAATGGGTTTTACATCGGGATAGATCGAATTATTGAGGAAGCCAAAATCCCCAAAGCCACTTTTTATAACTATTTTCACTCCAAAGAAAGGCTCATTCAGATGAGCTTAACTTTTCAAATAGATGCCTTAAAACATGAGGTGTTTTCAATTATTCATTCGTACCGTGAACTCATGGCATTCGATAAACTCAAGAAAATTTATCTCTTACATGCGAACTTAGATGGCTTTTATCGGTTGCCATTTAAAGCCATTTTTGAAATTGAAAAGATCTATCCAGCAGCATATAAACTCGTGATTGACTACCGAAATTGGTTCATTAAAGAAATTCATAAACTGCTTTTAACTGTAAAAGCGGCTGCTACAGTTGAAGATGCACACATGTTTTTATTTGTGATTGATGGCGCGATGGTTCAGCTTTTGGGGACCAATAACACCGATGAAAGGGATGTGTTGCTCGACTATTTTTTAAATCGGGTTTGATAGAGGGAAGGCCTGACGAGAGTTGGGCCTATTTTTAAAGATTATTTATTTTATTATTCAAGATTATAGAGTCATTGTTTAAAAATTCTCCAAAAAAGTATTCGTCTTTGGTTTGAAAGAAGAAGTCAAACTCTTTACTCATCATAGAATCATGTTGTGCTTGTTCACGAAATATAGGAGATATTTGGTTTATATAGTAATAGATACAGTCAGTTGCATTATTAAATGCATTTAATGGTTTTAAATTGGAATGTAGTTCTGTTAGTGCATTAAGGATAGGGCTAATATCTGGATTAAATGTCCAGAGTAAAATTTCATTTTTCTCGCATCTAATTACTTCATATTCTTCTAGATTGTTGGGTTGAATTGAGTGAATTTGTGCTCCATTTTTACTATAAGTTGAATATAGTAATTTTGTGATTTCTAACTGAGAATGTATGATTTCTTGTTCACGAATTAATCTAGAAGCTTTCAATAAATTTGGTAGTTCATGGATGTTATGTTTCTTAAATTTATTAAAAGAATGCATAACATTTTGAATAAGGTTTAATTCGCCAGTTCCTGTAATAATACCGTTTTCCCATGGAAAGAGCTTTTGAATACCATCTTGATATAAATATGAGCCATTATCCTGATGAGGCACTGCACTACGGGTGTCTGCCGCAATCACAATACTATCCTCAAGTTGAATAGCAAGAATAAAGGTCATAATATTAAGTTGGTTAAATTAATTTTCATGGAATCTATTTTAGAAAGACAAATAAAATTTTACTAGATAGGGTTTTGTATATGGCTGGCGGCTCTCAAATTATTATTAATAAAAATGGTATTACCTTAATTACACCAGCAAAGTTTGAAGTAAAAGCTGGGCAACATCTATTTAAAGGTGGGGCTGAGGTAGGAGTAAATATTCAAGGATTACCTGCTTATGAAGCATATAACGAAAAGTTTCAAATGTTATTACCTTCTGGTGAACCCATGAAAAAAGTAGACTATAAAATTTCTACAGATGGAAATGAGTATATCTCTCAGGCAGATGAAAAAGGTAGGTCTAAACGTATTCACTCTTCTACACAAGAAAATTTAAAGTTGGATTTAAATTGGATAAGTTTCGAGGCTGATTCTGCTGACAATGATGGTGATGCTAAATGAGTGGAAGTCTTGATTGGGACAGTAATACCAATACTACAGAAAATAGCTGTAAAACTGTTCAATGTGATTGTTCAACTTTCTGGGAAATTTATCAGCAAGAAGCAATAAAAAGAGTTTCTAATCTGAAAAATGCAAATCATTACAAACTCGAACCCGGGTATGAAGCTAGAGCAAGGCGTATCGCTTCTGTCTATGCCAGAATTTATTTAGAACAAGAAATTTCAGGGATTAAACAATTTAGAGGTCGTTACTATTGGATGGGACTTGGAGCATTTGCCTCTAAAACAGTAGCTGCTATTTTTAAGCATGGGTTGACTGCATGGGGTTATAAGTGGGCGCCTGTGATTTCTGGTGCCGTAGGCGGTGTTTTAACAGCCCCTGTAATTAACTCTATGATTCGAGATCCGATACATTCTTTTGCTAAGGGCAATTTATGGCTATTTATGGATATTGCACCATGGCACTATGCATGGAGCGCTTCATCAGCCTCATTTAAAAGTTGTAAGAAAGCCCGAAAAGTATCTGGTTTTAAACATATTAAAAAAGAAGTCGAGAATTTGCCTTGGTCTAACTCTTTATCAGTTATTAAACAATTAGGATGGACTGACCAGATAGAAGAGGGTTTTGGATATTTACCTGATATTGAAAGTACTTTTAAGCGAGCAGGGAAAACTCGAAACGATAATTTTAAAACGGCCGCTAAAAATCTTTTTGACCATCTAATGGCGATTGCAGTTCAAGAACAATATAATATTTTACAAGAACTTGTGTGGAAGGAATGGAAAGTCCAGAAGCAGGCCTCTTTACAACGTATTACCGGCCTACCAGATAGTACCCTTGTTTTATCGAGTGATTACGGCGTCGATGCAGTAAAGCCAAATAAACAAGGACAGCATAAAGGACGTCATGCGGGTGTTCTATCGCAATTACCTGAAACGGTTTATAGCGAACCATTAGAGGGAACACAAGTTGAGAATTATGATAGCCGTATAAAGTGGATTAAGGTTGCGGCTGGTAAATACCACCGCTTAATGCAAAGTGATAAAGGGAGAGATTTTTTAGAAAAAGAATTAGGAGTTATTGCAGGATGGGGGGATAGCAAAGCAGAGTTTAAAGTAGGGAAAGATAGTAATGATGGCAAAATTTAAACAATATTTCTTAATTTTTATTTTTGGATTATTACTTTCCGCTTGTCAGCCAACATCAGAACATAATGAGAATTTGACTATGAATCAGCAGTCCTACACTTTGCATATGGGTGAACAAGGTGTTCAAGATTTTTTAAAGTATAGTGATGGCGATGTCGATAATCACCCAGCTGGCGTTAGCTTTAGAGAACTTCAATTTTCACCTCCTCATTTAGGAAAATTAAAAATAGAGAATGGTGCTAATAGTTTATTAATCGAGCATGTTTTTTCTGTATTAGGTACTCAATATGATAAAAATGAAGGGATTCAAGTTTTAGATATTGATGCCGGACTAACAAAAGAAGAATTTGCTACCCCAGAGCAGATATATCAAAGCTATGTAGCTTTAATGAAACGTATTAATCAGGCTGGCTGGAAAAACTATTTCTTCACCGATGCTCCGCGTATAGCTAAAGAAGATAATATTAAACATCTATCGAAAAGTCGTGATGTCATTGACCCAAGTTATATTTTTAGTTTTGAAGAGTGGAAAAATATAATAAACAATAGCCCTACAAAATCATTGGGTTATAGGTTGTATGCTAATGGGGTTATTTTAGATATCAGTTTAAAAAGAACCGCTAAGAATGAACGTAATGAAGAGCAATATATGCTTAGATTTAGCTTTCAAAGTGTTCGTTATAATGAAAGAGACTCAATTTCTGACTCTGATAAAATGACACCTAGTGAATTCGAGCAAGCGTTTAAAAAGAGATTAATTGAAAATAAAAAATATAGGGAAAAGGAAGAGAGAAAAGCCAAGGCTGAGGGCTATCATATCGATGAAGAATATACAGATCCTGATGTTTGGCCATATGTTAAGTAGATGTTTTTTTAAATAATGAAAAGGCTTAAATTTAAGCCTTTTCGAATAACTCTAATTTTACTGCTCACTCAAAACCAATTGTTTAATTTTAACTGCCTTCTCAAAGTGATCTAGCTTATGTAACATAATCCACCAATGAGCTGCTTCCATCAGTAACTCAGGGTTATCATTCTTATTTTTAAAAAAAGCATAAAAAGACAGACCGACATTGTCTCCCTTCTTTTCAATTTTATCGTCGCATCCCTTAATAAAAATTTCTCTTAATTCATTTCTCATATTTAGTATCACTTTAAGTCTATAAAACTAAGACGATTTATTGCGCTCGCCCCAATCGCACATCATATCTAATAAAGGAATCAAAGACTGTCCTCTTTCTGAAAGACGGTACTCGACTTTTGGCGGAATTTGAGGATATTCCTTGCGATGAATTAGTCCATCTCTTTCCAATTCTTTAAGTGTATTGCTGAGCGTTCTAAACGAAATATTGCCAATGCAGCGTTGCAGCTCATTAAAACGCATGACGGTTTTTCCATAAAGCCAATACATAATAATCATTTTATATTTGCCATTAATCAAAGAAAGGGTGTAGCCAAAACCCGTATCTTCTAATGGCGTATACGTTGGAATGCAGTCGTCCATTTTTAAAATCTACACTATCTTTTAGTATAGTATATAACATAAATTACCGTACTTATATTTAGGAAAGCACACTTCTATAATCGATTTATCTACTTTTCGATAAGAGTGTTTTCATAATGAAAAAGACATTAGTCATTGTTACCCATCCTCACATAGACCAGTCTGTTGTAAATAAAAGATGGATTGAGGAACTACAAAAACATCCCGATCAATTTACGGTTCACCAAATTTATCAAGCCTACCCAGACGAGGTGATTGATGTTGCCAAAGAGCAAGCATTGGTAGAAGAACACGAAAATTTAGTATTTCAATTTCCAGTGTATTGGTTTAACTGTCCACCGCTTTTGAAACAATGGTTAGATGAAGTTTTGGCGTATGGATGGGCTTACGGCTCAACAGGCGACAAGCTCAAAAATAAAAAGTTTATGTTGGCTTTATCTGCTGGTGGGCAAGAACAAGTTTATTCAGAAAGCGGAGAGTATCAAATTTCTTTGGAGAAGATTTTTACCCCATTTGAACTAACAGCTTTATATGTTGGTGCATTCTATCAACCGCTTCATGCATTTTATGGTTTAGACACAAACCCTTCTGAAGACGATGATGTTCCGACTCACCAAGACATAGACAATAATGCAATTCAGTATGTTCAGAAGTTGTTAGCGTTGTCTGAGTAAGTTTAAAGGTAGGAAGGCCTAAACGTGAGGTTTGGGTTTTTGTCGTAAAGGTTATTTTTAAAATTAAAATAAGTAGAAATCTTCTTAGACATTAAATAACGAGTATTACCTAAAATAAGGATTTAATATTTCATATAAAACATGCTTTTCTAGGTTAGGATCTCCAGAGAATTCTGGATGAACGAACTCTTTTACTTTTGTCATTCCTATTTTTTTCATTACTGATTCTGATGGTTTATTTACAGTAGCTGTAAAAGATACCACTTTACTCAATTTTAATTTTTTAAAAGCATACTCTAAAGTTGCTTTTGCTCCTTCAGTTGCATAACCCTTTCCCCAATGTTTCTTAGCTAAGCGCCAAGCAATTTCAATGCATGGCGAGAAATCAAATAAAACTGGTTGGTTGTGTAGACCTATAAATCCAATAAATTCATTAGTATCTTTTAATTCTACAGCCCAAATACCCCATTTATTTCTATCGATAATTTCTGAAGCTATTTGGATCAACTTTAGACTTTCCTCTTCAGTTAAAAGAGTTGGTAAGTATGTCATCACTTCAGGATCCATACTCATATCCATAAAAGGTAACTTATCGCTGTCTTTCCATTGTCTAAGTAGTAAGCGTTCTGTTTCTAGCATAATTTTAATTTTGCCTTATTTATTTTTTAAATTAATCTAATTCTAATATAGCTTAAAAATCAAAAGACCTAAATTAAATTGATTTAGATCCTTCTGCAAATTAATTTTGATCTAGCTAATTTTTAATTAGAAAGGAAGCCAAATGCCAAAGTCTAGAATCTATATAACTATAGGACTACTTCTTGCTGGATTATGCTTGTTTGTAGCCTTTAACTCATATGAGAAAAAGGCTAATTCTGAAAAAGAAATGGCAAGTCGAACAGCTATTTCCTTTTTAAATTCACTTTCTAATGGAGATTCAGCCACAGCATATAAATATGTTTGGTCAGGTGAGAAATCAAACATTCGAAGTGCTGAAACAGCTAAGGTCTATAAAGACTCAAAAGTTCTAAAAGTCCTAGAAATTCGTTACGACTCACCAAAAAATAGGCCTGACTACTATCAACAATTTTATAAAATGATTTCACTCGCCATAAAGATAAAAACAGTACATGCGGATGTTACTGGTGATCCTACGGGAAACTATATTTTGTTTGTAACTGTTGTGCAAAAAGATCCGAAATCTAATTGGTTAGTTACTGAGTTGGGCAGTGGACCTTAAGAAATAATATTTTTAAATCGTTTGCAAAAATTAAATTTGTCTGTAAGTTGAAAATACAATAATACGTCTTTGGAAAAATTATGAATATCGCGCCTTTTCCATTTCAAATTACAAACTGGGAAGAAATTGAAGTCACTGAATATAGTGGTGAAACAGGAAAAGCTTATTGGAAAACTCAATTTTTTGGTGAAGAAACAAATAAAATTAGAGTAAGACTTGTCGAGTACTCAGCAAATTACTTAGCGGACCATTGGTGTGAAAAAGGGCACATATTATTTTGCCTAGAAGGGGAGCTAGAAAGTAGATTGAAAGATGGTCGAACATTTACTTTAACTTCAGGTATGAGTTATCAAGTAGGCGATAACTCCGAACTCCATCAGTCTTTTAGCCTGAATGGGGCGAAGTTGCTTATCGTTGATTAGATTTATACAAAGAACACATCAAATGAGGAATAGAAATCTCTATCCCTCATAAAACATCTTAATTTGCTAAAGTTGTCATGGCAGTAACTAAACTTGTAATTCCTAAGAAGACATCTTTTAAACAAGCTTGGTCATCCATATAGGCAGGCGTAGTAACAAATAAGTTTTGTTTATCTACCACGCAGTCTGAGGTTTGGCAGACATGATGAATCGCACCCGTTTTTTCAATTTCCTTAGCAATGTTTGTGTCAGATCCTAAAGTGATATGTGGGTGTAAGTCTCCAAACGTAAGCGCCAAGAGCGCAGGGGAAATACAAATTGCCCCAATAGGTTTCTTGCTTTGATGAAACGCTTTTAGAATTGAGGCAACTATAGAATGTACTCGTGCCTCTGCGCCTTTAAAGGCAAAAGTTGATAAATTTTTTGCGACGCCAAACCCACCGGGAATAATAAGTCCATCAAAGTCATTTTCATCAAGTTTATTGAGTGTGGAAATTTCACCTCGGGCAATTCGTCCCGCTTCTTGTAAAATATTTCTGCTCTCACCTTCGCTTATTTCTCCACTCACATGGTCGATGACATGAAACAAAGGCTCATCGGGTGCAAAAATTTGATATTCAATATTTGCTGTGTCTAAAGCCAAGAGGGTTAAAACAGATTCTCTAATTTCAGAACCATCTAAATAACCACAACCCGCTAAAATTACCGCTACTTTTTTCATCTGCTTTCTTAAGCCCCTTTTTTAGTGTGCAAAAGATCTTAAGTTTTCTTCTTAAATTTTTTTATACGCAGATTTGCCATAATTTCGCCTTAACTGAGCATTTTGGTCTTACGTAGTTCACGAGGGGTGATCCCAAACAAATTTTTAAATTGTTCTGTAAATCTAGATTGAGACTGATAGCCACACTCAAATGCAATATTTCCAATGCTGTTATTGGTGGTTTGAATTAAGTGCAATCCATGCCCCAGCCTTAATCTATTACGAATGTCTTGAATGCTATTTCCTTCACTTTTAAGCTTTCTTCTTAACGTCGATGAACTCATGAAAAGTTGGGAAGCAATAAATTCAGCTGTGAGTTCTGTAGATAAATGATCAGAAATTAATGCCTGAACTTTTTCACTCAAGCTTATAGTCATATTTAGGCTAGAGATATCGGTATAACCAGAATGATAAATAAGCTCTAAAAGTTCTCTTCTTCTAAATTTAAAAACAGAAGGCGGGGCAATGAGAGAAAAATCTATAAATTGAGAAAGTGCATTTTCTAGTAAGGCGGTGAGTTGGCCTTGTACAAATTTTTTAGAAGTTCCTGATGGATTTGGGAGGTCTTTAAAGTCGTCAAAGTCGAACTCGATGAGGAACGCGAAATATTCTTCTTGATTTGGAATATTGCGCATATCAATGCTGGCGCTATTTGATAAAAATATAAAAGAACCAGCTTCACATACAATATTTTCAGTTCTTCCTAATTCTTTAACGCCACTAAAAATAGCGATGAGTAACGGTTTCGTAATCGGAACATTTCTAATTTTTTGTTCTTTGTAGGCTGAATAAATTGAAAAAGGTAAATTTAAATGGTTATGTAAGTTAATTGCTTGTTTAGCTAAAGAAGTGAGATTTTTCATTGATTTGAAATGTTTGATTTAATCTATGGCTTAAATAAGATGAAAAAGTTATCGGTTTTTTCGAGGCTGTTTTTTAATATTTGGTTAATAAAAAAGCCTAAACCGATTAGGTTTAAGCCTCTTTAAATTTCAATTCTGGCGGTGAGAGAGGGATTCGAACCCTCGATACGCGCAAACGTATACACACTTTCCAGGCGTGCTCCTTAAGCCACTCGGACACCTCACCAAGGCGTGCGATAGTAACTAAAAAAACGAGTTCTGCCAAGATTTAAGATGAGCATTACAGAAAAAAAATAATAGAGGTGATAAGATTGCGATAAAAATCATATTGGTTTAATTACACAATGCAAAATACGGCCAAAAAAGCAACCTTGCCTGCCACGGCTTTGGCAGCTCTTGGGGTGGTCTTTGGAGATATTGGAACAAGTCCACTCTACGCCCTAAAAGAGTCCTTCCATGCAGCGCATGGGTTGGGAATTAAGCCTGAAAACGTATTAGGAATTTTATCCATTATTTTTTGGTGCTTAATGCTGATCATCAGCATCAAGTATGTCGCTATTGTCATGCGTGCAGATAACAATGGCGAAGGCGGAATCATGGCCTTACTCGCATTGAACTTACGTAAAGCCAAAATTGCCGATAACAAAAAAATCTACATGATTGCGATTGGCTTTATTGGAGCATCGCTGTTTTTTGGTGACGGTATTATTACTCCAGCCATTTCGGTACTCTCGGCAGTCGAAGGCTTGTCTATTGCAACCGATGTGTTTGATCCATTCATCATGCCAATTGCGATTACCATTATCATCGCGTTGTTTTTGGTACAAAAACACGGTACGGCTTTTGTCGGTAAGTTTTTTGGCCCGATTACGATGGTGTGGTTCTTATCATTAGGAATGTTAGGTCTTCACAGTGTCATTCAAACCCCTGTGGTGTTGGGCATGTTTAGTCCACATTGGGCGATTCAGTTTATCTACCACCAACCCCTAATGACCTTTTTCGTTATGGGTGCTGTGGTTTTAACAGTGACCGGTGGTGAAGCACTTTATGCCGATATGGGACATTTTGGACCAGTTCCAATTCGTCTAGCATGGTTCTTTGTGGTGTTGCCGTGCTTGGTTTTAAACTATGCAGGTCAGGGCGCATTGTTGCTCAGAGATCCAGCGGCGATTCAAAATCCGTTCTATTTATTGGTTCCTCAGTGGGCACTTTACCCAATGATTATTATGGCGACCATGGCAACCGTAATTGCCTCTCAAGCTGTAATTTCTGGGGTGTTTTCACTTGCTCGCCAAGCGATTCAATTGGGCTATTTACCACGTTTAAGTATTAAACATACCTCTGAGTCAGAAGAAGGCCAGATTTATGTTCCTTTCTTAAACTGGTTACTTTTAATCGCAATTATTATCTTAATTTTGATTTTCAAAACCAGCTCAAACTTGGCAAGTGCGTATGGTCTCGCTGTAACTTTAACCATGCTGTGTGACACGATTTTAGTTGCTGTGTTCATCTATTCAGCTTGGAAGTGGAGCATGCCAAAAGTGCTACTCCTGATTATTCCATTCTTTGTTTTAGAGTCGGTTTTAGTCGCGGCGACTTCACTTAAAGTGTTGTCGGGCGGTTGGGTGCCATTATTGATTGGTGCGATTGCTGTGACCATCTTAATGACATGGAAACGTGGTCGTGAGCTGACGTTTGCCAAGCTCGAACACGATACTTTGTCGTTAGATTTGTTTGTAAAAAGTATTGGTAATAGTGTGCATTGGGTGCCGGGTGATGCTGTCTTTATGACGGGTACGCCAAACGTTGTGCCACATGCCATGCTTCATAACATTAAGCACAATAAAGTGTTACATCAGCGCAATATTTTGGTGACTGTAGTCATTGAAGATGTACCGTTTGTTGCAGCAGAAGAGCGTATTTCGACAGAAGCCCTAGCTGAACATTTCTATCGTATTAAAATCTTCTACGGCTTTAAAGATGAAATGAATGTACCCAAAGCGCTTATGCAAGCTTATGAGCAGTTAGGTCTTGAATATGACTTGATGCACATCAGCTTCTTTATTTCCCGCGATCGTATTGTTCATTCGGTGGGCGACGGTATGTCTCCATGGAGAGAGAAACTATTTATCTCTATGCAGCGTAATACCAGTCCGGTGAGTGACTTCTATCAGATTCCAACCAACCGTGTGGTTGAGTTAGGCAGTCAAATCGAAATCTAAAAATTGATGTAATAAAAAAACCAAGACAGATGTCTTGGTTTTTTTATGGCTCTGATTATTGAGCTTGAACAGGTGCATCTGCTGGCAAACCACCATCTTTTGCCATTGGGTCTGCCGACTGAGTTGGATCTTGTGGCGCTGGAGACGCCTGATCTTGTGCAGGTGGCACCGCATCCATTGGTGCAGCCGGAGGTGCCATTTCACCGCCTGCTGGAGGCGCTGGTGGAACGTCTGCCGGAATAGGAGCACCCGTAGGCGCTGCATTTGTCGGTGCAGCAGAAACTTGCTGTACTTGTCCGCTATTGACTAAATCGCTAATAGAGCCGGGTTGGCCATTTACCGTTGTAATAACTTTCACTTTAGACAAACTTTCTAAAGTATCTCCTGGCTGGACTGCTGGTTCAGCCAAAGCGGCCATACTACATAATCCCGTGATTACGCCAATACCAATAATCTTTGAATGGATCATTAAGTGGACTCCGATTATATTTTTATCCAAATTTGTGGAGCTAACCATGTCATAAGCAATCAGTGTTTTTCAACGAAAGATACGCAATTCGCGTAATTCAATAGCCAAAGCCTCTCATAATTCCAACAGATTGTTACGTAAGGGGAAATGGAGTTACAAAAAAGATGACCATGTTTTAACCATTTGAAAGATAAGAGATATACTTAAAAAAGCAGGATTGTTAAGCTGCGTGTGGACCGTGGTATTGATAGAAATATGGCAAGTAAAAAACGTAGTAAAGGTACAACCTCATTCTCTCTAAGTGAGCATTTTGGCAAGATTATTCTTGCTTGTATTGCTGCGGGAAGTTTTGCGATTGCATTTGGTAGTGAAAAGATTTCGCAGTGGTTTTCACCTTTAAGTACTAACTCGACTTGCCTTAATCAGTTTTATCGTGAAGTGCCACCCGCTTTAAATAAAGAAAGTTTAAAAAAAGACAGTTATCCGCTGTGCTTTAATGGCTTTAATGTCTTGTATTCAGGCATCTCTAAAACGCCGTTATGGTCGGCTGAACATCTAAGTCCGGAACGTTTAAGCGTTAAAATTAAGCGTGAAGATAGTTTTCATGAAGAAACCCGTATTGATCAAAAGCATCGCTCACTTTTAAGTGACTATCGTGGTTCAGGCTATGACCGTGGTCATATGGCACCGAATGGCGATATGCCAAATAAAAACTCACAGTCAGATAGCTTCTCGCTAAGTAACATGGTGCCGCAAGCGCCTAAAAATAATCAGGAAGTTTGGCGTAAACTTGAAGAAGCGACACGCGCCCTTGCGACTAAACAAAAACAAGATGTATATGTTGTTACTGGCCCTGTTTTTGAGGGCAAACGCCTTAAAACGATTGGCAAGGGTGTCATTGTTCCAACAGCTGTTTATAAAGCGGTATATATACCAAAAACGGGCGCTATTGGGGCTTACTACGCACCCAACAATAACTCTCTACAAGTGAAAGTGGTCAGTGTTTGCTACCTTGAAGAACGCTTAGGCGTTAACCTGTTCCCGCAGTTAACGGAGCAGCAAAAGCGTAATGTCTATCGTCTCCCTTTAACGGTAACTTCGGTTAAGCCAAATCAGAAGTTAGACTATTTACATTGGGATGGTGAGAGCCAGTGTGAACAGGACTTAAACGCCGATCAAATTAAAGCTTTACAAGACCAATTTAAAAAGCAAAAAAGTGGCTCATCAGAACCAATGGAAGCAAAAGTTCCCAGCATTGATGAAGAAACTAGAAAAGCGATTGTGAAACAATTGGTTGATGCCTTGGTGAACTATTTCTTGCAAATATTGAAATAAGCAGCTTTTTTTGATTGTTATTGCAACATTGTAAATATTTAAAATAGAATCCATAGACAGATCTGTCTATGGATTCTATTTTAATAAGGACAATAACAATGTTTGCTTCGATGTTTCTTTTTTCATTTGCAATGTCTATTACCCCCGGTCCAGTGAATACCGTCATTTTATCGACCAGTTTAAATCATGGTTTAAAAAGATCGCTTCCTTACATTTCAGGCGCCACAATCGGTTTCACCTTACTTTTGATTTTTATGGCATTTGGTCTTCAAAGTTTATTAACTCAGTTTCCTGTTGTATTAAAAATTCTTGCGATTTGTGGAACGCTATTTGTCTGTTATATCGGCATAAAAATTATTCTTTCTGCCACCAATATTTCAATTTCAAGTGCTCCTGTAGAACAGATGATCATTCCTAATTTTAAAGATGGTTTCTTGTTACAGTGGCTCAATCCGAAAGCATGGTTAGCTTGTGTGTCGGGCATTACTATGTTTACAAGCATTGAAAACCCGCAGTCGTTGCCGATCTTTATCGTTATTTACTTCTTCACTTGCTATGCGTGTTTATTCTTTTGGGGGCTATGTGGCGATAAATTTTCAGTCGTATTGAATCAGGGCAACCGTTTGAAATATTTTAATATCTTGATGGGAGCATTTTTAATTTTATCGGCACTTTTAATTTTGATTGATTTTTTTTAAATTGGTCGTATTACACTGTGAAGATATAACAACGAGACAAGACCTATGTTTAAGCCATTTGAAAAGGGTACAGAGTCTTCTTCAATTGAAGATTTAACATTAGAAAATGATGTCGATTGCGTCAGCATTTATGGCAACTTGCAAATCACCAAAGACAAAGTCGGATTAGAACAAGCGAAGGCTTTACAGAGCTTTTTAAACGAAGTGGTTGCGACTTTGGAAAAAGAAGAATTGCCAGAGAAAATTGAACGTCCAGCTGAACAAGAAATTAATAATCCGTTTTTGTAATTTATGCATTTTATGAGTGATGTTTAGCATAGTTATGCTGCCATACAGTCTTTAATACCACGTTAGGTCTTATTGAGTTTGTATAGACATTTCTTACTTTTGAAAGCCCAAAAGTAAACAAAAGGCTTTGTTGATCAGAGGGTAAATCCATGTACCCCTGCTCAACAGGTGACATCCATGTCACCCACCGCGATAGCATATTGAGGCTATAGATATAAAGAATTAATCCTTATCCCCAGCAACAACCTTATAAATAAGTGCACCAATTACAGCACCCAAAATCGGTGCCACCCAGAACAACCACAACTGACTTAAAGCAGCAGTTTCAGCAAAGAACGCCACACCTGTACTACGTGCAGGGTTCACAGAAGTGTTCGTGACTGGAATACTGATTAAGTGAATAAGCGTTAAGCCTAAACCAATCGCAATAGGGGCGAAGCCAGCAGGTACACGACCATGTGTTGATCCTAAAATAATGATTAAGAAGAAAGCTGTAAGTACCACTTCAATAATAAAAGCAGAACCTAAGCCAAACTTGTTTGGTGATAAATCACCGAAACCATTTGAAGCAAAACCACCAACACCGCTAAAGCCCGCTTGGCCTTGAGCAATAATGTAGAGAACAAAAGCAGCAGCAGTCGCACCGACCACTTGAGCAACAATATAGGGAATTAAATCTTTAGCATCGAAGCGGCCGCCGACCCAAAGGCCAACACTTACCGCGGGATTAAAATGTCCACCTGAGATATGCCCTAGAGCATAAGCGCCTGTGAGTACGGTTAAACCAAAGGCAAGGGCTACACCTGCAAAGCCAATACCAAGTTCAGGGAAAGCTGCGGCTAATACTGCGCTACCACAACCACCAAAGACTAGCCAAAACGTACCTAGAAATTCAGCAAAATATTTATTCATTCTGATTACTCATTTATTTAATCTATTTTAATTAATGTGAAATACGTCACATAAATTTAAAGCATGTGACTATATGAAATTTTTGTTTTCAGTGTTGTTTTAATCAAGAAAAGATTTGTAAGTTTTGGTAGGTTATTCTTTGTCTAAAAAGTGTTCTCTCCATTGCTGTGGTGTTTGATCAGTCCAATGTTTAAAAGCTCTTTGAAAAGCACTTTGTTCCGAGTAACAAAGCAAAAGCGCAATCTCTTGTAAGCTTAAATGCGGGTCTTTTAAATATTCAGTTGCGAGCATGAACCGCACTTGCTGAACACGTTCTTGAAAGGTGGTGTCTTGTTGTTGCAAGTGGCGTTGGAGTTGTCGGACCGAAAGGCCGAGCTGAGCAGCAATATATTCAATTTGATATTGATTCTTTTGTAGTCCAGTCAAAATTGAATGCTGTAAACGCTGATCAAGTTGGGTTGAATTTGGTAATTGCTCTAACAGCGCTTGTGCTTGCTGAACCAATAATTGTTGCAGAGTATGGTCGGCGCTGCTAAGCGGCTTATGAATTTCCGTAATTGGAATGAGTAACTCGGCACGTGGCTGGCTAAAACGAACGGGACATTGAAAGTATTGTTCATAAACCCTAATGTTTTTGGGTGCAGCATTTAAGAAATGTACTTCATGTAAATGCACATCTTCATGAGACATAAAAAGACGTAAGAATTGAATCACCAGTGCAATCGCGATTTCATCGGTAAGTTGAGTCGGGTGGAGTTCTGTGGCTTCCCAGCGAATAGAACCATATCTTCCTTGTAGCTCAACGACTAAAGGGCTGCCGTCATAAATCAAGCGGTGAAAATCATGATAGCGAATCAAAGCTTCACCTAAGTTATCGCAAGACAGAGCAAGGTAGGCAATAATTCCTAAGTGTTTTGGTTGTACATATTTGGCAATTTCTAGGCCTAATCCCGGCTTCGGATCTAGTTTATAAATGACTTCTAATAGATCGCGCCAAATGACATAGTCAAAGCGTTCCAGATTTTGAACTTGTTCTAATTGTTCAGGAATAGCTAATTCATTAGCTTCACAATAAGCTTTTAATAGATGTCCCAGTCCTCCATATACTGAGCCTGTATAATTTTTTAATTGTGGCATCCCTAACCACCTCTTTCTTGTCGTAATTTGTCAATGAAACCATAAATTCTGGTCAATACCTAGCATAACGAATTTTATATTCTGAATAAAAGAAAAAGGAGTTAGGTGATGTTAAAAGGGTTCATTGCAGGAATTGCGGTTGCAAATGCATTTGAATGGGTGGCGCATAAATATATTTTGCATGGTGTACACCGTGCTGGAAAACCGCGCTATAGCCCCGTGCCAAAAAGCATGGAGTCTCATTGGGCACACCATCGTGAAGTCCGTAAGCAGCAATTTCATGATGATTGCTATGTGGAGGGCGTTGGTAACTGGCGAACTAAAAATGAGTTAATTTCACTGGCAGTTGTGGCAACGGTTTCAAGCGCAATTTTTTACCCGTTTTCAAAAGGTATGGCACTCGCAGCTTGGTACAGTGCAGGAAATTATTATTATATTCATCGCCGTGCACATTTAGAGCCTGACTGGGCAAAGCGTAAAATTCCTTGGCATTACGATCACCATATGAACTCTAATCAAGACGCTAATTGGTGTGTAACTAAACCTTGGTTTGACTATGTAATGGGAACACGTGTGGTGTCTTCGGCAGATTTAAAAGAACAAAATCCTTTGGGTGTTCGTTTACCTACTGCATTTGCTAGACCATTGTCTCAAGCTGTAGAAAAAATCTTTCCTGCAAAATGGGTCGAGAAAAAAGAAAAGCCTGAACTTAATACTGAGGTGAATGCAGTAGACGGTGCTGCATAAAAAAAGGGGCATATCGCCCCTTTAAATATCAATAAGCTTACAAGCGCATTTCGATGCCTTGATCAGCTAAATATTGCTTAGCTTCTGGAATCGTATATTGGCCAAAGTGGAAAATACTTGCTGCCAATACTGCATCGGCACCACCTTGTAAAATCCCGTCTGCTAGATGTTGTAAGTTACCTACACCGCCTGAAGCAATGGTTGGAATGGTAACGCGGTCATTAATGGCACGCATTAAAGCAATGTCGTAACCTGCTTTAGTACCATCGGCATCCATACTGGTAATGAGTAATTCGCCCGCACCGTAGTCAGCCATTTGTACAGCCCACTCAATGGCATCAATACCCGTTGGTTTACGGCCACCGTGAGTAAAGATTTCCCATTTGTTGTCGCCAGTTTTTTTGGCATCAATCGCAACCACAATACATTGCGCGCCAAAGTGCTGAGAAGCTTCTTGAACAAATTCTGGGTTAAATACGGCGGCTGAGTTAATACTCACTTTGTCTGCACCTGCATTTAATAACGCACGAATATCTTCAACCTTACGTACACCACCACCGACAGTTAATGGCACAAATACAGTCTCGGCCATACGTTCAACAGTACGGTAAGTGGTATCGCGTCCATGATGTGTAGCGGTAATGTCTAAGAAAGTAATTTCGTCTGCACCTTGTTCGTTATAGCGACGTGCCACTTCAACAGGGTCGCCAGCATCACGAATATCGAGGAATTGAACGCCTTTAACTACGCGTCCGTTATCAACGTCTAGGCAAGGAATAATACGTTTAGCAAGCATAGCTTTTTCCAAAAATAATCGCCGTTGGTGAAAGTTCCTACACAGGCGCTACACCTTCATGGAGGGAAGAGGTATTCTATCAAACTTCACAGATGTTTTTTGCAGGTTTTCCATGTCGGTTTATACCCCGTTGAGTTTAGATGAAGTTCGCACCTTTGCTGCACCTTATGGATTAGAGGTGTTGGAGCTGAACCCAATTCAGGGAGGTATTCAAAACACCAATTATTTTCTGGTTGATGTAAACCGCAAACAATATGTACTCACCGTTTTTGAAGAGTTAGATGCACAAGGGGCGGGCGAGCTCATTCCTGTTCTTGAACAATTGGGGACTCATGATGTACCTGTTGCTGTACCGTTAAAACATAGTGGACAAGCGGTTCACGTGATTGCAGAAAAGCCTGCACAGATTGCACCACGTCTCATGGGTCACCATCCCATGCAAACGACAGTAGCGCAAGTTGCCGCAATTGCAGACGCACAGGCGAAGCTACATGTGGCTTTACAAGATTTTCCGCTTGAGCGTGAATATAGACGTGATCATCAATACTGGACAGGCGTTGCAGAACAGCTTAAACCAAATATGACTCAAGAAGATCAAGCTCTACTTGAGCAGGTCTATCAAGCTTTTAATGCTAAAACAGCGCAGTATTCAAACCGACCAACGGGTTTTATTCATTCAGATTTGTTCCGAGACAATACCTTGTTTGAAGGTGAGCAGCTACAAGGTATTTTAGATTTCTATGAGTTAAATCAAGATGAATTACTGTTTGATATTGCGATTACCATCAATGATTTTTGTACCGAATACCCAGCAGCACATTTAAACTCGGACAAAGTGGCAGCTTACTTAGCGGCATATCAAAAAGTTCGTGTGCTTACTTCAGATGAACTTGAGTGTTTAGATGTATTCTTAGCAATGGCGGCATGTCGTTTTTGGTCAATGCGTTTGCAAGTTGCTCAAAAAAATAAAGAAGAAGGACGTACCGGCGATGACATTTTGCAAAAAGATCCGCAAGAAATGCGAGCAATGATGCAAGATCGTTTGAGCCACGTAAAAGGATAAAGGAATAAAGATGCGAGATCAGGGGCGATTAGTCGAATGGTTCGACGAAAAAGGTTATGGCTTTATTCAGCCAGATGATGCTGAAAAAGAGCGAGTCTTTTTGCATATCAAAGATTTTGCACGCCCCGGACCTCGGCCAATTATTGGCTGTGCGCTGGAATATTTGATTATTCTCGATGAACAAGGTCGCTTTCGTGCCCAGCAGGTCACCTATTTAAAAGCATCTCAAACTCGTAAAACGTCAAAGCCTGTAAAAGCACAATCTTCATTTCAAGCTAAACCATGGTCGGCAATGCAAATGGGGATCGTGTTTTATTTCGTTTTAATGGGAATTATGAGTTTTATCCATGTTTTACCAGCCTATACCGTATTGTTTATTTTAATGATGAATGTGCTGAGCTATTGGTTATATTCACAAGATAAAGAAGCTGCACAATTGGGTAATCGCCGTGTGCCTGAGCAAACATTGCACATTGTCAGCTTTTTAGGAGGCTGGCCTGCCGCATGGTGGGCACAACAAAAATTGAGACATAAAACACAAAAACAACCATTCCGTAAGATTTATTTTTGTACCATATTCCTTCATTTACTTTTGATTTTGTGGCTAATTTCTCCCTTAAACGTATTGCGGGGCTCATAAAAGTAAATCGTTTTATTAAACTTGAGAGGTATAAAAATGAATAGTTCTATCGACCAAGATTCAAATCGTACTTTAACGCTTATTTTATATGTACTTTATATTGTCGCTATTTTTACAGGCGGCTTACTTGCGGTTATTGCTTTAATTATTAACTATGTAAAACGTTCCGATGTGCAAGGTTCAATTTTTGCGAGCCACTTTACATGGCAAATCAGAACATTCTGGTGGTATCTCGCTTGGAATATTATTGCCTTTCTGCCGTTTATTTTCTTGTTTTTCACGGGTGAAAATACTGATCTATTTGCAGGCGTTGCAATCTCATCGACCGTATTCTGTGTAGGTGTAATTGGTGCTGCGTGGATCTGGATTGTATATCGTGCAATTCGCGGCTTGATTGCTTTAAATGATAACCGTCCGATGTATCAATAAATCATGATTATTGAACATGTGCATTTGAGTATAAAGTCTGGGCAAAGTGAAGCATTTCTTGAAGCTTTCGAGCAAGCTAAACATATTGTTTATCCAATGGAGGGCTTCAATGCTGTCCAACTCATTAGACATGTAACTGACCCACATCATTATATTTTAATGATCTTTTGGGATGAGATTGAAAATCATACAGAAGGGTTTAGAAAGTCTGAGGCTTATCAGGAATGGAAAGCATTGCTCCATCCATTTTATGAGCCAATGCCAACAGTTGAGTACTACCAACCCTCTATATTATTGAAGAAAAAATAATAGACATAAAAAAGAGAGCGTTAAGCTCTCTTTTTTTATTCTCGTATACTTTTGACTTTTTTGCTTGGCAACTTAAGTTTTAATTCACTCACTAAAACACCTAATACCACTAAAGCACCACCCAAAAGAGCAATAACTGGTAAACGCTCACCCGCAATTCGACCAATAATTCCTGCCCAAACAGGTTCTCCTGCATAAATAATTGCAGCACGGGAAGGATCAACCATACGTTGAGCCCAGTTCATCACAAATTGAATAAGCGCACTGGCTAAACCTAATGCAACAGCAAGGAGTACAAGTGGCCATGAAAATGCAGGAATTGTATGTTCACCCACCACAGGCATAATGGCAAAAGAAACCAGAGAGGCTACAGCGAGTTGAATGACGGTGACACGACGTAAATTTACTTTTCCAGCAAAGTAACTAATAAAAATAATTTCTAAAGCAATCGCAAGTGATCCGAGTACTGTTACAAGCTGTCCAAAACTTAAAGAGATTTGTTCAAAACCATTACCTGTCAATAAAATAAGGCCAGCAAAAGCAAGAGCGGCTCCCACCCAAGTCATAATGTGTGGAACTTTTCTAAAGATGAGCCACATTAAAAGTGGAACAAGCGGCACATAAAGTGACGTTAAAAATGCAGATTCACTACTTGGAATAGTCTGAAGACCAATCGTCTGTGTGCCATAACCTGCCGCAATGACTAAGCCAATCACACTGCCAGCGCCTAAGTCTTTTAAAGTAATGCCTTTAATACTCTTTAACGAAATAAGCAGCAAGGTAAGCGCCGCGACAGCAAAGCGGCAGCCCACAAAAAACATAGGCGATGAAAAATTCAGTGCATATTGCACAGTAAGAAATGTTCCACCCCAAATGATCGTAATCAAAACGAGTGCTAACTGTGGGGCTTTGCTTGAACTCAAAGAAATTGGTGACATATTCAAATTAGAAAGAGTTGTGCAATATACTGCACATATTGCGCTATTCTTCTATTTTGTGCAATATATTGCTCATATTTTATTTGCTGCGTTAATTTATGAGCCAGTCCAGTACCGTTTTACAGCATGTCGGCACAAATATCCGTTCCTTAAGAGATGAACGAGATTTAAGCCAACAGGACTTGGCCGATCAGGCAGGGGTGAGCAGACGGACAATCGCAGCTTTGGAAACAGGGCAGGTCAACATTAGCTTAGCTAAACTTGATTCGATTGCGGCGGTGTTGGGTGTGGATTTTAGAACGATTGTGAGTGCACCTGAGCATAAAGAACAAGCTTTGGTCAATGCACTTGCTTGGCAAGGTGAAAAAGAAGAAAGCAGAGCGACTTTTTTGGCTTCAGTTCCGTCTCGTTCGCAAGTTGAGCTTTGGACATGGTCGTTAGCAGTGGGGGAGTCTTATGTTGCTGAAGCAGACCCGGAAGGATGGCAAGAGCTTATTTATGTATTAGAAGGTGAGTTAACCATACAATTTGCAGATAGTTCAAAAACCATCGTTGCTGGTTCTTCATTTATATATGCTAGTTCAGTGACTTACACCTATATCAATAGTGGTAATCAGGTACTTAAATTTATTCGTAATGTGGTGTATTGATTTAAATGTAACTTTCATATCAGTAATAAAAAAGAGCCTAAACAGGCTCTTTTTTTACATCTTAAAAATTAAAGACGGTTTTCATCTAACAAAAGCTGAGCTTCACGAAGGTTTAGAGTACCTTCATAAATTGCACGGCCTGTGATCGCACCTAAAATGCCTGGTTGGCCTATTAGGTTGCGAACGTCATCAAGGTTAGTTACACCGCCTGAAGCAATTACTGGTAAGCCTGAATATTGAGCCAAGTTTACAGTTTGTTCAACGTTTACACCTTGCATCATGCCGTCACGCGCAATGTCTGTATAAACAATGCTAGACACACCTGCATCTGCAAAGCGTTTCGCTAAATCTGTTGCTTTAACGTCAGTAACGTTTGCCCAGCCGTCAGTTGCAACCATGCCATTTATCGCATCAATACCAACAATGATGTGACCAGCAAAGCGTTTACAAGCTTCTTCTACAAATTCAGGCTCTTGAACTGCTTTAGTACCGATAATAACAAAAGTCACGCCAGCTTCTAAGTAGTGTTCAATTGTTTCTAATGAGCGAATACCACCACCAATTTGAATTGGTAATTCTGGCTGAGCTTTAGCAATTGCTTCAACAACAGGCTTATGAATTGGAGTGCCTGCGAAAGCGCCATTCAAATCGACCAAATGCAAACGACGTGCGCCTTCATTTACCCAATGTTGGGCAGTTGCAACCGGATCATCAGAGAAAACGGTATCGTCTTCCATACGCCCTTGTTTTAAACGCACACATTTACCATCTTTCAGGTCAATTGCAGGAATGATTAGCATGCTTCCGCTCCTTGCTTCATCATGATTATGAAATTTTGCACATCTTAGCAAAGTATTGATCAATCGCTAAGCCTTAGAAAAGACTTTTATAACTTTACGCTTGAAGTGCAGTTTGAATAGTTTGAGAAATGTGAGTGGGTAATAGTTTTTGTTTTCTGAGCTCTTCAAATACCAATAAAGCAGCATATGCATCGGCGGCAGCGTAGCTTATTTGCTGAGAGCTAAGCGGCTTTCGTGCCCAATTTGAAGTTCCAATTTTTTTCGACTTTGCAAGATATCGCCCAAATAACAGTGCAACCGCTTTTTGTACACCCATTTGCTGTGTAAAACCGAAGTGGCTAAAGCCTTTAGCAAGATCGACACAACTTTCCAGTTCAATGCCTTTTTTATGAAAAATGTGTTTATCATTTTTAAGGCCAAAGCCGACTTTAATTTGCAGAGGATTAGATAAAATGGGTTGTAAGAATTTTAAAGTGAATGAATTTACATGAAACAGATATGCTTTTTTTTCAGTAGCCAGTTGAATAAGATGTGGACCAGTTGAGACTTCACCCACCCGAAACGTAGGTTTAGATTCTGAATCAAACCCTAGAAAATGGGCTGCTTTTAATTCATTTTCAATACTTTTATATTGCTCAATATTTTCAATGACCACAATATTGTGATGTGTAAGATTCTCGAAAGGAGGAAGCTGCTGAATAGAGGCTTTATCAAGGAGGGGAGAGGCTTCGGACATATTTAACAGCGTACAAGAGAATTGAGCTATTAGCTTTATATAGGAATAAAGCCTAGAGAACTAGGCTTTATCAATGATTTAATAATGTTTATGGTTGGCTTGTTGAGCTAATTTTAATTTGTTGACTTTTTTCAATGTAAGTTTGATAGCTTGGGACTGCTATTGCAATAATGGCAACAATAAAGAGGATTGGAATAATGACAATATAAATCCAACCCAATATACGCTCCCAACTTGGCGTTGCCCGCGCTGGACCGTAGTCGTTAGTACCTTCATCACCTTTAGCTGCAAAAAGATAAATCATAAGGCCAATATTTACCAAGGGTACGAGTAGAAGTAGTGACAGCCAACCACTATGATTTCGATCATGTAAACGACGAATCATAAGTATAAAAGTAGAATAGAAATATGCGATATAAAGAACAAATAATAAAATGAACCCAACCATGACAGGTACATTACTGCTGGGTTCAACTACCAGACCTGCGGTCATACCAATCACTGCAAAAGCACTAGTGAAAATAATACCGTAAAGCAGTAACCATGCTGCATAAGAGAGTCGTCCCAAACGACCACTTGCTTTAAAGGGCGAATCTTGTTGGAGTGGTTGATTTTCAAAAGGTGAATTCATTTTATTTTCCTGATCATTTGGTTTTATATAAAAGTTTGAATCTTCAATATTTTGTTGAATAAAAAATCATTTTATAAATGACTAGATTGTTATTATAAATAAAAAAATAGATCAGGCCATCACGACCTGATCTATTTTAGTTTTAAATGAAATTAAATATTCCATTCCACAAAGTTTTTAAGTAACTGCAAACCAGCAGTATGGCTTTTCTCTGGGTGGAATTGAGTCGCAAATAAATTATCTTTGTGAATTGCTGTGCAGAAGTTCACACCATAGTCACAGGTCGCAGCCACAACGCTTTCATCTTTAGGTTCGACATAATAACTATGTACAAAGTAAAAACGTGCATCTTGCTCAATGTTATTCCACATCGGATGGCTTGGGTCCAGTTGCTGAACCTGATTCCAACCCATATGCGGCACTTTTAAGCCTTCCATTTGAGGGAAGTGTTTTACTACACCTTCAAAAATACCTAGGGCGTCTACACCGCCATTTTCTTCTGAGCTTTGTAGCAGTGCTTGCATGCCTACACAAATCGCAAGAACTGGTTTATTAAAAGCGGCTTGACGTACAACTTCATCAATGCCCGCTTCACGCATACCTTGCATACAGTCGCGCATTGCGCCAACACCTGGAAAAACAATTTTGTCGGCTTTTGCAATTAATTTTGGATCATTAGTCACATCGACTGTTGCACCGACATGCTCAAGGGCTTTAGCCGCTGAGTGTAAATTGCCCATGCCATAATCAAGCAAAGCGATACGTGTCATCAGAGGCTACCTTTTGTCGATGCAATCGTGTTTTCTGCACGTGGATCAACTTCACATGCCATACGTAAAGCACGAGCTAGCGCTTTGAACACACTTTCAATTTGATGGTGGCTATTTTTACCTTTCAAATTATCGATGTGTAAGGTCATAAGCGCATGGTTTACGAAACCTTGGAAAAACTCAGAAAATAAATCGACATCAAATGTACCAATACGGGCACGTGTAAATGGAATATCCATGAATAAACCTGGGCGACCAGATAAATCTACAACAACTCGAGATAGAGCTTCGTCTAATGGTGCATAAAAATGACCATAGCGTTTTAAACCTTTTTTATCACCTAAAGCTTGTGCAAAAGCTTGTCCAAGCGTGATACCACAGTCTTCTACGGTGTGGTGATCATCAATATCGAGGTCTCCGTCACAATGAATATCGATATCAAATAAGCCATGTCGCTTGATTTGATCAATCATATGGTCTAAAAATGGAACTCCGGTGTTTAGTGTGCCTTGACCAGTACCATCGAGATTTAAACGAACTCGAATTTTGGTTTCATTGGTATTTCTAACCACTTCACTGATACGTTGCGTCATGGACACGTTCCTCAAAAAAACGTCAAAAATGATTGGATGTTAACGACAATTTCGCTGTGACGAATTCGTGACAGCATCATAGTTTGCTCAGGAGGGTTAATCAATGCCTATTACCGTACACGCTTATAGTTCTCTAGATAATTCAGAGATCCGCGATCAGCTTGAGCGACTGTATGATACAAGTCCGGAGTTTGGCGACGGGCACGATGCGATTGAACAACTTGAACAAGATTTACAACAGTATACCACGCTATACACTGCTGAATTTAACACCAAAATTATAGGGGCAATCTGGTCTTCAGGACAAGGTGAAAGCAAAGTACTTGAATATATTGTGGTGCATCCTGCTAACCGGGGTCGTGGGGTAGCAGAGCGCTTGGTTGAAGAAGCTTGTCGTATAGAAGAGTCAAAAGGTGTAAAGATTTTTGAGCCGGGTTGTGGGGCTATTCATCGTTGTTTGGCCCATATTGGTAAATTACATAGCTAAATATCCATGCTAAATAAGTAGGAGTGATTTAAAAATAATCACTTGTTACAAAAAATACGGAAGTGTCTTGACGTGATCATATAAACATTGTTTAATACGCCCACTTCGGCGTGATAGCTCAGTAGGTAGAGCAACGGATTGAAAATCCGTGTGTCCCCAGTTCGATCCTGGGTCTCGCCACCACTATATGTGTTTTCAATCCCTGATCCCATCAGGGATTTTTTTTGAGTATAAAAAATACTCATTTAAATCATAAACTCAGGATAATAGTTGACTATTCTTCTGAGATACGGCTTAATACAGGCCAACGGCGTGATAGCTCAGTAGGTAGAGCAACGGATTGAAAATCCGTGTGTCCCCAGTTCGATCCTGGGTCTCGCCACCATATTCGAAAAAGCCTCATACATAACGTATGAGGCTTTTTTCATGCTTGTGATTTTATCTGAACCATTATTTGTTTAGTTGTGGGTAAAATGAGATTTATCCACAAGTACATTCACTTATCCCCAAACTCAGATTATTTTCTGTGTTATGCCAAAATGATAATAAGTAAGGCTCTAATCATGTGAACTATCGTTAATTAGACGTTTTCCTAAACAAACCGCTTCTACTTCGTCATAACCGAGCTGTTCATAAAAATTCAGTACATTTAGATTATCTTTACGCACCAATAATTGAAGTTTTGGGCAGCCTCGCGCAATCAACCGTTTTTCAAGCTGCTGAACAAGCGCTGTAGCTATTCCTAAGCGTTGTTGGTGGGGAAGAACAGCCAAATAATTAATCCAGCCTCTATGGCCGTCATAGCCGCCCATCAGCGTGCCAATGAGTTGCTTATCTTTAATAGCAACTAGAAATAAATCATCTTGTTGTGAGACTTTTCTGAAAATATCGGTTTCAGGATTATTCCAAGGACGAGTTAGACCGCAGCTTTCCCATAAAATGACGACATCTTCCAGATCCGCATTTGTAAATTGACGAATGATAAACATATAGATTTCTACTTTTTGTTTTGATGTGCTCAAAAGATAAAATAAAAATTCGAGCTTGAGCAGTGTTTATTAATAATTTAAACAAATAAAAAAGCACCCCCGTAGGAGTGCTTGAATTTAACTAGTTATTTAAGCTGATTTTGCAACTGGTGCTGCTTGAAGCATTTGACCTGTTTCTTCGAAGTTTGCATGCCAAGACAATGCCTCACGAAGTAAATGAGGAGTGTGTCCACCTTTAGCACATGCACGATCAAAGTAATCATTTAATGCATCACGGTAAAGTGGGTGTACACAATTGTCGATAACGACACGAGCGCGTTCACGAGGTGCTAAACCGCGTAAGTCTGCTAAACCTTGTTCTGTCACTAAAATATCAACATCATGTTCACTGTGGTCAACATGGCTCACCATTGGCACGATAGAAGAGATATCGCCGCCTTTCGCAATTGATTTGGTCACAAAGATTGCCAAGTGAGCGTTACGAGCGAAGTCACCTGAACCACCAATACCGTTCATCATTTTAGTACCACATACGTGAGTCGAGTTCACGTTACCGTAAATATCAAACTCAAGCGCAGTATTAATGCCGATAATACCTAAACGGCGAACCAGTTCAGGGTGGTTAGAAATTTCTTGTGGACGAAGTACTAATTTGTCTTTGTAAGCTTCGATATTGCCAAAAACTTTCTCGCCACATTTTGCAGAAAGCGTAATTGAGCTACCAGAAGCAAATTTCATTTTGCCTGCATCAATGAGTTCAAAAGTACAGTCTTGTAATACTTCTGAGTACATGATGAGGTCTTCAAAGTCAGAATCTTTTAAACCTGTTAATACAGCATTGGCAATAGAACCGATACCCGCTTGTAATGGGCCAAGGCTCTTCGGTAAACGACCTTCAGCAACTTCTTTATTAAAGAAAGCAATGAGGTGGTTCGCAATACCTTGAGTTTCATCATCTGGCGGAGTTACCGTTGATGGTGAATCGTGAGTATCGTTAAATACAATACCGACAATCTTTGCAGGATCGATTTGGATTGCTGATGTACCAATACGCTCATCCACTTTTGTTAATGGAATTGGAGTACGTGTTGGACGGTAAGTTGGAATATAGATGTCGTGCAAACCTTCAAAGCTTTCGCTTAAAGATGTGTTGATCTCAACAATAACTTTCTCGGCAAAAATAGCGAAACTTGCAGAGTTACCTACAGAAGTTGTTGGAATAATGCCGCCATCTTCAGTAATTGCAATTGCTTCAATTACTGCAACATCAGGACGTTTAAGTTGTTGGTTACGCATTTGCTCAACAGTTTCAGACAAATGTTGATCAATAAACATAACTTCGCCATTGTTAATGGCACGACGTAAAGTGTTGTCCACTTGGAATGGCATACGACGAGATAAAACACCTGCTTCCGTGAGTTGTTTGTCTAAGTCGTTACCTAAGCTTGCACCCGTAATTAACGTGATTTTTAACGGATTTTTCTTTGCAATTTCTACAAGTGCTTGTGGAACAGCTTTAGCTTCACCAGCACGAGTAAAACCACTCATACCTACGGTCATTCCATCTTCGATGAATTGTGCAGCTTGTTCAGCACTGATGACCTTGTCATGAAGAGAAGCTAGGCGAATACGACTTAAAGACATTGGACATCCTCAGAATTGTCAAAACATAGGCGATTTTAGCTATGAAAAATTGAAAAGTGCATAGGTGTTAGGCTAAGGTCTAATTTTGTAAATAAATGGTGGTATAAATTATATTTATGGTTTTTATTTTATTGATTTTTAATTATTTTATTTGTCTTTAAAATGAGGCTTTTAATAATCAATTGGTTAAATTAAAAGCGCTCACTAAAAGTTTGTTTTATTTTTTCTAATGGATTGATCGAGCTATTTTCTTCAGTAACTGGTTTTGGAATGGGTAAAGAAATAATAACTTCTAAACCGCCTTGTTCACGGTTGTGAATTTGAATTTCACCATGATGAATATCGACAATACGTTTGACAATCGCCAGCCCAAGTCCACTACCTTGAATTGTTCTTGCGGCGTCTCCACGGACAAAAGGCTGCATTAAATCTTCAATTTGATCTGGCGGAATACCTTCACCATGATCGGCAACGATAATTAAAATATTTTCATTTTCAACTTTTGCACTTAGATCTATGGGTTCAGCACCATAGCGTTTTGCATTATTAATCAGGTTGGCAATCAGTCGTTTTAAAGAAAGGCTACGTGCGGGAATGATGGGCACATCCTGCATCTCGAAGTGAATATCAAGCGGCTTGAACTGGACAACCAGCTCTTGCAAAAGCATATTGATATTGGTGTCTTTCAACTCTTCATCTGAGCCATCACGCATATACGAGATAAACTGATTAAGAATTGCATCCATATCGTCTACGTCATAGACCAGACCTTCACGTAAGAACTCATCAGGTAGCATTTCTGCTGTTAAGCGGATGCGTGTTAGAGGAGTGCGCAAATCATGTGAAATACCGGCCAACATAATACGTCTTTCACGCTCGGTTTGATCAAGCGTATAGACCATACGGTTAAAGGCTTGGTTTACTTGGCGTATTTCTAATGGACCATGATTGGTATCTAAGTAAGGTGCAGTTCCAGACTTACTATATTCATTGGCAGCATTCTGCAAACGACGCAGAGGGCGGTTCATTTGTCTGACCAAAATCAAAATAATGATAGCCGACAGTAATGGAACGCCAACGACCCAACCAATTAAGAGTTCAGGACTATAGTTTGCATAGGTTTTTAAAGGCTCTCGGACCCAGTTCCCATGCATTTCAGGTGTTTGAATCCAGATACGTGGGCTAGGCTTAAACTGGAAGTAAACCGTAACATCCTTAGCCCCAATCTCATTTGCCAGCTTTTGCTCGATTTGATTGGTAAATAACTCAGCAATTACTTTATCGCGGACACTTGGATATTCTTTGGGGTTGGTAACGTATTCAATACCAACACGATTACGTAACCACTCATCAATATCGACTTCATTTCCGCGGTGAAAAATCCGTATATCCGGATTATTGACGAGCTCAAGTTCAACTGCAAGATAACGAGCGTGTTGTTGAATTTCAGGTAAGTAAAGAGTGCGCCAAAAGAACCATAACGACATAAATAAGCTAAAAAATACCACCAGCAGTACCAGAATAGTGGTACGCATGGCAGCAGAGCGTGGCTTAATTTTGTCGAGAAAACGTTCCCACCGAGTTCGTTTCCGTTCTGAGTAGGTCGCGTAATCAGTAAAATTTTGTGGCGCTATTGGTTCTAAACTCACTCTATCTTATCTCAAGCTTATTCCGCACCATCTGGAACAAATACATAACCCACGCCCCATACCGTTTGGATATAACGTGCACGTGCAGGATTATCTTCGATTAAACGGCGTAGACGAGAGACTTGAACGTCAATTGAACGTTCCATCGCACCCCATTCACGGCCACGAGCCAAATTCATGAGTTTGTCGCGCGTTAATGGTTCACGTGGGTGTTGTACCAATGCTTTTAATACTGCAAATTCGCCAGTCGTTAAGGTAACGATTTGTCCTTCGCGTGTCAGCGTGCGGGTAGATAAGTCTAAAGACCATGGTCCAAAGCTTACAACTTCAACTTGTTGGCTTGGAGCACCGGGAACTTCACGAACTTGGCGACGCAATACAGCACGGATACGGGCTAAAAGTTCATTTGGGTTAAATGGTTTTGGTAAGTAATCGTCTGCACCAGCTTCCAGACCTGCAATACGGTCTGAATCGCTACCACGCGCTGTTAACATGATAATAGGTGTATCAATATTTGATTGGCGTAAACGACGGCAAATACTTAAGCCATCTTCAACTGGCAACATAAAGTCGAGGACGATAAGTGAAAATAACTCACGTTGTAATAGACGATCCATTTGTGAAGCATCATGGGCAGTTTTTACAACAAAGCCTTTATCTTCCAAAAAACGTTGCAAGAGGGTACGTAAACGCACATCGTCATCGACCACTAAAATACGTTCGACACGATCCGTTTCGTTGTGTACGGTTTCAGGATGTTCAGCAGGTACAACTAAACTCATGATGTACTCCCTTTTAAAGTCATAATTTATATATTATTGGGTCGGTGAGGCTTATTGCCAACAAGCCCTCAGTATAATGCCGATGTTCTTGTTAAGACTATGTATCAATTTGCTCAAAATTACAATTTTCGAGGTGGTTTGAAACCAAAAAACAACATCTTAAGCCCATAATTTAGCAAAGACTGATCTAAAAAAACAAATACTTAAATATTTGATAAATTTTTAATAATTAAATAGTAATAACTAATTGTTTCAAATAAGTTATTTTAGTTAAACCAACTTGGTTGTTATAAAGCTTTTAATTGGTGAAGTAAGCAGATGGTTGGGTTGGTTAAAAGATTGGACGAATAAAACCTTGTTGAATCGCTATATTTTTAGCTTTTGAGGAATGTATCAATATGATCATTTTCTCATAATTTATAATAAAATTTTGTCACTTTCATGACACAAGGCCTACGTTTATATTTTATAAAGATTAAAAAACAGAGCTCAGCCTCAACTTTTTCATACTTGAACTCCTGTTTTTATGTGCTCTAGTAGTCGTAAAAACTATAAATATTCAGAGTCAATACAAAAAAACGTTTTGAATACGCAAACAAGTGTGGATTTTATGGGCTTGGTCTTTATAATCAGTGCTTTTAAACTTTATCCTTGTGGGATCAAACACGATGACTGACTTAGTTCAGCAGTTGGCAAGTGAGCTTGCCGTACGTCCAAACCAAGTAGAAGCTGCCATCCGCTTAATTGATGAAGGTGCCAGTGTTCCATTTATTGCCCGTTACCGTAAAGAAGTAACACAAGGTTTAGATGATACGCAGTTACGCCAATTAGATACTCGTTTAGCGTATTTACGTGATTTATATGAGCGCCGTGAAAAGGTTATTCAGTCATTGCAAGAACAGAATAAATTGAGTGATGACTTGTTGGCGCGGGTGAATGCAGCCGAAACAAAAAATGCTTTAGAAGAAATTTATGCACCGTATCGCCCTAAGCGTACAAGTAAATCTTTTAAAGCAAAAGAAGCAGGTTTAGGACCAATTGCTGAAAAAATTATTGCAGAACAAGTTGACCCGACAGAAGCATTAGCTGGTTTTAGTCACGAAGACTACCCAGATGTTGAAAGTCAGTTAGATGCGATTCAGCACATTCTGATTGATGACTGGGCGCAAAATATTTCACTTACTACAGAATTAAAAACAACTTTTGCAAAAAGTGCCGTTTTAAAAAGTGCGGTTGCATCTGAAGAAAAGAAAGAAGTTGGTAAAAAATTCCGTGACTACTTTGAATTCTCTGAAGGTCTAAACAAATTACCTTCTCATCGTTTATTGGCGATGTTACGTGGTCGTCAAGAAAACGTATTGGGTTTGAAAGTAGATGGTGAAGATGATGCACCATTGGCGCTTATTGAAACTGAATACAACCTTGAGCAAATTCAACCTCAAGCACGTCAAGATTTCTTAAAGCAAACTGCAAAATTATTCTGGTTAGGTAAGATTCGTCCTCAAATCGAACATTCATTGCTGACAGAAAAACGTCTTACTGCCGAAGCAGAGGCAATGCAGGTATTTGCTGAAAATCTTCGTCATTTATTATTGTCAGCGCCAGCTGGTAGCCGTACGACTTTGGGTGTTGACCCTGGTATTCGTACAGGTGTGAAACTGGCAGTAATCAGCGATGCAGGTGATGTACTTGCTCACAGCACGATTTATCCATTTGCTCCAAAAGAAGATAAAGAAGGCTCAATTGCTGAACTTACGCGTCTATGCCGTGAATATAATGTAGAGCTCATTGCAATTGGTAATGGTACAGCTAGCCGTGAAACAGAAGCTGTTGTTGCTGAAATGATGGCTGCGAATACTGATTTGAATTTAACACGAATCACTGTAAGTGAAGCGGGTGCATCTGTTTACTCTGCAAGTGAACTTGCATCGGCAGAACTTCCAGAACTTGACGTTTCAATTCGTGGTGCAGTTTCTATTGCTCGCCGTTTACAAGATCCACTTGCTGAACTTGTTAAGATTGATCCGAAATCAATTGGTGTGGGCCAATATCAACACGATGTGAACCAGACTGGTTTGGCAAAAACACTTGATGCAGTGGTAGAAGACTGTGTGAATGCTGTAGGCGTTGATGTAAATACCGCTTCACCAGCAATCTTGGCTTATATCGCAGGTTTAAACAAAGCAATTGCTCAACAAATTGTTGAATACCGCAAAGAGCATGGTCGTTTTGACAACCGTCAAGCGTTGAAAAGCGTACCACGTTTAGGTGAGCGTACTTTTGAGCAGGCAGCTGGTTTCTTACGTATTCAAAATGGTTCTGAACCTTTAGATGCCTCTTCAGTTCACCCTGAAAGTTATGGTCTTGTTGAGAAAATTGTTGCAGCAAAAGCAACAACTGTTAAAGACATCATCGGTAATACCGAAATCATTCGCCAAGTAAAAGCTGATGAATTTGTTGATGACAAATTTGGTTTACCAACAATTCAAGACGTTTTAGCTGAACTTGAAAAACCGGGTCGTGACCCACGTCCAGAGTTCCGTACTGCTAAATTCCGTGAAGATATTACTGAAGTTGGTCAATTGACAGAAGGTATGCAGCTTGAAGGTGTGATCACTAATGTCACAAACTTTGGTGCCTTTGTTGATATTGGTGTACATCAGGATGGCTTAGTTCATATTTCTGAATTAGCAAATGAATTTGTATCTGATCCGCATAAAGTTGTAAAACCGGGCCAGATTGTACAAGTGCGTGTTATGCAGGTTGATGTTGAACGTAACCGCGTGAACTTAAGTATGCGTGCTGAAGGTTCTGCACCTGTTAAAGCGCCGCGTCCACCACGTCGTGAGCAAAATACAGAACAGCGTTTTGAGCGTAAACCTCAAGCTAAGCGTCCTCAACCGCGTAAAGATCAAGCTGAACGCCCTCAGCGTAGCAAGCAAGATAAACCACAAGAACAAAAGATCGGCGGTTTAGGTGCATTGTTACTACAAGCAGGGATTAAAGGCTCTAAATAAGAGTTTTAATTGATAAAAAGGCCTCCAATCGGAGGCTTTTTTTATGGGTTAAGAATTATTTTTTAACAGTTATATAAAAGCAAATAAGAAAAAAATCGCAGTCGTAAAGATGAGGTGAATCTTAAGATCAACAAAAACGTTGTGAAACCTACAATCAAATATACAACGTTATAGCATAACTCAACTTTAACGATATTCAGTTGTCCGACACCATCAACCAAGCCTTGAAGCAATTAATCACTTTCAGGCTGTAATAGTACAACTTTGCTTATTTCTTTATATTATAAATGGTTGTTTTATGTCGGTTTTAAACCTGAAAAATAGATTTCATTTAAAAGACCTCCTGTCCGGAGTTGTCGTATTTCTTGTGGCATTACCGCTGTGTTTGGGTATCGCTTTAGCCTCAGGAGCTCCCATTATCTCTGGCATTATTGCTGGTATTGTTGGTGGTATTATTGTTGGTTTACTGAGTGGTTCCCACATCAGTGTAGCCGGACCAGCAGCAGGACTAACTGCTGTCATCCTTGTACAGTTAGAACAATTAGGCGGCAATTATGCCGCCTTTTTATTGTGTATTATTTTCGCAGGTGTTCTACAAATTCTATTTGGATTATTTAAGTTAGGTTTTTTTGCAAACTTTATTCCAAATAATGTCATTTTAGGATTACTGGCGGCCATTGGTGTCATCCTGATTGCGACACAATTACCTTATCTGTTCGGACTTTCTGATTTTTCATGGAAACAGGTTTGGACATCAACACCAGACGCATTCCTTCAACGTTTTGATGGAGGAGCTGCACTCATTGGTTTGCTCAGTTTATTCTTAATTTTAGCGTGGGATAGCAGCCCACTCAAAAAACTAGCTTTACCTTCTGCTCTGATTGCAGTTGTGTTGGCAGCGGTTTTAAATTTTATTTTGGTGAGTATTGGCTCACCCTGGGCAGTGCAAGTTGATAACCTCATTCAATTGCCGAATATATTGCAAGCACCCGAAGAAGTATTAATTTTCCCTGATTTTAGTTACTTAGCTGAGCCTATGATTTACACAGGAGCAATTACGCTTGCTGTCGTGGCATCGTTAGAAACATTATTGAATCTGGAAGCGGCAGATAAAATCGACCCTCAAAAACGTTCTTCTCCTCCTAACCGTGAACTCTGGGCACAAGGTACAGGTAACATTATTTCGGGCTTAATTGGTGGAATGCCTGTGACCTCGGTTATTGTGCGTAGTTCGGTGAATGCAAATACAGGCGCGCGTAGTAAATGTTCCACCATTATTCATGGTGTATTGTTGCTGTTAGCGGTTTTGTTCTTCGTGCCATTAATGAACATGATTCCTTTGTCTGTATTGGCTGCGATATTAATCGTGACAGGATTTAAGCTTACTCATCCAAAACTATTTAAACAGCTCTATCAAAAGGGCTGGAAACAGTTTTTACCTTTTATTATTACCTTAGTTGCAATTTTGCAGACCGATCTTTTAATGGGAATTTTAATTGGTCTGTTCACCAGTAGCGCTTTTATTCTCTATGGCAATTTTAATAAGGGTATTCGTGTTTATAGAGAGAAGCGTTTGCATGGCGTAGTGACTCGTATTGAGCTTCCTTCACAAGTCACCTTTCTTAATCGTTCTGCGCTTATTTCGGCATTGGAACATGTGCATAAACATCAACAACTCATTATTGATGCAACTCAATGTGATTCGATCGATCCTGATATCTATCAAGTTATTCAAGATTATCAAAGTGAAACGGCCATTAAACGCCAAGTAAATCTTAAACTGGTCGGGTTCAAACAGCACTATCAAGACGTTGATGATGCGGTACTTGATATTGATATTAGTACACATGATTTGCAACAAAAGCTGAGTCCCCAACAGGTCGTAAACTTACTTAAAGAAGGGAACGAACGTTTTGTAAAAAATGAACGTCTTCAACGAGATATTTATCGACAAATTCGTGTTACTGCAGATGAAGGACAACATCCGATCGCGGCAGTGCTTGGTTGTATGGACTCACGTGCACCTACCGAAATGATTTTTGATGTGGGTATCGGTGATCTGTTTAGCTTACGAATCGCAGGTAATATTGCTGGGCAAAAGGTATTAGGCTCTCTTGAGTTTGCTTGTCAGGCTAAAGGCTCTAAAGTGATTGTAGTCTTAGGGCATACCGATTGTGGTGCGGTTACGAGCGCCTGTCAATTACGCTTAGAGCATAAGCAGGTGGCTGACGTGAAGGAAATGCCACATATTCAATATGTGCTTGGGCCGTTAATGCATTCGGTTGATAGTGTATATGACATTATGCAGCCACGTGATCTAAGTAAAGCCTTTATCAATCAGGTGACTGCTATGAATGTTCACTACAATATTCAATACATCATTAACCAGAGTAACGTCTTAAAAGATATGGTTGAGCGAGGTGAGATTGCAGTTGTGGGTGCAATTTATGATGTAAAAACAGGCCATGTTCAGTTTCTGGATGGGTAATATTTTTAGTTAAAAAAAGCGCCTTACTTGAGGCGCTTTTTAAATCCTAAATTATATTTTTAGCCGAAAATTACCAGTGTTCGCCTGGGAAAATTCGTGCATACGCTTTTTGTGCCCAATTCAGTTTTTCAGCTTTTTCACCTTTTGCTGCATCCGAACTTGGGAATAAGCGGAAGCCAATCGACATAAACATATTGTTGATACCAGGCGCAACCGAATAAGTCATTGAAGCTAAACGCCCTAAGTTGGTTGCCATACGTTTTGGACGTTTCACAATTGCATAAGCAATTAAGTCAGCAGCCTGCTCAGGTGAAAGTGTTGGTACATATTTATAAATTTTAGTTGGTGCAATCATTGGAGTGCGAACCAACGGCATATAGATTGAAGTAATCGCGATTTTATGTGCATGAACCTCAGCTGATAGGCAGCGGCTAAATGCATCAAGAGCAGCTTTAGATGCTACATAGGCAGAGAAGCGAGTCGCATTTGCTAACACACCAATCGAGCTAATATTAATAATTTGCCCATCTTGACGTTGAATCATATGAGGCAAAATATTGAGAACTAAGCGCACTGCGCCAAAATAATTTAACTGCATCGTGCGTTCAAAGTCATGGAAACGATCATAAGACTCATGTACGGCACGGCGAATAGAGCGACCGGCGTTATTAATTAAAATATCAATGTGATCAACCGTAGCTAGAATTTCTTTAGATACTTGATCAATCGTATCCATATCGTTGAGATCACATGGGAAAATTGATGCCTTACCGCCACGACTTTCAATACCTACTTTTACTTCTTCCAAAGTTTCTTGAGTACGGGCAACAAGTAAAACATGAGCACCAGCATCAGCAAGTTTGTTTGAAATCGTTAATCCGATTCCACTCGAGGCGCCTGTCACTAAAATGACTTTATCTTGTACCTTTTCCTGGAACAGAGCTTCTAATTTTTTATTCACAGCATTTTACCTAAGTAGGGGCAGGGACTATTTATTCCGGTATGTAATTTTTATTTTTTACAACCGTAGGTTCATCCAAATGAACTCATAAATATAGCTCTTATCTTAATAGATGTTTAAAAATTGTCTAGTCTGTAAATATATGAAATTTAACAATTTATTTAGAGTAAAAACTCTAAAATAGTATCTTAATCCATTAATTATTTTTAGTCCTGTCATGAGCAGAAAATAAAAAAGCCTCTATTTCCAGAGGCTTGTCGAGTAGTTTAAAATTTATACGGCTGAAAGTGCTTGGTCTAAATCGGCAATTAAGTCATCAATATGCTCAATTCCAATTGAAAGACGAACCATATCTTCGCTTACACCAGCAGATTTAAGTTCTTGTTCATTAAGCTGGCGATGAGTCGTGGTTGCAGGATGACACGCCAAACTTTTTGCATCGCCAATATTTACGAGACGAGTAAATAATTGAAGAGCATCGATGAAGCGAGTCCCCCCTTCGAGACCATCTTGTACACCAAAAGATAAAATTGCAGATGGTTTCCCTTTTACATATTTTTGAGCAAGCTGGTGCTGAGGATGATCTGTGAGACCTGCGTAATTGACCCATTTTACTTTAGAGTGATTTTTTAAATATTCCGCAATTTTTTGCGCATTTTCAGTATGACGCTCCATGCGGAGGTTTAGAGTTTCTAAACCTTGTAAAATCAAGAAAACACTCAGTGGGCTAATTGCCGCACCTGTATTACGCAATGGTACAACGCGAGCTCGTGCTATATAGGCCGCCTCACCTAATGCCTCAACATAATTAACCCCGTGATAACTTGGGTCAGGCGTGTTCAAAACTTTAAAACGCTCTGGATATTTACCCCAAGGGAATTTACCGCTATCTACAATCGCTCCACCAATACTATTACCGTGTCCACCGATATATTTAGTAAGCGAATGAATAACGATATCAGCACCATATTCAAAAGGTTTTAATAAAGCAGGGGTGGCAACGGTGTTATCGACAACGACAGGCACTCCATATTCATGTGCGATTTTTGCAATTTCTTCTAAATCGATGATATTTCCGAGTGGGTTACCAATCGACTCAACAAAAACAAGTTTAGTTTTATCATCAATTAATTCTCGTAAGCTTTCAGGCTTTTGGTAATCAAAAAAGCGAACTTCAATACCTTGTTTTGGTAAGGTATGAGCAAATAGATTATAGGTTCCGCCATATAAAGTTGAGACAGAAGTAATATTGTCTCCTGCTTCGGTAATGGTCTGAATTGAGTAAGTAATTGCTGCCATACCAGAAGCTAAGGCTAAAGCACCAATTCCGCCTTCGAGTGCAGCAAGGCGTTGCTCAAGTACAGCAGTGGTCGGGTTCATAATGCGGGTATAAATATTACCCTGAACTTTTAAATCGAACAGGTCGGCGCCGTGCTGCGTATTATCAAATGCATAAGAAGTGGTTTGATAAATAGGGACTGCAACAGCTTTTGTGGTTGCTTCGGGTGAATAGCCAGCATGAATTGCTAGAGTTTCATCTTTATAAGTCATGATTACTTCATCTTCGTGAGTTAAATATTGAGCGAGTCTAGCCTAAAATTAATAAAGAAAATTGCAGAAATTCTGGTTTGTTTTCTAATTTTAGGAATAAAGATAGAAAAATATACGCTGAAACGCTGTATAAATCTTATACATAAACATTTTGCAACTTATTGAAAAAGAAAATTGTTTGATAAATCCGTACGATGGAAATCATAACTTCAAGTCAATGAGGTTTTCAGCGTATAATACGCGCGATTATTTATCGCTTTATGCGATGTATTGGTTTTTCAATTGAGGAGTCCTGCGTGGCCCAATATATTTATACGATGAACCGAGTGTCTAAAATGGTTCCGCCAAAGCGCGAAATCTTAAAAGACATCTCTTTATCATTTTTCCCGGGTGCCAAAATTGGTGTACTCGGTTTGAACGGTGCAGGTAAATCTACCCTGCTTCGTATTATGGCTGGCGTAGATAAAGATTTCTCTGGTGAGGCTCGTGCACAACCTGGAATTAAAATCGGCTATTTAGAGCAAGAACCACCGCTTGATCCGACTAAAGACGTTCGTGGTAATGTTGAAGATGGCGTACGTGAAGCTTTAGATGCATTAGAGCGTCTTGATCAGGTTTTTGCAGAATATGCAGACCCAGATGCAGATTTTGATGCACTTGCAAAAGAGCAGGAAAAATTAGAATCAATTATCCATGCTTGGGATGCACATAACCTAAACAACCAGCTTGAAATTGCTGCGGATGCTTTGAATCTTCCAGCTTGGGATGCAGACGTATCATTACTTTCTGGTGGTGAGCGCCGTCGTGTTGCACTTTGCCGTTTATTACTTTCTAAGCCAGATATGTTACTTCTGGACGAACCGACGAACCATTTGGATGCAGAATCTGTAACTTGGTTAGAGCGTTTCTTGAAAGATTTCCCGGGCACTATCGTTGCGATTACGCATGACCGTTATTTCTTGGATAACGTGGCTGAGTGGATTCTTGAACTTGACCGTGGTATGGGTATTCCTTATCAAGGTAACTATTCTTCTTGGTTAGAACAAAAGAATGCTCGTTTAGAGCAGGAAAATAAACAAGAAGAATCTTTTGCTAAAGCATTGAAAAAAGAACTTGAATGGGTTCGTTCAAATGCTAAAGGTCAGCAAAAGAAAAACAAAGCGCGTATGGAACGTTTTGAAGAGCTTAACTCTAAAGAATTCCAACAACGTAATGAAACATCTGAAATCTATATTCCACCTGGTCCACGTTTGGGTAACAAAGTTGTGGAAGTGGAAGGCATCAGTAAATCATTTGACGGTCGCTTGTTGTACGAAAACTTAACGTTTACCGTACCTCCAACAGCGATTGTTGGTATCGTTGGTCCAAACGGTGCAGGTAAAACGACTTTATTCCGTATGATGACCGGCGAACAGCAACCTGATACAGGTACTGTGACCTTAGGTGAGTCGGTTAAAGTTGCTTATGTTGGTCAGATCCGTGACACTCTAGATAATAATAAAACTGTTTGGGAAGAAGTTTCTGGCGGTTTAGATATCTTAAAAATCGGTGATTACGAAATCGCATCACGTGCTTATATCGGCCGTTTTAACTTTAAAGGTCAAGATCAGCAAAAACGTGTAGGTGAATTGTCTGGTGGTGAGCGTAACCGTTTACAACTTGCGAAGATCTTGCAGTTAGGTGCAAACGTAATCTTACTGGATGAGCCATCAAACGACTTGGATATTGAAACTTTACGTGCGCTTGAGGATGCAATTCTTGTATTCCCAGGTACGGTAATGGTGGTATCGCATGACCGTTGGTTCCTTGACCGTATCGCGACACATATCTTGTCATTTGAAAATGAACAGCCGGAATTCTACGCAGGTAACTATGCTGAATACGAAGCATATCGCCAGTCACGTTTAGGTGATGACGCTGCTCAAAAACGTACGAAATACAAAAAAATTAGCGGTTAATCTCTGTTAATTTAAAAAACCAGCCTAAGGGCTGGTTTTTTTGTTTTAGGAATCTCAGTGCTTTATTTATTAAAGTCACCATGTAAATCTGCCCATATTAAAGAGGGTGCAAAGACAATTACATCAAAGGTCATTGCTAAAGGGTACAAAACCTTGCGGGTAGCACGCTTGAATGGATGTTTCTTAGTTGTTTCAATTTTTTCCTGTAATTCAACTACGTATGGAGTTGCTAGTTTTTGTTGAATATCTTTTAGGTCTTTAGCTTCATAAAGCTGGCCTTTGAAAAGAATATTAATATAGGGATATGGGGTATTCTCTTGAGCTTGGAGCATGGCAAAATTCTGTTTAAAACCCAAATCCTTTAATATATCTTTTTGTTTTTCATTTAGATTTCCCATGCGGGTATTATAGCGAACCTGTATTACTCCGTGAAAATGATTTGGATCATCCATAGTGAGCACAAGTGGAGAGGGGATATTAAGCGTTCTTTCCGTGGCTGGAATGGTTTTAATAATTTTTAGAAACTCTGCGCTACCATCAGTCATTAAATAATTATAGTCTTGACCTATAAATACTAATCCTTGTTCCTGCTGATTTTTAACTGCCTGTCCTAGGGCAATAATTTGATCTGTTTTTAAGGTATTCGTCTGAACTTGGGTTGTTTCATCGGGTAAGGCTGATGATAGCATTGACGTTGCACAGCCAGTTAAGCCAAGGCAAATTGTTAATATAGATGCAGAAAAAAGCTTGTACATAATGATTACTCAATAATAAGTTATTTTTGTCTCGTCTAACGTGAGATAAGTTCTAAATTAAAAGGTGGGGATTCGTGATTCGAGGTTTTGTAATTTTATTACATGCCTAGTGCCTGTTATAGTGGCTTTGTTCAACTTTTTAGCTTAATGGTGCGCTTTTGCCACGTTCCGCAATTTTTATGTCCATCTTATTTAGTTTGCTCATATTCCAGAGTTTATGGAATGTGGCAGCGGCATTTTGCGCGCATGAAAATCAGGAAAAAGCATTGCATCATTTCGGGCATCATGCAGCTTTGAATGTATATCAATCTTCACATCAAGCTCATACTGAACAGAACGATGCTAGAAACACCTCTCATAAAGCTCCTTTAAATTTGCAAGATCACCATGATCATTTACCTTCATGTTTTCACGTTGTGATGACTGAAGTTGCAAAGCAAGCAGAAGCACCTGTAGTACATGTGCAGGAACTCTCACAAATTTATCACTGGTCTAATTCTTACCAGTCACCACATCTTACTGCTTTAAAACCTCCTCCTGTTTTAACCCCGCTATAGGTGGGGTAGCCAAAAAAAGCCCACCGCATCTCTTATTTATTGCGGGGCAAAAACATGTCTTCTATTTTTTCAAATCGAGTGAGTTCTACTTATCACTTAGAGAGTAACGTTAAGATAACGTTAAAAAAAGTTTTAACGATTTCAAGCCTGTCTATTGCCATGCTATTGGCTGGGCAAGCAGTGATAGCTCAGTCTGATATTCAACAAGAACGCTATATTCAAAAAGCAGCATTTACTTTTGAGCAAGCCTTAGAGCAGGTACAAAAATATCAAAATCAGCAAGGTGTTTGGCAAGCACAGCAGCAAATGGCTGATGCTAATTTAAAGCAAAGTCGTTTATGGGCAAATCCAAGTCTTTCCATTGAGCAAACAGGTTTCCAGAGTGATCAAGAAAAAGAACTCGCAATTGGTATATCTCAGCCTTTAGATATTTTTGGGCAGCGCAAAGCTGCACAAAACTTGGCAAAAGTGGAGATATCAAAAATTGATTTGGCTGAGCAGCGTTATACCGCTGAGCTTGGATTAATCGTTAAATATTTCTGGTCGCAAGTGGCTTTGCTTGAGCTTGAAAAATCTCTCATTGGAGAGCAGCTATCCGTCAGCCAAGAAAATTTACTAGCATCGGAAAAACGTTATCAGGCAGGTAGTATTGCTCAAGTTGATGTAGACCGAGTGCGTATGTCTCACTTGGAAAATCAGCGTTTATATCAACAAGTCGATTTAAAACTACAAGTTGCGAAACAGCAACTGGTGAATTTATGGGGTGGTGGTTCAAGTCAGTTTCAGCTATTCCAAAGTCCAAACCAATTATGGGCGCTGGCAGCAAATGTAGAACCAAGCCCAGATTCACAAAATAATTTATTGGAGCGCTCTTTCCAGCTAGATTCTCTTTCACAGCAAGCCAATATTCAACAGCTTAAAGCAAAAGCAAGACCACAACCTACTGTAACGTTGGGTGTTAACAACACTCGCTCTCCAGAACAGAGTACGGATAACCAAATTCGTTTAGGTGTGGAAATTCCTTTAAATCTTTTTAATCGCCAACAGTATGGAGTCAAGATCGCTCAAGCCAAGCAAGAGCTGTCTCAACGCCAACAAAGTTTTTATCGACAGCAGAATCAAGCAGATATTGAAACCCTGATATCAGAGTTAAAAGGTTTACGCATCCAGTTTAAACAACTCAATGATCAGCAAGTTCCTCTTGCGGCTCAAGTTCAGCAAAAAACATTACAAGGTTTCCGTTTGGGTAAGTTCGCAGTTACCGATGTTCAGCAAGCCACCATGCAATTGCAAGATGTCCGTTTACGTAAAGTCGAGCTATTAAAACAGGCTTGGCAAAATTCAATTGAAATTCAAAGTTTGCGTCTCGGTCTAGAGGCGGAACAAATCATGGCGAAAGATGCCTTAATGCAATTGAATCAACGTGCTTGGCAACAAAGTCAAACATTCCCAACTCAGGCAGGAGAATAAAAATGTCAGTAAATTTAAAGAAAAATTCTCAATGGCTTTGGGTGGGAGTGATTGCAGCAGTCACTGCAATATTAATCGGTTTGCTCGTTTTAAATTCAAAAAATAAACCTGCCTCTTCTGAAGCCTCAGAAGAGCATGAGCATGCTGAAGAAGAGGGTGAAGGACATCATGACGAGGGTGAAAAACCATTGATGCTCACTGCTCAGCAAATGCAGGAACAAAATTTAAAAATTGAACCGGCTGAATTAGGTGAAGTTGCTCAGCTTCAAACTTATCCAGCCAAACTGGTTGTAAATACTGACCGTCAAGCCCATGTCTCTCCAAGTTTTAGTGGTCGTGTCGAAGCGGTCTATGTTGAATTGGGGCAACAAGTTAAAAAGGGTCAGGCTCTCGCAAGTTTATTGGTTCCAGATCTAGTCGATCAACAAGCTAATTTGCAAATTGCACAGTCTAATCTTGATTTAACGCGTCAGGACTATGAACGTGAACGTAGCTTATGGTCTCAAGGGATTTCTGCCAAACAAGATTATCAACGAGCTTATAACGCTTACCAGCAAGCCCAAATTCAGGTTAAAGCAGCTCGCTCACGCTTAAGTGCATTCGGCGCAGGTTCTGGTTCAGGAGGACGCTACACCTTAACAGCTCCAATTGCTGGCACGGTGAGTAATAAAGATATTGTGGTGGGTGAAAACGTACAGCTTGCAGATCAGCTTTTTATTATTAATCAACTTGATCAGTTGTGGCTGGAATTTATTTTACCAAGTACTGCAAATATCAATGTACAGCCAAATCAGCAAATTGAATTTAAATCTTTGCAAACTGGGAATGTATTTACTGCACAGGTTCAAAGCTTAACAACAGAGGCTGATGCTCAAACAGGGCGTTTACAAGTCCGTGCTAAGGTTTTAGCAAATAATAGTGAATTACGTCCAAACCTAATGGTTAACGTTGAGCTAAATTCAGGTTCAACGCAAAAAGTGATACGTGTAAAAGTTCAAGCGATCCAGCAAGTTGAAGGTAAAGACGTTATCTTTACTCCAAAAATGGTCAAAACAGGCTTTGAGTTTGAACCTGTCACGGTACAGTTGGGGCAACGTTCTAAAGATGGTCAGTGGGTCGAAGTTGTAAAAGGTATTAATCCAAGCCAGCGCTATGTTGCAGGAGGCAGCTTCTTGCTGAAATCCGAACTGGAAAAAGGAGAGGCGGAGCATGGACATTAATAAACCTGAGCTGCCCAAACCTGAAGGGCTATTTGACAGAGTTATTCAGTTTGCTATTCAAAATGCTATTTGGGTCATGCTATTTGTGCTGACGTGGATTGGAGTCGGAATCTGGAGTTATCAAAAGCTTCCTATTGATGCGGTTCCAGACATTACCAATGCTCAGGTCCAGATTAATACTCAAGCAAATGGATATACGGCTTTAGAGGTCGAGCAGCGGATTACCTATCCTATTGAAAATGCGATGGCCGGAATTCCTAATCTGGAACAGACTCGCTCTATTTCCCGTTATGGACTTTCCCAAGTCACCATTATTTTTAAAGATGGAACAGATATTTATTGGGCAAGACAACTGATTAACCAGCGTTTACAAGAGGCGGACGGACAACTACCTGAATCAGTTGATCCAGTTATGTCTCCTGTTTCAACGGGATTAGGTGAAATTTACCAATGGGTCGTAAAAGCAAAATCTGGTGCTAAAAAAGCTGATGGTACAGCCTATACAGCTATGGATTTACGCGAAATTCAGGATTGGATTGTACGTCCTCAATTACAGCGGGTGAAAGGTGTAGCCGAAATTAACAGTATTGGTGGCTACAATAAAACCTATATTGTTTCTCCTGATTTAAAACGTTTGCAGCAGCTGCAAATTTCAATTAATGAATTTCAAACTGCTTTGCAAGAAAATAATGAAAATCGCGGTGCAGGTTTTATTGAAGAGAATGGCGAGCAGCTCACTGTTCGTGTGCCGGGCATGCTAAGTAGTGTTGAAGATATTCAAAACATTACTGTAAGCACTAAAAATGGTTTACCAATTCGTGTGGCAGATGTGGCGAATGTCTCTATTGGGCATGATTTAAGAACAGGCGCTGCAACTTACAATGGTGAAGAAACTGTTCTTGGCATAGCCATGATGATGATGGGGGAGAACAGCCGTACCGTTGCTCAGGCGGTTGATGCCAAAATTAAGGAAATCCAATCTACCCTACCTAAAGGTGTAGAAATCGAAACGGTTTATGACCGGACGAGTTTGGTAAATAAAGCAATTGCAACAGTACAGAAGAACCTCGTAGAAGGGGCGATTCTGGTTATTGTGATTCTGTTTATTTTCCTTGGAAATTTCCGAGCAGCTTTAATTACTGCCTGTGTTATCCCACTTTCGATGCTATTTACCCTGACAGGTATGGCTGAACAAAACATTAGTGCCAACCTGATGAGCCTAGGAGCGCTTGATTTCGGGATTATTGTAGATGGTGCGGTTGTTATTGTAGAGAACTGTATTCGACGTCTAGCAGAAGCACAGCATGCTTTACATCGACCACTTACACGCACTGAGCGATTCAAAGAAGTTTTCCTTGCAGCAAAACAGGCCCGCCGACCGCTTATTTTTGGGCAAATGATTATTTTAGTGGTCTATTTACCTATTTTTGCTTTATCTGGCGTTGAAGCCAAAATGTTCCATCCAATGGCAATGACCGTGGTTATGGCGTTATTGGGTGCCATGATTCTTTCTGTGACATTTGTACCTGCGGCAGTTGCTCTTTTTGTTACGGGTGAAGTGAAAGAAAAAGAAACACGTTGGATGCTGCTTTTAAAGCAGAAATACCGAGATATCCTCGATCAGGCTTATCAACTTAAGATTGTGGTTGTTAGTTTTGCATTAAGTATTTTAGTGCTTACTGGCGTGTTAGCTACCCAAATGGGCAGTGAATTTGCACCGCAACTTAGCGAAGGTGATTTTGCCTTGCAGCAAATGCGTTCACCGAGTACTGGGCTCGAGCAATCACTGCGAATGCAGGAAAATACTGAAAAGCTCATTTTGAAAAACTTTCCCGAGGTAAAAGCTGTTTTTGCTCGAACAGGAACGGCTGAGGTTGCAACGGATGTGATGCCGCCTAATATCTCTGATGCAGTTATTTTACTTAAACCGCATGATCAATGGCCAAACTCTAAAGAGACGCTAGCTGAGCTGCGTTCACGTATGGAAGCTTTTTTAGCGACATTACCCGGTAATAACAGTGAGTTCTCTCAACCGATTGAACTACGTTTTAATGAGCTGATTTCAGGCATTCGTAGCGATATTGGTGTCAAGATTTTTGGCGATGATATGCAAGTACTTAATGAACAGGCTCAGACATTGGCCCAAAAGATACAGACGATTTCTGGTGCTACAGCGGTTAAGGTAGAACAAACGAGCGGTTTGCCTGTGCTGAGTATCGAAATTAATCGTCCTTTGGCTGCGCAATATGGATTATCTGCCAAAGCCATTCAAGATATTGTGGCGGCAAGTGTCGGTGGACAAAATGTAGGGCAGATTTTACAAGGCGATAGACGATTCGATTTTGAAATTCGCTTAGAGGATCAGCAACGTACCATTCAAAACTTAGCCCAACTTCCGATTCAATTACCAAATGGTGGTCTAATCCAGCTTCAAGATGTCGCTAAAGTTGAACGTACCTCAGGCTTAAATCAGGTAGGACGTGAAAATGGTAAGCGCCGTGTCATTATTACCGCTAACGTAGAAGGCCGTGATTTAGGATCATTTGTTCAAGAGTTAAGAACAACGCTCGCAAAAGAACAACTACCAGCAGGGTATTGGTTGGAATATGGTGGTCAGTTTGAAAATCTAGCTTCAGCTGCTGCACGAATGAAAATTGTTGTTCCATTAGCGCTTGCTATGATTTTCATTTTATTGATGGCTGTATTCCATAACATTAAAGAAAGTCTGTTGGTGTTTAGCGGCGTTCCGTTTGCTTTGTCGGGTGGCATTATCGCGCTTTGGCTAAGGGATATTCCGCTTTCGATGTCGGCGGGTGTCGGGTTTATTGCCTTATCGGGTGTTGCTGTTTTGAATGGTCTGGTGATGCTGAGCTTTATTAAAGAGCTTAGAGAAAACTTTGATATTCAAACTGCAACTTGGAATGGGGCGATCTTGCGCTTAAGACCTGTACTCATGACGGCTTGTGTTGCCTCGCTTGGTTTTATTCCAATGGCTTTGGCAACAGGAACCGGTGCAGAAGTGCAACGACCTTTGGCAACGGTTGTTATTGGTGGCATTATTTCATCTACGATATTAACTTTGGTTTTATTACCAGTAATTTATCGATGGATGAATGAAAGCAAAGCGAAAAGCGCTGAGCATTCATAATGTCATCGATTTGAGATATCTTTTTTGATTACAGAACTTGAGTCAAAAAAGTGTTTGAAAGAGGTAAAAATAATGATGCATTCATTGTTACTTTTACCTCACCATAAAGATAAATAATAAGGAGTCCGCAAAATGGGTGGACATGGTCATGATCATAGTCATGCTGTAGTGACTGAAGGTAATGCTAAAAAATTAACAATTGCCTTAGCTCTTACTACAACGTTTTTAATTGTTGAAGTCATTGCTGGTTTAATCACGCAAAGTTTGGCATTGCTCTCTGACGCTGCACATATGTTTACAGATGCCGCTGCTTTAGCCATTGCTTTGGTTGCTATTCAAATATCAAAACGCCCGGCAGATAATAAACGTACTTTTGGTTATCAGCGCTTTGAAATTCTGGCTGCTTTATTTAATGCGCTCATGCTTTTTGTGGTGGCAGTTTATATTTTATATGAGGCCTATATCCGGTTCTCTAAGCCACCTGAAATCCAAAGCGTGGGTATGCTTATTGTGGCAACGGTTGGCTTAGTAATTAACCTCATTTCAATGAAAATTTTAATGTCGGGCGCTAACTCTAGTCTAAATGTTAAAGGTGCTTATTTAGAAGTTTTAAGCGATGCATTGGGTTCGGTAGGAGTGATCATCGCGGCAATAACGATTTATTTCACCAACTGGTATTGGATTGATACGCTTATTGCCGTACTCATTGGTTTTTGGGTATTACCGCGTACGTGGATTTTGCTTAAACAGAGCATTAATATTTTGCTCGAAGGTGTACCAGAAGAAGTGGATATTGAGAAGTTGCGTACAGATCTGCTTTCTTTAAACGGTGTGGAGAGTATTCACCAACTTAAAGTATGGGCAATTACGTCTAAAAATATTCATTTAACGGTGCACTTATTTGCGCCTCAAGCGGACCGTACCAAGTTGTATCAAGATGCAGTTGAAATGCTTTCTCACGAACATGGGATTGCTGAGGTTACTTTGCAAATTGAAGATGATGCAGAAATTAATTGTCAACACACTGCCCAGCATGCTCCACATGAACATGCTGAGGAAAAACATTCACATCAGCATTAAACTGATGTGAATAATGCATTAGATTTCCCACTCATTATTGCAGTCACGGCATTTCCAATGTTTTTGTGACTGCATAAATGCTTGCATAGACAGTTTAAAGTCTGGTAAATCACGCCAGAATATAAAACCTGCCCCTACAGCCACAATAAAAACAACGACTGTTGCAATTTGAAGAGAGCTGCCTGCACCATTGCCAAAAATCCACATAAAAATGCTAATAACAACCAAGAGTAAAAGCATGAAAATTGCAGGAATTAAGATAACAAGGCTTTTAGGAACTGCTGGTTTTACGCTGTTAATTCCTTGGCTTACAGGCATAATTTTAACACTTTGACATTGAGGGCAACGGTATTGCATAGGAACTCCACATTCAGTTTGAATCTATTCTAACGGAAATGTCGAAAAAGAAAAAAATTTGTAAGATATCGATGAAGTGCTTTGAGCTAGCAAAAAATTAATTTTGAATAAACAAGGAAATATAAAAAGCAGATGATTTATACGAACACATAAAAATTAAAATAATAGTGTAGAGCATGCTAATCTACAGAAAAATGAAGTGTAATTAGCACTATAAATGAGCTTAAATACTCGTAAATAGGACGTGGAATAAATATAAAAAGGAGATAGGGACTTGGGTCAACAAGATGACAATGAGTCGAAGCCTACAACGACAGCATCAGTTGTAGCCACCCCAGATACTGCAAAATCGTCATTATCTCGTCGATTACTGCATAAGACATTGCAACATGCCCAAGATGCGGTCGGGTTCGCTAGTGATACGACACGTAATATTGCAGGGGTCGCGGATGCTGCATTAGATGCGCTCGACCAAGTGACCACTCACACCAGACGTGGAGTTGTTGGAATGACAAATCTGGCAGCAGGTACTGTACGAGATATGGTGTCTGAAACCAGCGAAACTGCACGTCAAGTTGCATTGATCATGGCGCGTACATTTTTGGGGAAGAGCACTTTAACGCTCTATTTACCGGAAATGCTATTAAACAATCAAATTCGTAAGCGCATAGACCGTTCTGAAATTGATGATATTAAAATCAAGTGTGGTAATGACAGTTTTCAAGTCGAGATCGATGGGCATTACCATCGCTTCATGTATCGTTTAAGTTTAGATTTTAAGGTATTGGAATGTCGTATTGGGCAGGAAAAGTTTTTGCGCCTACGTCAAATGGATGAAAGTCTCGATGTTCAGATTCGCCATGGAGGAACCCTGTCAAATTGGGCTGTGCGCCGTATTGGTCGAGTTGGTTTTGAAGTCGTGAATATGTTGCCGATTCCATCACTTATTAATCATTTGATTGGCGATATTCCTGGCATCCAACGCGATGGCCACCGTATGTGGTTTATTGACCTAGAGCAAGCAGGATTTATTGACTTTATTAATAACCGTTCATGGATGGTTGAAAAGCTTTTAAGTTTGACTGATTTTAGTATTTTACCGGGTTTAAATATTTTGAGAGAAAGCCGAGAGTTGGTCCAGCAATTGGTAGATCAATTTGAAATTAGAGGACTACGAGTACAGTCGGGTCGCCTTGAAGTACAAGTGGGGATTGCGAGCTAACAGAGCATAGGGAAAGCTAGTCACTGATTGGCTTTTCATTTTTTAGGCAAGAAAAAAGCCACTGACATTATGCAGTGGCTTTTTAGAATTTGGCGTCCCTACGGGGATTCGAACCCCGGTTACCGCCGTGAAAGGGCGATGTCCTAGGCCTCTAGACGATAGGGACATATGTGAGGCATACATCTGAAAAATTACTGGCGTCCCTACGGGGATTCGAACCCCGGTTACCGCCGTGAAAGGGCGATGTCCTAGGCCTCTAGACGATAGGGACGTTTCAGAGGTGGGCGTATATTAGGTCGATTTAATAAAACTGTCAAATAGTTTTCTGAAGAAATATTAAAAAAAGCGATCAAGCGATTAAAAATAACCCAAATTGTAGAAAATATATACATTTAGCCATCATTTTTCTGAAAAGGTTCAATAATTGCCTTTATAACAGAGGGGTGTTGTAAATATCCTAAAATCTCGTGAGGCTGGTTAGCGAAGGTGTAAATTTTCTGATTAATAATGGGTGGATCAAAATTAAAAGGAGCCTCACATAATGGAAATGCAGTCAGAAAATCATCTTGAGAATAAAAATTAAACCATTCACCGTGAATACATGTTGGTCTGACAATTGGTATCGGGAGCTTACTTTGAATCACCCGAAAAGATAAAGGAGAAGCCAACGTTATAAATCGTTTAATCGAAAAGCGATGTGAAGGGTTTGAAAGTAGATTAAAAGCAATAACTGAGCCGAGAGAGTGCGCAACAACAATATAATCATCTTCTTCTCGCATTTTCTTTAAAATCCGCTCATTCACTTCCTCCATAAATTCAGGATTAGATAAGTACATATAAGTTTCAATCAGGAACTGCTGTATCAAGCTCTCATGCAATTTAGGGAAGTTATTTAAAAGAACGACCAACTCTTTGAGTACGCGGTCCTTTACGAGCTGAGAAGTGAGATAAACGCGTTCTGAAAAGCTTTTTTCAGCTAAGTCAGTTGCTGGTAGCAATAAAGGAACAAATGGGGTGTGTTCTTTAGCTGGAGGATTATGGTGATGTAAATGAATGGGTAAATAATTATTTAAAAATGATTTAGGTAATAAAGTGTTAAGGTCTAATTGATTACTTAACTGATATTTAGTCATCAGGTCGCCATAAAATGGCATATGAATATGAAGATCTCGCACGTTAACTTTGCAAGGCATCTGTTTTATGCCGAGCTTAAATACTCTTAGCCAATGCTCTTTCAAGCGATGTGCTGTGTAATTCTGTTGATTCATCCCGTGGATAAATATAATTTTCATTCTATACAAGGAATTGTTTTTAATATAAATTTTAATCTACAACGGGATGTTATATAAAACCAGTGGGTAGACAAAAAAAAGTGTAGCTTTTTGCTACACTTTTAATTCGAGATGAGAAATTTAAACCTTATTACGGTAAAAAACAAAATAGCTGACATAACATAAAGCTGTAAAAATTAGGCAGCCTACAAAACCAGCACGCATTTCAGGATCTGCTGCCATACTTAAACAAGTAATAAAGCAGAAAATAAAACCTAAAATCGGGACGATAGGAAATAATGGGGCAGCATATTGTAAGTCTTTAACTGTATGGCCTGATTTGTACCATTGGCGACGGAAATTAAATTGACTTAAGCAAATACTCATCCAGACAATAACCATGGTAAATGCTGCAACGCCAAGCAGATTTTTAAAAATAGTCTCTGGTGCAAATTGCTCTGATAATAAGCCCGGAATTGCCCCAAACATTGTTACAACTAGGGCAACAATCGGTGTTCCACTTTTTGAGAGTGTAGCAAATACGCTAGGTAGTAATTTTTGTTCCGACAGTGACCACATCATACGTGAAGCGGCGTAAAGTCCTGAGTTTGCTGCCGAAAGTAGGGCTGTAATAATTACAAACCGAATAATGTCATCCGCGTATGGAATGCCAATATAATTAAATACGGTAACGAAAGGACTACTACTTACGCTTTCACTGCCTAAACCTGCAAGCTGGAAAGGAAGCAAAGCACTAATAACAATAATGGTTCCGACAAAGAAAATAAGAAGTCGCCAAATTGCAGCATTAATTGCTTTGGGTACATTCTGTGCTGGATCTTTGGTTTCACCTGCTGCTACGCCAATTAATTCAGTGCCTGAGAAAGCAAAGTTAACAATTAGCATGGTGGTAAAAATAGGAATTAAACCGTGTGGGAACCAGCCTTGAGCTGTAAGATTGCTAAATAGCGGTGCAGTTTGGCTACCATGAAAAGGAATTAAACCAAAAATTGCTAATAGGCCGAGCACAATAAAAGCAATAACGGTAATGACTTTAATAAGAGCTAGCCAAAACTCAGACTCAGCAAAAATACGAGTTGAACTAATATTTAAACCAAAAATAGTGATTGCAAAAACAATTGTCCAGATCCACATTGAAATATGTGGGAACCATTCCTGCATGAGTAACGCCGCAGCTGTGAATTCAGTTCCAAGCGTTGCAGTCCAAGTCAGCCAGTACATCCAAGAAATCATATAGCCTGTACTAGGACTAATATATTTTTTAGCGTATGCACCAAAAGAACCTGAAACAGGCATGTGTACAGCAAGCTCTCCTAGGCAGAGCATGACCATATACGCAATCGCGCCACCAAGAATGTAGGCAATAATTGCGCCAATAGCTCCAGTTTGTGAAATGACTTCCCCTGAACCTAAAAATAAACCAGTTCCGATTGCCCCGCCGAGTGATAGCATAACAAGATGGCGAGTGCTCATGGCTCTTTTTAAAGGTGCAGTACTGTTCTGATGCTGATGAGCATCTAGTTGATTGTCAGATGGCTGCATATTACACATTGAGAGAATTAAGAAAGACGCTATTTTAGATAAAATAGACAAATGTGCAATCTAGAAAGAGATAAAGAATAAACAGTAAGGTGACGATAGAGTCTTTTTATAATTTTTTAAGCAGAATATGGCGTCCCTACGGGGATTCGAACCCCGGTTACCGCCGTGAAAGGGCGATGTCCTAGGCCTCTAGACGATAGGGACTTGATGAGGCATACACAAAAGAGCGTGGTGGAGTCAAGCGGGATCGAACCGCTGACCTCTACAATGCCATTGTAGCGCTCTACCAACTGAGCTATGACCCCAGTTTGTGTGAGCGCAATATTAGGGTTAATGCGCTCGCACGTCAACAAAAAAGTGAATTAAGCTTCGCTAGTTGCTTCATTTTTCGGCAATTTTAAGCTTTCATTGAGTTTTTCCCAATTTTTAACTTCTTTCTTGCTTGGTCCACCCACAATTTCTAAAGCGCGACGTAAACGAGCGAAAGTTAAATCAGGCCCAAGAGTAACCATCGACTGCATTACAGGTGTTGAGCTGGTTGAACCCGCAATAGCGATAAAGAACGCTGGCATGAAATCGCGTAATTTAATCTCCATCTGGTTCGCAAGATCCATTAGCGTTTGGCTAACAGTGTCGTTATTCCAAGTAAACTGGCCTTCAAGACGCCAAATTGCAAATTGTAAACTTTGACGAACTTGCTCTTGAGTCAATTTTTTACTTTCAAACATTTCCGCGGTAATTTGTGGCATATGGTTAAAATAGAAACCAGCCCAATTCACTGCTTCTGAAAGTAAATTAATACGTGGTTGAATAGCGGCAGCAATATCTTCTAAAGTGCTGCGATCACTTTTCCATGTTAATAAACGGTCTAATAATTGGCCAGGTGTTAAACCTTTGATCCATTGACCGTTAAGCCAGTTTAATTTTTCAACATCAAAAATAGGGCCACCTAGTGATACACGTTGAATATCAAAGCTATCCATCATGTCTTGTAGCGTGAAGACTTCTTTTTCGTCCGGCATTGACCAACCCATACGGCCTAAATAGTTTAATAAGGCTTCTGGTAAAACGCCGATATCGCGGTAATAGTTAATTGATGTTGGGTTCTTACGTTTAGATAATTTTGATTTATCTGGGTTACGCAACAATGGCATGTGGCAAAGTGTCGGCATTTCCCAACCAAAATATTGGTAAAGCAACTGATGCTTCGGTGCAGATGGAAGCCATTCTTCACCACGTAATACATGAGTGATTTCCATTAAATGGTCATCAACCACGTTGGCCAAATGATAAGTCGGTAAGCCATCATTTTTAAGAAGAACTTGCATGTCGACTTGCGCCCAAGGAATTTCAACTTCCCCGCGTAATAAGTCATTAAATTTACAAATACCTTCTTCCGGTACTTTCATACGAATGACATGGGGTTCACCCGCTTCTAAGCGACGAGTTACTTCTTCTTGAGAAAGTTTTAACCCGCGACCGTCATATTTTGGTGTTTCACCGCGTGCTTGTTGTTCAGCACGCATCTGGTCTAATTCTTCAGCAGTAGCGAAACAATAAAAAGCATGACCTTTTTCAACAAGTTCTAATGCGTATTGCTTATAAATTCCCATGCGTTCAGATTGGCGATACGGTGCATGAGGACCACCTACATCTGGACCTTCCGACCAATTTAGACCTAACCAACGCAATGAATCCAAAATCATTTTTTCAGATTCTGGTGTAGAGCGAAGTTGGTCTGTATCTTCAATTCTTAAAATGAATTCTCCGCCATGTTGTTTCGCAAAACACATGTTAAATAAAGCGATGTAAGCTGTGCCGACATGGGGAAAACCGGTAGGAGAAGGTGCAATACGAGTACGAACTTTCATAGGTAATGGGTCAAAATAAAAATTGAAACTATTATAACGAAAAAGCCCAGTATTCTGACGTTTTATTTAACATCAGACTGGGCTAAAACTGAAACGAAGAGGGGGTGTTTCTGGTTTTAAGAGGTGTGCGGCTGAAAGATTGCCTGAACAAAACGTGAAAAACGTTCATGCTGAGCAGCAAGAAAATTTTGAGTCGGTGTAACACGAATAGTATTGAGAACTTTAAGCTCATCATCTGTAGAAGGTAATACAATAGGATTACGTTTCTGTTGATCTAAAGCTTTTTCAATAAGCGAAGTCTGCTTATCTGACCCAGTTTTATTTGGGGTATCTTTAAGTACTGCTGCTGCAGAAAATTGTGATGCTAAACCCAGCACCAAACTTAAGCTTAACGCTTTTCCATAATGAATTTTCATTATTAATCATCCCCTCTGTTCATTACATTTCATCTATTTTTTGAGTTTAACGAAATGTAAAATTACGGTAATGCTACGATTTAAACATAAATCTTAATAAAAAAGTGGAACTGTGTCACACTTTTTACAAAAATTATCTATATTTTAATCTAGTCGACCTCAATGTAGGTCATATGTATCCTTTGTGCTTCATTATTTAACAAATTAATGTGTAGATAAAGTGAAGGCCCTCATTAAGTTGTAAGAATAATTACAAAAAATTTCAAAATTGAAATGATTTAGACATCTTAATCTATATATTTTAATGAGATTAATAAAAAATATATTAATATAAGTAATTGATTGTAAATTATAAAATTAAAAATATAGTAAAACTAAAACCAATGATGGATTTTGTAAATGAAAAAAATATCAATAATGGCTGTAGCGGTGTACTTGGGAATGGCGACAGCAGCTCAAGCTGCTACTTCTTTTTTAAACGTTTCTTATGATCCGACCCGAGAATTTTATCAAGAATATAATCAGGCTTTTGGGAAGTTCTGGAAACAGCGTACAGGGCAGGATGTTGAGTTTAAACAGTCGCATGGTGGATCTGGTAAACAAGCTCGGGCAGTAGCTACGGGTCTTGAAGCTGATGTTGTAACGTTAGCGTTGGCGAATGATATTGATGAGATTGTGAAAGCTGGTTTTATCCAACCGAATTGGCAAAAAGAATTTCCGAATAATTCTGCACCTTATACCTCTACGGTTGTGTTCCTCGTACGAAAAGGTAATCCAAAAAATATACGTGACTGGAATGACTTAACCAAACCGGGTGTGGAAATTATTACTCCTAACCCTAAAACAGGGGGCGCGCCACGTTGGATTTATTTGTCGGCATGGGGTTATGCCTTAAAACAACCGGGCGGAAATGATGCCAAAGCTCGCGAGTTAGTTAAAAAACTTTATCACAATGTAAAAGTACTTGATTCGGGAGCACGTGGTTCGCTAACAACATTTGCCGAACGTGGAATTGGTGATGTTTTATTATCTTGGGAAAACGAAGCTTTATTGGCAACTAAAGGGCTTGATAAAGATAAGTATGAAATTGTTTATCCATCAATTTCAATTTTGGCAGAGCCATCTGTCGCAATTGTAGATAAAACCGTAGATAAAGATGGCAATCGAACTTTAGCAAAAGGCTATTTGAACTTTTTATATTCACCATTAGGGCAAGAGTTGGCTGCTAAACATTATTTCCGACCGCGTAATGCTCAAGTCGCCGCTAAATATGCAGCACAATTCCCAAAAATTAAATTATTTACTATTAATGATGTTTTTGGTGGGTGGGCCAAAGCTCAAAAAACTCACTTTGCTAATGGGGCCGTCTTTGATCAAATTTATGATGGGAAGCAATAATTAATTAAGCTTTTTTAGAGCCGCTTATTTAATCATTAAGCGGCTTTTTTGTATTTTTACATCTCATTTTGATTAACTTAGAAATTGCCCAATCTTTTTAATAAAGTGTTGATAAAGATATTAATGTAGTGGTCTATATCATCTTTAAAAATCATATATTGTAAAGCTAGCCCATAACTTAATGATACAAGCTCTACAACAATAGAATCATAGTCATCAGGCTCAGTCATATTCATTAAAGAAAAGAACTGCTTCATAATTTTAGTTACTTCTTGCTGATGAGTTTTCCAAACCTTTTGATACTCCTTAGCGAAGGTAATATCACGTGCAGCAAATAGTTGTAGTTCTATTGATATTTTAAGCCATTCATCGTTTCTAAAAAAAGCGGTCAGCCACTGACGCAATGAATCAATAAGTTGCTCGGTATTTGAAGGAGCACTGGTAAAGATTTCTTGTAATTGTAAATTCTCTTTAGCGAATTGAAGCTGCATAAGTTCAAGCAAAAATTCTTCTTTATTGTTGAAATTCGAGTAGAAAGCACCTTGAGTATAGCCGGCCTGTTTAGAAAGATTCCTGATTGATACTGCGTTATAACCAGATTCAGAAATGAGGGCAAACCCAGCGTCAATGAGATGCTGTCGAGTCTGTATCTGTTTTTCATTGCGAGAAAGAGTCATAAGAGCCAGATAAAAGAATAGTTGAGATATCACTTGATATCTTAATTTTTATAAGATATTTTCGCTACTTATTTATTTCAGATATCAATTGATATCTGACTGCGCGACAATAAAGGCGATATATGTCTCAAGTCTCTAAACGTATTGTAGTTATTAATGGTCATCCATCTGATACTAGTTTTAATCATGCATTGGCTCACAACTATGTGGAGCACGTAAAAACATTCGGTGTTCAAGTAGATCTCATCGAGATTGCGAAGTTGGATTTCGAGCCTAATTTAAAATATGGTTATGAGAAACGGATGGATCTGGAACCTGATTTAATGAATGCGCTTGAAAAAATTCAGGCTGCTGATCATTTGGTATGGTTTTTTCCAGTTTGGTGGGGAGGGCTTCCAGCCATCGCTAAAGGTTTTATTGACCGACTCTTTTTACCAAATCTTGTCTTTAGTTACCGAGAAAATAGTAATCGCGTTATTGGTCATTTACAGTCCAAATCAGCACGACTGATTACGACTTTAGATCAGCCAGGGTGGTTTTATCGTTGGTACTACGGCGAACCAAGTACGCGTCAACTTAAAAAAGCGACTTTGCAATTTTGTGGGGTTAGTAAAGTCAAAGTTAATTATGTTGGAACAGTGCGCGGAGCAAGTTTAGACCAAAGACAAAAATGGTTAAATCAAATTGGTAAATATGCCGAGAAAGATTGCCAACGAATCTCTTCCTAAGGCGAATCTGTGAGCGTCTCTAAGGAATAATCGTAAAAGAAAAAGAGAATTTTTTAGGTGAAGCGTTTAATAAAAAGTTTTATAAATTCGTATTTAACGCTAAAAAATTATTCTTAGTTTCTTATTTTGCTTAAAAAGTGCTAACAAAACGGTTTTATCTATGAAAAATTAATATTTTCCTACAAAAAGCCGTTTGGCGTTGGTCATAAACAAGGTGATAATGTGCAGTTACATTTTCACGCTATGATTTAACACCTATGTCGCATATTTCTGTCTTACTTTCCGAGACCATTGAGAGCTTATTGGCAGATCGCACAACTGGGGTGTATATCGATGCAACCTTTGGAAGAGGTGGGCATACCCGTTTATTGCTTTCTAAACTTGATGAAAATGCGCGAGTGTACGCATTTGATAAAGACCCTCAAGCATTGGAAGTTGCTGCTACTTTGGCACAAGAAGATTCAAGATTTACCATTATTCATGCCAGTTTTGCTGATATCAAAGAGAAGATGCAGGAAATTGGCGTGATGAGTGTTGATGGAATTATGGCTGATCTGGGGGTGTCATCTCCTCAACTTGATCAGGCTGAGCGTGGTTTTAGCTTTATGCAAGATGGTCCGTTGGACATGCGAATGGATAATTCTAAGGGTTTAACTGCGGCCGAGTGGTTACTTAAAATTGAAGAAGAACAATTAGCAAATATTATTTATCAATATGGTGAAGAGCGTTATAGTCGACGTATTGCTAAAGCCATCAAACTCGCTGGAAAACTAGAAACGACAGCCCAATTGGCGGAAGTTGTTAAAACTGCTCATCCAAAATGGGAAAAACATAAGCATCCAGCGACACGTGCATTTCAGGCTATTCGAATTGCTATTAATAAAGAGCTCGAAGATATTGAAGTGTTTTTGCCGCAAGCTGTAGACTTACTCAAACCGGAAGGACGTTTGTCTGTTATTAGTTTCCATTCTCTTGAAGACCGACTGATTAAGCAGTTTATTCAAAAAGAATCAACGTTAGCAGAAGATTTCGGTTGGGGAATGCCTGAGCAGCGTGTAGATACAAGAAGATTAAAGAAAATTTCACGGGTTCGTGCGAGTGAAGAAGAAGTAAAAGCGAACCCTCGATCACGTAGTGCATGGCTTCGGGTTGCTGAACGCTTGGAAGAAAAAGGCGCGTAATGAAAAGCAGTGATGAAATCGCCACCACAGAAAACAAAGTGGTGAAAAAAGTTGTGGTGTATACAGTATTAGTGGCGCTTGTCTTTATAAGTGCCATGATGGTGGTATTTCAAGTATTTGAATATCGTCATGATTACAGAGAGCTTAGCTCTTATATGCGTGAACGTGATGATCTCAATGCTGAATGGGGGCGTTTGCTCATTGAGCAACAAACCTTTGGTGCAACGGCACAGATTGGTACGCGTGCTGTAACTCAGCTACGGATGTTTTCTCCACCGGCTGCAGAAACGGTGGTAATTTCTTTACCAATGACCTCAGAGCAAAATAAGTAAGGCCTTGCTGTATGGTAGATAAGCGAACAAAACAAACACGGAAAAAACAGCAGTCTATTTCGGAAAAACCAACTCTTGCCTTTGATATGTGGCGGTTTTATCTGCTCTGGGCAGTAGTGTTGCTCTGTTTTGTTGTTTTAATTGCACGTGCATTTTATGTACAAGTAATTAATAAGGATTTTTTACAAAACAAGGCCAATGCCAATATTTTGCGTACTGAGCGTGTGGAAGCCATGCGTGGCGTGATTAGTGACCGCCATGGTGTACCTTTGGCAATTAGTACACCAATCATGAAAATCGTAATGGATCCACGTGATTATTTCGATACAAAGCATTTATATGACCAAATTACAGCGGAATTAAAGAAAGATCCGAATAATCGTAAATTAAAAAGACAATTACCCGATAAAAACTTGAATCTTGATGAGTTAGCGGATGTCGTTGGTTTAGACCGTGCCGATCTTAAAAAGCAGATGAATGCACGACCGCGTTCTCGTTATCTGGTTTTGAAAAAAGAAATACCGCCGCAACAGGCAGAACTCATTACGAAAGGTAACTTTCAAGGCGTATATGCCGAGAAAACGTATAAACGTTATTATCCTCAACCACAGCCAAATGCCCAGATTATTGGTTTAACCAACAGTGAAGGCCAAGGGATTGAAGGCTTAGAAATGCAGCTCAATAAACAGCTGTCGGGTGTGGATGGCGAGCAAAAAATTATTCGTGATAAGCGCGGAAATCGCTTAAAAGTTTCAGAGGTTATCCGTGAGGGTGAGCCTGGCGAAAATATCACTTTAAGTATCGACTCTCGTTTGCAATACATTATGTATAGAGAGCTGACAGCAGCTGGTGTTGCAAATAATGCCCGTTCGGCAACGGCAATTGCTGTAGATGTTAAGACTGGTGAAATTCTGGCAATGACCAGTTGGCCGTCATATAACCCGAATGATAAAAATGGTTTGTCTAATAAAGATGCCATGCGTAACCGCGGTGCGATTGATATGTTCGAACCGGGTTCAACCATGAAACCGTTTACAATTTCTTCCGCATTAGAAACTGGCCAATATACGCCTAACACGATTGTAAATACGTCTCCAGGCTCAATGCGTTTAGGTTGGCATACGATTCGTGATACCCATAACTATGGTGCTTTAACTGTAAGTGGCGTAATTATTAAGTCTTCAAACGTGGGTTCTGCAAAAATTGCATTGTCACTTCCAAAAGAAACACTACCAAGCTTCTTTAATCGTGCCGGTTTTGGTAAGCGCTCGGCTGTGAAATTTCCGGGTGAAAGCTCAGGTTTAGTGCTCCCAGTAAGTAAATTGAACTCTTCTCAAATTGGTACCATGGCTTATGGTTATGGTCTAAATGCGACTATTCTTCAGTTGGCCCAAGGTTATGCAATGCTTGCAAATCATGGCGAGAAAATGCCTTTAAGCCTACATAAGTTAGATCAGGCGCCTAAAGGTGAACAAGTTCTTGCTCCAAAAATTGCTGATCAGGTTTTGCTTATGCTAGAGCAGGTTACGATGCCTGGTGGTACTGCAAAGCAAGCTAATATTCCAGGTTATCGCGTTGGTGGTAAAACTGGTACGGCTCATAAACTTCGTGCAGACCGTAAAGGTTATTCAAATAATGAATACCGTGCTTTATTTGCTGGTGTTGCTCCAATTAGTGACCCACGTTTAGCTGTTATTGTCGTTGTTGAAAACCCACAAGGTCGTTATTACGGTGGTTTGGTTGCGGCACCTGTTTTTGCACGCATTATGCAAGAATCATTACGTTTAATGAATGTGCCGCTTGATAAGCCCCTTGATACTTCAGTAAATCCTATTCGCAGGTAAGCTATGTCTGTTTCTTTTCAAGAAATTAATCCAGTCGAGATTAATGCACAGTGGTCTAAGCAGCCCTTTCATGGCTTTAGTCTAGATAGCCGTAAGGTTGAATCGGGCCAAATTTTTATTGCTTTGACCAGTTATAGCCAACCTGAAAAAACACGTGCTTTTGCTGAGTCAGCTTTAGCTAATGGCGCACTTGCGATCATTAGCGAGACGGAGCTGGGTGTGGCAAATGAATGGGTATGCCCTGATGTACGTCAGCGCATGGGCGAATGGCAAGAGCGTTATTTGCAACATATTGACCCTGTTACGCCAGTACGTATTGTTGCAGTAACAGGCACAAATGGTAAAACGACAATTTCACGTTTAGTTGCTGAATTAATTAGTTCACAACAACAGCGCTGTGCTGTAATGGGAACAACAGGTAATGGTGTTTTGCCTGATCTGACGCCATCAACTCATACTACGCTCGATGCTTTACAACTACAAAATGCATTACATGATTATGCTAAACAAGGTGCAACTTTCGCTTCTTTGGAAGCAAGTTCACATGGTTTAGAGCAGGGCCGTTTAAATGGTTGTGCTATTGAAATTGCTGTTTATAGCAATTTGAGCCGTGATCATCTGGATTATCATGGGACTTTAGAGGCTTATGCTGAAGCTAAGGCTCTTTTATTCCGTTTTAATTCTTTAAAAGTAGCTGTTATTAATCTTGATGATGAACATGCTGCTCTAATGATAAATGCAGCAAAACAAAATCCTGCTCAGCCAAAGATTCTGACGTATTCGCTTACTCAAAATACAGCAGATTATTATATTAGTGACCTAAGTTACAGTTTGGCAGGGGCGACTTTTAATTTAGTCAGCCAGCAAGGTTCTTTTGCTGTTCAAAGTCCATTATTGGGACATTTCAATGTCGAAAACTTGATTGCAGCACTTATTGCTGTTGAGCAAGCAGGTTTTGATTTAGAAGCATTAGTCGCTTTTGTCCCTCAATTGATTGGTGCGCCGGGACGGATGCAGGTCATTCGTGATGGTGAACGTTTATTTGTTGTGGATTATGCGCACACACCTGATGCTTTGATTCAGGTACTTAAAACTCTAAAACGTCATGTATCTAATCAACTTTGGGCAGTATTCGGATGTGGTGGAGATCGTGACCGTGGTAAACGTCCACTCATGACTCAAGCCGCTTTAGATGGAGCGAATCCGATTATTCTAACTTCGGATAATCCAAGAACCGAAGATCCTGAACAAATTTTTGCTGATATGAAGCAAGGAATTGATTTTTCTGGGCATCGCATGCAGGAAATTCATGATCGCCGTGAAGCAATTAAATTTGTTGCACAGCAAGCTCAAGCTGGTGATATTGTGGTTATTGCTGGTAAAGGTCATGAAAACTATCAAGAAATTAATGGTGTGCGCCACTGGTTTGATGATGTTGTCGAAGTACAATCAGCAATTGCTGCGCAACACCATACTGTAGACGCTGCTTACCCTGCACAATAGGATTATTTATGCATACTTCAACCACCAGTACCGTGCCTTTGGAACCGTGGACAGCTCAACAATTACAACAGGCAACGCAGGGCTATTGGCATAAAGACCAGATCCCTCAAACTGAAATTAAACGTATTTTGACGGATTCTCGTCATGCGGAAACTGGGGACGCCTTTTTAGCACTTAAGGGTGAGCGTTTTGACGCGCACGACTTTGTAGCTCAGGTTGCAGCGAATGGTTGTCAAATCGCTATTGTTGACCGCCCTTTAGATGTAGAAATTGCACAATTGGTTGTGGCCGATACTCGCTTGGCTTTGGGGCAACTTGGAGCTTATCGTCGTGAGCAAAATACCCAATTAAAAGTGATTGCGTTAACAGGTAGTAGCGGTAAAACCACAGCTAAAGAAATGTTGGGAAGTATACTATCGCGTTTAGCTCCGACATTAATCACCCGTGGTAATTTAAATAATGACCTCGGTGTGCCGATGATGCTGCTAGAGCTTCGTAAGGAACATCAATATGCGGTGATGGAGTTGGGTGCAAGCCATCAAGGTGAGATTGATTACACATCAAAACTCGTTCAGCCCCATGTGGCAGGCATTTTGAATATTGGTACAGCTCATCTCGGTGAATTTGGTGGTCGTGAAGGTATTTGCCGAGCTAAATCGGAAATTTATCGTCATATTTTGCCAAATGGCGTAGCAATCGTACCGCAACAAGATGACTTCACTGCTGAGATTCTTGACGCTGCAAAAGCGCATCGTATTTCTACCTTTGGGGTAGGTGGCGATTTCTATGCAACAGATGTGGAATTATTACCTCAATCAACAAATTTTATGCTACATACGCCGCAAGGAATGAGTGCCGTTAAACTCCCTTTTGCAGGTGAGCATAATGTGCAAAATGCCACTGCGGCTGTAGCCTTTGCCTTGGCGCTTGGTATTGGACTTGAAGATATTGTTCAAGGTTTAGAGCAAGCTCAGGGTGCTAAAGGTCGTCTGAACTTTATTCAAAAATCTCCTTACTTATTTATTGATGACACTTACAACGCAAATCCGAATTCTATGCGTGCTGCTGCACAAGTATTGTTGCAGCAACAAGGTGTAAAAGTGATGGTTATGGGGGATATTGGTGAGTTAGGTGATAGTAGTTGGCAAGAACACCATGATTTAGGCCGTGATCTTGCCGAGCTTCCTTTAGATCATATTATTGCAGTTGGGCAGTTTGCTTCAGCTGCTCGCGAGGGTGCAGACTCTCATTCCAATAAAGTGAAAGCATTTCAGACACAAGCTGAGGCGCTTCCATTTCTAATCAATCTAATCCAAACACATCAACCACAGTCCATGAGTTTCCTGTTTAAAGGTTCTCGCTTTACTCATATGGAAACGTTGATGGCTGATTTGATGGAGAAACTTTAAATGCTGTTATGGTTGTTTGAACAACTTGCGGGCTATCATAGTTCGTTTCAGGTCGTTCGTTATTTAACATTACGTTCTTTACTCAGTGTATTAACTTCACTGACCATTGGTTTGGTCCTCGGACCGATCATGATTCGTAAATTACAAGCGTTAAAATACGGTCAGGCAGTAAGTTCATTTGCTCCTGAGAATCATGCTAAAAAGATGGGTACACCAACCATGGGCGGGATTTTAATTCTGCTTTCAATTGGTATTAGTACCTTACTCTGGGCTGATTTATCTAACCCTTATGTCTGGATTGTGCTTGGTGTAATGGTTGTGTTCGGTGCTGTGGGCTGGGCAGATGACTGGATTAAAATTCGCTATAAAGACAATGCAGGTTTACCTGCACGTAAGAAGTTTTTCTGGACTTCAGTTGCATCCCTTGGAGCTGGTATTGCTTTATATTTAATTGCAACCCAACAATCGAATGCTGATCATACTGCAAACATGCTGGATTTATTGATTCCATTCTTTAAGAATCTTTCAATTCCACTCTCTATGGTTCCTTTAGGCTTGGCATTTATTATATTTACCTATCTGGTTATTAATGGCGCCTCTAACGCGGTTAACTTAACCGATGGTTTAGATGGTTTAGCAATCATGCCTGTTGTAATGGTAGCTACTGGCTTAGGTGTATTTGCTTATTTGTCAGGTGATATTCGTTTCGCTAACTATTTGCATATTCCATATGTGAAATACACCTCTGAGCTTGTTGTAATCTGTTCTGCCATGATTGGTGCAGGTTTGGCATTTCTTTGGTATAACGCACACCCTGCTCAAATCTTTATGGGTGATGTTGGTGCTTTAGCTTTAGGCGCGATGCTTGGAACAATTGCTGTCATGGTACGCCAAGAAATCGTATTTGCGATTATGGGTGGTGTGTTTGTAATGGAGGCAGTATCTGTCTTCCTGCAAATCGGATCGCTGCGGATGCGTAATAAACGCGTGTTCTTAATGGCGCCATTGCATCATCACTATGAAAAGCAGGGCTGGAAAGAAACCCAAGTCGTGATTCGTTTTTGGATTATTACAATTATATTAGTAGTTTTAGGTCTAATGACTTTAAAATTGCGTTAAGAAAGGTTTTCACAAGAGCCGGCATTGCCGGCTTTTTTATTGAGAGAAAAACATGAGCGTATTGATGTGTCCTGTTTGCCGTCAGCCTTTAGATCTACTGGATAAAACTTGGCGTTGTGAAAGAGGGCATAGTTATGACATTGCAAAACAAGGTTATGTCAATTTACATGTTGTGCAGCATAAACATAGTAAAAACCCTGGAGATACACCAGAATCGGTCGATGCACGAAGAGCTTTTTTACAAGGTGGTTATTATCAGCCTTTACAACATGCTGTGGTCGCTTTATTAAAACAATTAGATGTAAAAACCGTACTTGATATTGGGTGTGGTGAAGGCTATTACACAAGTGCCATGCAGGAAGTCGTTGAGCAATGCGTTGGTGTTGATATTGCAAAAAATGCAGTACAGCGCGCAGCAAAGCTCAATGCTGAGGTGACTTGGGTTGTGGGAACAGGTGCGACTTTGCCTGTGCTTGATCAAAGCATGGATGCATGTACCAGTTTGTTTAGCCCAATTCCACAAGCAGAAATTGCACGTGTTTTAAAAGATGATGGGCATTTAATTGTTGTCACACCTGCATCTGAACACTTGTATGCAATGCGTGAGGCTCTATTTGAGCAAGTTAATCCTCATACACCAGAAAAGTTTGTAGAGCAGCTGCAAGATTTGTTTGAGCTCAAACAAGAGCAAATTGTTAATGCTCCTTTTGTGCTTAATCAACAGGCTTTAAAAAATCTGATTGCTATGACACCTTATGCTTATAAAGCATCTCCTGAGCGTCGTTTGCAGTTAGAGCAGCAGTCGCAATTAGAAGTAACGGCATCTTTTCAAATTTATGTCTTTCAGAAACGTAATAAAGAAGCTAACTGACAGTCTATTTTTAAGAGCGCAAAAAAAGAAGCCATCTGATGATGGCTTCTTTTTTTTGCTATTCAATCTGATTAATCAGATTTTCTAGTTCATCTTTCTCACGCTTCGGTGCTGCTCCCTGTGAAGGCTTCATAGCAGGAGGTGCAGCTTTTGATGGAATAACAATTTCCTCACCTGGTAAATCGGAGAAGTCATTATCATTGCTCAGTTTCGGTTGTGGTGGTGCTGGGCGATATAATGGGCGTGCTAATGGTGGAGCTGCACGGTAAGTTTTCTTATCGCCTACCTCAGTAACAGTTTGTTGTTTGTCACGTGAAATAGGGCCTTGAGCATCTTTATCTAAACGAACCCAAGATGCTGGCGTACCTTGCAATGCTTGACCCATAAAGTTAATCCAGATCGGTAATGCAGCAATACCACCATACTCACGACGGCCAAGCGTAGTCGGTTGGTCAAATCCAACCCACGTTACAGTCACTAACTTGCCATTGAAGCCAGCAAACCATGCATCTTTTGCATCGTTGGTTGTACCTGTTTTACCACCTAAATCACTACGACCAATTTTAAGTGCCGCACGACCTGTACCATGCTCAATAACGTCTCGTAAGATGTTCGCCATATCGTAAGCAGAGCTTGATTTTAAAATACGTTGAGCTTGGCGATATTCGCTATTCGCTTTATCAGTTTGTTTAAGATTAAGTTGCTTAGCTGCCTTTTCTTTCTGCTCTACGTCTTTGTTAGTAACCTCAATCACTTCATCATCTGTTGTCGTAGCCTTCTGCTCGTCATCAGTTGTGTCTGGCGCATTAATACATGGAATACATGCATATTCTGGCTTAGCTTGATAAATCACTTTACCGTATGCATCTTCAATACGTTGAATAAAGTGTGGTTGAACGCGATAACCGCCATTTGCAAAAGTTGCGTATCCAGTTGCCATTTGAATTGGTAACACTTGAGGTGTACCTAGAGCAATGGTGTAGTTACGTGGAATTTGATCTTCTTGTAAACCAAAATCCATGAATAACTGGCGAGTACGTTCAATTCCCACCGTTTGCAAAAGGCGTACCGACACAGTATTACGAGACAAATACAAAGCACGACGTAATGGAATCATTCCTAAATAACGACCGTCTGAGTTTCTCGGTGTCCACTTACCAATTGTGATAGGACTATCATTCACCATGCTGTACGGCGTCATACCGCGTTCAAGTGCCAATGCATAGACAAACGGTTTGATCGTTGAACCTGGTTGGCGCCAGCCTTGTAAGGCACGGTTAAATTTCGATTGATAGAAGTTATAACCACCTACAATTGCTTCAATTGAACCATCATTCGGGTTAATCGCAATAAGTTGTCCTTGAACTTTTGGAACCTGAACTAAAGACCATGCTGTTTTTGCATCATTTGGACGTAAGCGAACAATATCTTTAACTTGAACAATTTGAGATGCGCGCGAAGGAGCACCACCTACACTATTCGCATTGCGATATGGACGAGCCCATGACATACCGGACCACTGTACAGTAACGGTTGTGCCATCTTGCATGAGTGCGTCAAAAGAGCTGCTATTTACCTTGGTGACTTGTGCTGGATAGGTGTTTGCATATGCTCTAAATTCACTTAATGGTTTATCGTGTGCTTCTGCACCACGCCAACCATGACGGCGGTCATAAGCTTCAAGACCATCTTGCACAGATTTTTCAGCAATCGCTTGGCGTTTAGCATTGATGGTTGTGTAGACTTTATAGCCAGAATCAATGGCTTGTTCACCAAAATGCTTTACAAGCTCTGAACGAACCATTTCACCCGCATAAGGATGAATATTATTTAAATCCCGATTGGGCATGTTGAGGTTAATCGGTTCAGCTACAGCTTTTTGATATTCTGCTTGAGAGATATAGCCCAGCTGTAACATACGACCTAAAATCCAGTTACGTCTTTCAAGCGCACGCTCAGGATTAACCACAGGGTTGTATTTAGAAGGTGCTTTTGGCAAACCTGCGATCATTGCCATTTGGGCAATGCTCAGATCATTAATACTTTTGTTGTAATAAATTTTGGCTGCCGCTGCGATACCGTAGGCATTTTTTCCTAGGAAGATTTTATTCACATAAAGGCTGAGAATTTCTTCTTTAGATAAGTTTTGCTCAATTTTTCGAGCTAAAAAGATCTCGGTTATTTTGCGTTTTAAGGTTCTTTCTGGACTTAAATAATAGTTCTTTGCAACCTGCATGGTAATGGTTGAACCACCAGTTTGCACATCAGAACCAGTCACACTTTCACTTAAAGCGCGCCCTAAACCCTTAAAACTAATCCCGCTATGTTCAAAGAAAGAAGAGTCTTCTGCTGCTAAAAATGCATGAATAAAAGCAGGAGGAATTTGTTTGTATTCAACTGGAATAGAAAGCTTGCCACCATACTCGGCAATCAGTTGATTATCTGATGTGTAGACCTGTAGAGGTTTTAAAAGCGGAGCTTTTTTTAGTGAACTCATTTCAGGGAGCGATGGGGCGATATAGAGATACATGCCATAAAAGCCCATCGGAAGTGAGACTAAGATAATAATAATGATCAAAAAAATTGGACGCACGAAGCCCAAACTGGATAGCTTTTTCATGATAAGTAAGCTTTAATAAGATCGAATACAAACTAATTGTGGTCAGTATAGCCTTTAGACATGCGGATTGTTAGATGAGATATTGTATCCGTGTAAAAATAAAGACCTAGATTATTGGTTTGTAATTTTTTTTGGGGATAAAAAAATAATAGGACAATAGTGTGCTCAGGTTATATCGTAAACCGAATAAGGGGTTAATGGGTGTCGATATTAGTTCGACTTCTGTTAAGTTGTTAGAGCTCTCTGTTAAGAACGGTAAATATTGGGTGGAAAGCTATGCTTTGATGCCTTTACCCGAGAACAGTGTAGTTGAAAAAAATATCTTGAATCCAGAGGCAGTTGCGGAAGCTTTGGAACGGGCGATGAATTTAGCAAATCCCCAAACCAGTAACGCTGCAATTGCTGTTCCAACATCGACGGTTATTCATAAAACCATCGAAATGGATGTAGAGATGAATGATGATGAGCGAGAAGTTCAGATTCGATTAGATGCGGAGCAGTATATACCGTTCCCTTTGGATGAAGTGAGCCTTGATTTTGAGGTTTTACCAGATCGCCTGCCTAATCCAAACCGTGTGAATGTACTTTTAGTTGCAACAAGAACAGAAAATGTTGAAACACGTGTAGAAGTACTCGAACTGGTGGATTTAACGCCTAAGCTTGCTGATGTCGAAAGTTACGCCGTTGAGCGTGCTTTTAGTGTATTTGCTGATAGCTTGCCAATGGGTGCAAATACCATTGGTATTTTAGATATTGGCCATACCATGACGACATTATCGGTTATGCAAAGTGGCAAAATCATTTATACCCGTGAACAAGTCTTCGGTGGCAAACAGCTTACTTTGGAAATTCAAAGCCGTTATGGTTTGTCTTTAGAAGAAGCAGGGCGAGCTAAAAAAGAACGTTCTTTACCCGATGACTATGACATTGAAGTTTTAGAGCCATTTTTAGATGCGGTCGTACAGCAAGCAGCTAGGTCTCTACAATTTTTCTTCTCTTCGTCACAGTTCAATGAAATAGACCATATTTTACTAGCGGGTGGGAATGCTAATATTCCTGGGCTTGCCAAATTGTTGCAACAAAAACTTGGTTACCGTGTGACCATTGCCAATCCATTTTTACAAATGGGTTTTTCTCCTCAAGTCGACATTCAAAAACTTGAAAATGATGCCTCATCATTAATGGTGGCATGTGGCTTGGCTTTAAGGAGTTTTGATTAATGGCGACAATTAATTTACTCCCTTGGCGTGATGGGCTTAGGGAGCAGCGCAAAAAACAATTTATTATTTTCTGTTTTGGGGTCGTTGTTCTGGGGATCACCACTGTATTTTCTGGGTGGTTTTATTTGAATCAAAAATTAAATGATCAAGAGCAAGCTAATCAACTCATCACTAGTACAAACCAGAGTCTAGATCAACAGCTTAAAACCTTAAATGGTCTGCAAGAACAGCGTGATGCCATTATTGAGCGTATGAAACTTATTCAGGGATTGCAAAGTCAGCGCCCTGTTGTCGTGCGTTTGGTAGATGAATTGGTACGTGTGACGCCTACAGCGATGTATTTAACTAAATTTAGCCGAACTGGAGATAAATTTACCATTGAAGGTAAAGCTGAAAGTCCAAATACGGTTGCGGAGTTATTACGTAATCTTGAAGCATCACAATGGTATCGTAACGCTTTCATGAATTCTTTCTTGGCGGCTGAAGAGAAAAAAGATAAGGCTGCGAGTTCGCTGCTTCTTAGAGTGGAAGATGGTTATGGCAGTTTTGTTGTGACTGTTGATTTGGGCGAAGCGGGGGTGACTACAACAGATGATACCGCCAATACGTCTGTAAGTACGGATAAGGGGGCGGTTAAATGAGTCCGGATGAACTTCATGAGTTGTCGTTAGAACAAGCTCCATCTAAGAAAAAGCAGATCACTTTAGAAAAGTTTCTTCAGCAATTTAACACACTAGATATGAACAGTTATGGTAGCTGGCCATTATCTGTGAAAATTACTTGTTGGGTTTTTATTTTCTTTGCTGTGTTGGCTTTGGGATATTTTGTTGTTATTCAGCCCAAGCTACAAGCAATTGATAATGCGCAGGCACAAGAAAGTAATTTGTTGAATGAATTTCGAGAAAAAGATTCCAAATTACGTAATTTGCAGCAATATCAGCTTCAACTTCAAGAGATGCAAGCAAACTTTAATCAGCAGTTAGAGCAATTGCCAAAAGAAACCGAAATTCCAAGCTTGGTTGAGGATATTAACTTAACTGGAGTGAATTCTGGTCTGAAGTTTAAAAATATCCGTTTAGAAGATGAAGTGAAGCAGGAAATCTTTATTGAACAGCCTATTACGATGGAAGCAACTGGCGATTATCACGCTTTTGGTGCTTTTGTTAGTAGTATTGCGGCATTACCACGCATTGTAACGATGCATGACTTTGTTGTGGAAGCTGCGCCTATTAAAGATAGTAAGTCAGATATTCCTGTACTTAATTATTCTATTAAGGCAAAAACTTATCGCTATATGGGCGCCGTAGAAAATGCTGAACATCCGGAAAACAACGCTTCGGCTTCAGTAGCACCTGTTTCCTCTACTGCTAATACACAGTCGAAATAGGAGCATTACAATGAAACTTAAGCAAATTTCTTTTTCTATTTTGGCATGTTTAGTTTTAGTCGGATGTGACTCGAGAATTGATGCTGTAAATCAGCAAATGGCAAATATACGTAACCAGCCACCACAGCCGATAGACCCAGCCCCTGTTTTCACACCTGTACCACAATTTAATTATGCGGCTCATCAGCTAAAGAGTCCATTTTTACCAAGCTCACTTGCTGCTGAGCTCAAAATTATGGCAGGAAAACGAGTCTATCCGAACTTCTCACGAGCACCTCAGCCTCTAGAAAGTTATGCATTAGAATCCTTAAACATGAAAGGAAGCATTCGTAACAACCGTGGGCAAGTGCTGGCTCTTATCCAGTCACCTGATCAGCAAATTGAGCGAGTACAGGTGGGGAACTATATGGGGATGAATCAAGGGCGTATTACCCATATTGGTCCAACCCAAATTGATCTGGTGGAAATTGTCCCTGATGGGCGCGAAGGCTATGTGGAGAGACCAAGAACCTTAGTGTTAATTGGGCCCGCACCCTAAAATTTAGGGAATAACAAAGAAAAAGTATTTTTAAAGATTATTTAATTGGGGATGGTCAGACAATGAATCACGTATTCCGTCAGTTTTCTATGGGGGCTGTAGCCATTGCAGTTATGCAGGTTGCCTCTGCGCAGGTCAGCATGACGAATATTGTACCGACACAAATTGCAGGTCAGGGTACAGAAATTAGAGTTATGTTTAATGGTTTGCCACCGCAACCACAGGCATATCAACTTGAAAATCCTTCACGTTTGATTTTAGATTTTAATAAAGCTCAGCAGACTTTAACACAGTCAAAAGTAGAGATTGGTACAAATGAAGCGAGCTCGGTCGATGTAAGTTCTGACGATCAACGCTCACGTTTAACCGTAAATTTAAAAGAGGCAGGTGCGTTTACAACACGTATTGAAGGTAATACTTTTATTTTAAAGATTAATTCAGCTCAAACTGCTGTTAAACCTTTACCAGCAACTATGGTTCAACCTCAAGGTGTTTCAAATATTGGTTTTCAGCGTGGCGGTCAAGGTGAAGGGTTAATTGTTATTGATTTACTAGGAAATAATACCCCTGTAGATGTTCAACAACAAGGTAGTAAAGTTGTAGTAAAAACACTTGGCTCTAAAATTCCTACACATTTGGCTAAACGTTTAAATGTGAACGATTTTGCGACCCCTGTTTCTAGCATCGAGTCTTATAACGAAAAAGGTAATGGTGTTATTACGATCCAATCCACTGGTAGCTATGAATATATGGCTTATCAGGCGGAAAATAAACTCACCATTAGCTTAAAGCGTCCACAAGATAAAAACGTAACCTCTTTATATAAAACACCTAATTACTCTGGTAATAAGCTTTCTCTTGATTTTCAAGATATTGAAGTTCGTAGAGTTCTACAGTTACTTGCCGATTTTACTGGCATTAATATGGTAGCTGCCGATAGTGTTCAGGGTAATATTACTTTGCGCTTAAAAGATGTTCCGTGGGATCAGGCACTTGATATTATTTTAAAGACCAAAAATCTTGATAAGCGCAGAAATGGTAATGTTATTTGGATTGCTCCTGTTACAGAATTGATCAAGGCTGAAGAAGAAGAAGCAAAAGCTGTCGCGCAGAGTGTCAAATTGGCTCCATTGCAAACTGAATATATTCAACTTAAATATGCGCAAGCTCAGGATATTATGGGTTTAATTACTCAAGGCTCAAATAATAGTAATGGTTTGCAGCATACTTCAGGTGGAGGTACTTCAACTTCTACTAACTTAAATACGGGTGTTGATAGTTTAGGAAATAACGTAGGAAGTTTATTGAGTCCACGTGGAACGATTACTCAAGATGATCGCACCAATACTTTAATTATTAATGATACGGCTCAGTCGATTGATCAAATTCGTAAAATGATTGATTTACTGGATGTACAAGTTAAGCAGGTCATGGTTGAGGCGCGAATTGTAAGAGCATCTACATCTTTCACCAAAGAACTTGGTGTTAAATGGGGAATATTATCGCAAGGGATTACCAATAATAATAACTTGCTGGTTGGTGGTAGTGAAACAACCTTATGGAATTTAAGAAAGCCAGAAAAAGACAGTACAACGGGTGGTTATAAATATACGATTGAACGTCCAGATAACTTAAACGTCGATTTAGGGGTAACCAATCCGGCTGGAAGTATTGCCTTTGGTTTGATTAGCATGTCTGATTTTATGCTTGATCTTGAACTTTCTGCATTACAAGCTGATGGCTATGGTGAGGTTATTTCTACGCCTAAAGTGATGACAGCAGATAAACAACCAGCGAAAGTTGCGACAGGGCAACAGGTTCCTTATCAATCTACAACGAACTCTGCTGCAGGTTCAACGGCCACAACTTCTTTTAAAGATGCGCTATTAAGCTTAAACGTGACGCCAAGTATTACACCTGACGGTAAGATCCAAATGAAATTAGATATTTCAAAAGATTCCGTTGCTGGTGCAGCACCTAATGGCGAGTTAATTTTAAATAAAAATCAAATTAACACCAACGTATTGGTTAATAACGGTGAAACGGTCATTTTAGGAGGGGTATTTGAGCAGACCACCTCTAACTCACAAACCAAGGTTCCTTTCTTAGGTGATATTCCTGTACTTGGGCATTTATTCAGAAAAGATGTGAAATCTGATGATAAACAAGAGTTACTGATTTTCGTTACGCCACGAATTGTTAATGACACTTTAGTGAGAAATCATTAATATATTTTTCAATGAAAGCAATTGAAATAGGTGGCGCCTTGCCAAGCAAAGCGTTTGAAACCCTGCCAAATATTTATTTGGTAGGGCCCATGGGGGCAGGAAAAACAACCGTTGGACGTCATTTAGCCGAAATATTAGGGCGTGAATTTTTAGATAGTGATCATGAAATTGAACGCAAAACGGGTGCTACTATTCCTTGGATTTTTGAAAAAGAAGGGGAATTTGGATTTCGTGCTCGTGAAACCATGGTGTTGAATGATTTAACTTCCCGTAATGCTTTGGTTTTAGCAACAGGCGGTGGTGCGATTACTCAAGCACCCAATCGTGAGTTCCTAAAGCAGCGTGGTATTGTTGTTTATCTTTACACTCCAGTGGAACTACAATTACAACGAACTTATCGCGATAAAAACAGACCTCTATTACAAGTTGAAAACCCTGAACAAAAATTGCGCGATTTATTAAGAATACGTGATCCTTTGTATCGTGAAGTTGCTCATTACACGATTGAAACCAATCAGGGTGCTGCACGCGATCTTGCTCAAAAGATTTTGCAACTTATTTTGTCTAACACGCTAAAATAGCCAAACTTACTCGTGGTTTAATAAACTCATGCAAACTTTACATGTTGAATTAGGCGAACGCCGTTATCCTATTTTTATTGGCAGTCAACTTGATCCTAAACAGTTGCTTGAACCTTATATTCATGGTCAACAGGTCATGATTGTGAGTAACGAAACGGTCGCACCTTTATATTTATTTCACTATCAAGAAGTATTAAAAAGTTTGGGTAAAACGATAGCTACTTGTATTTTGCCCGATGGTGAAAAATATAAAGATATTCAACATTTAAATTTAATTTTTGATGCACTACTTGAAGCTGGTTTTAACCGAGATTGTACGGTTCTAGCTTTAGGTGGCGGTGTTATTGGGGATATGGCTGGCTTTGCCTCAGCATGTTTCCAGCGTGGGGTGTATTTTATTCAGGTTCCTACCACACTTCTTTCACAGGTAGATTCAAGTGTAGGTGGTAAAACTGGAATTAATCATCCACTAGGTAAGAACATGCTTGGTGCATTTCAGCAACCTCAAGTCGTTTTGGCTGATATGGCTCAACTCAACACTTTACCGGATCGAGAATTGTCTGCTGGATTATCAGAAGTTATTAAATATGCTTTGTTAGGTGATGCTGAGTTTCTGGTGTGGTTAGAGCAAAATATGGATGGGTTGGTTGGACGAGACGCTGATCTTTTAGCAGAAGCTGTTTATCGTTCATGTGCCCATAAAGCTCGTATTGTTGCAAATGATGAAAAAGAACAGGGCGAGAGAGCTTTACTCAACCTAGGTCATACCTTTGGTCATGCGATTGAATCTTATCTTGGGTATGGTACTTGGTTGCATGGCGAAGCAGTAGCTACAGGCATGGTCATGGCGGCTGATTTATCACAGCGTTTAGGCTGGATTTCAAGCGATGATGTAGAGCGTACAAAAAAAATTATTCAACGCGCTAATTTGCCGATATCATGTCCAAAAATTCCATTGGATGAATTCCTTGGATATATGGCACATGATAAAAAAGTCCTCAATGGTCAATTACGTTTAGTGTTGTTAAAGCAACTTGGACAAGCTGTAATTACTAAAGACTTTGATGTTGAACTCATGAAACAAGCTATTTTGGCAAATCAACACGGATAATAAATTAAGGTAACACATGACTGTATCACGTACACTTTGGCAGAATGTTCAACAATATATCTGGTTGGTGGGTGGTATCGTCTGCTTGTTTCTGGCTTTTCTTTTCTGGGTAATGACTGATAGTAAGAAGCTTGTAGAAGTAGAAAAAGCAGCCGATTCAGAAACACCCGTGCAAATTCAGCCAGAAAAAGTGGCAACAACGGCTAACTTAGGGGCTTTAGCTGATGAAGTTAGGCCTCTTGATTTAACGACTCGTACAGTTGCTTCAGGTCAGCATGAGGCAGAGTTCCGCGGTACAAAATTTATTAACGAAAACAAGAAACAGTGGACGCTTGAGCTGTTCCGTGCATCTGATGAAGATATTGTTAAAAACTTTTTAAAGAATCGTTCAGACCGAAATAAATTTATCTACTTCCGATTAAGTGGTGATAAGCAATCTGAACAATATGTTTTGACATATGGTGTATTTAAACGTTCTGAAGATGCAATTCAGCAGTTAACACAGCTGAATCTTGATTTGCCTGAATCAATTAAGCCGCAACCGCAACAATTTTCGACCTATGTACCACTAGTCAATGACTTGGGTGCAGATGAAATGAAAGGTGGGATTAGTCAAACTTATGAAGTGCGTTTACGTCCAGCTGCATTGCCTAGAATTGATGAGTCTTTGCTTATGGGTACAGGTGCAAATAATGCTATAAGTACGCAACCTAAAGTAGCTGCTCCAGCAACAAACTCCACAACTCGGACAACCATTATTCGCAGAGATGCTGAAGGAAATGTTGTGGATGTACATCAGTCGAATTCTGCTGCTGATACTGCTAAAAAGGCTCAACAAAATCGTGCAACTGAAGCTCCTCCTAAAAATGCAACAAATGAGGGCACAAAAGGGAACTAAGGATAAGAATAATGTGCACAAATATAGTGCAATAACAAAAGATATATATAATTTTTGATCAAGTGTGGTGCATATTTGGTCATTTATTAAAATGATAACCTGAATAAAACCGATCTATTTTTAATAAATATAAACACTTAAGCTCTAAAAATTATATTGGCATAGTTTTTGCTTTATTCTTGTGCTTATTAATGTACTGCTAACTATTTTGGCGCTCTAAAGAGTGAAGTCTATGCAGAGTCGTGGGGTCGAGCTGCTTTAAAAGAGTGCGAAATAAGTCAAAACATTTTTCTAGCAAAAACCAGTGTACGTAAAAATGGAACAGCGTATATTGGCTTATCAGCCCAAAATTTTTTTTTGCGAAACATTGAGCTAACTGTCGTCCATAGGCAATATCGCAGAAATAAGTTGTTTGTTTGACGCTCGAAAGAGCCTTATTGAAAGAAGGGTACGCTATGCACATGCCATCGCCTAATACTGTAGCTCCCGCTCAAGGTTTATATCAACCTGATGAGTTTAAGGATAACTGTGGTTTTGGACTGATTGCCCATATGAAGGGTGAATCAAGTCATCATCTTGTAGAAACCGCGATTCACAGTTTAAGTTGCATGACGCACCGTGGTGGTATTGCCGCAGATGGCAAGACGGGAGATGGTTGCGGCTTATTATTGGCGATGCCAAAGCAATTTTTTCGTGATGAAGCAAAAAAACTAAGTGATATTACACTTAGCGAAGTTTTTGCTGTCGGTACTGTATTTTTAAATGTTGATCCGGCATTAGCGCAGCACTCTAAAAATATTTTAACTAAAGAAATTGAGGCTGATGGCTTACGCGTACTAGCTTGGCGTGTTGTCCCTACAAATAACGATGCACTAGGTGAAATTGCACTTCAATCTTTACCAGCTTTTGAACAGGTCATTGTGAACTGTCCAATGGGTGTAACAGAAGTTGAGTTTAACCGTAAACTATTTTTGGCACGTCGTCGTGCAGAACAACAATTACTAAATGATTCATCGTTCTATGTGAACACGCTTTGTTCGACAGTAATCAGCTATAAGGGCTTGATGATGCCGGCTGCAATTGCTGAGTTCTATACAGATTTAGCAGATGAGCGTTTAAAATCTCATATTGTGGTATTCCACCAACGTTTCTCGACTAACACTTTACCGCGTTGGCCTTTGGCTCAGCCTTTCCGTTACCTTGCGCATAATGGTGAAATTAACACTATTACAGCAAACCGTAACTGGGCATTGGCACGTACCCCTAAATTTGAAAATCCATTGTTGCCGGGCTTAACTGATCTTAATCCAATTGTGAATCGTACAGGTTCAGATTCTTCAAGTTTAGATAACATGCTTGAAATCTTGGTCGGTGGCGGTATGGATTTATTCCGTGCATTGCGTATGCTCGTGCCACCAGCTTGGCAGAACGTTGAAACTTTAGATGCAGACTTACGTGCATTCTATGAGTTTAACTCTAAGCATATGGAAGCTTGGGATGGTCCTGCGGGCTTGGTTATTCAAGATGGTCGTCATGCGATTTGTATGCTTGATCGTAATGGTTTGCGTCCTGCACGTTGGGTCGTTACCAAAAATGATTACATTACCTTAGCATCTGAAATTGGTGTTTGGGGTTATGAGCCTGAAGATGTGGTTTCTAAAGGTCGTGTTGGACCAGGCCAAATTTTGGTAGTTGATACTTTAACGGGCAAAGTACTTGATACAAAAGATGTAAATACACATCTTAAAAATATGCGTCCGTACCGTGAATGGTTGCGTGACCATGCAATTCGCTTAAATGCCAACCCTGAACTTGAAGAACAATTAGTTGATAAGGGCTTAACTGGCGATGCTTTAAAAGCAGCTCAAAAAATGTTTATGGTGACATTTGAAGAGCGTGACCAGTTGTTGCGTCCTATTGCTGAAAGTGGTCAGGAAGCTGTAGGTTCTATGGGGGATGATACGCCAATGGCTGTATTGTCTCGTCAAGTGCGCCATGTGACTGATTATTTCCGTCAACAATTTGCGCAAGTAACAAACCCTCCAATTGATCCATTACGTGAATCGATTGTAATGTCGCTCGAAACCTGTTTAGGCCGTGAGCAGAATGTATTTGAGCAAGGCCCAGAGCACGCAGATCGAATCATTATTTCGAGCCCTGTTCTGTCTAACTCAAAAATACAGCAAATCCGTAGTATTGATCGTGCAGGCTATGAGTCTGTTGACATCAATTTGAACTATGCCGAAGAAGAGGGTTTGCAAGCTGCGATTACTCGTATTTGTGAAGAAGCGGCTCAAGCGGTTCGTGATGGTAAAACTTTAATTGTTTTAACTGATAAAAATATTCGTCAAGGTTTCTTGCCTGCAAACGCAGCGCTTGCAACAGGTGCGGTACACCATTACCTCATTAAAACTGGTTTACGTACTGATGCAAACATCATGGTTGAAACTGGTTTTGCACGTGATCCGCACCAATTTGCGGTATTACTTGGTTTCGGTGCAACCGCTGTTTACCCGTACCTTGCATATGACGTGATTAATGATTTGATTGCTAAAGGTGAGCTTTTAGGTGATCCAATCCATGCTCAAGCCAACTTCCGTAAAGGTATTGAGAAAGGCTTATTAAAAGTTCTTTCAAAAATGGGTATCTCTACAGTTGCTTCGTATCGTGGCGGTCAGCTTTTTGAAGCAGTGGGTTTATCATCTGAAGTTGTAGATCAGTGCTTCTTGGGTGTTCCAAGTCGTATTCAGGGTGCAACATTTGCTGATCTTGAAAAAGACCAGAAAAAATTAGCTGCTACAGCATGGTCAAATCGCAAACCAATTGATCAAGGTGGTCTGCTTAAATTCGTATTTGATAAAGAGTATCACGCGTTCAACCCAGATGTGATTAACTCATTACACAAAGCAGTTCGCTCTGGTAAATACGAACACTTTAAAGAATATGCTGAGCTGGTTAATAACCGTCCAGTGGCGACTATTCGTGACTTATTTAAGTTAAAAACAACGAATCCGATTCCAGTTGAGCAAGTTGAATCAGTTAAAGATATCTTGCCTCGTTTTGACTCGGCAGGGATGTCTTTGGGGGCTCTTTCTCCAGAAGCACATGAAGCGATTGCAATTGCGATGAATACAATTGGTGGTCGTTCAAACTCTGGTGAAGGCGGCGAAGATCCTGTTCGCTACGGCACAATTCGTAACTCGAAAATCAAACAGATCGCATCTGGTCGCTTTGGTGTAACTCCTGCATACCTAACTTCTGCTGAAGTATTGCAAATTAAAGTTGCTCAAGGTGCAAAACCGGGTGAAGGCGGTCAGTTACCGGGCGGTAAAGTAAATGGTTTAATTGCACGTTTACGTTATTCTGTACCGGGTGTAACACTGATTTCACCTCCACCGCACCACGATATTTACTCAATTGAAGATTTGTCTCAGTTAATTTTTGACTTGAAACAAGTTAACCCACAAGCAATGGTTTCGGTAAAACTGGTATCTGAGCCGGGTGTAGGAACAATTGCTGCTGGTGTTGCGAAGGCTTATGCAGACTTCATTACCATTTCTGGTTATGACGGTGGTACTGCTGCATCTCCACTTTCATCGATTCACCATGCGGGTTCTCCATGGGAATTAGGTCTAAGTGAAGCGCATCAAGCTCTTCGCGTTAATGACTTACGTGGCAAAGTACGCGTACAAACTGATGGTGGTTTAAAAACTGGTCTTGATGTGATCAAAGCAGCAATTTTAGGTGCTGAGAGCTTTGGTTTCGGTTCAACACCAATGATTGCGTTAGGTTGTAAATATCTACGTATTTGCCACTTAAACAACTGTGCGACCGGTGTTGCAACTCAACAAGATCACTTACGTCAAGAGCACTATATTGGCGAGCCAGAAATGCTCATCAATTTCTTCCACTTTATTGCGGAAGAAACGCGTGAGTGGTTGGCAGCACTAGGTGTTTCTTCATTGAAAGACTTAATCGGTCGTGTTGATTTACTCGAAGTATTGCCGGGTGAAACTGAAAAACATGCTCATCTTGATTTAAGTCCATTGTTAACTTCTCATCCATCTGCTGACGGTAAAGCGCAGTATTGTGAAGTACAAGGAAATGCGCCATTTGATAAAGGTGTGTTAGCTGAGAAAATGGTTGCTGAAATGCTTCCTGCAATTGAATCAAGTGCAGGTGGTCAGTACAACTTTACTGTTGTGAACTGTGACCGTTCGATTGGTGCTCGTGTGTCAGGTGAAATTGCTCGTCGCTATGGCAACTTAGGCATGGAAGTGCATCCAGTTGTGATGAACTTAACGGGTACAGCGGGTCAGTCACTTGGTGTATGGAACGCTGGTGGTTTACACATCCGTCTTGAAGGTGATGCTAATGACTATGTGGGTAAAGGTATGGCAGGTGGTCGTATCTCAATTTTCCCACCAAAAGGTTCACCTTTCCAAACTCAAAATACAGCAATTATTGGTAATACCTGTTTGTATGGTGCAACTGGCGGTAAGCTTTTTGCAGCGGGTACAGCGGGTGAGCGTTTTGCAGTTCGTAACTCGGGTGCATTTGCTGTAATTGAAGGTGCTGGCGATCACTGCTGTGAATATATGACAGGTGGTGTTGTGACTGTACTTGGTAAAGTAGGCCATAACTTTGGCGCGGGCATGACCGGTGGTTTTGCTTATGTACTTGACCTTGATAATGATTTTGTAGATTACTACAACCACGAATTGATTGATTTAAATCGTATTTCAACAGAATCTATGGAAGATCATAAAGAGTTCTTGTTGCGTATTATCGATGAGCATATTAAAGAAACAGGTAGTGCCTGGGCTTATAAAATCCGCAATGAGTTCGATTTCTACAGCCGTAAATTCTGGCTTGTGAAACCAAAGGCTGCTAATTTGCTAACGCTTTTGAAAACAACACAAGCTGATCCACAATAATTCCACGACTGCAACGACATAGGCAGGTGCGGGCAACAGTGAAAACCGCGCCTACCCACGGAGAGAGACATGGCAGAACGCCTAAATAATGACTTTCAATTTCTGGATGTAGCACGCCAAGACCCAGAGAAAAAAGATATTACTGTCCGCAAAGCAGAATTTGTGGAAATTTATAAGCCTTTTACATCGGAAACAGTCGCCAATCAGACTCACCGTTGTTTAGGTTGTGGTAACCCATATTGCGAATGGAAATGTCCTGTACATAACTATATTCCAAACTGGTTAAAACTCATCGCTGAAGGCCAAATTTTCCAAGCTGCTGAGCTTTGCCATCAAACCAACACACTACCTGAGGTATGTGGTCGTGTATGCCCACAAGACCGTTTATGTGAAGGTGCTTGTACCTTAAATGATGGTTTTGGTGCCGTAACGATTGGTAATGCTGAAAAATATATCAACGATACAGCCTTTGCTTTGGGCTGGCGTCCAGATATGTCAGGCGTAAAATGGACTGACAAAAAAGTTGCAATTATTGGTGCTGGCCCTGCAGGTTTAGGTTGTGCAGATATCCTAGCTCGCGGTGGTGTTAAACCAGTTGTATTTGACAAGCGTCCTGAAATTGGTGGCTTACTTACATTTGGTATTCCAGAATTTAAAATGGAAAAAGATGTGATGAAACGCCGTCGTGAAATCTTCACGGGTATGGGCATCGAATTCCGTTTGAATACTGAAATTGGCACAGATGTAACCATCGATGAATTACTTGCAGAATATGATGCAGTGTTTATGGGTATGGGAACTTATACCTACATGAAGGGTGGTTTCCCAGGTGAAGATCTTAATGGCGTTTATGATGCCCTAGATTTCCTCATCTCTAACGTGAACCGCTGCCAAGGTTGGGAAAAAGACCCAAGTGAATACATCAGTTTAGATGGTAAAAAGGTGATTGTACTTGGTGGTGGTGATACAGCGATGGACTGTAACCGTACTTCATTACGTCAAGGCGCTCATGATGTAACGTGTGCATACCGTCGTGATGAAAGCAACATGCCGGGTTCTGCACGTGAAGTAAAAAATGCCTATGAAGAGGGTGTAAAATTCCTATTCAATCGTCAACCGATCGAAATCGTTGGTGAAAATGGTAAAGTAACAGGCGTAAAAGTGGTAACGACACAAATGGGTGCACCAGATAGTCGTGGCCGTCGTAGCCCTGAACCAGTTCCTGGTTCTGAAGAAGTATTACCAGCCGATGCTGTTTTACTTGCATTCGGTTTCCGCCCAAGTCCAGCTGACTGGTTTGGTAACGCGAATATTAGTCTTGATGGTTCGGGCCGTGTTGTCGCGGTTGAAAAGCAAGAATTCAAATTCCAGACATCAAACCCAAAAATCTTTGCGGGTGGTGATATGGTGCGTGGTTCAGACCTTGTCGTGACTGCAATTTGGGAAGGTCGTCAAGCTGCCGAAGGCATTTTAGATTACCTTGGTGTTTAATAAAGTCATTTGTTAAAACACTCAAGAAAGCCTACTTCAAGTAGGCTTTTTTGTTTTCTACCATTAGTCACTTTGATGCTTTTGGCAAATACAATAAGCTCTTTTGCCCTTTTTAACCTTTAACGGTCACGACATACTCAAAGCTTCCTTCTTCAATACAATAGGTGTTGAATATGAACATCGCAGATATGACGGCAGAAAAATCATATTTAAATCGTCGAAAAGCGTTGGGTATTACAGTGCGTCGCCTTGAATTTAATCCAACGGCGATTAAACGTCACTATTTTGCAAACTCGCCACTTATGTCTCACTTTTTAACTGCACTTTCCTCGACTTTTCCTGTAGGAGAGCAATTTTTTGTAAATAGCGTGCGTAATGTGCGTGATAAAGTCTCAGACCCTCAACTACAAGCACAAATTGCAGCTTTTATTGGACAAGAGGCTATGCATTCCAAAGCTCATAGTGAGTTTAATGAAGCTTGGCGGCGTGATGATTATAATCTGGACAGTTTTCAAAACTGGTTAAATCAGCGTGATAAATATTTAAGAACGATTCCGCCTAAACTACAGTTGGCTCTTACCTGTGCTTTTGAACATTTTACTGCTTTACTTGGAGCATATGTTTTACAGCATCCAGAGTTATTAAAAACGTTAGATCAAGATGCGCTAAAACTTTGGGTATGGCATGCGATTGAAGAAATTGAACATCGTTCAGTAGCATTCGATGTCTATCAGCATGTGTACGGAGATGATCGTATCCGTCGTTTACTCATGCGTAGTGTCACGACAGGATTTGCGAGTCTCGCTTTTTATGGAACCACTCGTTTGTTTTGGCAAGATAAGTGGAATAGCTTACCTAAAATTGGGGGTAATTTGTTTGGGCTGTATTTACTGATGAAAATGCTTGTCCAGTTAATGCCTGAATATTTTTCATATTACAAAAAAGATTTTCATCCTAGTCAAAAGGATTACGGCAAGATGGTCGATTACTGGAAAAGTTCGTTAGCAGAAGAATATCAAATGGCAAGTTTTCAATAAGAAAAACATCCAAGATTAAGTTAATAAATAACCGGATTTAAAAATCCGGTTTTTAAAAATCAATAAAATAAAAGCAACACAATAATGCCAAATTCATCATACAATCGGGTAAAGAGGTTAAAAATATAAAGAAAAACTTGAGGATAATGTGACGATGAAAACATTGAAACAACTCGCAATCGCGACGACACTTGCCAGTACCTTACTATTTTCGGGGTGTGGCTATAACACGTTACAAGTAAAAGATGAGGCTGTAACAGCATCTTGGTCTGAAGTACAAAACCAATATCAACGTCGATCAGATTTGGTACCAAACCTTGTAAATGTAGTTAAAGGTTATGCTAAACATGAAGAGCAGGTATTAACCGAAGTAACACAAGCACGTTCTAATGTTGCTGGTTTAAAGGTTGATAAAGAAGTTTTAGAAGATCCAGCTTTACTTGAAAAATATCAACAGGCTCAAAGTCAGTTAACAGGTGCATTATCTCGACTGATTGCTGTATCTGAAAACTACCCAGATTTGAAGGCCAACACTCAATTCCAAGAATTACAAGTTCAGCTTGAGGGTACAGAAAACCGTATTGCAGTTGCCCGTAATCGCTATATTACAACGGTACAAGACTATAACTCGTATGTACGCCAGTTCCCGCAAGCAGTGACTGCAAAAGTAATTGGCATGCATCCAAAAGCCAATTTCTCAGCAGAAGCTTCTGCACAACAGGCTCCAAAAGTTTCTTTTGATTAATTTAATAAATCAAAGGAGTGCCGTATGAGAAATATTATATTGCTTCAGTCTAAGCAAATTAAGGTCTTTATTACGACCTTAATTTTGCTCTGTTGTGGTGTTCTTTTTCAGAATACGGCATGGAGTGAAAGTAATATTGCAACTGCTATTGATGAGACTGACACAATAGTAGCGGGCAAAATTATTCAAAAGCAGCAAAATCAAGCTACGCTGTCTAAATCGGGTGAACAACCAGCTTCGGACGTTGTTCCTCAGCCTAAAGTCGCTAACGATATGGCAGATGGTGAGTCAATTCGTGGTTTGCCAACTTTAAACCAACCTGTTATTGATCAAGCTAACATTTTAAGTGAGGCTGAGAAGCAGCAGCTCAACCAAAAAATTCTAAGTTTATACCAACAAGGCAAAGCGCAAATTGGTGTCGTTATTGTTCCAACGACGGGCCAAGAAGATATTTTTGATTATGCATTACGAGTGGGTGAACAGTGGCAATTAGGCTCAGCTAAGCGTGACAATGGATTACTCATTGCGATAGCGGTAAATGATCGCCGTATACAAATTTTAACTGGATATGGTTTAGAAGGCGTATTGCCTGATATTGTCGCAAGTCGGATTATTCGAAATCAAATTACACCTTATTTTAAACAAGCCCAATATGCGCAAGGTTTAAATGCGGGTCTTGATGAAATCGGAAGAATTTTAAATCTTGATCCAGAAGTTGCTCAGCAAGCTGCTCAAGATTTAAAAGAAAGACAACACCAAGCAGCAGAAGAGCAACAAGCCAAACAAACAACCCTGACAATGGCTTTATTTATTCTTGTTGCCGGAATTGTTGGTTCATTTATTGTAGGACGACCTCTTAGTGCATCTACTGCTGGTGTTGCTGCCGCCGTAGCAGGTTTTGTAAATGGCGCAGGTCTAGTGACTAGCTTATTACTTGGTGTTGGAATTTTCTTTTTACTCATCACCTCAATTGCTCAACTTATTTTACAGGCTATTTTGAGTGGCTCTGGCGGCGGTGGACGTGGAGGAGGCTTCGGCGGTGGTGGCGGAGGCTATGGCGGCGGTGGAGGTCGTTTTGGCGGTGGAGGTGCTTCAGGCTCATGGTAACAACATCAGAAACAACACAAATTATTACTCAGCCCAAAATTGAGGAATCTGTAGAGCCAAGCCTAAAACGTTGGTTTAAACATTTATGTTATTTTCCGGCTAGTAGTCGTTATTTTTCAAAACAAGATAAGCAAATTATTGCCGATGCTGTACAGCAAGCAGAACATGGACATATTGGCGAAATACAGGTTGTAATTGAAGGCCATATTCCATGTTCACAAGCCTATAGACAAAACACGCGTTTACGAGCACAGCAGTTATTTGCAGAATTAGGCGTTTGGGACACCGCATTAAATAGCGGCGTATTGTTATACCTAAATTTATGTGAACGTACTGTAGAAGTTATATTTGACCGTGGTATTAGAAATGCGACTAATGATCAGGTCTGGCAACAGATTTGTGAGTCGATCATTCAACAACTTAAACAAAAACAATATCAACAAGCTGTAGTGATTGGTGTACAGCAAATTGGAGAGGTGTTGTCACATTTTTATGACGAAAATATGCCCGATCAATCCAATGAATTGGGAAATGCTCCAATTATTATTAATTGAGTTATTTTCTAAAAAGTTTATATCTCATAGTTTTCTCAGTTTTTATTTTTTAGGGTGACTGACAAAAAATGTCACCTATTTATTTATTTTTAAAGAGAATTTTCTTACAAAATCAAATAAAAAAATTGATGGATTTTATTTAATTTTTTTTATATGTGATGTGTTGTGCTAAAAAGTTATATGACGTTTTTTGTCAGTTATTTACAGAGATTTTATATTCAATAAATTGAAAAAATAATATAAGTTTTTGTTTTATAAATAAAATAAAAGTTGGCATGAATGCTGCTATATGGTTGATAGCTGAAAAAGCTTATATAAAAACATACATACAATCTTTGGGGAAAAGGCTATGAATGCACAAAAAGGTTTTACATTAATTGAACTCATGATCGTGGTTGCGATTATTGGTATTTTGGCGGCAATTGCAATTCCTGCTTATCAGGATTACACGGTTAGAACAAAATGGGCATCTAATGTAGCAGATGTGGAAGGTATTAAGTCCGCTATTAAAAATTGTTTAAATGATCAGGCAACAGATGGTACTAAATGCGATACTCTAACTGAGCTTCAGGGGTATGATTTTCCTGGCACAGCTTTACCTAGCCCTAGCTATGCTACAGCTGCTGTAACAATTACTGGTACCGCTCCAGCAGCAGCCTCAGGAACTGCTCCAGCAGCGCCAGGTAAAGTAAATATTGCATTTACAGGAACATCTGAAGTGAAATCTCTAGTTTTTAATGCAGATTGTAGTGTGAATGCTGGCGGTAATTTCGAGTGTACTAAAACTACTACTGATACTTTGGATAAATATATGAAAGGTAGTAAGCGTTAATTTGTATCTAATTAAAAATAAAAAAGCGCCTTAAGTAAGGTGCTTTTTTATTTTATAAGTTGAAGTTTATCTAACTGTATTGCTTTTAAAATTAGCTTAATCTCCTTTATTTCTTGTTAAGATTATCCTTCCCTATTTCCATGTATAATTCTTTCAAGTTTTAGTCTTTAACCTGTCACTATGCAAGTATTCTTCCTATTCCTCGCTGCAATCCTGTTAGGTTTTGCATGGTTGTCTCCATTTCACTATAGTCCTTGGGTTATGTTTTCAAGTGAAGTGAGTACTTTTGGGGCTGGATTATGCGTATTAGCTGCCCTCATTCAGCAAAATATTAAAATTCCTAGAGCACAACTGTTGTTGCTGCCATTTACTTTAATTCCAATGGTGCAGTGGGGTTTTGGTCTAGTTTTTGATTTGAGCACAGCCTTATTGAGTTCATTTTACTTGTTAGGTTTTTGGTTTATGGTCTTGGCTGGCTACAACCTGTCTTTAGATCAACAAAAGCGAGATCAAATCTTTTCTGGTTTTAGCTTACTTGTAATTATTGTATCGCTTGTTACTAGTTTCATTGCAATTTGCCAATGGTTGAATATTGAGTCTCATATTCCGTATGTGCTTAAGTTGCTGGGTAATCGTCCTTACGGTAATTTTGGTCAACCCAATAATATGGCAACCTTTTTAATTATTGGATTATTAGGGTGTTTGTATTTATATGAAAAGAATAAAGTCACAATCTGGTTGTTGCTGCCTTCAACGCTCATTATTTTATTTACGGTCGCATTGAGTCAGTCAAGAACTTCATGGATAGTTTTTCCATTTTTACTTATCTATTGGGTGATCAAGCAGTTTAGAAAGCAAAAAAGATTTGGATTTGCTCAAGGCTTCTTGTGGTGCTTAACATTTTTCTTAATTGCTGGATTAATCTTACCTTATATTACTCAATTCATTGAATTCTCTACAAATACACAGATTACTGAAACAAGTACATTTGTTGCTCGTGCAGGTTCGGGGCATGAGCGTGTAGGCATGTGGATACAAATATTACATGCCATAGCACAGCAGCCATGGGCGGGGTATGGATGGAGTCAAACAAGTGTCGCTGTAGTCGATAGTATTCAATATGGAACTGTACATGTATGGTTTAATAGTGCCCATAATGTACTGCTTGATTTAATTGTTTGGAATGGTATTCCATTAGCAGCTGTAATTATTGCTTACTTTGCGTGCTGGTTCCTTTGGTTAAATCAACAGGCTAAAGAAACTATCTCAATTATAGCGATTATGATGGTGTGTGCAGTGTTTATTCATGCCATGTTCGAGTTCCCACAGCGCTATGCTTATTTCTTACTTACCTGTGGTTTCTTGCTCGGTATTGTTCAGGCGCAGACTCCAGTACTCAAGGGAGTTGTACTCAATAAGCAACTTTTTCGCTTAATATGGGTAGTTAGTTTGCTGCTTATTATTGCGATTTTACGTGATTACAATGTGTATGTTCTAAATAGTAATTTACTTTATAAGAATAAAAAGCCAAATGCAGAGTTCATGGGAAGCAGTAAAATTTTTGTTTTAACGCAGTTTGAAGAGCGTTTAAAATGGATTGAACTTAATCCAAAAACTAAATTACCTGAAGCTGATCTAGTCCAGTGGGGGAACTCGGTAAAGAATAAAGCAACTCCATATAATCTACGTAAATATGCAAAATTGCTGGCTTATAATGGAAAACCAGAGCAAGCAGAGCAGCAATTATTAATTTTAAAGCATCTCTATAAGCAAAAAATAACGCTACCAGAGTTATTAAAAGAAAAGTAATAAAAAAATCCCCTTGTACTCAAGGGGATTTTTTTATGAGAAATTACATCTGACTCTGGATGTAATTTTCAATGCCAACGTTGCCGATAAGGTCAATTTGAGTATCTAACCAGTCCCAATATTCTTCTTCTTTTTCTAAAATTTCTTGAACGAGATCACGAGTTACATAATCTTGTTCTGTTTCAGCGAGTGCAACTGTTTTTTGAATCGCCTCTATATTTTCTTTCACTTTACGAATGTCACAGTGTAGGACTTCTTCGGTGTGTTGGCCGATATAAAGTTTGCCTAAATGCTGAAGGTTAGGAAGGCCTTCTAAAAACAAAATACGTTCAATAATTTTGTCTGCATGCTTCATTTGACGAATTGATTCTTTATATTCGGCAGAACCGAGCTGTTCAATTCCCCAATCATTAAACATGCGTGAATGTAAAAAGTATTGATTAATTGCAGTTAAATGATGGTACAGCACTTGGTTAAGCTGATTAATGACATCACGATTGCCTTTCATTGTAGCTACTCCAAAACAATTTCTGCCTTAATCCAATTAAGGCAATCTATAAAACCATTTTAGTGAACAATCATGGATATGGCGAGTAATTTATGGAACAGCAAATGAAAATCGCAATCAAAAACAACACAATATTAGTACAGGAGAGTTTCCTGCCAAAAAAAACCGCTTGAATGAGGAACTATTAACGTTCCGCAAAAAGCGGTGGAGGAGCTAATAAATACGGTTAAATGTTTATAATTTTTTTAAGCAGCTACGGAAATACGAGCAGCGATTTCTGATAATTCTTCACTAATAATAGCACGTGCTTCTGGTGCACAGCGTCCACAGCAAGTACCGAGATCAAGCAAGTCACGAATTTCGCGATAGCTTTCAGCGCCATTTTCAACAGCGTCTTTAATATCTTGATCGGTAATGCCACGACACAAGCAAACGTACATGGGAGTGATCCCCAAATATAAATGCGATAATTGATATTATTGATAATTATTATCGTTTGTCAATGAAATTCATTTAAAATCTCATTTATTATTATTGGGATTTTGGATAAAAAAATACCACCTGAGCGGAAATCTGAGTGGTGTTCAGATTTTAAGCAAGGGTGGTATCTAATTTAGAGCTGAATATTTTTTAATTTCGAGTGTTTAATATTTTGTATCTTATTGATTGATAATAACAATACCATCCATCTCTACTAATGCACCTTTAGGTAGACTAGCTACACCTAATGCTGCACGGGCAGGATACGGTTGAGCAAAATATTCACCCATAATTTGGTTTACAAGTTGGAAATTTGATAAATCGGTTAGGAAAATATTAAGTTTGGCAATGTCTGCAAGTGAACCACCAGCAGCTTCACAAACCGCTTTTAAATTATCAAATACACGGCGAATTTGAGCTTCGATACCTTCTACAAGTTCCATACTGTATGGGTCTAAACCAATCTGCCCTGATAGATATAGCGTATTGTCTACTAAAATAGCTTGAGAGTATGTGCCGATAGCAGCAGGGGCATTTTCAGTATGAATCACTTGGCGGGACATTTGGTTCTCCTTGATTAAATCTCTTTCCATCATAATCGATGATAGGTTTGGACAAAAGTATCATCGATTTAATTGATTAAGTGAATTTGGAAAGTTTGATTTTGTTAAAGAAACATAAACCTGACCAATAGCTTTTGTAAAGATTAGCTTACTTTTGAAACTTCCATTTGGGGATTAGCAGCATCCAAACGTTCAATACGCGGGAAACCATAATGCATACGTAAGTCACGGATGACTTTTGCAATATGTTTACGGTTGTTGACTACAATATTAACAAAAGTTCTTTGCTCATTTGAATGAACCATCTCTACCCCAGCATTATTTTTACGACATTGATAGATCAGGTCTGATACCTGTTCATCATTCATTGCCATATCTATAGCGAGGTAGGCGGTAAAACGTACATCATCTACATCATCTGCTTTCCATTGAAGCGGCATAATATTTTCAGGATGTAGATGTTGTTCATGTAGCAAGTTATGGCAGCGGATGCGATGCACAATTAACCCACGACGTGTTAAGTGCCCCTGAATGGGGTCACCCAAAACTGGATTGCAGCAATGCGCATATTTAACGTCGATACCTTCGGTACTCTGAATAAGTCGATCTGAGTTTTCTACTTGTGGATGCTTGTCATGAGCAAATAGGTGATTAGCCACAAGTTGAGGAAGTAAGTCACCAACCGCAATTTGTTCAAACAATGTATTCTTGTTATCGATATGACGCCACTGCAGTAAATCTAACCAGTCAGCATCCGAGAGATCACTGATCGAACGATTGAAGAGTTTTAATGCGCGGGAAAGTGCTTGCTCACCGACAAGACGCTGTTCTTCAATTTCCTGATCTTTAAGAACATGTTGTAAAGCACGACGCGCTTTTTGCGTATTAATAAAGCTTAACCAGTCTGGATTTGGTGTTGCTAAAACATCCGTAATAACTTCGATAACCTGACCGCTAATTAATGGTGTAGATAATGGTTTAATCTCACCATCCACTTTTGCACCAACTGCATGGTTACCTAAAAATAAACTTGCTGAATAAGCAAAATCAACTACGGTAGCACCTTGTGGTAACTCGTGGAGTTGACCATGTGGTGTGTAAACCCAAATTTTTTCTTGATGTAAGTAATCTAATAAATCATTGAAGGTCGTTTTTGCACATTCTCCATCGATAAGTGTATTCAGGTTTTGCATAGAGGCCTGAATGGCTGAACGACAAGTTTGTGGGGCATTTTCACCAAGCACTACCCCAAAACGAGCAGCTTTACGCATAAGCTCGGTTTGAATGGTAAGAGATAGTGTAGTTTTTTCGCCTTTAAGTTTAATCAGTAAAGATTGGTTACCACCCGGTAGCGGACGACGGATATGGTCCTGATATTGAATGACCTGAAAGTTTTCTCTTAAAGCATCAACTAGACGGTCACAGTCAGCAATTGATTGTAAAACGATCTCAAAAGCATGACTATGGGTAAGCTCTTGTAAGTCCATCTCATTTTTGACGAAATGGCGTAATAATTCGATATTGTTATTTTTCTTTTTAATGCGGCCTTGAATGTGATAATTGTGGAGAAGTTCAGCGAGGTTTTGTTCCCAGATACTTTGATATTTACATCGCTCTGGTTTAGTTACACGTAGTGCATTTTGCACATTATCAAACATATCAAGATCAAGATTTTGATAACAAAGATTTTCTAGATTATCACCCATTTCATTCATGCCGACTAATCTTGCCATTGGCACAAAGATATCAAGCGTTTCTTGCGCAATGCGGGCGCGTTTATCTGGACGTAAAGCACCTAGCGTTGTCATATTATGATAGCGATCGGCTAATTTAATAATAATGACACGCGGGTCCTGTAGGGTTGCTTGCAAGATTTTTCGGAATGAGGCGGCTTTGTTATATTCTTTATCACTGGACTGGCTAAGTTTGGTTACACCGTCAACCAGCTCGGCAACTGTCAGTCCGAACTTTTCAGTAATATCTTCTTTTGTATATTGAGTGTCTTCAATAACATCATGCAAAAGGGCTGCCATTAAGGTTTCAGCATCTAAACGCATGTTCGCAAGAATGCAGCTAACAGCAATTGGATGCAGAATGTAGGGTTCACCACTTTTACGTGTAATGCCACTATGCGCTAGATCGGCAAAATCACAGGCAGCAAGCACTTTCTCGACCTCACTTACCGATAAGTAAGGGTCGACAATCAATTTAAGCTGTTGCTTGGCTTGGCTGACCTCTTCGCCTGGCATAAATCACCCTTTTTCCTAATGCTGAGAAACTAAATCTATCTACTTCTTAATGAAAAGCATATTGCGGAACTTGTCAATTTTTTCATTTGAAAAAGTGTGTTTTTTTTTCAATGAAAATAATTGCTTTTTTCAATATCTTTAAATTCAAGGCAAAGCCAAATAAAAAACCACCGCAGAAAAACGATGGTTTTTTTATTAAACAGAAAGAATTAGAAAGAAAAACCTTCTAAATTCAAGCTGTTTGTAGAAAGAGCAAGATCAAGACTAGAAGTTTGATAATCTTGTTCACGTTGCTTAAGAATTTCCTTAGTAACGTGACCTGCCGCGATTTCGCGCAAAGAAACTACAGTCGGTTTGTCGTTATCCCATTCTACAGTTGGCTCCATGCCTTGACGTGCCAATTGACGAGCACGCTTACTTGCAACGAGCACAAGCTCAAAACGGTTGTCTACATGATCTAAACAATCTTCAACGGTGACGCGTGCCATAAAAGTTCTCGTTTTGGAATGGTGAATTTGAACAGACTAAACAGTATAAAAGGCTTTCGATCTAGACTCAAGTTATTCCTGTTTTGGTTGAGGAGTAATCAAGTCTTGAATTAATGTTTGATAACGTTTCGCTTGCTGAGATAGCACTAGACGGTTTGCTGTAATTACAGCTTCAATCTCATGTAAAGCTTTATTAAAGTCATCATTAATAATGATGTAATCAAAGTTCGTAAAATGCTGCATATCTTCAACTGCACAGCTTAAACGATGTTCAATGACTTCAACTGAGTCTGTGCCGCGGTTAGATAAACGCTGACGGAGGTCAAACTGTGTTGGCGGTAAAATAAATATTTGCTTGGATTCAGGAAAAAGTTTGCGAACTTGCTCTGCACCTTGCCAATCAATTTCAAGTAGAACATCGTGTCCCTGAGCTAACTGTTGTTTTACAGTTGCTTGAGAAGTGCCATAGTAATTACCAAATACTTCAGCGTATTCAATAAAACCGTCATGGTTGACCTGGTCTAGAAATTCATCTTTTGTAGTGAAGTGATAGTGAACACCATCTAACTCACCGGGACGTTGACTGCGGGTAGTATGTGAGACTGAAACATGTAAATTGCTCACACGGTCAAGCAGGGCTTTCACCAAAGATGTTTTGCCCGTTCCTGATGCAGCAGAAACGACAAACAATAGACCCGACATGATATTTTTCCTGATATGATAAAATATCTTCGCTATTGTAGTGTACCGTGCGTTTAAACTGAATAGTTTTAATTGCAAATATTCAAGAGAAATTCCCCTGTTTTATTAATTTTGAGGCTGTTATGGAAATTGTGTTAGCTAATCCGCGTGGTTTTTGTGCCGGTGTTGATCGAGCCATAGCAATCGTCAATCGGGCTTTAGAATGTTTTAATCCGCCTATTTATGTACGTCATGAAGTTGTACACAATAAATTTGTGGTAGATGACTTGCGTCAAAGAGGGGCGGTTTTTGTTGATGAACTAGATCAGGTTCCAGATGACTCAATTGTAATTTTCAGTGCGCATGGTGTTTCAAAAGCAGTTCAGCAAGAAGCGGAGCGCCGAGGCTTAAAAGTTTTTGATGCGACCTGTCCTTTGGTTACTAAAGTTCATATTGAAGTGACTAAATATGCACGAGAAGGTACTGAAGCCATTTTAATTGGTCATGAAGGGCACCCAGAAGTTGAAGGAACCATGGGCCAATATGACAAATTGAAAGGTGGTGAGATTTATCTGGTTGAAGATGAAGCTGATGTTGCTGCATTGGCAGTAAGACATCCTGAAAAACTTGCATTTGTAACTCAAACAACTTTATCTATTGATGATACAGCTAAAGTTATTGATGCTTTGCGTGCAAAATTTCCTCATATTCAGGGTCCGCGTAAGGATGATATTTGCTACGCAACTCAAAACAGACAAGATGCTGTACGTGACTTGGCAGAACAGTGTGATGTGGTCTTGGTTGTAGGTTCACCTAACTCATCAAATTCAAATCGTTTACGTGAGCTTGCAGAGCGTATGGGTAAAGCTGCTTACCTTGTAGATAATGCTGATCAGTTAGAACGGTCATGGTTCAATGATACGTGCAAAATTGGTGTGACAGCGGGTGCTTCAGCGCCAGAAATTCTCATTAAGCAAGTAATTCAACGTTTACAAGACTGGGGCGCACAAGCACCTAAAGAATTAGATGGACGTGAAGAGAACATAACTTTTAGTCTTCCTAAAGAATTACGTATTCATGTGACTCAAGCATAAAGTGTGACTTGTTTAACATACTGATTTTAAAATAGTAAAACAGATAATTGTTGATATGACGATTATCTGTTTTTTTATACCCTTTATCTGCTTTGTATTTGTTTTGTAAATCTAAACCGTAAAATTTAAATAATAAATAAAAAATTCTTAAGTTTATTTGGGGTTTAAGGGGATGAGGGGAATTATTCCGCAAGAAGGGTTCACCTTGGTTGAGCTCATGGTGACGATTGCAGTAATGGCTATTATTGCGATGATGGCTGCACCGTCTTTTACTAAAACGATTCGTAAAAACGAATTGACCGTTGATACTAGTAATTTTGTTAACTTACTGGCTGAAACACGTTCAGAAGCTGTATTTAAACAAACTAATCGAGTGTTGGCTTTAGATAGTAGCGTGACAACCTTTTATAAAAAATGGATACCTTCTAGCCGCGTTGAGAAATACACAGGTGCTGCAAGTATTACGTATAACCGTCAGGGACAATCTACAGCAACTACAAACTTATGTTTTGTATTTCAGCATACTTCAGATAACACTTTAAAATCCTATATTTATGTGCAAAAAGATGGCATCGTTTTTTATGATAAATCGGCAACCAGCTGTCCGAATTAATTGGGGAAATAATAATGATAACGTCTCAAAAAGGTGCTGGTTTAATGGAAGTGCTTGTTGCATTACTTTTATTGAGCATTGCTGTACTGGGTTTTGTTGCTTTACAAATACGGGCAGTTGCTGCAAGCACTGAAGCAGGTCAGAACATTCAAGCAACCAATATAGCCCGAGATTTAGCAGAGCGTATGCGTGTAAACCGAGGTGGTTTAAGTAAGTATGGGGATATGGGTAGCACTGAAATATTAACAAACTGTTCTACCACATCTTGTGATGCTGATCAGATGGCAAAATATGATTATGCTCAGGTCAAACAACGTGCTACAGACTTAGGTATGAGTCTTGCCATGTTGGATTGTCAAGGTTCTACGTTAATTCGTCAATGCATATATGTAGCATGGGGTGGTACAACTGCTACAAATGGAAGTGGTGGTTCAAACTGTACCAATGGCACAGCCTATGTACCTGATGCCAAATGTATCATTATGGAAGTTTATAACCATGATTAAACCTCAACAAGCTTTTACTCTGATTGAACTCATGGTTGCTTTAGCGCTTGGTTTACTTATTGTTGCTGCAGGGCTTGCTGTTTTTTTAAGTAGTCAGCGCTCAATGGGACTACAAAGTAGTTTAGGAGGCTTACAGCAAAATGCCAATTTTGGACTTTCATCTTTAACACATGATTTACGACATGCAAATTTGAATACCCCATCGAGTCAATATGTAAATAATAAAATGATCGGCTCAGGTATCATTTTTGCGAAAGAAAACCTTCCTAATAGTTTGCAAAATATTCCCAATTTAGAAACTAAATTTGTGTCTTTACAAGGGAAAGATACTGATAACACTTCTGGGGAAAGTGATCAATTAACTATTCAATATGTGCCTGCTGCAAATGAAATTATAGATTGTGAAGGAAATTCGATTACCAATGCGCAGGCTAAAACTATTGTGCAACGCTATTTCTTAAAAGAGATTAGCACGTCTACAGGTGAGCCAGTTTCTTATTCATTGGCTTGTGATGCGGGATGGTATGCGAATGGCAATACCGCAATTACTGGTCTAGATAATAATGCTCAGCAAATTATGCAATACATTGATGCTTTTAAAGTGCGATTAGGTGTTAAAAATTTAGTAAATAATAATTTGCGTTATATGACTTTAGATGAATATAAAGCTGCTATGGGTAGTAGTGTGACTGATCCCAAAAATTATTTACAAGTGGTTTCAGTTGAAATTGGGATGTTAGCGCGTTCAACTGGAAAAATTGGTTCTGATTCAAATGTAAACACCCAGAAGACATTTAACTTGGCAGGACAGACTGTGACATTAAATGGAACAGATGCAGTCAATCAAAAATATTTACGACAGGCTGTAAGTCAAGTGGTGGCATTAAGAAATACATTGGGGGCATCATGAGAACAAAGCAGTACGGTGCAACACTCATTGTTGTTCTTATTATTTTAATTATGGTGACATTACTTGGAACACTTGCCATTAAATCGGGGATATTAGGCTTAAAAATTGCGACAAATAGTCAAGTAAATGCCTTATTGCTCGAAAACTCTGATGCAGCATTATTTAATATTGAGAACCCAGCAAAGATTGAGCAGCAACTGGCTTTAAATGGCATGTTTGCCTATTTTAACTCGGCAGATAATGCAAAAGATGAACTGGTATTTTGTTATAAGGCATCAGAAAGTACATTTTTTAGTTTGCAAAAAGCAAGTGTGATTACTTCTGATGGTGGCATAACGAAAATTGGGGTGGAAGGTTTTTGTAAGTCCAATTGGTTTGCAACAGGTCGTTCAGCTGTTTTATCTCAAATTTATTTAACTCGTGCAGCAACCACTGCAACTCCTTTTGGTAATGCGCCTTTAGGTACAAGTCAAGGGCAAAGTAGTATTCCTAGTATTTCAAATAATATTGGAGCTACTGTGATTTCTGTATTGCCAAGTTTTTCTGGCGCAAGTAGCTCAAGTATCGAGGCTTGTTTCAAAAAAAGTGCATCGGAAGTCGCAGCCTGTTTTGAAACTATAAATATACCTTACAACATGCAGCATGCAGATTATACCGTTGGTGGTTCGCCAAAGTTGGCATCGTAATATAGAAAGATTGGGGATTGAGAAAATGATGAACTTAAGTCAAAAAAAATGGCTTTCTATAACGATGTCCGCATTAATGACATTTACGACTTGTTATAGTGTTTCGAGCTATGCCAGTGATATTGATATTTATAAATCGGGCTTTACACCTAAACCTGTTGTTATGTTTGCATTAGACAATTCAGGATCTATGTCGGGTAAAAGAAGTGCTTTTGATTTAAAAGATTCTATGCAGGCGGTATTGCTTGGTGATGGTGATAAAATTAAACCAGCAAGGAATATTCGTGCAGGATTATCTACTTTTGAAAGCCCTCCATGGTATCCAATAAAAAATAATGATAATACGACTCTTTATTATACGGCAGTCCATCCTGCGACCAGTAGTGCTTCTTCTGATAGTTCAATAACTGCGCCACGTCGTGATGCCGGATATATTGCCCGACCAGCCCAGCTGTTGGACGATAAGGTAACTTATCCTTCCTCTCGTAAAGATTTATTTCCAACTAATGGTGATGTGATATTTAAGAGTAGTAATAATCAGCCAGTGGTATCAGGCGGGGCTTCCACCATAAATACTGATGATAAAAAAGTATATATTCGTTTTCAAGTGGATGTTCCGAGAGGAGCTACGATTAATTCTGCCTATTTGGAACTGCGGTCTAATATTGATAATGGAGCGAATAAACTAAAAGTTAGAGTAGCTAGGCATAGTGATTTATATATGTCAAATCCATCGGTTACAAGATTGCAATCCTACACTGGAGCTGATACATCAAAAACGATTCAAACAGGAGTAGATAATAATTATTTAACAACAATATTTTCTAATGCAACAACTCAAAGAGCTATAAATGCTTATAAAAATAGTTATGCAAATGATAATGTATCAAATCCAATGAATGTTTACTCTATGGATATTAAGAGTGAAATGGAGGAGTTAATTAAGAATAATAATAATTGGTGCGGAATGGGAGATATTATTTTTGAATTGTCTCGAGATAGTAGTAAAAACTATACTTTTTATTCTGACCGCGAGGATAGGGTAAATCCACACTTATATATTGATTGGACGCTCGATGATAATGCAAAACGCGCCAATAACTGCATGTTCACGGATACAAAACGTTCGTCTAGTCAGCGTATAACTAATCTAGGTAGTGTTGGTTCTGTAAGTACTATGACAGCAAGACAAGCGATGAATTTGCAAGTTCAGCGAATTATTACAGATACTGCTACTCCATCTGCACAATTGTATGCAGAAACAATAGCATATATGTTAGGGAATAGTACTAAACCATTAACTAATACTAATCCAGCAAACACTTCTATTGATGTTGCACAACCTGGTTTGACAACTGGCAGTGGTAATACTATTAAATATCTGAGTCCAATTGATAGTATACGTAATTATGTAAGTAATTCTACGAATGAGACTTATGCGAGTGTATATCATAAAGAACAAGAATGTGGTCAACACGGTATCTATTTTTTAACTGATGGTGAGGCGAATGCGCCTACTGCTAATGATAAGTTGTTTGCATCTTCAATGGGGTTGTCTTCCATTTCCTGTAATAGCTTTGATAGTTGTGCTCAATTCATGGCAAAGGGACTGCTGAAAACAGCTGGAAACCCTTTTAGTAATCGAGAAGTAAAAATTAAGACGTATACAGTTGGTTTTAATTATACAGGAAGTGCTTTATCAAATTGGGCTACTGCTGGTGGTGGGCAGTATACCTCTGTAAGTTCAAGTGATTCTGGTGGAGCAAAAGCTGGAGTAGTGTCTAGTATCAATAAATTCCTTGACGATGTCTTTGATCAAAATATTCCTCCTGTTGTTACAGGCTCACCAACATTGCCACAGGATGCATTAAATCCTCTGCGTATCCAGCCTTATGGCTATTATGCTTCATTCAATCCTAAACCTCAGGACAATACTCAAATGTGGGCCGGCAATATGGATAAATACCATGTGCTTAATGGTCAATTGTATGGAGCTAATAAGACGACCGGAATATTCAAAGATGGTTCATTTAATCAATCTGTAGAAGGTATCTGGAGTGGTGGAGTAAAAGGTCAGTTACCATTAGGTATTCATTTAAATACAGACAATATCCAAGTGGAAAATAGAACAATTTATACTAACCGGGAAATTACAGGAAGTGCAGCATCTTATACAGCAAATGAAATAAAATCATTGGAAAAGGTTACTTTACAAAATCTATTTGCTATTAACCCAAGTGATTCAACTCTATTTACTAATGATCCTGCTAAGAACTATTGGCTAAATTTATTGGGTTACAATGTTGGAGTGGATGAAGCTGTTGATTTAAGTGATGTGATTGGTAAAACAGAACTTCGCCAGATTGGTGCAGTTATGCACTCAGCTCCAGTTTTACTTACTCAAGAAGGTAAAATTACAATTACAGATGGACAGTTAGACACTACCAGTCGTAAAGATTACTTGTTATTTGGCACCACACAAGGACTTTTACATGTGGTAGATGTTAAAACAGGTAAAGAGATTTTTGCTTTCGTACCCAATGAAATGATGCAAAATGAAAAACAAAGAACAGCTTTCTTACAAGAAAAGTCAGATAGTCCAGAATTACTTTATGGTATAGATGGTCCTTGGACAGCGCATACCCAATACATTGCAAAGTCAGATGGAACACTCACGGTAAATGAGTCTGGGCGCACTGTAACAGATAGTACGAGTGGTAAAGACATTGCTTTAAAAGGATTGCAGTGGGTTTATGGTGGTTTACGTATGGGGGGACGCAGCTACTATGCATTGGACTTGTCTGATTTAACCAATCCTGAACTCAAATTTCATATTAATCCAGCTGGTGCAGACAATACAGATGGGACACTAAATACTAATAGTGCATTAAGTTATATGGGGCAAAGTTGGTCAAAACCAACATTAGCTTATGTTAATTTTGGTGGTGAAAAGAAACTGGTCATGTTTGTCGGTGGTGGTTATGACACTGGTTATGAATTGCCTAATTATAATCAGACCAACAGTAAGGGTGCAGGCGTCTATATGTTTGATGCCAACAATGGTAATTTACTTTGGTGGTCAAGTGCTAATGCATCTACAGATAAAGGTGCACAAGCATCAACTCAAAATAATGATTTAAAATATAGTGTAGTTAGTCAAATTAATGCTGTAGATCGTGATAGTGATGGTTTAGTTGATCATCTGTATTTTGGGGACTTGGGTGGCCAAGCTTTCCGTATTGACTTAAATAATACAACTACAAACAAATCTGATTTTGCAACACATGTAGTACGTTTACTTAATCAACATGTTGATAGTGATGGTACGAGCCCACGTTTTTATGAAATGCCAAGTTTCTCTGTCTCTAGGGATGAAAGTGGTTCACTTGTTGGTATTGTTGCACTCAGTTCGGGTAACCGTAGTTCACCCTTATCGGGCACTGTTGGTAAAAATAATACGACTGATTCAGCTAGTGCAAGTGATGGTGTATTTATTGTTTTTGATAAAGATGTAGTAAAAACTGATTTATATAGTTTAGACAATACTAAATTGAGTACAAAAGATATTAGTGTTCTTGATTCTTTAAATACATATTTTACCAAGACCTTTACTGGTGATGATTATAAAAATGGAGTAACTGTAGCTGGGCATAATGGCTGGAAATATATATATTCTAATAGTGCTGGTGTATATAAAGGTATGAATGGGCTTTATGCATTAGATGGCATGCTTTATGTCAATATATTTCACCGTGATGGTAATGGTATTGGTAGTACATGTACCGGTGGGGTAAAAGGCGATTCTAAACTCTATCAATTTTGCTTGCCAACTGGAAAGTGTAGTTTTTATGATAGCTCTACAACTCAACCGAATAATACAGATTTAGGTGCTGGTATTTTGGGAACAGGACTTGGAGCCTATTCTGGTAATGCTACGGGTAATAAGCTGATAAAAAATGTAGTTTCAACTGATCGTGATTGTACAACAGCAGCTAATAAAAATTTACCAGAATGCCAATTGTTCAATACTACTGCGAAGTTGCAACATTTGCGTTGGTATGAAACACGTTAAGGGGAAGTCAGGTTGAAACAACGAGCTTTTACTCTGCTTGAGCTAATGGTCACTGTGGTGATTATTGCGATTTTAGCTGCTATCGCGTATCCAAGTTATACGCGATACATTGAAAAAAAAGATCTAGCCGTAGCAAAACAAGAGGCTCAGCATATTGCTACGGAGTTAGAGCGTTTTAAAGCTAAAAACTTTAGCTATAAAGGTTTTGATGCGACTTACCTTTATAATGCTGGAGCGGTCACTCCTTATGATAAAACTACGGGTAAATTGCTGTTGCCGTTGAGTGCTACAGCAACTACAGCAAAATACACATTGACTCTATTAGATGGCAGCCAGCATTTACCTTTATCTATTTTAAAGGACTCTGATGATAAAGAGACGACAGATTCAGCGAAAGTACAGGGCTTAAGTTGGGTCATTGTTGTTGAGCGTGCTAAGGATAGTAGTGGCGAACCTAGGCAAGCTAATAACTATGATTTACTTATAAACAGTGATGGTTTTCGTTGTATGACAAAAGTTAAAGATGTAGTCAGCGCATATACAAACTGTGGTAGTAATAGTGAGACATGGTAATGAAAAAATATGAAGGTTTTACCCTCATAGAGCTAATGATTGTGGTTGCTATTATTGCAATTTTGGCAGCAATTGCTTATCCCTCATATACACAGTATAAAATTCGTGGAAATCGTGCAGATGTGCAAAGTGAAATGATGCAAACAGCACAGCGTCTACAAAGTTATTATGTGATTAATCATAATTATACTAGTGCAATGCTAGATAATGGTTTAGCTAGTAAAGATTATCCAGCATCCAATCCAATTTATACTATTGCATTAGTCACAAATTCTCAAACATGGACGCTTACAGCAACTCCTAAAACAAATACGATTCAAGCTGGAAACGGGACTGTACTTTTGAACAGTGAAGGGCAGAAATGTTGGACTAAAGGTCAGTCTTGTACAGCCTCAGCTACATCAAATTGGGATGGTCGCTAATTTAAATTCAAAACTGCGGATAACTCAAAATTTAATCTTTCTTTCAGGGCAAAAATCACGTAGAATGTTGCCCTCTATGAAAGGGGTTTGAAGTGTTGCCGATGGTCGGCGCAGGGATAATCCGTAAGAATTATAAGGCTTTTATCATGGTTGTTATTCGTTTAGCACGTGGCGGCGCAAAAAAACGTCCATTCTATCAAATCGTTGTGACTGATAGCCGCAATGCACGTGATGGTCGTTTTATCGAGCGTATCGGTTTCTTTAACCCGACTGCACAAGGTCAAGCAGAAAAACTTCGTTTAGATGCAGACCGTTTTGCTCACTGGGTTTCTCAAGGTGCTCAACCTTCTGAACGTGTTGCTTCTTTAGCTGCTCAAGCTAAAAAAGTTACTGCATAATTTTTTTGTAGTAGGTAGCCCATGACATCGACACAGAATGTTCCCGAAGATCGTATTCAGATTGGACAGTTACGTTCAGCTTATGGATTGAATGGGTGGCTCTGGGTGTATTCAAATACAGAACCTATGAGCAACATGTTTGACTACCTGCCTTGGTACATTGAGACCAAGGCCGGTTGGCAAACAATAGATGTAAAACGTTGGAAACCACATGGCAAAGGCCTAGTTGTTGCTTTGAAGGATGTGAGTGATCGCACTGGAGCAGAAAACTTGGTTGGCGCTAATATCTGGATTGCTAAGTCTCAACTGCCAAAAGCAGATGTAGATGAGTACTACTGGTCAGATTTAAAAGGCTTAACAGTGTTTGGTCTTGATGATGAAGAGCAGGAAGTAAACTTAGGTAAAATTCATGAGTTGTTTGAAACTGGAGCCAATGATGTGATGGTGGTACATGCTACCCCAGACAGCATTGATTCAGAAGAACGCATGATTCCTTGGCATAAAGATGTAGTACAACGTGTTGATCTTGAAGCTGGTCGTATTTACGTCAATTGGGGCGTAGATTATTAATCCTTTTAGGATTAATACAGCAGGAAAATAGAGGAGTCTGTGATGTTCTTTGCAGTCATTACGCTTTTTCCTGAAATGTTTGAAGCGATTACAGCCTACGGCATCAGCGGACGTGCGGCAAAACGGGATATTGTACAAGTCACTTGTATTAATCCTCGTGATTTTGCTGAGGGAAACTACAAAAGAGTGGATGAACGTCCATTTGGTGGTGGCCCTGGGATGGTGATGATGGCTGAGCCTTTAGCGAAAGCAATAGCGCATGCCAAACAGCTTGCCTCACAAGCAGGACATGTTCATGTTCCTGTGGTGTATATGTCTCCACAAGGCAAAACCTTAAATGAACAGGCAGTACAGCAGTTTGTTGATTACGACGGCTTAATTGTACTGTGTGGACGTTATGAGGGAGTGGATGAACGTTTGATCCAGCATTATGTTGATCAGGAATGGTCAATTGGTGATTACGTTTTATCAGGTGGTGAATTGCCCGCTATGGTGTTACTTGACAGTATTATTCGTCGTTTGCCGAATGTAATGTCAGATGAACAGTCAGCAGTACAAGATTCTTTTGTTGATGGTCTTTTAGATTGTCCACAATATACAAAGCCAGACCATTTTGAGGGGCTGGATGTACCGGAAGTTTTAAAATCTGGACATCATGGCAATATCGAAAAGTGGCGTTTTGTGCAGCGGTATCAACGAACTTTAGAACGTCGACCAGAGTTGGCTGAAAAAGTAGAGTTGAATAAGCAGCAGAAAAAATGGCTAAAAGATGCTAAAAGGAATGGTGGTAATTCTTAACCGCTATTCTCGGGAACGAAAGTTCTGCAACAAAACGAGAAGCAATGCTTCGAGTTAAAGCATGATTCTATTTAATGAATAGTTTTATGTATATTCTAAGGCTCTTTATAGACATGTTGTCGTAAAGGGAAAGATAAACGGGTTGATATGCGCTTTAGCCTCTATCCCCAGCGGAACCTCAGACCTCTTCTGACTCCGCACATATTGGAGATTCCACAATGAGTGGTAAACATCCTTTAGTTCAAATTATTGAAAATGCACAGTTAAAAACTGATATCCCTGCTTTTGCTCCTGGTGACACTGTTATTGTCCAAGTTAAAGTAAAAGAAGGTGAGCGTGAGCGTCTTCAGGCATTTGAAGGTGTTGTAATCGCGAAGAAAAACCGTGGTTTAAACTCTGCATTTACAGTTCGTAAAATTTCTAGCGGTGTTGGTGTTGAGCGTGTATTCCAAACTCACTCACCAGTTGTTGCTAAAATCGAAGTGAAACGTCGTGGTGACGTTCGTCGTGCTAAACTTTACTACCTCCGTGACTTGTCTGGTAAAGCTGCACGTATTCGTGAAAAATTACCAGCTCGTAAAGCGTAAGCTTATACCGAGTAAAAAAATGCGCCTTTTGGCGCATTTTTTTGTTTAAAAATTATAGTCCTTGTAGCTTTAAACGGTTTGCATGTTGACGGTAAACCGAGACAGGGTCTGAGGCAAAAATAGAACGAATTCCCAGCACTTGATTGACTTCATCTAAATGATTCCAGTTGTAATCATCACGAATTGTTTTACCAAATTTGGCGCTGCATCGAGAAACAAGACCATCATTATCACCAAATGGATCGACCACTAAACTACTGCCTGTAAGGGCGATATCAAATGGATCTAATGGATTAGTCAGAGCTTTATTTCCAGAGAAAGAATACATATAAATACCTTTCTCTTGGTATGTTCCTTCTCCACAAGAAGTGGTGGGTACACCCATAGGGAATTGAGCATTAAACTGAGCTGAACCTTTAGTTGATAAGCTATGGGCGCCTGCTAAAGAGTCATGCGGATAGCTAGTCGGATCTAGGCCTCCTGCCCAAGTAATTGCTGCTGAAAACCAGTTTACTAACGTTGCCAAGCCTGAAAGAGGAGTACCCTCAACGTTCAGAATGACATCTGCCATTGGTGAACCCTTATGAGGTGCACCAATCGTGGTAAGTGAGGCAACTTTTTCTGGCATGATACCGGCTACATAGCGAATTGTTGGACCCCCATGGCTATGACCGATTAAGTTGACTTTAGGCTTACCAGTAATGGCAATAATCTCTTCTACTTGCTGTGCAAGTTGTTCCCCACGCACTTCTGTTGAGTTAAATGGTGAGACTCTTGTAGCCCAGACATTTCCTCCATTACGAGCAAGATCAGGAAGAATTTGGTACCAGTAATCGAGGCCAAGTGTATCTGTTCCAACTCGGCTAAAGCCTGCCATACCGTGGTTAAAAACCATTGGATATTTTGTTTGTGCATAAGATGAATATACGAACGAGCTTTTAACTTGTTCAGCATTTGTTGCATGGGCCGCTGAAATACTCAGTCCTGAGAGCATTGCAGCGCAGAAAAACATTAACTTCCTTTTCATTTTTTACTCACTATTTTTATTTTGTATGAAAAGCAGCTTTCTACTGCTAGTGAATGTTTAGCCAGTTCCCAAAAAAGGAAAGGCTTAGTAATTAAATGGCAGTTCACCTCCCTGATCATGGACCGTTTCAAAAGTTCGAAGTCTTAGTTGTTCTTGTGATGAGTTAAATTGTTGTTGGCGTAATTGTTGTATTGCTTGGTTTTTAGCACTATCACTCATATTGCTTTTAAGAATTTCATCTCGTCCACCCAGGTAACTGTTGACCCTTTGTTGCCAAGCATTCCGCTCTGTATCTAAAGTTTCTAATCTTTGAGTCGCTTCGGCTCCCACAAGTGCTGTACGCATTTGCCGAAGTTCTTCTGCTGAACCCTTGCGAGCTTTAATTTGTTTGGTCAGTGTATGTAAATCATCAAGTTTAGAAAGTTCTTGCAGGTTTTGCTGCCAGTCTTCTGGAAGTTCTTCAAAACGTTCTTTAAGTTTTCGCGCTTTTTCAATTTCGCTTAAAGATGAGTCCTCAAGTATCTGCATTCGATCTAGCGTATAGTTCTGATAGATATCTTCGTTAGAGAAGAGTCCTTCAATTTCAGAGGTCGAAAAGAAGCGTTTTCTTATATCCTGAATTGAATTAAAGATCTTTTGAAAATAATTTTTATCTTGTTGTTTTGCTGATGGCGTTTGGATTTGAGCAAGTTGTTCACGATATTTTAAATAACGGGTCCATAAGTCCATAATCTGTGAACGAGCTGGCTCTAAATATTGTCCTTGAATAAATTTCCCAAAGTGATTTTTGATTTGTTCTAAATCATTTTCTCCATATTGGGTAATAAAATATTCAAAACAGTCGCGGGTTTGACTATTTACGACCAAATGTTGAGAACTATCAATTTTTAACTGGCAGTTAACTTCGGTGTCTTGCTGACTTTTACTATGGTAAGTATCTTCATTTAGCGATAGACGATCTTTGGGTGGAGCTGATGCTAAATTTTGAGCTGTATTTTCACTGACTTGGGCTGATGTTTTTTTTGAGTCAGGACTTAACCAATAGACACATGCAATGAGGCTCAAAATAAAAAATCCGAGCACGCACCACAATACCTTCTTCTGCATCCCTTGCATAAAGATATCTTCCTTAAGTTTTAATTTGTTGTTTTTTTACTCGATCATTAATGTGCCATAAAATAAGTGAAAAGGCACCTAAATATTGTGAAAATATCTTGCCGAATTTGCTAACATGTCGGCACTTTTTTCTAGCTTTGTGTTCCAATAAAAATGACGACAAAAAATCAAAAAATTTCTCGTCGCCATATTAGTGGTGTATTTCTATTAAATAAACCATTAGGGCTTAGTTCAAATGCGGCTTTGCAAAAAGTGCGTTGGTTATACCGTGCCCAAAAAGCAGGTCATACTGGAGCTTTAGACCCATTGGCGACAGGTTTACTCCCGATTTGTTTGGGAGAGGCCACCAAGTTCTCACACTATTTGTTGGACTCAACAAAGCGCTACCAAACCACCGTTCGATTGGGACAAACCACAACGACAGGTGATGTGGAAGGGGAAATTCTACAGGAGCGCTCTGTTCCTGTGCTCAGCCAAGAGCTTATTGAACAAGCCTTAGAAAAATTTAGAGGTGATATTCAACAAATTCCGCCAATGTATTCGGCTTTGAAAAAAGAAGGCAGGCCGTTATATGAACTTGCCCGAAAAGGTATCGAGATTGAGCGTGAAGCGCGTCCAATCACAATTTATGCCTTAGAGTTAATTGAATTTACTGAAAATAGTATCACTTTGGATGTAACTTGTTCTAAAGGAACATATATTCGTGTACTGGGCGAAGATATTGGTGAGGCACTTGGCTGTGGTGGGCATTTAACGATGCTAAACCGGACTCAAACAGGACATTTTGAGCTCATTCCGAGTTATACCATTGAATATCTGGAAAGTCTGACAGAAGAGCAAAGAGAAGCTTTGCTACTTCCAGTTTATGCTCCAGTTGATCATTTCTTAAAAATTCAGGTGCCTGAAGGGCGTGAAAAGTATTTTTGCAATGGTTTAGAAAGCAATATTGAGCATTCTGCAGAAGCAGAAGTTTTAGTTTTTTCAGATGAGCGCTGTCTAGGTTTAGCTGAGATTACTGATAGAAAACGGTTGGTACCTAAGCGTATCTTAAATTTGTAGTATATGTAGAGTATAGAGCATGGGCATGGAATGGGATGTTATCCTGAGTTTGATCTTTTTTGCGTTTACTGCTGGAGCAATTGATGCTGCTGTGGGTGGCGGTGGACTCATCCAGATTCCCGGGATCATGAGCACTTTCCCTAACATGTCGACTGCTACCGTAATTGGTACCAATAAAGTCTCATCCATTTTTGGTACTGCATCGGCTGCTTATACCTTTGCAAAAAGAGTAAAGTTGCAATGGAAGCTTTTAGCAGTCATTGCTGTTTGTGCGCTGATTAGTTCGTTTGCTGGCGCCGCTTGTTTATCGTTAATTCCTCAATCTGTATTAAGACCTTTCGTATTCGTAATGTTGATTGTGATTGCAATTTATACGCTAGTTAAAAAGAACTTCGGACAGGTTCATACTGAGCAAAAAATTACTAATAAAATGCTGATTTTGGCTGCTATTGGTAGTTTAGCAATCGGTTTTTATGACGGTATTTTTGGTCCGGGTACGGGTAGTTTCTTTATTTTCTTCTTTATTCGTTTTTTACAAGTCGATTTTTTACATGCTTCAGCTTTGTCAAAAATCGGTAACTTTATGACGAATTTAGCTGCTCTGAGTTTTTTAATTCCGACAGGTCACGCTATTTTGCACATTGGTCTAATGATGGCAGTTGCAAACGTGCTTGGTTCTGTTGTTGGGGTACGTACCGCGCTTAAATACGGAAGTGGATTTGTTCGTATTATCTTTTTAATTTTAGTGAGTATTTTGATTTGCCGTTTGGGCTATCAAATGTTTGTTACGGGTTAAATAAGATTAAAAGTATGAGCTGTCCATAAAATGCAGTTCATACTTTTATGTATCATTTAAAGCTAGAAATATAAAAATCATTACAGAAGTTTACTAGAAAGAAAACTGTGTAAAAAATAGTCTCATTTTAAGCTACTTAAACATTATAAATTTCAACGTATGATAAACCTTGAAATAAAAAAGATTTTTTAGCTAAAAATGAGGAAGAGAATGAATATTTTCGAAGCATTAAGAGAAAGCCATGAAAATCAACGTAGCCTTTCCGAACAACTTATTCAGACACATGGTTTAACCGAAGAAAGAAAAGAATTATTTGATGCATTAAAAAATGAATTGTATGCCCATTCAGTTGCTGAAGACCGTTATTTATATATTCCTTTAATGTTTGATGATGTTGGTTTAGATATTACAAGACATGCTTTATCTGAGCATCATGAAATGGATGAGTTGGTCGAGCAGCTCGAAAAAACCGATATGAGTAGCCCAAGCTGGTTAGCAATCGCCAAACAGTTGAGTGAAACAGTCCATCACCATTTAAAAGAAGAAGAGCATAAATTTTTCCAACAAGCAGGAAAAATTCTTAAAGACAGTGAAAAAGAAACGCTGGGTAATAAATATTTAAAGGAATATAAAAAGTATAAAAAGCAGCAATAGTATTTAACTATGCTACTTTTTTAGTACTTCTTAAAGTTACCCCAATCGATGCCAGCATTACACAAGCTAAAGCCATCCATTGCAGCATGCTGATTTCTTCGTGAAGTAATAAGAAACCCGTTAATGCTGCCAATGCTGGTGCTAAACTCGTTAGGGTGCCGTAAGTTAATTTAGTGAGTTGTTTGAGTGCCATTAAATCAAGTGCATATGGAATAGCAGTCGCTAAGACAGCAATAAGTAAAGCTTTACCCCAATACTGCGTTTCAAGTAATGCAGGAGCATTATGCCAGATGCCTATTGGTAGTAAGGTTAGGGCAGATAATCCAATCCCAATGGTTAAAGCATGCATCCCTATATTTTGGGTCACAACTTTTTGACCAAAATAAATATAGAAGGCCCAGCAAAATCCAGCCCCTAACGCGCAGGCAGCACCGACATAGGAAAAGTGGTGTTGTGTTGGGTCTTGCCAAGGAACCATCAGAGCAATACCTAACATCGCAAATGCTACCCAAATGTAGTCACTCTTTTGTTTAATCGAAAGTAGAGCAAGACCTAATGGACCAATAAATTCTAAGCCGACGGCAATCCCTTGAGGTAACTTGCCCAGCGACGTATAAAATAAAATATTCATGAGACCCAAAGACGCAGAGTACATCAATAAATCACGCCATTTTAAATAGGGTAAGCGCGACCAGATTTTCCATGAACGGAACATGATCGCGACAATAATCGTTGCAAAGCTCAACCTTAAAGCTGTAACGGTGAGAGGGTCTAATATGGCAATAAGCTGCTTAGCAAATGAAGCACTGATTTGATATGAGACCATCGACAGAATCATATATAGCACAGCAATAATGGGAAGATTCTGCATGGAAATACCCTAGGGCCTCATCTAATATTATTTAAAAATAACAATGGTCAATTATAGCGAATGCCATGTTTTAACTTGCAGTTTTAGTTGATTTAACTTACTGTTTTTTCACGTTCCAGACGTGCTTTTTGGGTAGTTATGGTACAACCGACAGAAGCTACAATAATTGTTGCAAGTGCCAACCATTGGTTCCATAACAAATATTCACCTAAAAAGATAAAACCAGAAAGTGCAGCAACTGCGGGTTCTAGGCTCATCAAGGTTCCGAAACTTAAGGGTGTTAAATTACGTAGGGCTAGCATTTCTAAAGAGAACGGTAATGCGCTGGCTAAAATTGCCAAACCAATAAAATAAAAAAGAGAGGGGAGCTCTATAACTTGCCCTATTGAGCCTGAGAAAAAAGTAATGGGTAATAAGATGCATGCGCCCACACTCATTCCTAAACACACAGTGTGATTGCCTGAAATACCTGAAGGTTTTTGTCCAGCAATAATATAAAGTGCCCAACATGCGCCAGCACTAACCGCAAATAATACTCCGATCCAATCTAGACTATGAGCTTGATTGAAAGGGAAAAGTAAAACGAGGCCAACAATCGCTAAACTGACCCAGACAAAATCATATTTTTGGCGTGCGTGATATAAGGCCACACTTAAGGGACCAATAAATTCAAAAGCAACTGCAATACCAATCGGTAATCGTTCAATCGATAGATAAAAAAGAGCATTCATTCCTGCAAGAGCAAAACCATACGCTAAAATAGCTTTCCAACGGACCTGACTATAATTAATTCGCCAAATTCTAAAAATAAAGGCAAGAATAATTGCACCTAAGCATAAGCGCATTGCTGAAACGGTAAGGGTAGGAAAGCTCTGGAACAGAAATTTAGCCAAGGATGCACTACTTTGAACGCTTAACATGGCAAGAATGAGAAAGCCCAAAGCGTGTAGCTGAGTTTTTTGGCTTGAAATGGACATTTTATTATTAGATCGATTGGTATACTTTTCACATGATAATGTAAATGTCCATAAAAAAGCCACAGACAATGCTGTGGCTTTTAAATTTACAGTTCGTATTAGAACAATACGCGCACGCGAATTGTACCTTCAACTTCATGCAACATATCTAAAGCTTCGTGAGAAGCAGAAGCGTCAACGTCCATTACGAGGTAACCGATGTCACCTTTAGTCATGAGTGATTGACCAGAAATGTTGATACCTTGTTCAGCAAACAAGTTGTTGATTTTAGACAATACGCCCGGTACGTTTTTGTGGATGTGCAATAAACGGTGTTGACCAGCAGTCAATGGTAACGCGATTTCTGGGAAGTTTACCGCAGAAAGCGTCATACCCTTGTCAGAGTAAGCAACAAATTTCTCTGCAACTTCTAAACCGATGTTTGCTTGCGCTTCCATGGTTGAACCACCAACGTGAGGAGTCAAAATCACATTGTCTAAGCCACGAAGTGGAGAAACAAACTCTTCGCCATTTGCTTTTGGTTCTTTAGGGAATACGTCAACCGCTGCACCAGCAATATGACCAGATTTGATTGCATCTGCTAAATCTTCAATTACTACACATGTACCACGTGCAGCATTTAAGAAGATTGCACCTTCTTTCATTTTTGCAAATTGTGCTTTAGTGAAGAAGTTACGTGTAGATGGAACATCAGGCACATGTAATGTAACTACATCAGCAGTCGCTAAGAGTTCGTCTAACGAACCAACTTGGCGAGCATTACCCATTGGTAATTTAGTCACTGCATCATAATAAATCACATGCATACCTAAGCTTTCAGCAAGAACAGAAAGCTGAGAACCGATAGAACCGTAACCTACAATACCTAAAGTTTTGCCACGAGTTTCGAAAGAACCGACAGCAGACTTATCCCAACCACCACGATGACAAGCCGCCGATTTTTCAGGAACACGGCGAAGAAGAAGAATCGTTTGAGCAAGTACAAGTTCTGCAACCGAACGCGTATTTGAATACGGTGCGTTAAATACAGGAATACCACGTGCCATTGCTGCTTTAAGATCAACTTGGTTTGTTCCGATACAGAAACAGCCCACTGCGATCAATTTATTTGCAGCTTCGAAAATTTCTTCAGTCAATTGGGTACGCGAACGAATACCAATAAAGTGAGCATCTTTAACAGCTTCTTTTAGCGCTTCGCCTTCAAGAGCAGTTTTGCGATAGTCAATATTGGTGTAACCCGCAGCGTTTAGAGTATCGACTGCGTTTTGGTGAACGCCTTCTAACAAAAGGAAACGGATTTTATCTTTAGGTAGTGAAAGATGTTGGCTCATTACGGCTCCGCTACAAAGGCCAAATTTGGTGGCGCTATCATAACATAATGGTCGGTACTATAGATATTTCGTTTGCGCCATCGTCTTATGGCAATTTTATCTATGTCTAATCACTTCTATTTATGGCTGGTTGGTAATTTAGAATATGTTTCGTATGGGATTTAAATGAGATTTTTCTCTGAAAGTCTTATAGGAAAGCATTTATTTACGTTAAACATGTTTTGTAGTGACAGTATCTCTATTCTGAACTTTATCGCTTGAGCTGTTGCATGTAGAATATAGGAGTTCCTTGAACATTATGGCTTTGCTCAGGTGAAAACCCTGAAAATATGAAGTCATAGTCCCACCATAGTTTACTTCTTGCTAGGTCTGCAAACGATGAATGCTCCAGTCGCTTTAACACCTGAGTTACTCACCCAATTAACAGCAATCGTTGGTGAAAACCGTATTAAAACCGATGCTGATAGTCTCGAAAACTGGGGTAAAGATCATACCAAGCATTTTAATCCGAACCCATCGGTCATCGTTTTTCCATCGACCACTGAACAAGTTCAGGCAGTTGTAAAGCTTGCGAACCAGTTTAATATCGCGATTACACCGTCAGGCGGTCGTACTGGTCTCTCTGCGGGCGCTGTAGCAACCAATGGTGAAATTGTCATTAGCATGGACAAAATGAACCAGATTCTTGAGTTCTTCCCAGCAGATCGTATGGTACGAGTACAAGCTGGTGTTGTGACTGAACAATTGCAGAATTATGCTGAAGAACAAGGGATGTATTATCCGGTTGACTTCGCATCAGCGGGTTCTAGCCAGATTGGCGGTAATATCGGAACTAATGCTGGCGGTATTAAAGTCATTAAGTACGGCATGACACGTAATTGGGTACTTGGTTTAACCGTTGTCACTGGTAAAGGCGATATTTTACGTTTAAACAAAGGTATGGTTAAAAATGCAACTGGTTATGCATTGCAGCATTTGTTTATTGGTGGTGAGGGTACATTAGGTTTAGTGACTGAAGCGGAAATTAAACTTGAGCGTCAACCACAAAACTTACAAGTTTTAGTTCTAGGTGTTCCTGATTTTGATGCAGTGATGCCTGTATTACATGCATTCCAAAAAGATATCGATTTAACTGCATTTGAGTTCTTTGGTGAACTTGCAATGCAAAAAGTTTTAGATCATGGACATGTACAACGCCCATTTGAAACTCAATGTCCGTTCTATGTATTGCTTGAGTTTGAAGCGCCATATGAGCCGATTATCGATAAAGCAATGGAAATTTTCGAGCATTGTATGGAGCAGGGTTGGGTACACGATGGTGTAATGAGCCAGAGCCTAGACCAAGTAGAAAGCTTGTGGCGTTTACGCGAAGATATTTCTGAATCAATCGCGCCGTTCACTCCATATAAAAATGATATTTCAGTATTAATTACTCACGTACCTGCATTTATTCGTGAGATTGATGCAATTGTTCAAGAGAACTATCCTGACTTTGAAATTTGCTGGTTCGGTCATATTGGTGACGGTAACTTGCACTTAAATATTTTAAAACCTGAAAACTTAACCAAAGATGAGTTCTTTGCGAAGTGTCAGGTTGTTAATAAATATGTGTTCGATACCGTGAAAAAATACGATGGTTCAATCTCTGCTGAGCATGGCGTAGGCATGACGAAAAAACCGTATTTGGAATATTCACGTTCGCCTGAAGAAATTGAATATATGAAAGCTTTGAAGAAAGTATTTGATCCGAATGGTTTGATGAACCCAGGTAAATTATTTGATCTTTAATACTTGATTAAATAAAAGAATCTTTGTGAAAAGCGTATCGAAAGATGCGCTTTTTTTTTAATCTATCATTTTTTATAAGCTTTCCAACCCGTCAAAATATGATAAATCAGCGGTAAAAGACAAAGAGCAAAGAAGCTACAAATTCCAATGGCCCACACAGGTAAGTTACGCGGATTACCTAAAAAGAAATAGGCAAAAATAGAATAAGACAACATTGCAAACATCGCCGTTGTACCTAACGGAAGCGTCACTCTAAAAATTAAAGTACTAGCAAATGTTTTATAAGGTTCCATGTTGCGCTTTAGGCTATAAGCAATAATCATGAGCAACACATAACCTAAAATAAACAGCATAAATAAAGCAGCCGCAAACAATAGAATTGTTCGCCAGCTCTTTTCTTGTGCGGTGTGATCACCAGATTCATAAACAACAGTAATATGTTCACCAACTACAGGCACATCACCAGAGCGAACTGAGTTGTCTAAAGTTAGAGTTCTGTTTTGATTATCTTTAAATTGAACCTGAGCAGTATGCATCAGTGTTTTAGTCTTATATTTACGTCCATTTGAGTCGGTACGTTCAGTATCTACCCATTCAGAAGTATAGTTCACTACCGTTGCATCGTAAGTTGGTTTGGTTGCTAAGCCGTACACTGCCTGAGAAACCCAATAAGTAAATGGGAAAAATAAAGCACTAATACTAAAAACCACAGCAAATAAATAAGCGAATTCAAACTTATTACTTTTACGATTTTTAGCTAACCGCTTGATCCAAAACTTGGTGAGTACAAATGACCAAATCATCAAAACTGCAACGACCACCAAGAAAACTTGTCCCGCATAAGTCAGTTGCATAATGACCCTATTTGTTATGTGTAATTGAAATTAATTTTATCAAACGATTGTCGTTAAAGTTGATTGAGCAAGAACAATTATTTGGTCTGTAAAAGAGTAGCTGTCTTTAGAACTACATAGTTTCTACAGAGTAACCGAGCAAGGCATAGCATCATAAAGCTATGCCTTTTGTTTTTGGTGATAAAAATGCAACGTTTATTTTTAATTTCAGCGCTCTGTGCTGGACTTTTCACTGGGTGTGCGACGACCAGTAAATTAATTCCTTTTGTGGGTTCCGAAACCCCAATGCAACAAGTAATTAAAGCTCAGCCTGAGATTGTAAAAGAGCACAATAACACCTCAGTTCAGCAAGTGTTTAACCGAGTAGAATCTCCAACTGTTTCCCGTATTGTTGTCATTCAAACAGGTTTAGTGGATGACTCTGTCTCTGCCATTCGAACAGAATATGCATTTAAATTAGTCGATGAAAAATGGCAATTGCAGAATAAGCAAAAAAGCTATCAGTGTGCGAGAGGGAAAGGCTCAAGAGGGTTCCAAACACAGCTTTGTTCTTAAAACCAAAAAAGACGATAAATATATCGTCTTTTTTTATGGGCTAAATTATACGCCGCTTTCTAAAATTTTAATTTTGACATCAATGACATCATCTTTAACTGCTTCATGATGTGCTTGCATATGAGGTGTAGCCAAATGTGCTTCAAGATGAGCAACACTTGCCCATTTTTCTAACATCACAATGGTGTCAGGCTCTTTAGTTTGAAAACTCGCATCCGAGATATGATCAACTAAAGGTTCATAACCATGACAACCATCTTCTGCTAAAACTGTTGGAATAATTTTTTGGAATGCATCCAATACGTTTTGACGATGCTGTCCAGCTGATTTGGTACGAATTTCTGCAATAATGGTTAGCATGGATTTTTCCTTATTAAGCTGCTGCAAATACAGTGTTCAAGTGTGCTTTATATTCTTCAACATAACTATCAACGTCAGGCATTTTAATCACGTCGTTTACAATAAAAGTCGGTAATGTGCCCATGCCTAAGAACTGATTAGCTTTATGAAATGGTAAATAAACACCATCTACGCCTACGCCGTGGAAGAACTGATCTGCATCGTCAAATGCTTCCATTGGTGCATTCCAAGTCAATGACAGCATATATTTTTTGTCATGAATTAAACCACCTGAACCATATTTTTTTGATGCATCAGAACGACTACGACCATCATTTGCGTAAAGTGAACCATGACCTACAGTAAATACATCATCAATATATTTTTTAACTGTCCAAGGCGCGCCCATCCACCAACCTGGCATTTGGTAAATAACGACATCTGCCCATAAGAATTTTTCAACTTCATTTTCGGCATCATAATCGCTATCGGCACGGGTCATTTGAACTTCATGGCCAAGTTCCGTGAGATGGGTCGTTGCGAGTGTGGTCAATGTGTCATTTAATTCACCATTTGAATGTGCAAATTGTTTGGCACCATTAATCACTAAAATCTTACTCATGGGAGTCACTCTAATTAAATTCCTAAATTTGATGTGTACTTTACGGAATTTACTCTTGTTGAAAAATGCATGAATTTGAAAAATATTGTTGACTAAAAATCAATAATATTGGGTTGCTATTTTATTCTGAGTTATTTGTTTTGAAGAAAAGCTTTATATTTATAAATCCGTTTACAATGTTGAACGGAAAAAAGTATTTGTAGTCTTTAGCATTAAGTTTGGGTAAATCTAAGAGATCACGTATGAGAAAAATGAGTTTGCTGATTGCTTTTAGCCTTGTAACGCTAACGGCGTGTACTCCAGCGAAAAATTCTTCTGCCCAACTTGCGGATAGTCCGATACAAGCAGTATTACTTGATCAGCCCGATCTTTTAAATGATGCAAACAATTTGGATATTTCACAGCAAATGAATGCTGCCGATGATCCCTCTAATGCTCAAGTCACTATTTTACAGACAGATCCTAGCGAAGATGCAATAACAAAAGTCCGTACAGAATATTTATTAAAACGAGACCAGCAAGTCTGGAAAATCGTGAATAAAAAGCAAAGCTATCAATGTACACAAGGACAAGATGCCCCAGACTTTCAAGTTAATCCTTGCCCTTAATGCTTAATTTTTTATCGAATATGTGGATAACTTTGAGTTTGTGCACAACAGGAATTTGTGGGTCTTTTAGTACAAAAAACTGAAATTTAAGCTTCTTGAAATTGCATGATTGCTGATCAATTTAAAAAGTGCTATTGTTGCGCTCGGCAATTGTGCCAATTGGTAAAATTACCGAATCTCACGTCATACATTTTTTCTCGTTTTAGACACCTTGTGAATACGGTGTTTCACATTCTAAACATGCACTCTCACGGCATATAAAAACTTATCTAAAGATTGATAGACCATACTGTCATCGTCAGGACTACATTATTTATTTCAATATGTAGTTACTGAGACATTTTGGCCGCTATTTTGAAGTGTACAACTCATGAAAAATATTCAAACGACAACGTTGAACCGTACAACGTTGATGTTTCCTTTGGCCTTAGTGCTATTTGAATTTGCGGTTTATATTGGCAATGACCTTATTCAGCCAGCAATGTTGGCAATTACTCAAGATTTTGGTGTAAGTGCAACTTGGGCGCCGTCTTCAATGTCATTTTATTTATTAGGTGGTGCCACGGTTGCATGGTTACTTGGGCCGTTGTCAGATCGTCTCGGACGTAAAAAAGTACTGCTAGCAGGGGTTTTGTTTTTTGCCTTGTGCTGTTTTTTAATTTTACTAACACGGCAAATAGAACAGTTTCTAGCATTAAGATTTTTGCAGGGAATTGGCTTAACCGTAATCTCCGCAGTCGGTTATGCCGCTATTCAAGAGAGTTTTGCTGAGCGTGATGCAATTAAAGTTATTGCACTCATGGCAAATATCTCGTTACTTGCACCTTTGTTGGGGCCAGTACTTGGAGCCTTTTTAATTGATTATGTGTCTTGGCATTGGGGCTTTGTCGCCATTGCTGTATTAGCATTACTCAGTTGGGTCGGTTTGAAAAAACAGATGCCAAGTCAGCAGGCTAGTGTAACTCGACAACCTTTTAGTTATCTTTTTGATGATTTTAAAAAGGTGTTTACTAACCGCCGTTTTTTAGGCTTAAGTCTGGCCTTACCGTTGGTGGGCATGCCTTTAATGCTTTGGATTGCTTTATCTCCAATCATTTTGGTAGATGAATTAAAGCTCACCAGTGTGCAATATGGCTTGGCTCAATTTCCAGTGTTTCTTGGTCTCATTCTCGGGAATATTGTTTTAATTAAAATTATTGACCGTCTCGCTTTAGGTAAGACCATTCTGATTGGTTTACCGATTATGCTGATTGGGACACTTATTTTAATATTGGGTGTAGTTTGGCAAACCTATTTAATTCCTTGTTTGCTTACAGGCATGACGCTCATCTGTTTTGGTGAGGGAATTAGCTTTTCAGTCTTATATCGCTTTGCACTCATGTCATCTGAAGTATCAAAAGGAACTGTTGCAGCGGCAGTTTCGATGCTATTGATGATGAGTTTCTTTGCAATGATTGAGTTGGTGCGTTATCTCTATATACAATTTCATTTATGGGCCTTTGTATTATCTGCATTTACCTTTATTGCTCTTTGGTTTAGTCAACCACGAAGTGCTTTAAAGCAGGAAATGCAAGAAAGAAAGCTCGAAGGAAATGATTAAATTAAAAAAACCGGAATCGATATTCCGGTTTTTTTGGCTATTCTTTTAACATTTTTTCCATTTCCTCGTGGTCTGTTTCATAAGTACAACCTAATAATGTCATCGGACTTTTTCCGGTCATTTCTGATAAGTTGAGATTATGATAAACAGTAAAAGAATCTGCTGTTGCAGGTTCTGTCTTGACAGTGCGAACACCTCTAAAAAAAGGTAATGTTTTAAAGTCTGGATGCTGAGGAATATTAAATTTCTTTGAAAGTTGTTGAACATTTACATTACGAAAAACGGCAGTTATACCTTGGCCAGCTAGGGCAATTTCGTTTGTCTTTAAACCAAACAGTTCAATGGGTTGATTAGTTTTATATAAATAAATGAAAGGTTGGTCTGAATCTTCAATTCTTTTAAAGCCAAGCGCTGATAAATTTTCATCATATTCAGAAGCAAAACTGGTATAAGTTTCTTGATCTGATTGACACTCTATAATCTTTTTTAAATCATTTATTTCAAATGCATATGATGTGCTACTCAGCAATAAAAAAGTGGCAGATAGAAATTTATATATCTTTGGAAAGTCCATTTTTTATCCTCAATAAAGTGTTATAGCTATTTAATCTCTTGTTCTAAAAGCTTACCTTTTAAAGTTAAGAGTTCAGGTAGGGTTTCTAATAGTAAACTCATTTGTTTTAAGACTAGAGTATAGCTTTCCGAAAAGTGCTCATGCGTTGTTAGATTTTGAATTTGTTTTAAAGTTCGCTCAAGAAAATTAAAGTCAACAGAAGCTTGTTCAAATAAACTCTGATTAAGAATGTGCTGACAATCTAGTAAGAGCTGTAATACCTGTTGATCCTCAATTTTCTGCCGTTGGCTACCTAACGCTGCCACATAGCTCAACTGGCTGTGGCTATAAACCAAATAGCGAAAAGCGTAATGAATGAGTTGAGGATTTGGATTCGGTTCAGCACTTAAACTCGAGATCATGTTCGACAGCTCGATTTGAGCATTATGAGCAGCACGACGAATTCGTCGGTACTCTATATCTTGATTTTTGCCATATTGATATTGCTCAACAATCACATTGAAATAATCTAATGTTGCTTTGCTGCTTTTCTTAATATTGTTGGGAATATTGCGAAAGTTCCAATCAGGCCAAATAAAGTTTACGGCAAGCCATGCAATAAAACAGCCTAACAGCGTATCTATCAGGCGAGGTAAAATAATGCTGTAGCCTGCACCTTTTAGGTTAAAAATTAATAGCACCATGAGGGTGGCCATAAGTGTAGCCAAAGCATATTTCTTTTGCCGTAAATAGAAAAAACAGACTCCGCAAATAATCGTAATGATGAGCTGACCTTCAATACTCGGTACAAAATATAGAATCGGTATTCCTAATAAAACACCGAGTAAGGTGCCAATAGTTCTTAGTTTAAGACGGCTTTTAGTCGCAAAATAAGTGATCTGACAGACAAACAAACTAGTCAGTAAAATCCAATAGCCATGCTGTGCAAAGGGTAATAATGAAATCGCATAACCTGCGGCGAAAACGACTGCAATTCGTATGGCATGTCTAAATAAGGCCGACTGTGGTGTAAGCTGTTGCCTGAGTTTTAAGATCAGATCTGAAAACCCTTGAATATCATCATCAAGTAAATTTAAGTGTTCTTGTCTTGTTTGGGTATTATTTTCAGGGAAGGGCTGTGCATATTGTAGTTGTTCAAACTGTTCATGCATGCCTTTTAAATTATCAAAAATAAGTCTTAAATTTTTAACTTCAAAGTTTTGTGGATGCTGCTGTATCCAGTCCTTTAAAGAACTTTCCAAATGGTTCAATACCGTCCGACTTTCTTGCGAAGGCTGAGATGGCCGATTATGCAAAATACACTGAGCTAGATCTTGGCACGCTTGTGCTTGTAGGCGCAGGTTTTTTTGGAAACGGAAAATAAGATCACTACGGCTGAAGTTCTGTTGAATATGCTCGTAATGTAAATAATTAGAGGTTGCTTGCTCGTGAATGTCCCGTGCAAAAAAATACAGGTTTAGCCAATAAATACTTTTATTACTTACCCTAGAAGCCTTGAGTCGAGTGAGTAGGGAGCTACGTATTTGATTAAGACTTTGGGCAACTTGCGTATTTTGTAAAGATAATTCATATAAGAGTTGTTCTACGTTCTCTTTATTGTCGGGATCAAACAAACGTGCTTTTGTTTGCAGTAGAACAGAAATTTCTTTAAAAATTTGTGAGAGCTTATCTTGTAAGGGAAGGGTTGGTTTAATAATAAAAAACACAATAGAAGTGAAGCCATACCACAAAGCGCCATAAACAAAGTAGGTAGGCTGTTGATACCAGTGTGTATATTCTCCTAAACCGAACATGCTATAAATGGAAAGCAAAATAGTGCCAAACGAAATTGTGGCGTAGCGTTGCCCTAACGCCCCTAATAAAATGAAAAAAGCACTAGAAATAGAAAGATATAAAATAAAGAAAATTTTGTAGGGAGCTAAAAAGCCAAGAATACTGCTGACTGTAAAAAAGAGGAGGCAGACATAAACCAAGTTACGTAGTCGAATACTTAAGCGATCATCAAAGTCGGTTAACGCTGCTGCAATTGCTCCTAAAGTCACAGGAACAATCAGCTCGTTATGGCCTAGCGAAAGCAAACCTAAAGTTGTGCCTGTGAGTACAATCAAAATTTGCAGGCAATAAATTAAAATCGAGTTTGTCTTAAAACTATTAAATATCTGGGTCAAATAATTCACGGCTTTTGTTCTAAATTAGAGAATACGTGAGAAAGCAGTATGTAACTTTAAATTTTTATTACTTCAAAAATATTATTCTTTTTATCTACAAAAGTCAGTCACTTTTTAAGATTTTATTAGGCTTAAACCAAGTTATAGTGATCAATAAATTAACAAAATTGTGGATATCTTTTTAGATACCCACAATTTAATAAACAGATAAATTATTTAATCACGCCACATGCGATTCGTGCTCCGCCACCGCCGAGAGGCAGAGGAGAGTCTGAATAATTATCTCCACCCGCATGAATCATGATCGCTCGGCCTTGAATATCTGCAAATTTCAATCGAGGTGCGATCACAGCAGTTGTTGCAACACCAGTATTATCGACCACTAAAGCAGGTAGATCGCCTAAATGGCCAGTCGTTGGCGTACCATGATGAGGAGCTTGATTCGGGTTATAGTGACTGCCAGCAGCTAAAGCTGCACCAGGTTTTCCATCTTTCTCAGCAGGATCACAAGAGGCATTTTCGTGAATATGGAAACCACGAGTACCACTAGGTAAGTCAGCTAAAGCAGGAGTAATAATTAAACCTTTGTCGCTATCTTGAAAGCTAATAGTACCTATTTTTTTACCAATACCATTTGCGGTAACTTCATTTACATCAACCACTTTTTTCGTATGCATTGTGGTTAATGAGTGAGCCGTGTCGGATACAGTTTTTGTGACTGAACTACAGCCGACTGCAAAAAAAGCTGTAAGCGCAAAGACTGCGCCAATTTTATTAAAAGTCTGCATGGTTGGATGCCCTTATAAATATATATGTCTGATTATTAGATTCAAACAAAGGAAGGCTTAGCCTACAAGTTAATTTAAATAGTCACTTTGTATCTTGAAACATTTTTAAATTAAATAAGTATGTCACTCTTTATGATTGGAAGATTCATTATCAGAATCATAAATCATGGTCGTTTTAGGCATAGGTTCAGGTTCAATAGTTTCATGTAACCATTCACGCCAAATCGCCAGTAAAATAGCTAAAATTACAGGTCCAATAAATAATCCCACCAAACCGAAACTCGCAATACCACCTAACACACCAAACATAATTAATAGGAATGGAATTTTAGTGGCACCGGAAATAACAAGCGGGCGAATCACATTATCTGAGCTACTAACAATCACCACACCCCATACAATTACACCAATTGCTTCCATGGTTTGTCCCTGAGAGAACAACCATAGACCGACACCTAAATAGGAAATTGGTGTACCAAATGGGATTAGAGCCAATAAGAAAGTAGCAATGGTGAGTACCATTGGGTTTGGTACACCCGCTACGAAATAACTTAATCCAGCTAAAACGGCTTGAGCAATTGCAGTTAAACCCACACCATAGACTACGGCACGAGTCGTTTCAGAAATCGTATCAAGATAGTGATGAACACGAAGGCCTATGACCATTTCTAAAGCTTTGCTCACCTGAGACAAAATCAGTTGTCCATCACGGTAGAAGAAAAAGAGGCTAAATACGGCAAAACCAAGTTTGACAATATTTTTACTAATTTCACCGAGCAGCACACGACCATAACTTAAATGGCTTTGTACCCAAGCTGCAATGTTCTGAATGGTGCTATTAGGATCGTTATTTAACTCATTGAGTGTGCGAGAAATTTCTTTTCCAACAAAAGGAAGATCGCGAATAAAATCAGGAACGCTTAAATGACCCGAAAAAACCTGACGTTGTAAATCAAAATATAAGTTGCGGCCTTCATGCTGCAAAATAAAAATAGCGCATGTAAAAGGTATGCCAACAACCAAAATGACCAGACTAATCATTAGTGTTGCATTTAAAGTATTACGGCTTTCTCCAAAAAAACGCTGAATTCTTAAATAAATAGGCCAAGTCATATAAGCAATGATGGCAGCCCAAAGAACAGGAACAATAAAGTATTTCAGGATATTAAATCCTAAAAAAATCAAAATAAAAAACAGCCCAAACAATAAAACGCGCTGTAAATTAGGAGCGTATGGATGCACGAACAATATTTCTCTAATTTTCTATGTAGAATAAAGTCATATTAACTGAAAAATAACCTGAGGCAAATTTTAAGGCTGTAATGTAAAGAACCTTATACAACTCTTTTTAGAAGCTAAAATTCACTTAAAACCACTCAGCTTTGTCTTCAACTAACTTGTTTAGAACAGGTTGCCATTGATCTTGAATACTAATAAAGTTTTTTTGTGGTTTATCAAAAACACTTAAACCCTGCATAGCTAAGCTACCATAAGCACTGCGTTCAGAAATCCATGCAACAGGTTCTTGTTCAATTTTTTCAAAAAACTGTTGAATATCTTTTGAGCTTGCACTGTTCGGTTTTACACGATTAGCAAGAAGTAAAATTTGTACTTTGCCTTTACGAATACGTTTAATATCTTGTAAATGCTTTAAAAAACGGCGAGTACTGTCTATATCAAAAAATGAAGGCTGAAGTGGAGTAATAATGGCATGAGCTTCGCTGATGAGTTGTTCAGCATGTTCACCTGAAAGTGCACCTGGTGCATCAATAATTAAATAGTCCAGATGTTTAGGCGCATCACCAATCGATTTTTCATGACGCCAGTCGAGGCTCTGAATCGTTGCGACGGTATCAGGGCGTTGTTTTAACCACTGTAAAGCCGATTTTTGGTTATCGGAATCTGCTAATGCTACTTTATATCCTTTTTGTGCCAATGCTGTTGCCAACGTAATGGCCGTCATGGTTTTCCCGCATCCACCCTTCTGATTTGCAATAAGTATCGTTTTCATAAATTCAATTATTTTCAGCAGCACATTTGTTTATGTTTTATACCTTAGCATCTTTTTATGAGAAGTAGATGACCGCATTTGACAAAAGTTTAAGCTGTTTCGTTATTTTAGATATGATTAGATCTGCAATGTTGATTTGTGCTTGTTAAGGAAAGTTTATGTCTGTATGGCTTGCCATGCTAATTGGAGCGGGTATTGGTATTATTATCACTACTATTATTTTATCAAATACTCGCAATGGCCGAATTAAGGCTGAATATGAGCAATATATTGCTGAACTTGAATTGGAGCACCAACAAGCTCTGATTCAAGCACAAAAGCGAAGCGTGAATACAAGTCGTGCGGTGTTGAAAGGGAAAATGGCAGAACAATTCGCTCCCATTTTGCCAGAATTTCAGTATCTACCGAGCGATGCAAAATTCATGGGCGATCCAGTGGATTATATTATTTTTGATGGATACACCGATTTTCGAGATGGTGATGGAACGGCAGAAGACATTAATATTATTTTACTTGATGTAAAAAGCGGTGGGGCAAGGCTAACCAAAGGCCAACAAGCAATTGCACAAGCTGTGCAACAAGGCAACGTCCGTTTTGAAACTTTAAGAGTGGATTTTGAAGATTAAATTTTAATTTTGAGTGCACAAAAATAGACGAAATTAATCTGTATTGTTACTAAATTCCGATATTTTTTTCATGGCTTGTGACTACTATAAATTGAAGATCTATTTAATTTGATCTAGCAATATTCGAGGTATAAAGCGATGAAAAAACAACGTTTGATGATGGGCTTGCTGGCTGCTATTGGCATAAGTTCAGCATTTGCATCGACCTCAAGTGAATATAATATTGCCAACGGTCTGAGTCCTATAGAAAAAGACCAATCCATTTCTGTGTTACAGCCTTTTCAAGGGAATTTCAGGATCTTGGGTTCAAAAGTTTATCAAAATGATGAACAAGCTAAGTTTTCACCTATTGACTATGCAGTAAGTTGGGGACTGTTTGCACAGCCTGAAATTGCACGCCATATTTCAGTTAAACAATATGACCGTTATCTAAACTGGAAAATTCCTAAATTACCTGTTCCAGCAGATCAGGCGATGCAAATGGTGTCTAACATGCACATCATTCCTGCGAACCCGCAAATCGCCCAACAGATTAAACAAGTAAAACGTGGAGATCTGGTCTATCTCAAAGGTGATCTTGTCGAAATTAAGGATAAAGATCTAGTCTGGAAATCATCGCTTACACCAACTGATACAGGTGATGGTGCTTGTGAACTATTTCGTGTGCAATCTATTCATTGGGTTGAAAAGCAAAATATATAATTTAAAAAAGCCTTCATAAATATGAAGGCTTTTTATTAAGGAATGTTGCACTTATTTCTGTTGCGATGCTTTCCAATATTTTAATTGGTTTTGTGCTTGTAAATAGTCGGCAAGATCATTGATCTGCTCATCTTTATTGGCTTGCTTATCACTCAAGTGTTTTTCTTGGTTTTCCCAATATTGATAAAGTAGACCTTGAATGTAACGGCCTTGTTCAGTTTTTAAATCCAAATCTTTTAGCATGGTCAGAGAAGAGCGCACATTATCAAGAGTACGTTGTTGCTCAAACTCTGTAGTGAGGGTTCCAGCTTCATGCATTTTTGCTAATTCGCTTTCCATCTCGTCACTCATTTCTGTAAAGCGGCGGTCATAATCCTCTAGTAGCGCAATATCGTGTGCATCATCAGCAGTTGCTGAAAAAGTCTTAATAGGTCTTTCATTCAGTTTTTCTAAAACCTGATCGGTAGATGAGGTGGCAGAAGGTTGCTCCGTCTTAGCAGGCTCATCCGCTTTTTTACAAGCAGTAAGAAATAGGCTAGAGCAAAGCAAAGACATTAATATGACCTGAGGTGTTTTCTTCTTCATAACTTTCAACCAAACCTATTCACTAATTATTTAACGGGTAACGTACTTTTCTGAAAGTGATATGCATACGTAACATATGGAAAATCAATCTGATCTTGAGGACCTAATCCCGTAAAATCATAAACAATTTTTTCAAACTGTGCTTTGAGTTGTAATTGATCTTTTTCAGTCATTGCGGCAATAAAACTTGTTGAGAGTAATCGTTTGCTCACCACTTGTTCGACACTACCTCGTTGTGACTGTGTAAACGTTTGTAGGCTATCAAACACAAATAAATCCTGCTGTTCAAATACGCGCTTCCACTTTTCACTATGATAACGGGGTGTATCTCCTTCAAGTGGAAGTAGAAAATCAGCTAAAGCTTTGACCCAATCCGTACGCTCATCGCGTTGATTCCAAACCAGCCCTAAATGTCCTTGTGGTTTTAATATCCTATACATTTCTGTTAGGGTATCTATGTTGTCAAACCAATGAAAAGATTGCGCACAAATAATGGCATCAATTTTATGATCTGCTACAGGAATAGAATGGCTAAAAGCCTGTAATGTTTTGATATCAGGATAAACGTGTTGAAGCTGCTGTAACATCTCGCCAATTGGCTCAACTGCAATAATATCTGCATGTGTTTGTTTTAAGTAGGGTAAGAATTTGCCAGTACCCGATCCAAGATCGATAACAGTAGAGTTTTACTGTATTTGGAGGCAATTTTGCAGCCAACTCACTATTTCTGCGGGATAATTAGGCCTAACTTGCTGATACAGTTCAGCAGCTGAGCTGAAGCCTTTTTGAGCGGCAGGATGTAAGGATTGTGTCATATTTTGCGCTTTTTAATCTGACTGGCATCTATAAAATAAGATACTCCGCAATCATAAATTGGCAAAACACCTATTTTGTTTCATTTTTGACGTTGTATGTGGGAGCAAATTTTCTTTCGGTGTGAGCATGGATAAGCAAATTATTTTTGAAGACGAACACATTAGAGCCATTTTTTTACCAGGCGATTCTAATACATTGGTTCTCTCTTTTGGCGATTTGATTACCCGAGCGAGTGGCTTATCTATCAATGCTGAAAAGTCCCTAATTAAATACCAATACAATGTTATTGGGATAATGCCAAAACAAAAATCATGGTTTCCTCAAGCGAGCATGATTGAGCTGGCGAAAACAATTTCGCCTGTTCTTCAGGGTTTTAAAAATATTGTGGGTTATGGCGGTTCGATGGGCGGCTATGCAGCAATCAAATATTCTAATTTATTGAATATGAACCGTGTGATTGCATTTGTGCCTCAATATTCAATTGATCCTGATCAAGTTGAAGATCGACGTTATGCTGAGTTTTTCGATGCTGTAGCAAATAAAGAGATGCAGATCCAGCCGCAAGATGTGGATGCAGCACGTGAATACGTCATTGTTTATGACCCTTATTTTTCGACTGACCGCGAACATTACCTAAAAATAAAAGCGTTGTTGCCAAGCTTACATACGATTCATTTGCCATTTACTGGTCATGAAGCATTGTCAGTACTGGCAAGTTCAAGTTTATTGCATGATTTTATTGAACATGACTTTGATGAAATTTATTTTTATCAGCAAGTTCGTAAGGTCAAAAAGCAAAGTAAATTTTATTTTCGTAATGTGCTTGCACATGTTCTTTCGCATCATGACGACATGTTGTTAAAAATATTACGCCAAAATGATTTTCAGCTTGATGAGCGTTATTTTGATAACCCGCTTAAACAGGCTATTACTCGTAGCCTCATGAAAGCAAAACAGGCGACTGAGTTAGACTTTCAAAAACTGGGTATTAAAGTACAACAAACTCAGCAAGAGGCGAGTTATATAGAAGGGTTACAAAATAGCTTTGGTTCAATTTTGGTCTTCAATCTCATTAACTCTAAGTTTGAGAGTTATACTCTAGATGTTCTGTTGGCAAATAAGTCTTATTTGATTCCAATTGTGGCTGAACACACTGGTGTAGTTCACATTGAATTAAATAACGAAACCTATTTGTTAGGAATGAATGATCGTAAAGTCATTAAATTGTTTAAGTGCGAAGAGCCTTTAACATCTGACATGAGTCCATTTGTAATCAAAAAATATTCCGACTTTTTTGCAATCAGCTATAAACAATTGAATTTATCTTGTGATGAACATGAGATGTGTGAATTTATAGAAGGTTCGATACAGCCTACTGAACAACTGATCTCAATCAGCTATTAAAACGTTATAGCGGTTAAATAAAGCTCAAACCTTTAGGTTTGAGCTTTATTTTTTGCTTAAAAAATATTTTTTCATAAACTTATTTGTATATTAATTTAAAATTCATTATTTAAATAAATAGTACATTTGATCTGCGAATATTTAGCGTATTAAATGTTGATATAAGCAGGGGTGTCTATAAATAGTATATTTTAAAATAAATGGGTTGTGCTTATATATAAATTATAGAAATAGTATAAGGTTAATTAAAATACATAAATAACTATATTTTTCTATAAGAATTTGTTTTTGTTGTTTATTTTATTTAAAGAGAAAAGGGTTGCTTAAAATAAGTTCACTATTCAAAGATAATTGCATATTTATTTTTTTATCCTAAAATGATTTTTTACTAAATTGTCGTTACAGTTTTTTATATGCAATCATTAAATTATCGGAATAATGATGCATCGCAACATGGAAGTTCTGCACCTTTGAAACGAGCAATGAGTACTCGGCATTTGGTGATGATCTCCCTTGGCGGTGCCATAGGTACAGGTCTTTTTTTAGGGTCGGGTGATGTAATTTCCCAAGCTGGCCCAATTGGCGCAATTATTTCTTATTTTTTAGGCGGTTTAATTGCCTATACCGTGATGTTATGTCTGGGTGAACTTGCAGTACATGTACCAGAATCAGGATCATTTGGTGAGTACGCTCGTCGCTATATTGGTCCGGGCACAGGGTATATGATTACTTGGCTCTATTGGTTAACTTGGACAGCAACTTTAGGAACCGAGTTTACCGCCGCAGCTTTACTGGTTCGAGAGTGGTTTCCCTCTACGTCTGTTTGGGCTTGGACACTATGTTTTGGTGCCTTGGTTTTTTTCCTGAATGTTAGTTCAACACGATTATTTGCTGAGTCAGAGTTTTGGTTGGCACTTGTCAAAGTTGTTACGATTATCTGTTTTATTGGTTTGGGTTTGTTGGCAATTTTTGGTTTTATTCCTTACCACGGACATGAAACTGCACCGTTGTTTGGTAATCTAACTGCTCAAGGTTGGTTTCCGCATGGATTATTCCCAATTTTTGCAACCATGCTGATTGTTAATTTTGCCTTTTCGGGTACCGAATTAATCGGAGTAGCTGCGGGTGAAACTGAAAATCCTGAAAAAACTGTTCCAAAGGCGATTAATGCAGCCATTTGGCGTCTATTAATTTTCTTTGTTGGCACAATTGTTGTAATTAGTTCATTGTTACCATTTCATCTTGCTGGCTTGAGTGGTAATGAAGTAAGTAATAGTCCATTTGTGACTGTGTTTAATTACATTGGTATTCCATATGCAGAAGATATTATTCGCTTTGTAATTATTACGGCTTTACTCTCTGCTGCAAATTCAGGTTTGTTTGCTGCTTCACGTATGATGTGGTCGCTTTCAGTAAAAAACCAGTTACCAAAAATATTTTCAAAACTTACACCTTCAGGAACACCTATTGTGGCTATTGTGGTCACAATGCTGGGCGCTATTCCAGGTTTACTTTCAGAACAGTTTGCACCGGAAACTATTTTTAAAAATTTATTAGGTGTTGCTGCTTTTACAATGGTTGTAGTGTGGATTGCAATTTGCGTATCTCAATTCAATTTCCGTAGGCAGTGGTATAAATCTGGTAAAACTGCAAAAGATTTACGTTTTGCTGCTCCTTTGTTTCCTTTGACGCCAATTGTGGGCGGTCTGTTCTGTGCTATTACTTGTATTAGTATGGTGGTGGATCCTTCGATGCGGGTCGGCTTTATCTGTTGTGTTGTTTTTATTATTTTATGTTATGCGAGCTACTTTATTTTTTATCACAAGAAAGATGTGGTGCAGAGCTAAGCAAAGTATGCTTTTACAAGCGTAGTCAAAAGGTCCCATTTGGGGCCTTTTTTATGGTCTGTAGGAAATTAAAAGAAAGGGACTTTATATATTTTTTTTAAAAATGAATTTTTATTTTTAATCATGGAAACAAATGTTGTTTTATAAATTTACCATTGATCGGATTTTTATTAATATTTATTTATTATAAATATTTGATTAAGTCTATGTTTAGTCTTGTTATTTAATAAGGTGGTGTTTTTAGTTTTTTGGAATAGAGGGGTGGAATAGGATTAATATGGATTTAATGTGGAGAATAGATAATTTTTTGATGGTTTTTGAAAAGATTGAATTTTATAACTAGTTGTTATTTATAATTAAAAATATTTACATTTTTTATATTTATGGAAGTTTATTTTCTATAAGTTTTTTTTATTAGAGTTAAGGTTTTTTTAATATTTGTTGTTTTTTTATTATAAAAGACAGTACGATTTGATTATTTTTTCTCTGCTTATTTATTTTAAAATGTTCTAAATGAGCGTGCTCTGTGCTATATTTATTGGAAGATTTTATATCTATGTTTCGGCTTAATTTTAAGCAGTATGTATGGAAATAATTAATCTGTAGCATTATTGAACAAAGTTTATTTTTAAAAAGACTAATGGAGGGATCTATCGATTAGTCAAAAATAATTTTATGGACTCATGATTTTTGTAAATCATAGTTCTTTTTAACTCCCAAACGGTTATGTCGCTTCTTTTGTATTCATATTTCAGCCGGCTGGTTTAGTGGGTTGTGGTTAGTTTTTGCTTTTATAAAGCTATCTTTATAAACAGTAATTTAGACAAAAGAAAACTTGTAAAAGATATCGATATATAAAAGTAGATCATACTTTTAGTATCAACAAATGGAATTTAAAAAGTCTGATGCTTTAGAAGGGCAGAAGATTTGGTAAATAAACTAAGGCATTGTTATTTCAAAGTTTTAGTTGATAAATAATAAAGATTGCAGATTTATCAAATCTGAATCTATGAAGGTATATAGGAAAAAAGATGGCAGATCTTTCATACGTAAATGAACACAGCGATGCTTGGCAAACTTACTTGGCACAAATTGACCGTGTTGCTCCATATTTAGGTCACTTGGAAGAGTATATCGATACTTTAAAACGCCCAAAACGTGCGCTTATTGTAGACGTGCCAATTGTAATGGACGACGGTTCTATCCAGCACTTTGAAGGCTACCGTGTACAACACAACTTGTCTCGTGGTCCTGGTAAAGGTGGTGTTCGTTACCATCCAAATGTTGATTTGAACGAAGTGATGGCATTGTCTGCATGGATGACAATTAAAACTGCTGTTTTGAACTTGCCATTTGGCGGTGCAAAAGGTGGTATCCGTGTTGATCCGCGTAAATTATCAAATCGTGAATTAGAGCGTTTGACTCGTCGTTATACGACTGAAATCGGTCACATTATCGGGCCTCAAAAAGATATCCCTGCTCCAGACGTTGGTACAAATGCCAATATTATGGGTTGGATGATGGATACTTATTCTACGAGCCAAGGTTACACGGTAACAGGTGTTGTAACTGGTAAACCAGTTCACTTAGGTGGTTCTTTAGGTCGTGTAAAAGCGACTGGTCGTGGTGTATTTGTTACAGGCCGCGAAGTAGCTGCAAAAATCAATTTACCAATTGAAGGCGCAAAAATCGCTATTCAAGGTTTTGGTAACGTTGGTAGTGAAGCTGCTTTCTTGTTTGTTGAATCAAAAGCGAAAGTTACACACGTTCAAGACCATACAGGCACTATTTTCAATGCTGACGGTATTGATCTTGAAGCGTTACGTGATCACGTAAATGCAAATCAAGGTGTTGGCGGCTTCGCTGGCGCGCAATCAATTGCTGATGAAGATTTCTGGACAGCAGAAGTTGACATTATTGTTCCTGCTGCATTGGAAGGTCAAATCACTGTTGAACGTGCTGAAAAACTTAAAGCTAAGTTGATTTTAGAAGGCGCAAACGGCCCGACTTATCCTAAAGCTGAAGATGTGTTAGTTGAGCGTGGCATTGTTGTAGTACCTGACGTTGTATGTAACGCCGGCGGTGTAACTGTAAGTTACTTCGAATGGGTTCAAGACATGGCGAGCTACTTCTGGACCGAAGAAGAAATCAATGAGCGTTTAGACAAATTGATGGTTCAAGCTATGGATGACGTTTGGAATGCAGCGAACAGCAACGCTTGTACTTTACGTACAGCAGCTTACATCTTGGCATGTGAGCGTATTTTAAAAGCTCGTAAAGAGCGCGGTATTTTCCCAGGCTAATCTGCGGAAATTACTTTTAGAAAAAGTGGTCTGAGCAAATACAAAGGATGTTATAGGGTTTATTTGTTCAGTCCCTTTTTCTGAATTATTAAAATTTAAGTGATATCGAATATATTAAATAAATACTGAGGTAAGCATGGAACAGCCAATTTCTGTAACTCGAAGCAACTTTAACGACTGGATGGTTCCAGTTTTTGCACCGGCAAATTTCATTCCTGTACGTGGTGAAGGTTCGCGTATCTGGGATCAAGAAAATAAAGAATATATTGATTTTGCAGGCGGGATTGCAGTAAACGCATTAGGTCATGCGCATCCAGTGGCAGTAAATGCTTTAACAGAACAAGCAAAAAAACTTTGGCATGTGGGCAATGGTTATACAAATGAACCTGTTCTACGCCTTGCAAAACAACTCACTGAAAATACATTTGCAGACAAAGTTTTCTTCTGTAACTCAGGTGCTGAAGCGAACGAAGCGGCACTAAAACTTGCACGTAAAGTGGGTTTAGATAGTGGTGTTGCTGGTAAAAGTGGCATTGTGGCATTTAATAATGCTTTCCATGGTCGTACTTTATTTACCGTTTCAGCGGGTGGTCAACCTAAATATTCACAAGACTTTGCACCACTTCCAAACGGAATTAACCACGTTGCCTTTAACGATTTAGAAGCTGCAAAAGCGGTGATTAATGAGCAAACGTGTGCAGTCATTGTTGAACCGATACAAGGTGAAGGCGGCGTTATTCCTGCTGACATCGAATTTTTAAAAGGTTTGCGTGCACTGTGTGATCAGTTTGGTGCCTTACTTATTTTTGATGAAGTACAAACGGGTGTAGGCCGTACCGGTGCGCTTTATGCATATATGAACTCTGGTGTTATTCCAGATGTGTTAACGACTGCAAAAGCATTAGGTGGTGGTTTCCCCGTCGGTGCAATGTTAACAACAGATAAATTTGCTCCGCATTTTTCAGTCGGTACACACGGTACGACTTACGGTGGTAACCCGTTAGCAAGTGCAGTTGCAGGTGCAGTATTCGAGTTTATTAATACACCTGAAGTACTTGAAGGCGTGAAACATCGTTATCAATATTTCCTTGATGCACTAAATGCATTAAACGCTGAACATCAGATTTTTGAAGAAATTCGTGGTCAAGGTTTACTGATTGGCTGTGAATTAAAAGCTGAGTATGCAGGGAAAGCTAAAGATATTACGACTTGGGCTGGTGAAGAAGGCTTACTTGCTTTAATTGCAGGCCCGAATGTGGTTCGTTTTACTCCGTCGCTTATCATTCCTGAACAAGATATTGATGAAGGAATTGCTCGTTTAAAAAGAGCATTGGCAAAATTGGCTAAATAAAAAAAAGGAAAGCTAGCCATGATGATCGTCCGTCATGCCGAGTTTCGAGACCTTGAAGATATTTATAAATTAGCGGGTAAGTCGGGTGTAGGCCTGACTTCCTTGCCACAAAATATGGATACACTTTCGGCTCGAATTTCACGTACTCGCAATACTTTAAATGGCAATGTCCATAAAAGTGAACAAGGCTATCTGTTTGTTCTTGAAGACACAGAAGCTCAACGTGTTATTGGTTTAAGTGCAATTGAAGTTGCTGTAGGACTCATTGAACCTTGGTACAACTTTCATGTTGGTACTCAAGTACACGCTTCAAAAGCCTTAAACGTTTATAAGTCATTACCTACCTTATTTTTGAGTAATGACAGAACGGGTAGTAGCGAACTCTGTACATTATTTTTAGATCCAGAGCGTCGTGAAAACCAAAACGGTAAATTCTTATCGAAAATCCGTTTTATGTTTATTGCTGCTTTTAAGCAATATTTTGAGAAAAAGTTAATTGCTGAAATGCGTGGTTTCTCAGACGAAAATGGATGTTCTCCGTTTTGGGATGCGATTGGTCACCACTTCTTTAATATGGATTTCTCAACAGCAGACTATTTGAGTGGAATTGGGCAAAAAGTATTTATTGCAGAGCTTATGCCACGTTTTCCAGTCTATGTAGATCTCTTGCCAAAAGACGCGCAAGAGGTAATTGGGAAAATGCATCCACATACTCTGCCTGCTTATCATGTGCTTGAGTCGGAAGGCTTACGTTATCAAGGATATGTCGATATTTTTGATGCGGGTCCAACCATTGAAGCCAATATTGATGAATTGCGCGCAGTAAAAGAAAGTCAGTTCTTAAACGTCAAAATTACAAGTGAAGCTGCGGTCGGTAAGACCCAATATCTCGTTGCCAATGATAATTATCATGACTATAAGGCAATGTTAATGAAGCTTGATCTTGTTGATAAAACTATAAATTTAACAGATGAACAAGCTGAAAAACTCGGTGTACAAGAAGGTCACGTTGTTCGTGTGTTATCACTAAATCCAATGGAAGTATCCTGATGTCAAACTCTTTATTTATAAACGGTGTCTGGTTACAAGGCAGCGGCACAACATTTGAAAAAACAAATCCAGTTGATAACCAAACTGTATGGTCGGGTGCTGAGGCAACTGCTGCTGATGTAGAGCAAGCTTGTCAGGCAGCGCGTACTGCATTTCCAGCATGGGCACGTTTACCACTTGTAGAACGTGTAGCGATTGTTGAAAAATTTGCGGCTTTGCTTGAAGAAAATAAAAAGCATTTAGCAGAAGTGATTAGCCAAGAAACCAGTAAGCCATTTTGGGAAACATTAACTGAAGTTCAGTCAATGATTGGCAAAGTTGCAATTTCAATCCGTGCTTATCATCAGCGTACAGGTGAAAGCTCAACTGAAATGGCCGATGGCGTAGCATCTTTACGTCACCGTCCGCATGGTGTGCTTGCAGTTTTCGGTCCATATAACTTCCCGGGCCATTTACCAAATGGGCATATTGTTCCTGCGTTACTTGCAGGCAATACCGTGGTATTTAAACCAAGTGAATTAACGCCTTGGACTGCTGAAGAAACTGTGAAACTTTGGCAGCAAGCTGGTTTGCCAAATGGTGTGATGAATTTGGTGCAAGGTGGTCGTACCACTGGTGAAGCGCTAGCTGCTTCACATGAAATTGATGGTTTATTGTTTACCGGAAGTGCAAACACAGGCTATCACTTGCATAAGCAAATGGCGGGTGCTCCTGAGAAAATCCTTGCGCTTGAAATGGGCGGCAATAATGCATTGATTATTGATGAAATTATTGATGTCGATGCTGTGGTTAATCTCACTATTCAATCTGCATTTGTTTCGGCGGGTCAGCGTTGTACATGTGCACGCCGTATCTTGGTAAAAAATGGCGCAGAAGGTGATGCATTTATTCAACGTTTTGTTGAGGTTGCTAAAAACCTAAAAGTTGGTCGTTGGAACGATGAACAACAACCATTTATGGGTGGCGTTATCTCGTCAGTTGCTGCAACAAACATGATGCTTGCTCAGCAAAAATTGCTTGAGCTTGGGGCAAAAAGCTTGTTGCTAATGACACGTCCACAAGAAGATAGTTCGTTACTTACGCCAGGCATTGTTGATGTAACAGGCGTGACAGATATTCCAGATGAAGAATATTTTGGTCCACTTACGACAATTCAGCGTTATGACAACTTTGATGAAGCATTAAAAATTGCGAATGCAACTCGCTTTGGTTTGTCTGTTGGTCTAGTTTCACCAAAACGTGAACTATTTGATCAAGTACTTATTGAAGCGCGTGCTGGTATTGTGAACTGGAATAAGCCATTAACAGGTGCTTCAAGTGCTGCACCATTTGGTGGTGTCGGAGCATCTGGTAACCACCGCGCAAGTGCTTTTTATGCAGCTGATTATTGTGCTTGGCCAATGGCTTCACTTGAAAGTGACAGCTTAACCTTACCAGAAAAATTATCTCCAGGGATTGTGTTGCCTTAAACACTAGGGAAAGAAAAATGAAAGGATATGAAGTAAATTTCGATGGTTTAGTGGGTCCAACACATCACTACGCGGGCTTGTCGTTTGGTAATGAAGCATCGACAAAAAACCGTAATAATGCCTCGAATCCAAAATTAGCAGCCAAACAAGGCTTGTTAAAGATGAAAGCCTTGGCTGATCTGGGCATGAAACAAGGTGTGCTTGTTCCACATGAGCGTCCACATGTTCCAATGTTACGCCGTTTAGGTTTTACAGGAGATGACATTAGCGTTGTTGCTCAAGCAATGCGTCATTCACCTGAACTATTATCATCGTTAAGTTCAGCTTCGCCAATGTGGACTGCAAATGCGGCAACTGTTTCACCTTCGGCAGATAGCCAAGATGAACGCGTGCATTTTACCGCAGCAAACCTGAATAATAAGTTTCACCGCTCAATTGAAGCTGAAACTACAAGTCAGGTCCTTCAAGCGATCTTTAAAAATGAACGTCATTTTGTTCATCATGAAGCGTTGCCACAAGTGGCTTTGTTTGGTGATGAAGGTGCAGCAAATCACAATCGTTTAGGCGGTGATTATGCTAAACGTGGAGTTCAAGTTTTCGTTTATGGTCAACAACATTTAAATAATGGTTTACCGGGACCAAAACGCTATCCAGCTCGTCAGACACGTGAAGCAAGTGAAGCAATTGCACGTTTGCATCGTTTAGATGATGCACATACCGTTTTTGTTCAACAAAATCCGGATGTAATTGATCAAGGCGTTTTCCATAACGATGTGATCGCGGTAAGTAACCAACAGGTTTTATTCCATCATCAACATGCCTTTTTAAATCAAGATCAAGCTTTTGCTGAAATTCGTCAAAAAATGGCAAGCATCGGTGAAGATTTTATTTCGATTGAAGTGCCTGAAAACCGCGTTACCGTTGATGATGCCGTAGCAACTTATTTATTTAATAGCCAGATTTTGACTCGTCCAGATGGTGGAATGACCATTGTCGTACCGGAAGAGTCTCGCCAGAATAAGGCAGTTTGGGGTTATCTGAACGATATGGTTCAGATGGGTACACCAATTGATGCTATTCAGGTATATGACTTACGTGAAAGTATGCGTAATGGTGGTGGTCCTGCATGTTTACGTTTACGCGTAGCTTTAAACGAAACTGAGTTAAATGCTGTAAATCCAAAAGTATTAATGAATGATCAATTGTTTGGCACACTCAATCAATGGGTGGATAAACACTATCGTGATCGTTTAGCACAAGAAGATTTAGCAGATCCGCATTTACTCATGGAAAGCCGTATGGCGCTCGATGAGCTGACTAAAATTTTAGGTTTAGGTTCGGTTTATCCTTTCCAAAAATAATGAGGAGGTGACATGCAAGATTTTCTAGCATTAACCTTACAAGGTGAGCAGCCTACAACATGTGAAGGAAAACAAGATAATTTTTCTTGGCGTTGGTTAGGTGAGGGACTTCTTGAATGTACGCCAAATGCACAGTACGACAAAGCCGTCGTACTGTCAGCTGGCGTACATGGTAATGAAACAGCACCAATTGAATTGTTATCTCATCTTTGCACAGATTTATTTACGGGACGTTTAAACCTTGCTGTGAGATTGCTGTTTGTATTGGGTAACCCCTATGCAATGCGTCAAGGTAAGCGTTATGTGCATGACGATGTAAACCGAATGTTTTGTGGTGGATATAAAACTCTACCTGTGACTGAAGAATCAAAGCGTGCTGAAGTTTTAGAGCAAGTTGTCACGACTTTTTTTCAGGAAAGTTCAAGCCAAGCAAAACGTTATCACTATGATTTGCATACAGCAATTCGTGCTTCATTATTACCAACATTTGCTTTATTTCCCTATCAAACGCATGCTTATGATGCAGATTTGACAGCGAGCCTTGAAGCAGCCGATTTGGATGCTTTGGTTTACCACAATTCGGTCGGTAAAACCTTTACGCATTTTACCAGTGAAAATTTTAAAGCTGCGAGCGCAACTTTAGAGTTAGGCAAAGCCTTACCATTTGGACAAAATGACTTGAGCCAGTTTGCTGCAATTGATGAAGTTATTCGTCATGTGGTTTCTGAGCAAGCCTTGCCTCCGCGAAATAAAACAAAAATTCGGGTCTTTAAAGTATCGGACTCTTTAATTAAAAAAGACGAAGATTTTCAGATGAACTTATCGGCTGAGGCTCCAAATTTTTCGACTTTTACCAAAGGTGAAATTATTGCGACTCAACCTTCTGGCAATTATGTTGTTGAGCAAGATCAAGTCTGGATTTTATTTCCAAATCCAAATGTGAAACTTGGCTTGCGTGCAGGTTTGGTTTTAACTGAAACCAGCTGAACATTTGATTTTTAAGAAATAAAAAAGGGCAATTAACTGCCCTTTTTTATGTATAAGCTATTAGTTCGTACCGAAAAGACCTTTAATCCAAGATTTCTTTTCTGCTTTTTGTGTAGACGTTTGAGCACCAGCGTTTATATTTGCGTTTGTGTTAACTCCAACAGGGCCAACGTTAACACCAACATTTACACCAGTTTGAGCATTAATTGCATGTGCTGGTTCAGCTGCATTCAACTGTGCTTGGGCATCAGCTTTTGTGTCTGCAACAAATTCTTTTTGCTCAGCTTGGTTTTGAGCTACACGAGTTTTTACTGCATCTACATGAGCTTGAGCATCAGCTTGTTTTTCAGCAGTAAATTCTTTTTGGTCAGCTTGGTTTCCAGCAACTTTAGTTTTTACAGCGTCAAAACCTGCTTTTGTATCAGCTTTAGCTTCAACTGCTAGATTTTTAGTACCGTTTGCAGCTTTAGTCGCTACATTTTTAGTACCTGTTACTGCTTCGGTAGCAAAATGTTTAGTACCAGTTGCAGCTTTAGTTGCTACATTTTTAGTACCTGTCGCAGCTTCGGTAGCAAAGTGTTTAGTACCAGTTACAGCTTCAGTTGCTAAGTGTTTAGTACCTGTCGCAGCTTTAGAAGAAAGTTCAGTCACTTTTCCTGTTGTTTTTTTAGTTGCTTTAACCGTAGTGTCAGCAGCAACATGACCAGCATGCTTTGCTGTGCTACCTACAGTGTGTGCAGTATTTTTGACTGTGTTGGCTACGCCACTAACAAGACCGCCCGGTTGTACATTTACTTGAGCAGAAGCATCTGCATTAACGCCCGCACTTTGTGCAAAAATAGAAGCAGAAGCAAGAACACTTGCAGTAACGATAGCTGTTTTCATCATTTTCATTGCGATATCCTTCAAAGAATATACCTTTTTAGTGAGGTATTTCATAAATGCAAACGAATCATAGCCAAGAGAATATGGATTTGGGAACTGACTTCATCAAAACGTTACAACAGTGTTACGTTGAGTAAACAGACTAGGGATGAATTGTGGAGATTAATAAAAATTAATAATAAAGTGAAAAAGAACATTTATTTATTAGAAATTCTAATTAAGAAAAATTAGCTCTTATTTTTTCATTTGGGGTTTTCGAATTTATCCTCTATATCTTTAAATGTGATGTAAATCTCATTATTTATTGGGGTAAACGGCATAGTTATTGCTTATTATGAGAATAAGTCGCTTTTTAGCACTCTTTTGAACCATCTTCTGCCAGAAATATAAACGTACAGGGCAGAACTGTATTTTTGCTTATTCGGGATAAAGTTATTCTAACTTTTTAGTGGTTATGTATTTCATTAAATAGACTTTTCACATGAAAAATATATTAAGAAATGCTGCTTTATTTCAAATAATCAAAAATAAAAATAGATATCTATAAACAAAAAAACAGAGATATGACAGATGAAAATTATTGCTTCCCTTCTTGTAATAGTCGGCTTGGTCGCCGTTGTCCTTTATTTAAAGCCCACAAGTGGTGCATCTGATGTGTTTAATTCTGCTTTACATGAGTCGAATTCGTCACAACCAGACACATCGTCTTTTCTTTCTAAACTTAAGGAGCCTACTCAACCTAAAAATCTATCTCAACATTTTACTCATCCACAATCGGTATCAGCTGATACTGTTCCTTTTTATGACACAAAAAGTGATCTTTCTATTCAACCGATTGATCCAGAAAAAGATCCAGCAAATGAAATAAAAGCGAAATAAGTAAATTGTTAGTTGAAAAACTACGGAGAAAAATAATGCAAAGTAAAACGTTATTTCTATTAGGTCTATGTACGATTTTAAGTACAACTGCATCAGCTCTCCCTTTAGATTCTAAAGGTGCTAAACAGCGATTAAATCAGGCAGCAAAACAAAAAGTATTTCAGGGTAAAATCGATTTAGATGCCTTGGTGAATAATGATTCGAATGATTTAATTGTTGAATACAATATTGCTTCGGTGAGCGTGCCTTCCGGGTTAGAACGGCGAAGTTATATTGCAACAAATAAGAAAAATTTACAGGCAAGGTTTAACCGTGCTGGTGGTGTTCAAGTACTTCGAGACTACAATAACTTGCCTTTAGCTTTTTATCGGATTAGTAACCGCGAAGCTTTGGTCTCTTTACTCAATGACCCTAACGTTAAAGCGGTTTATCCAAATCGTATTAATCAAACCGCGACCAATGAAAGTTTACCTTTAATTAATCAACCACAAGCAAATGCCAATGGTTTCACTGGTGAAGGCTCTAGTGTGGCCGTGATTGATACTGGGGTGAATTATCTTCACTCTGATTTTGGGTGTACGGCAGTAAACACACCATCAAACACTTGTCGGGTGGTTTATTCATTTGATAGTGCACCAGATGATGGCACTTTAGATGATGATGGGCATGGTAGTAATGTTTCAGGCATTGTGTCCAAGGTTGCCACCAAGACTAAAATTATTGGTATTGATACCTTTCGACGTGTTCGGGTAAATGGTCAGTGGAGTAGTACTGCTTATGACAGCGATATTCTGGCGGCTTTAAACTGGACTGCAAATAATGCTCAGACTTATAACATTAAAGCGGTGAATTTAAGCCTTGGTGTGCCAGGTGTTAAATACACTTCAGAATGTAGTAATAGCAGTTATGCAACAGCATTTGCTAATGCGCGAGCTGCTGGTGTGGTTCCGGTTGTAGCTTCAGGCAATGATGCATTTTCAGATGGAATTTCATCTCCTGCCTGTGTTGCTGGTGCAGTAAGAGTTGGTGCTGTTTATGACAGCAATATTGGAGGAGTGTCATGGGGAAATCCAGTGAAATGTTCTGACCCAACAACAGCAGCAGATAAAGTAGCGTGCTTCAGTAATGGGGGTAGCCTTGTGACTTTATTGGCACCCGGAGCAATGATTACCGCGGGTGGTTACACCATGGGCGGTACATCTCAAGCGACACCGCATGTGGCAGGTGCGATTGCTTTATTGCGAGCGAATAGCGTGAGTCCAACAGAAAGTATTGATCAAACCATTAGCCGTTTAAAAACGACAGGTAAACCAATTACTGACTCAAGAACGGGCTTGGTTTTCCCACGTATTGATTTACTGACAGCAACAAATGGCTTGATTGCTAATTAAATAGCTTATTTATAATTTTTTAAATTAGGTCCAATAAATTTTTAAAATAGCTATAACCCGTTGCAGAAGGTAGCTTTTGCAACGGGCTTTCTATGGAAGAGTATTACTTACACTTTTCTAAATTTGCTGGATTAAAGTTATTTTGGAGTTTTTTGAAATTATTCTGAATTTCTGGATCTTGAATGTTAAAAGTGGTCGAGCTTTTGGTTGTAGAGTTAGTTGCCTGATTTAATATGCCTGATTCATCAGGGTATTGTTGTGTAAATGAGGTGGCTGAAATGAGACGACCTTTATCATTAAATACCCAGTGTTCGGTAACGTGTCCGCCCCCTAAATATCCCGTAAATTCAATCATACAAGCTTGCTTATCTTGTTTAATGAGTTTGGCTACATTACCTGTAGTCGATGGATAAGCTTCAATATTCGTATCTTGCTCTAAAACTTGTGCTGAAGAATAAGACGAAGAAGGAGGTGCAGAGGTCGCACATGCAGTTAATGCTAAGCAGCATAGTGATGAAAAGAGAAGTTTTTGACTATTCATAAGGCAGATTCCTAGCTCTTTATAGTTGATGATCATTAGTTCTAGTTGAATATCTGTATTTATAAAAGCGCGAAGTTATCACGCTGTCCAAGCAAATTAGTTCGTTGTTGTGCTCGATTTACTTAACTGACCTTGCTCTATCGGAATGCTTTCACCATTTCGGCTACTGGTAATATTTTGCTTCGCCTGATCTATTTTATTTTCTGTAAAAGCTTTGGCTGTATCTGCTTTTTGCTGAACGACTTCTGCTTTTTTAGCCGTAAATTCTTTGGTGTTTTGCCATTTTTCACTAATTTTATTTGAGGTCTTTTCAGAAGCTCCTTGAATAGAGTCTCCTAAATTTTGTATGCCTTTTCCAGTTTTATATAACAATACACGACCTAAACTTGGGTTGTCACCATAAGGTTGTGCTTTAGAGGTTGTTTCACCCACTTGTTGTGGTTGCGTTGTTTCTGCAAATAAGGTTGATGAAGCCAACATAGAGGTCGCAATACATAAAATGTGTATGGTTTTCATTTTGGATAAATCTCCCCAACCAGAATCAAAAGATGAAGTGGTGATCTTACTGTTAAAAATAAAGCTTGTACTGCAATGAGATAAAACCCATACGATTTGATTACGATAAATCATCACTTGATCGCAATAAAGTAATTACCCCAATGGCTCATAAACAAAATTCAGACTTAATTAAGTCTAAAAACATATCTCGAGCTTTATGGTTACTGACATTTTTATGCCAGAAAAATTGATTCTGCATAAAAGCAAGGTGTTCAAATTTATAGCCTCGAATATTGGTTAAATTTTTATATTGTTCATAAATACTCTTCGGTACCAAAGACACACCAGAGCCTGCACTGACGCAACCAATAATAGTGGCGTAACTGGTAATGCTAGTAATTGGAAGTGAAATATTTTTGAGCTTAAGCCATTCTTCAAGAGCTGCTCGGTAAGGACAGCCTTCAGTCCACATAAAAATTTCTTTACCAATCAGGTCTTCTTGGTTGTGGATTTCTCTCAAAGAATGAGATGCAATCAAGACCATTTCTTCTTGATAAATACTAAGTTTATTTAGCATAGGGAACTCAATATTACCCGCGACAATCGCGCCATCAAGTTTATGCTGAGAAATATCAACTAATAGTTGTTTCCATGTACCCGTAATAATTTGAATGGAAACTTCTGGATAACGTTGATGATATTTCGCAAGTAAATTGGGTAGGCGAGTCGTAGCAGAAGATTCAATAGCCCCAATTTTTAATGGACCAGAGGGCGGTGCATCTGGATGAATACTTCGTTTTGCTTCATCACACAGTGCCAAAATTTTATGACAATAATTAAGGAAAATCTCACCAGAAGAAGTGAGTTTTAAACTTTTTCCTTCACGATAAAATAGCGGTGATCCTAGTTCTTCTTCAAGTTGTTTAATGCGTGTTGTAATATTGGATGGTACGCAATGCAGTTGCAGTGATGCCTTAGCCATTGTTCCGCACTCAACCACCGTCTGAAACATTTTTAACTGGGTGATATCCATATTTCATCATTCACTTTTAATGAATATTTGACTCAATATAAGTTAATTTTATTCAACTATCCATGCGCATATGATGAAAGAGTTCCATTTCATTAGTGCAGATTTAACATGGCAATTTCTCTTGCTGCCGAAACCCAGCCTCCCGCATTTAAGCTCTATTTATGTATTGCTGTGACCGTCTTTTGTTGGGGCTATTCACCGATTGGCGTACATAGTGCTTTGCATTCATATACACCGCAGCATATTGCCTTGCTTCGCTTTTTGATTGCATCGTTTTTTTTACTGCTTTTGGTCATGAAAAAAGGCATTCAACCTTTAAAGTGGAAAGAGGCTCCTGCACTTGCTGTATTAGGATTTTTCTCTGTAACTCTGCATCATTTGCTTATAAATACAGGGCAGCAATATGTGAGTGCGGTTGCATCCAGTATTTTGAGTCAATCCATTCCGTTATTTACCTTTATTATTTCAGCTTTGCTTTTTAAAGAAAAAATCAGTTTTAAACAATGGTTATGTATCTTGCTCGGTCTTTGCGGCGCCGTTTTGGTAGTCAGTGGAGATCATGGTTTTGGTGTACCGAGCCCTTATAGTTTATTAATTGTTTTAGCCGCAATTGCATGGGGTCTCTACTTTAATTTATATAAGAAATTTGCTTTAAATTATGATGCCTTGAGCATGATGTGCTACATCATCTGGTTCGGAACCATTCCTTTACTATTTTATAGTGCCAATTTACCTAATGAAATTTTACATGCCACTTGGCAAGCCAATATTTCGGTTATCTTGTTGGGTATTTTCCCAAGTGCAATGGCTTATGTACTTTGGGGATATGTACTTAAAAATATGCCGTTAACGATTGCATCGAATTTTTTATATTGCTCGCCAATTGTTGCCATGAGTTTAGCCGTTGTTTTCTTAAATGAAAAACCATCAATGATGGTGTTGTTAGGTGGAGTGATTATTGTGGGGAGTTTGGTGTGGATGAATTGGGGGAATAGGCGTACGATCGAATAAGCTATCGGTATTTAGCCTTTCTACGTCATATGTTGCTTACTTTAAGAGAATGAGATGATTGTTGTTACTTTGACCTATAAAAAACCATTAGCCGAAGTTGATGCTGTACTCAAAGAGCATATTGCTTTTTTAGATCATTATTATGAGCAAAAGAAGTTTCTGGCATCAGGGCGTCGAGAAAATAGAGTGGGTGGAGTGATTTTAGTTCTAAGCTCTTCGATTCAAGAAGCTAAAGAGATCATGAAAAATGATCCGTTTTATATTCATGATGTGGCTGATTATGATTTTATGTGGTTTGAACCATCGAAAAGTTTAGAAGAAATTAAAGCATTTGTTTAACGTAAAAAATAAAGGGATCTATAGAAGATCCCTTTATTTAGTCATAAGCTAATTAACCCTGCAACACGCTCACATCAGCAATAGCAGTAAACAAGTTACGCAACTGAGCCAATAAACGTAATCGGTTTGCTTTCAGGTCAGCATCATCTGCCATTACCATTACGCCATCAAAGAATGCATCAATCGGCGCGCGAAGTGCTGCAAGCTTAGAGAGTGCAGCAGTGTAGTCTTTTGCCGCGAGTAATGGTTCAACCACAGGTGTAACTGCTTGAAGCTCAGCAAATAATGCTTTTTCAGCATCTTCAACTAAGTTCGCTGCAACTACAGAACCTTCTGGTGCAGCTTCTTTTGCAAGAATGTTAGCAACACGTTTGTTTGCAGCAGCAAGTGCGGCAGCTTCAGGTAATGCGCGGAAGTGGTTTACAGCATTTACACGTTTGTCAAAATCAAGTGGAGATTTTGGTGCAAGTGCTTGAACGGCTTGAAGTACGTCAACAGCAACGCCTTGGTCTTCGTACTTTGCACGGTAACGACCTTCCAAGAATGCAACAGCATCAGCACGAGTCTTGTCGTGGTCTTTAACGATATCGCCATAACCTTGAAGTGCAAGATTTACTAGCTCTTCAATTGTTACATCTAATTCATTTTCAATGATTAAACGTAAAATACCAATGGCTGAACGACGAAGAGCAAATGGGTCTTTAGAACCTGTAGGCGCTTGTCCAATACCGAAAATACCAACGAGGGTATCTAAACGGTCAGCAAGGGCAATCGTTGTGCCTGTTTTGGTTTTTGGTAAAACATCACCAGCAAATTTTGGTAAATATTGCTCGCCTAAAGCTTCTGAAACTTCAGTGTTTTCGCCTTCAATACGAGCGTAGTAAGTACCCGCAATACCTTGAAGTTCTGGGAACTCACCAACAAGCTCTGAAGTTAAGTCGCATTTAGCAAGTAATGCAGCTTTTTCAGCATCGGTTGTGTTGGCACCAGTGATCGGAGACAACGCAACTGCAAGTTTTGCAATACGTGTTGATTTGTCCCAAAGCGTACCAAGTTGTGCTTGGAATACCATGTTTGCTAGTTTTTCTTTACGAGATGCAAGTGGTTGCTTTTGATCTTGTAAGAAGAAGAATTCAGCATCAGATAAACGCGGGCGAACAACTTTTTCATTACCTTCAATAATTTGAATCGGATCTTTAGACTCAATATTTGAAACAGTAATGAAGTAAGGCTGCAATTTACCTTCGCTATTAATCAAGCAGAAATACTTCTGGTTGTCTTGCATCGTCGTAATAAGGGCTTCTTGAGGAACAGCAAGGAAGCGCTCTTCAAAGTTTGCACGAAGAGCAACTGGCCATTCAACGAGGCTTGTTACTTCATCAAGTAAGTCACTTGGAACAATAGCAGTTGCGTTAACTTCATCAGCTAACTTTTTCACTTGTTCTTGAATAGTTGCTTGACGTTTTTCAAAGTTTGCAACAACGTAAGCTTTTTCTAAAGCAGCTAAATAGTCATTTGCATGCGCTAAAGTCACAGCTTCAGGCGCGTGGAAACGGTGACCATAAGTCACATTGCCAGCTTTGTGATCTTGAATAGTTGCGTCAACAATTTGGTCATCTTTAAGTAAAAGAACCCATTTCACTGGACGTACAAATTCGGTACGGCTTGCAGCAGAACGCATGCGCTTAGCAATCGGTAAGTTATCTAGCGCAGTTTGTAAAATCTGTGGAAGTAAAGCATCAAGGCTTTGACCTTTCACATCTTTTAAATAGCAAACTTTTTCAACTTTACCTGCTTGGAAAGTAGAAAGCTGATCAACTGTAACACCTTGACCACGCATAAAGCCTTCAAGTGCTTTAGTTGGTTTGCCTTCAGCATCGTAAGCCGCTTGAACAGCAGGGCCGTCAAAACGTTTTTGTGTATCAGCTTGAGCAGCATCGATATCAACAATTTTAAGCGCTAAACGACGTGGAGCAGCATAAGCTTCAATTGATGCGAAGTTTAAGCCCGCATCTTTTAAGCCTTTTACCGTTTCGGCTTGTAATGCATCACGTAAGTTTTTTAAGCTTTTTGGTGGAAGTTCTTCACAGCCAAGTTCGAATAAAACAGTATGTTTGCTCATTAGTTTTTCTCCGCCTTTGCTGCTTCACTTTCAGCTTGTGCTTTTAGCTGTGCCAATACTTCATCACGTAAGTGGGGTTCTGCCATTGGGAAGCCAAGCTCTGCACGTGCTTGTACATAACTTTGTGCAATAGCACGCGCCAAAGTACGTACACGTAAAATGTAACGTTGACGCTCAGTTACAGAAATTGCGCCACGTGCATCAAGCAAGTTAAAGGTATGAGATGCTTTAACAACTTGCTCATAAGCAGGAAGAGAAAGTTTTGCTTCAATTAAACGGTTTGCTTCTGATTCGTAAAAATCAAACAGTTCAAATAGTTTCTCAACTGGAGCGTATTCAAAGTTATAAGTTGATTGCTCAACTTCATTTTGATGGAATACGTCGCCGTAAGTCACAGTACCGAATTGGCCTTTGGTCCAAACAAGGTCATAAACCGAGTCAACACCTTGAAGGTACATTGCAAGACGTTCTAAACCGTAAGTGATTTCACCTGTTACTGGGTAACATTCAATGCCACCGACTTGTTGGAAGTAAGTGAACTGAGTTACTTCCATACCGTTAAGCCAAACTTCCCAACCTAAGCCCCAAGCACCTAGCGTCGGAGATTCCCAGTTGTCTTCTACAAAGCGAATATCATGAGTAAGCGTATCAATCCCGATTGCTTTTAAAGAATCAAGATAGAGCTGTTGGATGTTGTCTGGATTTGGCTTAAGTACTACTTGGAACTGGTAGTAGTGTTGCAAACGGTTCGGGTTTTCACCATAGCGACCATCTTTTGGACGACGTGAAGGTTGAACGTATGCAGCATTCCAAGTTTCAGGCCCTAAAGCACGTAAGAATGTTGCGGTGTGGAATGTTCCAGCGCCCATTTCCATGTCGTACGGTTGTAGTACGACGCAGCCTTGTTCGGCCCAATAGTTTTGTAGGGCAAGAATTAAGCCCTGAAATGTATCAATGTGCGAGATGGCGCGACTCATGTAGCATCCACGAATTTATGAGAAAAATTGCCCCTAAGTATAAGGATTTTGTGGGGGAGTGGCAAAGACTAGTTTCTATACCTATAAAAAATTATTGGCTGTCATTTAGCTGGGATTTTCCTGCATGTTTTGCTTTTAATCGAGGTTGAAATGATGCAAAAAACCAGAAAATGAGGCTAAGAATAAAACTTACAGTGAATGTAGAGGTTGAGATCAAAGTACGTCCAACAGTTGGGAATACATAATCAAATATTGGTAAATTATGAGAAATATTTTCATAGATAGCTAAGAAGAAATAAATCAAGCTAAATGATACATGTGCGCCTAACCACATTAATGGAAAGATAAAGCGGTTTTTAGTAATGAGTACTTGGCATATCTTAAGTAGTAATGGGAATAAGATAATATAATAAGTACCAACAAAGATTCCAATAATATAGAGGAGATCAAGTGCAAACTTGCCAGTAAGTACGGACAATAAAATTAAGAGGCTGATCGGGATAAGAGGGGTAATAATAAGAGCAATTTTAGGTTGGTATTCGATATTTAGCGTTGTAGGATTCATCTTAATCATAGTGAGTTATGTTTTTTTAATTCTAAAATGATCTACTGATAATGTCCATGAACCATTAAAACAAGATTATTATCTTTTGTATTTAATACATCTTTTGATAGGATGATTTTTCATAATTTAAATTAGATTGTTTTAGAATGAATTTGAAAAAATATTATTTTGGAGCTTTTATATTATTTTTAGGCTTTGTTGGTTTTTACTCTTTAAAGAATAATTGGATTTATTATTCCGCTAAATATAATCAAAATTTCAATAAGTTAAATGCGGATGAGCTGAATAATTATGCTGCATTATTATATTATAAAAATAGAAATGATTGGATTCGAAGTAAAGAGGGTGATGAGGCCACTGAAGCAAAAAAAGCCTTAGAAATTGAAAAGCTCTTTCAACAAGCGGCTGAACAAGGGAGTGCTTTAGCTAAATTGAATTTGACTACGCTTTATTATCGGAAAGAAGACTTAAGTACTTTTGTACCTAAGATGTTCAAACTATCTGAAGAGGCAGCGCAAGCAGGCAATGCAGATGCTCAGTTCAGGGTAGGTACGTTTTATCATCTAGGTTATGGTGTAGATACAGATTATAAAAAAGCAATGTATTGGTATACAAAAGCTGCTGAGCAGGGTAATCCAGCAGGAATGAATAATATAGGGGTTCTTTATCAACAGGGTTTAGGCGTAACAGAAAATGGTAAAGTTTCAACAGATTGGTATATTAAAGCCGCCAATCTTGGTTATGCGAATGGTCAAGAAAATATGTTTCAAAATTATTATTCTGGGTTAAATGGTCTACCTAAGGATAAAGAGGAAGCAATGAAATGGCGCGATATGTGCTCTTACCGTACCGAGGAGATACCAATACAACCTGTTTATAATATTGATCTTAAAGTTGATGAAACCTATCCGAACACCTGTAAAAAATAAGTAAACCTTTAAACTGTAACTGTGCAGAATGATTGGGGTTATTTCATAAATAGTAGAAATGGATTGTTTCCTATTACTGAGGGAAATTCAACTTATAAGGATTTTATATTCAAAGAGTAGAGCGTTCATTCAATGTTTATATTCTGCTCTTTGGCCTTATTATCTTTGTAGTTATACCAAGTCAATAATGCCCAAAAATTAAAAGCTGTAATTAAGGTAGAAGCCCCAACCCAACTAAAAACTAACTCAGAAAAGAAGGATTCTAAAGGTATATAAATCAGCTCTTTAAAGAAAATGAGTACCCCAAATGTCGTTAATAGTATTGTTAGAAAATTTAATAGCTTAAATCTATTTAGTAGTAAGGATATTGCAATAAAGAATGGTAAAAAGAACAGATATATAATGATTAAAAAATAAAGCATAGGATTTGTTGAAATTAAAATAATGAGTACTGGTATGGGTGCGAACAATAGCCCCTTTATTATGTCTAAATAGCGATAGGCAACCGTTACAGAATTTTTGTTATATTGAGACATATTAAAAATTATAGAATCGAGAATTAATTATGCTGAAATTTTGCTGCAAACTCATTGTTTTATCCAGCCTTTTTTGTAGTACATGGCTTTATGCACAGACCGATGCTGATCAGCAAGATGAATATAATCAATGTGTAGATCAGACCATTAAAGAAATGCAGCTTGAAAGTATTAACAACATGGTTGTGCATAGTTGTTCTGAACAAGCTAAAAAGACTTATGAAGAAAAAATTGTGGCTCTCATTGATCAAATTCGTACACAAAGCGAAGAATATAAACAGCCAGAACGTTATCAAGATATTTTAAAATCTCAGCGACTTTGGAAAGCTTATGTAGATCAGGAATGTAGTAATGCCGGTTCATATATTGGCTCACCGATGTATTCGTATTGCCCAATGCAAGAGTATGCAGCGCGTGTAAAGCAACTTGAAGAATACGTTAATTAGACGGATTATTTTAAACGTCACCTCATGACGCTTAGCGTGCTTCACTGGATTAAATTTAAGAATGCAAAATGATATTTTTTAAACGATGCCATAAATGAGTCGTTTGATATGTCTGATCGCATTCGAGAAAAACTACAGATTCTTGCCGATGCTGCTAAATATGATGTGTCTTGTTCATCAAGTGGCAGTGACCGTAAAAACAAAGATAAAGGTCTAGGTGATGCTAGTCATTCAGGAATTTGCCATAGCTATACTGAAGATGGCCGCTGTGTATCTCTCTTAAAAATTCTATTTAGTAATGTATGTATTTTTGATTGCGCCTATTGCGTTTCACGCCGTTCTAATGATGTCCAGCGTGCAGCTTTTACCGTGCAAGAGGTTGTAGACTTAACCATTAATTTTTACCGCCGTAATTATATCGAAGGCTTATTTTTAAGCTCGGGCATTTTTAAATCAGCCGACCATACGATGGAGCGTATGCTTCAAGTTGTGAAGAAGTTGCGCCTTGAAGAAAATTTTAATGGCTATATTCATCTAAAAACTATTCCGGGAGCATCGCCTGAACTGATTCATGAAGCAGGTTTATATGCTGACCGTATGAGTATTAATTTAGAGATGCCGACCGAGGTTGGCCTAAAAACTTTTGCACCAGAAAAATCACATCAGGTAGTGCAAAAAGATTTAGGTTTAGTCCGTGACAGGCTGATTCAGCTTAAAGATGAGCGACAAATCATTAAGCATGTGCCGAAATATGTACCAGCAGGGCAGACCACCCAAATGGTAGTGGGCGCTCATCAAGAGTCAGACCAAGATGTCTTGTTTATGGCAGACAAGCACTATAAAGAATTTAAACTCAAACGCGTCTATTTTTCGGGCTATATCCCAATTAATACTGAAAATAATTACTTGCCAGCAGTGGGTTCTGCACCGCCATTACTGCGGGAAAACCGCCTCTATCAAAGCGATTGGCTGATGCGTTTTTATGGTTTTCAGGTCAATGAAATCGTCAATGAAAAACACCCAAATTTGGATCTTGATGTAGACCCAAAATTAAGTTGGGCTTTAAGGCATCCTGAGCAGTTTCCAGTAGATCTAAACCGTGCAGATTATCAAATGATTTTGCGTGTACCGGGCATTGGGGTGAAATCTGCGAAGAAAATTGTGCAGGCTCGCCGCTTTGGCAAAATCCACATCGATTTACTTAAAAAGTTAGGTGTTGCCTACCAGCGAGCAAAATTCTTTATCCACTGTGAAGACAGTCCAAAATTCCAAAAAGAATTATCTTCAAGCTTTATCCGACAGCAGATTTTAACGCAGGGTTCATCGAAATATGTGCAGCAGCTTTCGCCCCAATTAAGCCTTGGGTTTTAGTTATGTTTAATGATGAAGTGGCTTACTATTTTGATGGTTCAATGATTGGACTGCTCAGTTGTGTGTTTCGCGCATTTCAATTTAAAGAATTACAGGTCAGACTCTGTTTAAATGATGTGGCTCAACATGGGTTATTTGCCGATAAAATTGAGGTTTCAAATAATGAGCAACATGCCGAACGTGTGTGGTCCGCGCTGCAAAAAAAGCTTTCTTCGTCTTCTTTAAGACAATTTTATTTTGCTTATTTATCTGAGTCTTTAGATGCCTATCAGCATTTATTGAATTACTGTATTTATGTGTTTACTAGCCATGTTTCCATAGAAAAAGATTATTCGCACCCAAGTGTTTTAGCAATTTCGCAGTGGACGAAAAAGGTGGGGCGAGAGAAGCATCGAATGGAAGCTTTTATCCGTTTTAAGAAAACCAAAGAGGAGCTTTTTTTAAGTTTGGTACGTCCCGATTTTAATGTTTTACCGCTCATTCAGCCGCATTTTAAACGGCGTTATCAGGACCAGCATTGGCTCATTTATGATGAGAAACGTAAGTTTGGACTTTATTATGATTTACGTGAAATACATGAAGTTTCATTAGAAGCCTCGGATGTTGATCGTAATTTAAAAAATGGAATGAGCCAAAGCTTTCAGCTTGAGCTTGATGAGCAAGAAGTCTTATATGACCAGCTTTGGAAAGATTATTTTAAGAGCGTGAACATTACGGAACGTCAGAATATAAAACTTCATGTGCAATATTTGCCGAAACGTTATTGGCGCTACTTAAATGAAAAATTAATTGAATATTAAAGTTTTAAAATAACAAAAGATGGTTCAACAGAGTTTCTTATCTTTGAAAGATATAATTTAAATGCACTTTATGTGGCTTTGAGCGTATACTTTTGCCCGTTATAAATAACGGCATATCCCCAAAGGTGTACTGTGAGTGTTATACAGCGAGAATGGTTACAGATTTTAAAACCAAATTTTAAGGTTTTGCCTTTAAAAGAACGGTTGCTTTGTGGTGTTGGAGCACTGTGTGGTTTAGCAATTTCTTCCTTAATTAGCTGGTATGTTTTAGGTGGAATTAATGCCTGGTACATTGCACCCATGGGAGCTTCATCTGTTCTCTTATTTGCTGTGCCAACCAGTCCATTGGCTCAACCATGGAATGTGATTGTTGGTAATACGCTAGCCGGAATTATTGGAGTTGCCTGTGCACAGTGGATTCCTGATTTAACCACTGCTTTTAGTGTCGCAGTAGGCTTTGCCATATTCTTAATGATGACCACTGACTCTTTGCATCCACCAAGTGGTGCAGTCGCGATTACGGCTGTGTTAGGTGGTGCTGCAATTCATAAATTAGGCTTTTATTTTATTTTTTATCCGGTTCTGCTCAACTCGTTACTTTTACTCGGTTTTGCCGTCTTTTTTAATAGATTAATTGGAAGACATTATCCAGTTACCGCACGTCTCAATGAGCGTAGTAAAGATCCAACACCGACTCAAAAAGTATCGATTCAACCGAAAGATATTGAATACGCTTTAGAGCACCACACTGAATTGCTAGATATTAGCCAGTACGATTTAGAAAAAATTATTTTAGATGCACAAGAACATGCCAACGAACGCATAGTCAATCAATATACCTGTCAGGATATTATGAGCCGTGATGTGATTAAGCTGCATGAAGATGATGATATTCATCAGGCACTGGATAAGTTCAAGCATATTAATCTCATGAGCTTACCGGTGGTAAATGCTGACAATCATCTAGTAGGAACTTTAGCTTTATATGAAGTTGTGGAATGGTTTAAAGGTGCAGCGGACCCAAGAAACTCTTGGCAGCATTATGTGAAACAGATTATGAGTCATAGAGTGGTGACAGTATTGCCAACACAGCCTATTCAAGATCTTGTACCTTATTTTGTCGAAAAATCTTTTAATTATATTCCGGTGGTCGAAGAACGGAAGTTAATCGGAATGATCAGCCGCGCAGATATGATTGCTGCTTTACAACAACAGTTAAACCGTAAAATATAATCTAAAAAAACAGAGCAAAAAAAAGCTACGGTTGATTAGGGGATGCAACCGTAGCGACCAAAATTAATTAACGTGTTTGTTCTTCATGTACAGTTCGGACGGATTGTCGATAGCCTTCAATATGTTCTGGCTGTTTTTTCGGAATGACTAACCACAAAACCAGATAAACTAAGATTCCGGGAAAGGCCGCACTCATAATTGAAATCACAACAAAAATAATGCGTAGTAAAGTTACGTTCCAACCAAAACGTTCAGCAATACCACCCATTACACCGGCGATCATGCTATGTCGGTTCGAGCGATATAAACCAGAACTGGCCATCTAATTCTCCTTAAAAATAAAAAGTTGCAAGGAGTTGTTTATTCTCTTGCTTAATAAAAATATGGAGACGAAATAACGGGTTTAAAGTCTTCTAAAAAGTAAAATGGTTAAAATATGTAAAGGATTGGAATGAAGGAAACTAACATCAACTAAAATGCACCTTTTCAGGGCTTAAGGGTTTATGGCAGCAATGGGCTCGTGCCTGAAATGAATATAAACATGGTTGTTGCTGTTATCTGTGAATAATGTATATGTCTTTGAAGCGGTCTAGGTTTTTAGTTAAGCATTTGGTTGTAGGGACTATGATGTGCCTGACACTTAGTGCTTGCGACATAAACCATACCAACTCCAAAGATCACTCTAGTGCAAGTTCTAATTCTACCGATGAAGAAAATTTAATAAAAAATAGTACATCTACAAAAACATTAGATTATGTGGCAGGTCGTACTTTTTTACCTGAAGAAAATTTAGATCAAACCAAAAAATTAAGCGCAATTTCATTGCAATATGTAGGGCGATATCACACCCGAATTTCATGTGAGGATGCGTTTGCCGATTGTGAGTCTGGAGAGGCAGAGTACATTTTAAATTTATTACCCAATGGATCAGCTTATTGGAATGTTATTCATTTTGGCCGAGTGGGAAGTAAGGATGGAGCCAAAAGTACTGCTATAAATCAGTTGTGTCCTGATTTAAATTGGAAAGTACATGAAAGAGAGCATGAGTTAACCATTCACTGTCCTTTATCTAATGTTAATTTTTATTTTAATGTTGATTCAAACAAAAGATTGATCGTGAATCTAGAAAAACTGTTTTATAGCGACTACGGTAAAAACCGTGAGTTTTTGGAACAAAACTATTTTGTTCCGAAGCAAGCTTATGTCCTGACTAAAGAATAAATATTAAATTTTTACTTGAATAAAAAAGAGCGCAATATGAATTGCGCTCTTTTCATTTCACGATTTAAAAATCATTAGTAGTCGAAGCTAAAGTGTTCAACTGGTAATGATGTTAATGTGCGAGAGGTTGTCACCATTGATTCTGCATGACCTTGAGTACGAGGTAACATACGGTCAAAGTAGAAGTCTGCAACTTTGATTTTTGCTTTATAGAATTCAGGTGTTTCTGCACCATCACCTGCTTCTAGTTTTTCAGAAGCAATGACTGCTTGTTGCGCCCAGAAATAAGCCATCATCACGTAACCTGAGAACATCAAGAAATCTACAGAAGCAGAAGATACGATGTCACGGTCTTTACGTGCAGCAAGCATGATACGAACTGTTAAAGTGTTCCATTGAGCACAAAGCTTAGTTAAATCCCAAGCAAAACGACGTAAGTATTTATTACGTGCGTGTGCAGCACAGAATTTTAAGATTTCAGCAGTGTAGTCACGAACCACTTTACCTTTTGAGCTAAGCAATACTTTACGACCAATCAAATCAAGTGCTTGAATGCCTGTTGTACCTTCGTATAGCGTTGAGATACGAGCATCACGAGCGATTTGTTCCATGCCCCATTCTTTGATGTAGCCATGACCGCCGTAAACTTGCATACCGTTGTTTGCAGCTTCTAAACCAAGTTCAGTCAAGAAACCTTTCAAAATTGGTGTGTAGAAACCAAGTTTATCATCGTAGTCTTCGTAAGCAGCTTGGTCGCCACGTGTTAATGCATCTGTCATTTTGTCTGCAAGTTTTGCAGCATGATAGATCATTGAACGACCACCTTCAGCAATTGCTTTTTGAGTCAACAACAGGCGACGTACGTCAGCATGATGAATGATGGCATCTGCAACTCTTTCAGGTTCTTTTTTACCAGAAAGTGCACGCATAGACATACGATCTTTCGCATAAGGTAATGCACCTTGGAACGATAACTCAGCGTGCGCAATACCTTGAACAGCAGTACCAATACGTGCTGTATTCATGAAGGTAAACATTGCATGTAAACCTTTGTTGACTTCACCGATTAAATAACCAGTGGCGTTATCAAAGTTTAGTACAGCGGTTGCAGAAGCACGGATCCCCATTTTGTGTTCGATTGAACCACAGGTCACTGCATTACGTTCACCGATGCCACTATCAGCAGTTGGGATAAATTTAGGTACGATAAATAATGAAATACCACGAGTACCAGCAGGCGCATCTGGAAGACGTGCAAGTACGATGTGAATAATATTTTCAGTTAAATCATGTTCACCGGCAGAAATGAAGATTTTTGTACCAGAGATTTTATAAGTGCCATCTGCTTGAGGTTCAGCTTTAGTTTTAACTTGCCCTAAGTCGGTACCACATTGAGGTTCGGTTAAGCACATTGTGCCGCTCCAAGTTCCTTCAACAAGTTTAGGCATATACGTTTGTTTTTGCTCATCGGTACCGAATTGCAAAATGGTGTTCATACAACCCGAACTTAAGCCAGGGTACATGGTAAATGACCAGTTTGCAGTACCCATCATTTCTGATTTGATGAGGTTTAAAGACATTGGTAGGCCTTGACCACCAAATTCTTCTGGATAAGAAAGACCTTGCCAACCACCCATAACGAACTGGTCATAAGCTTCTTTAAAGCCTTTAGGTGTAGTTACTTCGCCGTTGTCAAAATGGCAACCTTCTTCATCGCCAGACTGGTTAAGTGGCGATAATACGTTTTCACAATAATCTGCCGCACCTTCAAGAATCATATCAACGGTATCTGGATCTGCATTTTCACCATTTGATAAAGTTTTGTAGTGAGCAGGGTAATCTAATACTTCATTCATTAAGAAGCGAATATCGTGTAGCGGGGCTTTATATGCTGGCATGGCTTTAATCCTAATTTTGAATCATTGTGGGATTATCTGAATCGATGATTTGATTATTCACTCGCATGATAAAAATACAATGATAATCACATCCGAAAGAAATGTCAGAAAAGCGAATTTTGTCGAAAATAAATACACCTGAAAATACATTTTCTGCTACATTCAGGACTTATACTTTTATGTGAAAAAACAACTATTTTTTTATTTTTAGCAAGTTTTGCTAAAAAGATAAAGCGATAAGGTTTTAAAAAAGGTTATGCATTTAAAATATCTCAGTTTATGTTTATTCAGTTTGGGTTTGACCGCATGTGCGCAGCATAGCCTACGTCCATCAGTGGCATCTGCTCATTTAGATCAAAAAGTCATTCAGGGTATGAATGCAATGTATGAATACCCAAGCTATGACTACCGCGGGCATTTTAAAGTTAATGTTGATTCAAATCAGCCCAACAAAATAAGCACTGTAGAGAAAAGTGCTCAACTTGATGCTGAAGTGCAAAAAAAAGTAGATCAATATTTACGTGAACAAAAAATTAATTTGAATAAAAAACAGAAGCAGGCGCTTTATGCTGCAATTGCAAATGAGCAATCTGTTTCAGGTGTATCTGGCGAATCACGTTCAGAAAAAGTAAATGCCGTATTAATCAATTTATTAAATGATCTCCAATTTAGTTACGATGGTTCAGTTCATTATCATCAAAAAATGGGGTCTTTCAACCTCACTGCAAGATATGAAAAACCGACTTTGCTCGTGCAGGCAAAATTGCCAATGGTGCTTGATCTAAAGGATTATAAGTTTTACGTTAATTATTTCGGATTAATGCCTTATTTAGTTAATAAAGATAATCAAAACAACTTAGCCTATGTCGATTTTTCGAAATATAAGGATCTGTTTACGAACGTCGATATGAAGAAGTTCGTTGAATATGCGAAGGCTTCTGGCGCCGTGTCTTATCGTTTGGCTGATCCGCAAAATTTACAACGTTTACCAATTACAGACGCTGACCGCAAAGCGGGAATTGTAGAAAAAATTCGTTTAAAAGATACGGTTGAAGAGTTGCTGCTGCAAGTCGATCTATATGGTCAAGTCAATGAAAAATACCTGCAAAAAAGTGTTTTAGGATTTGATGATCAAAAGATTGCTGAATCTATAGCAACTGAACTCGCAGCTTCTGAAGCTAAGAAAAAGTCGGGTGGTGCCGAAGGGCAGAAGGTTTCTTCTGAAGATGCAGCAGCAGTCAGCCAACAACTTTACTCACTCATTAACGCTCATTTTGGCGGTACATTGGCTTCTGAGGAAGGCGATGAAGAACAATCAAGTGCAGCTCAAGATGCCGCGGCAGCAGCAGAGGAAGCTTCTGCTTCAGGCCATGATGAGGATGCTGCTGATGTTGCGGTAGCGGATGCAGAACAAACTACCCAAGATGAAGACGGCCCAACCCTTACAGAAGAACAATGTGTTGAATTACAGACCCTTAAAAAACCAGTAGTTTTAGGGGATATTAATTACTGTCAAATATATGGTGTTGATGTTCTTGATCAAAGCGTAGAGAGTACCCAAAAAACTCAGATCAAGTCTCGTCAAGCTGCTTTAAAACAAACTTTTGCCGCTTATGATCAGAACCAGTTTGTGAATGATGAAGCATTCAAAGCTTTATGGTTAAAGTACAAAGCAGAGATCGAACAAGCTTTACCAAAACAAAGAAATCCAATTACGATTGATGTTGGTCTCGATGAAAAAGGCCGTGCAGTCAACGTAGATTATGATATTGCATATACACCTGCTGAATTTAACCATCGCTTCAATATTAAAGCAGACATGCAAATTCTAAATTATGGTAAAGCAACCTCAATTAATCAGCAGCAACTTAAACAAGCTAAATCAGTTGCAGAGGCAAGCAAAGGTTCTTTGTTTGAAAACTTCGTAAAAGGTTTTAGTGAAAAACTTGGGCAGAGTGATGTTTCTGAACATCCAGTTGGCTCACATAGCGATGTACAAGATTTAGATTCGAATCTGGCGCTGTTGGCTAACCAAACTTATGATGCAACACGTGCCTATGACAAAACGTATAAGGCTGTGTTTATTGCAAAATTGACTGCCGAAAAACCGTCATATATTAATTATTATTCAGTTCAACAGTTGCAAGAAATTGCCGAAGTTTATGCTTATTGGTTCTCTGAAGAAGAAACCTATAATCCTCAAGGTAAGGCTTTAGAGCGTATCGAGGCATTGCAGAAAAAGCATCATCTTGAACAAGAAGATCAGTTTGATAATGATTTAGGCCGTGCTGTAGACCATATTGTGACTACAACAATACAAGGTAAGGCGGGGCGTGAAGCATGGCAAAAATTACAGAAACAATATAAGCAGCCTGAGCAGCTTTTCTCAAAACAATATCAATTAGAATTTGAACAACAAAATGGTGCTTCTGCTGAAGAGAAACCATTGTTATCACAAACGGCTGATATTTTAGGGAAGGTGTATGTTGCTGCACGTAAACAGCAACTTAAGGAAAAAACAATTCAGAATTTAAAACCTGAACATAATGAATTTATTGATTATGAGATTTTCCGAGATGTTTATCAGCAAATGGTTACGACCAAAAAATAATAAATGAAGTAAAAGAGAACCTACATGATGTAGGTTCTTTTTTTATATTTATAGAAAATCTTTTAATTCAGGTCTTACGCCATTCCAGATAGAAAAGGATTCAATAGCCTGACCGACTAACATCCCAAAACCTTCAGAATAGGGCACATTGCGTTGTTTAGCTTGATCAAGGAAGCTAGATGGTTTCCCATATGCCATTTCATAGGCATATTTAAACTCTAAAGTTTCTGGGAGTTGTAATGCATCACCCGAGAGGCTTGCAGAAGTCGCATTAATTACAATATCAAACTTCCCTTCTAGCTCATTTAGAGAAATTGCTTGTAATTGAGCTTGCGGGACGGCTACTTTTAGGTCATCTACAAGTTGCTCTGCACGAGCTAAAGTACGGTTTGCAATCACAATCTTTTTTGCGCCAGCTTGTACTAGTGGATAAATAACACCACGAGTTGCACCCCCAGCTCCTAAAATTAAAATAGTCGTATTTTCCAGGTTCCAGTCTAAAGCTTGAATCGCGGCAACCAAGCCTTGGCCATCAGTATTATCGCCGTGCAATTTCCCATTTTCCATCCATAACGTATTAACTGCTTTTGCAATCTGAGCACGCTCGGTTAGCACATCGCACAAAGCGAAAGCCTGTTCTTTAAACGGCACAGTAACGTTCATGCCACTTCCGCCATTTGCAAAGAAACTACGCATACTCGGCTCAAAACCATCAAGAGGGGCAAGACGTTTTTGATAGTCGAGATCAACACCTGTTTTTTGAGCGAAAGCATGATGCAATTCAGGAGAGCGTGATTGTTCGATTGGGTTGCCAATTACTGCAAACTGTTTGGTCATTCTTATATCCAAAATTTTAAAATGGCATGAAGCAGTTAAAAACGTGTGCTGAATATTCAGCAGGCCTCACTATAAGCCAAATTGGAATAAGAAAAAATATTTGAATGAGGTTCAGAAAAGTGAAAATAAAAAAGGAGATTCTTTAGGGTGGAAGCCAAAGAATCTCCAAAAAGCAAAAAATTAAGCGACTTTTTCTTTTAGATTTAACCAGTCACGTGGTTTTAGGTAATAGTCGGTTAAACGTTTCTCTGCCGAATCTTCATCCCATTCTGGACGATACGACCAACCTGCAAGGTTAGGGAGGCTGACTAAAATAGATTCGATCCGTCCACCTGTTTGTAAGCCAAACAATGTTCCGCGGTCGTACACTAAGTTGTATTCGACATATCTACCGCGACGGTAAAGTTGGAACTCTCGTTGAGCTTCGGTATAAGGCTGTTCACGATGTTTTTCAAAAATTGGCAGAATGGCATTTAAATAGCCATTACCTACAGCTTGAATATATTTAAAGCAAGTTTCGAAATCCCAGCCATTGAGATCATCAAAAAATAAACCACCAACTCCTCGTTGTTCATCGCGATGTTTTAAATAGAAATAATCATCACACCATTTTTTATGTTCAGCATAGACACTGTCACCAAAAGGCTGACACAGGTCGTAAGCGGCTTGATGCCAATCGATAACATCTTGTTCATCTGGATAGAACGGTGTTAAGTCAAAACCACCACCAAACCACCAAATTGGATCTTGTCCTTCAGGCTCTGCAACGAATAAACGTACATTGGCATGAGAAGTTGGAATATTGGGGTTTTTAGGGTGAATCACTAATGACACACCAAGTGCCTGCGCTTTAGCACCAGCAATTTGAGGGTGTCTTTCTGTAGCAGAAGCGGGGAGTTTACTAATGTTGATGTGAGAAAACATCACACCACCTTTTTCAATCACTGTACCATTTTGCAAAACTCGCGAACGACCACCACCACCTTCAGGACGTTCCCAATCATCAATAATAAATTCAACCGTACCGCCGCCAGCTTTTTCTTGTTGTTCTAAACCAGCACATATACGGGCTTGTAAATCGAGGAGAAATTCGCGGACACGTTGAATATCTGTTGAAGTCGGATGTTGCATAGTGACCCTCAAAGATGATTGAGATAGGAGATAGATACATCAAAGCATAAAACCATAAAAAAAGTAAGGGATTTTTAAGAAATGTCTTAAAAATCCCTTCCAATTATTTTTAAATTTATAATTTGGGCTTAAAAATCATCTTTTTGATAAAGATGATCCATACGTTCACGTTTGGTTTTTAAATATTGTTCATTAAAAGGGTTGCGTCCAACCGTTAATGGAACGCGGTCAACCACATTAATTCCTTGATCTTTGAGTGCCTGAATTTTCAAAGGATTGTTGGTAATTAATTTTACTTCTTTCACTGCTAAGTGATCTAGCATAATGCTACACATGTCATAACGACGTGCATCGGCAGGTAAATTTAAAAGTAAATTTGCATCTACGGTGTCATGACCCTGATCTTGTAAAGCATAGGCGCGAATTTTATTAGTCAGTCCAATGCCACGGCCTTCTTGACGTAAATATAAAATAACGCCTTGACCTGCCTCGTTGATGAGCTTTTGAGTTGCCTGCAATTGAGGACCACAGTCGCATTTTAATGATGCAAAAGCATCACCTGTTAAACATTCTGAATGTACACGAACCAAAACAGGGCCTGTAGGTGGATTTTCTAACCCTTTAGAAAGTGCCACATGTTCTTCACCTGATACTGGATCTTGAAACACAGAAATATTGAATTCACCAAAAGCGGTCGGGAGTTTTGATGTTGCAATGAACTCTATAGGCACAGATTAACTCATCTTTTAACCGAAAACGGTTTAAAGTATAGCGTAATGCTGGGAGATTGGTCGAATTGTCATAATCATTTTGCACACTAAGGTTTTCTTTTTTGTATAAAGATGACGATAATAGTTGATAAATAGTCAGATTATTCAGGATAATCTGCCAACCATACCCATGATGTATGAGAGACTGCTTTGCATGACCTCGTTCGCAAATGTGGCTGATTGAAGGTGACTTCATTCGATTGTATGATCGACCCATTTTGACCCAGCTTAGGATTTGCCAGGCTTATAAAGGCTTTGCCACATATGTTGTATACCGAAATTCCAACTCAACGCCCTGTTACGCCATTGTTAGATGCAATTGATCATCCTCAACAATTACGTCAGCTCGAGCATAGCCAATTGGTTCAAGTGGCTGATGAGTTGCGTCAATATATTTTATATGCAGCAGGCCAGAGTGGTGGCCATTTCGGTGCTAATCTCGGCGTGGTTGAGCTGACGGTTGCGCTGCATTATTGCTTTAATACACCAAATGACCGATTAGTTTGGGATGTAGGACATCAGGCCTATCCGCACAAAGTCCTGACAGGTCGTCGTGAACAAATGACGACGATTCGTTCTAAAAATGGTTTAGCAGCATTTCCAGCTAGAGAAGAATCAGTTTTTGATACATTCGGTGTAGGGCATTCATCAACAGCAATTTCAGCTGGTTTAGGAATGTCGTTAGCACGTCGTTATCAAAACGATCCATGTGAAGTGGTTTGTATTGTAGGTGATGGTGCAATGACAGCGGGTATGGCATTTGAAGCCATGAACGATGCTGTTGCACATAATGCCGATTTAATTGTTGTGCTCAATGACAATGACATGTCAATTTCTTGTAGTACAGGTGGTTTTGCTAAACATTTGGCTGCAATTTGGGAAAAAGGCCATTTAGTTAACGTTAATGAAGATGGTGAAGCGTATATACAGCCACATCCAAAATGGACTTATAACTCTCGTTTGCATCAATCAGCAACAGATGCGGCCGATAATTTATTTAAAGCAATTGGTTTTGATTACTTTGGTCCATTTGATGGCCATGACGTAAATCAACTGGCCCAAGTATTTAATGCTCTGAAGAAGCGTAAAGGTCCACGTTTAGTACACGTCTATACTAAAAAAGGTAAAGGTTTTACTCCCGCAGAAGCGGATCCGATTACCTACCATGCCATTAGCAAAATTAATGCAACTTCAGCAGGTAAAACACCACCTAAATATTCTGATGTATTTGGTCAGTGGTTATGCGATGAGGCTGCACAAGATGAGCGTTTACTCGCGATTACACCTGCGATGTGTGAAGGTTCAGGCATGGTTCAATTTGCTAAAGAATTTCCGCAGAGATTTTTTGATGTTGCAATTGCTGAACAGCATGCGGTAACACTTGCAGCTGGAATGGCTTGTGAAGGCTTAAAACCTGTTGTTGCAATCTATTCTACGTTTTTGCAGCGCGGCTACGATCAGCTTATTCATGATGTTGCATTACAAAATCTTGACGTAACTTTCGGTATTGACCGTGCCGGTTTGGTTGGTGAAGATGGTCCAACTCACGCAGGTGCATATGATTATGCATACATGCGTACAGTTCCAAACTTGGTCATCATGGCACCAAAAGATGAAAACGAATGCCGTCAGATGCTTCATACAGCCTATGCCTATAATGGACCAGCTGCGGTGCGTTACCCACGTGGTGCAGGTGTAGGTGTTGAAATTCAGCAAGAGTTGACCGCTATTGAATTAGGTAAAGCTGAAATCGTTGCTGAAATTAAATCTGCTTGTGATGAGCAGATTACAATTTTGGCATTTGGTAGTCGTGTTATGGTTGCCATAGAAGCTGCCGAACAATTTGCACAAAAACATGATGTAGGTGTGCGTGTTGTAAATATGCGTTTTGTGAAACCACTTGATGAAAAAATGATTCGTGATTTAGCTGAACACACTCATTTATTTGTCACTGTTGAAGAGCATGCTGTTATGGGTGGCGCGGGTAGCGCTGTCAATGAGTTCATGGCACAAGAACAAATTGTTAAACCTATCATTAATTTAGGCTTGCCAGATTTGTTCTTACAACAGGCTTCACACGGGCAAATGCTACAAGATTGTGGGTTGGATGCTAAAGGTATTTTGAGCTCAATTGAGAAAGTTTGGCTTAAGCTAAATCAGGTGGTTTAACCCTCAATAAAATTTTTGAAATATTTTCCCCCTAAAAGCGCATATATTTGCTAAAATATCTGCGCTTTTATGCATATTCTTTGTCAAAATCTTTTCAAATTTGTCTAGTGGGTGTTCAATGGAACCTATGGTGGTTATGGCTGCGCGTGCGGCTCAAACAGTTGGTCAAGAGCTTTTAAAAGCGCATCAAAATCGTCATAAACTCGATTTACAAGTTGAAGAGAAAGGCATTGATGGCCCGGTAACACGCCTAGATCGTTATTTAGAACAGTTAGCGATTGATACGTTACGTAAAAGTTATAAGAATCATAGCTTCTTAGGTGAAGAGTTTGGTTTGCAAGAAGGCAAAGGCCATGATGCAGAGTGGTGCTGGGTAATTGACCCGCTTGATGGCACACAAAACTTTATTAATGGTTTCCCTCATTTCTGTATTTCAATTGCAGTCCAGCATAAAGGTGTTACTCAACACGGCGTAATCTACGATCCAGTACGTGATGAGTTATTCTCTGCTAGCCGTGGTCGCGGTGCAGTCATGAATCAACGCCGTATTCGTGCCAATGTAAAAGATACTTTAGAAAATACATTCTTAGCAGTAGGTCATCCTTACCGTGCTAAACGTGCTGGCGAAATCGTATCTTATGCAGAGCAGCATTTCGCATCTTTATTAGCGGTTACTGAAGCTGGTGCGCAAATCCGTCGTGGCGGTTCAGCTGCTCTAGATTTAGCATATGTAGCTGCTGGTCGTTTTGATGGTTTCTTTGAGCTTGGTTTAAAGCCATGGGATATTGCTGCTGGTGAGCTTATTCTTAAAGAAGCGGGCGGTGTAGTTGTTGACGCGCGTGGCGGTAATAACTCATTTGAAAATGGTCAAGTACTTGCATGTTCGCTTAAAATGTTAAAACCTTTAATGCAAACTGTTGTTCCAGCTTGGGATAAAGCTGCAAAATAATTTAGTTTATTATAAATAAAACCCTCTTTAATCAGAGGGTTTTATGTTTTAAATGAAGAGTAAATTAAATTAATTTAAGAAATATGAATAAAGTTGATTAAAACAGGTGACTTTTAATTTATTTCTGCTATAATCCGCCAACGCACTTAAATTTCCGTTCATTACCTGAACATTCTGTTCTATTCATTGTAAGCGCACGCCGTCCATAGAGAGGACCATTTCTTGCGCCCCGATCGCTCAGCGATTCTTCAGGTTCGGCCGTAATCAAGCATGCGTTTAGTCCACATCGTCGTTACTCGGATTGCCGCTGAATAAAATTTTCAGCTAATTTTGCTTTGCCGCTTTTTGCCGATGTCTATTTTTTTGTATTTATTAAAAATGGAGCACCCACAAGGGTGAAACTCTCTATGAGCAAAACTTTTGCCGAATTTTCTTTGCATGAAACCTTACAACAAGCGCTTGAAGGTTTAGGTTTTACTGCCCCGACTCCTGTGCAAGAACAAGCAATTCCTGCTGCCTTAGAAGGTAAAGACCTTCTCGTATCAAGCCAAACTGGCTCTGGTAAAACTGCTGCATTCTTACTCCCAACATTAAATGCTTTAGCTGGTGAAGAAGCGGTTGTACCGTTCAAAGACCGTATGAAAGCAGTAACTCAACCGAATATCTTGGTAATTTCGCCGACTCGTGAATTGGCACAGCAAGTAAGTCAAGATGCAATTGCACTTGTACGTCACATGAAAGGTGTTCGTATTGCTGCCATTATGGGCGGTATGCCATTTGCAAAACAAATTCAACAATTAAAAGGCGCGCAAGTTGTTGTTGCAACACCTGGTCGTTTACTTGACTTGGTGAATCGTCGTCAAATTAAATTAGATCAAGTAGATGCTTTAATCGTTGATGAAGCTGACCGTATGCTTGACCTAGGTTTCTCTGAAGACTTAGAAGCAATTAGCGAATTAGCGGCTAACCGTAAACAAACATTAATGTTCTCTGCAACATTTGCTGATCGTATTATTCGTCTTGCATCATGCATGATGAAAGATCCTATGCGTATCGCAATTGAAACAGGTCATTCAACCAATACAGATATTACGCAAACATTGCATTGGACTGATGGCTTTGAACATAAGAAAAAATTACTTACACATTGGTTAAGTGATGAAAGCTTAGATCAAGCTGTAGTTTTTGCTAGCACGCAAGAAGATACAGATATGTTGGCAGAAGAACTTGCTGAAGCGGGTCACTCTGTTGTTGCACTTCATGGTGCAATGCCACAAACAGTTCGTAACCGTCGTTTACGTAGTATTCGTGAAGGTCGTGCAAAAATCTTAGTTGCAACTGACGTTGCTGCTCGTGGTCTTGACGTTCCGACTATTTCTCACGTAATTAACTTCGGTCTTCCGATGAAGCATGAAGATTATGTACACCGTATTGGTCGTACTGGTCGTGCTGGTCGTACTGGTCAAGCAATTACTTTAGCGACTTATCGTGAACGCGGTAAGATTCGTGCACTTGAAGAATATTTAGAAGCGCGTTTAAGTGTTTCTGAAATTGAAGGCTTAGAACCATCTCCACCTCCTGCTCGTTCAGGTCGTGGTGATGGCGGTGGTCGCGGTCGTAGTGGTAATGGCGGTAGCCGTGATGGTCGTCGTAGTAGTGGCGGCGGTTTCGGTGGTGGTCGTCGTTTTGAAGGCGAAAGCAACTTCAAGCGCCGTGAAGGTGGTCGTGATGACCGTCCACGTCGTAGCTTTGATGACAAACCACGTGGTGAGCGTCCAGCATTTGGCGGTGAAGATCGTCCACGTCGCGAGTTCAATTCTGACCGTCCACGTCGTGAAGGTGGTTTTGAAGATCGTCCACGTCGTGAGTTCACTTCAGATCGTCCACGTCGCGAAGGTGGTTTCAATGATAAACCGCGTTTTGAATCGAATGATGATAACCGTGGTAACCGCGTAGATTATAAACCACGTCGTGAAGGTAGTTTTGCTGATCGTCCAAAACGTAGCTTCGGTGGTGAAGATCGTCCACGTCGTAGTTTTGATGACAAACCACGTGGCGAGCGTCCAGCGTTTGGTGGTGAAGATCGTCCACGTCGTAGCTTTGATGACAAACCACGTGGTGAACGTCCAGCGTTCGGCGGTGGTGATGATCGTCCAAAACGTAGCTTCGGTGGTGAAGATCGTCCACGTCGTAGTTTCGATGACAAACCACGTGGCGAGCGTCCAGCGTTTGGTGGTGAAGATCGTCCACGTCGTAGCTTCGATGACAAACCACGTGGTGAACGTCCAGCGTTCGGCGGTGGTGATGATCGTCCAAAACGTAGCTTTGGTGGTGAAGATCGTCCGCGTCGTAGCTTCGATGATAAACCGCCGCGTCGTAAATTCGACCGCTAATCAATATTTAGTTTGAAAAAAAGGCCAGTAAAAATACTGGCCTTTTTTATTTTTCAGTTTTGTTATAAACTAACAAAATGTGAATTGGTTCAATTTTTTATTAAATAATGCGTAAAAGTAAGCGAAAAGAAACAATAATGGCACAATTGAAGAACCTTTTGGTTCAGCATGGTTTGCCTTATCTTTTTATTGCACTCGTTTTGTGTAATGGTGTTTACTTTGCCTATGCTTTTATAAATGGAAGTTCTGTTGAGCAATTCCAAGCTTCTGAATTGACCTCTTTTTACGAACATACTTCTTCTATTTCTATAAAATAAGTTAGATTTGCTTTTGTTAAAATTACAACAAGTTTGCTAATTTTCAGTGTTATAGTATGCGTGCATAAAAGTGCAGGAACGATTGCCATTATGAATAATAAAACTCCTCTCTCGACTCAACCGCTTATTGAAGTGAAAAACCTGAGTTTTAATCGAGGGGAACGCGTCATTTATGACAATATTAGTTTAAATATACGTCGAGGCCAGATTACGGCCATTATGGGACCTTCTGGTACAGGTAAAACAACTTTATTGCGTCTGATTGGTGGACAATTAGTTCCAGATCAGGGGGAAGTTTTACTCGACTCTAAAGATATTGCCAAAATGTCTCGTCAGGAACTGTTTTCAGCCCGTGCACGTATGGGAATGTTATTTCAGAGTGGCGCTTTATTTACGGATATGTCCGTTTATGAAAATGTAGCGTTTCCAATTCGAGCGCATACAAAGCTTCCTGAAAATCTCATTGCTGAACTGGTTGCATTAAAACTTGAATCAGTGGGTTTACGTGGTTCTGAACAATTAATGCCGACAGAACTTTCAGGTGGTATGAATCGTCGTGTGGCATTGGCTCGCGCGATAGCACTTGATCCCGATTTAATCATGTACGATGAACCTTTTGCTGGTCAAGACCCAATTGTGAAAGGTGTTTTGACGCGTTTAATTCGTTCACTACGTGAAGCGTTAGATTTAACAACAATTATTGTTTCGCATGATGTCGCAGAAACATTATCGATTGCTGACTACATCTATGTGGTAGCTGAAGGAAAAATTCAGGGAGAGGGTACACCTGAAGAGTTGCAAAAATATGCTTCTCCATTTGTACACCAATTCTTAACAGGTTCGGCAGAAGGACCAGTTGAATACCAGTTTAGTCATCAAACTTATTTAAATAACGAGGTTCGTCCATGAATACGATTGCCTGGTTAGGTAGACTCGTTATTGAGCGGATTCGAGGCATTGGTGCTGCGGCACATATGCTCTTGCAAATTATTTTTTCATTTCCTACCAAGGGTGGTTTTGGTCGTTTTGGTTACCAAATGCACCGCGTAGGTGTGATGTCTTTACTTATTATTACCGTTTCTGGTTTGTTTATTGGTGCTGTTCTTGGCTTGCAGATGTATAGCATTTTGGTCACTTTCGGTGCTGAGTCGATGTTGGGTACAGCGATTTCGTTAACACTACTCCGTGAGCTTGCTTCTGTGGTTGCTGCATTGCTATTTGCAGGACGAGCAGGTTCTGCATTGACTGCCGAAATTGGTTCAATGAAGCAAAGCGAACAGCTTGCCAGTATGGAAATGATTGGTGTTGACCCTTTAAAGCAAATCGTATCACCACGTCTTTGGGCAGGTATTGTCAGTTTGCCAATGTTAACTGTGATATTTGCAGCCATTGGTATTATTGGTGGCAAGATGGTCGGTGTTGACTTTTTAGGTGCTGATGAAGGCTCTTTCTGGAGTGGTATGCAAAATACAGTGCGTTTCTGGCATGACATTTTCAATGGCACGATTATTAAAAGTATTGTTTTTGCTTTGATTTGTACATGGGTTGCCGTATATCAAGGATATGCGTGTGATCCGACACCAGAAGGCATTGCAACGGCAATGACCCGGACGGTTGTGTATTCTTCATTATGTGTTTTAGGTTTTGATTTCGTGTTGACTGCGGTCATGTTCGGAGGGATTTAATGAAATCACGTAGTAGTGAACTGGCCGTTGGTGTCTTTGTTATTATCTTCGGTATTGCATTGTTTTTTTTAGCGATGAAAGTCAGTGGTCTTGTTGGTACGAACTTAAGTGATAGTTATACCATGAAGGCTCAGTTTGATAACGTCAATGGGCTAAAGCCGCGCGCTAAAGTAACAATGAGTGGTGTTACAATTGGTCGTGTTGATTCAATTACGCTTGATCCGGTTACGCGTTTGGCTACCGTAACATTTGGTTTAGACGGAAAGTTGACAAGTTTCAATCCTGAACAATTAAAAGAAGTTCAGAAGAATGCGCTGGAAGAGTTGCGTTATAGCTCAGATTATACGCAGGCTTCTCCTGAGCAACAAAAAACAATGGAACAGCAACTGACCAGTAACATGACCTCCATCACCAGTATTGATGAAGATGCTTATATAATGGTAGCAACCAATGGTTTGTTGGGTGAGAAATATTTGAAAGTTGTACCGGGTGGTGGTGTGAACTACCTCAAACGAGGCGACACAATTTCAAACACTCAAGGAACTATGGATTTAGAAGATTTAATTAGTAAATTTATTACTGGTGGCGGGGCTGGTAAAGTTGCTGCCGGTTCAAGCTCAACAGAAGCAAGTGCTCCTGCAAGCGCTAATAAAGATAGTGCTCAAGCATCATTTGTTGAGTAAAAGATTATTTGAAGGAGTGGTTCCTGGTGAATACGTTGTTTAAACAAACCCTGACAGCAAGTCTTTTGTCTACCATGATTGTCGGTTCAGCATTTGCTGCACCTTCAGAAGCACCACCTGATTTTATCAAGCGTGTTGCTGATGGTTTGATTACTCGTTTAAAAGCTGATCATGCAAAATTGCAAAGTAATCCAGCATTAGTGAAGTCTATCGTTCGTCAGAATTTAGACCCTTATGTTGATTCACAAGCATTTACACGCATTGTAATGGGTACTTATGCAACAAATCAGTATAGTACAGCAGCGCAACGTGCTCAGTTTGAAACAAACTTCCGTAATACATTAATTGAAAATTACGGTACTGCATTTGCTAAATATACGAACCAAAGCTATACAATGCGTCCTTACAAGGCAACTGCGGGTAAAAACCCAGTAGTGACATTGGACTTTAGTCACAACGGTGACAAAATTCCTGTGTCTTTCCAGTTGGCTGATAAAGGTACTCAGTGGAAAATCCGTAATATCAATGTTTCTGGTATTGATTTAGGACTCCAGTTCCGTAATCAGTTTGCTGCAACAGTGAAACGTAATGGCGGCGATTTGAATAAAGCAATTGCAACCTTCCAACCGGATGCAGATGCTGCTGTTAATCAGAACAAACAAAAATAGTAGGTGACGAGTGGTTCAGTATCTCAACCAACAATTGGTTGTTTCGGGAAAAATTGATTTTGAAAATGCGGAACAACAGTATCAAGCAGGTTTAGCTATCATCAAGAAGCAGCAAAGCTTCCCTCTGGTGGTAGATTTAACAGCGCTTGAGCATGGCAGTACCTTGGCATTGGCTGTTTTAGTTCAATGGTTACGAGTGACTCCACAAAAAGCTGGTTTGCATTTTAAAAATGTACCCGAAAAAATGCTGAAGATTATTCAAGCCTGCCATTTGCAAGAAGATCTACATTTGATCTGATGTTTAAGATGTAAAAAAGCACCTATATTTAGGTGCTTTTTTATGCTTTGGACTAGCATTTTATTACAAAGCTTAAATCCATTTTTTCCAGCGGAAATAAATAATAGGGCCAATAAAGAAACCGATAATAATTAGTAAAACGATGATGAAACTGGTCGTACCATGTGCAAAAGGTAATACATCTGTATTCATCCCATAGATGCTGGCAATAAGCATTGGAGGCGCCAACATACTTGGTAAGATCGAGAATCGACGGATCGTATCATTCTGTTCGGTATTAATGAATCCAGACGTTGTATCAAGCAAGAATCGTACTTTTTGGAATAAGAAAGCATCATGTTCTACGAGTGAGCGGACATCTTCACTCAGTTCTCGAATATCAGCATCGTAAATATGACTGCCTAATGCGCGTGGACGTGATAAAAAAGTAAGTACACGTCGCAAATCAATTAAACAGAGCTGCGCTTTTCCTAGCATATCTTCTTGTTGAGCTAGGCGCGTAATCATGTCATCAAGATCTAGAATTTGCTCACGTTGATGATTATTAAGAACTTCTGTCGAGTATTTTTCTAAATCTTTGTGGATATCTTCTAAGATATCCGCAAGCTCATCGAGTTTTGCCTCAAGAAGGCCCAATAAAATCCATGTTGGATCTTTATAGTCCATATCATAGTCATTTCGGCGAGCGCGCGCACGGAAGGCACGAAAGGCAACTAACTTTTCTCCTCGCATCGTAAAGAGACGGTCTTTATGTAAAATAAATGCAACTGTTTGCACCATCGCTAAAATATGTGATGAATCTTCTGCGTCACCATCCACTTGATAGTTTTTATTTTTCGTTAAAAAATAAGTACTGATATGCAAAATACCATCATCATCACGGTAGAATCGTGCTGAGGATGAAATATCTTCAAGCGATTTTAGTGTAGGTAAATTTTGGTCATAGGCATCTAGTACCCATTGTTGCTCTTCTTGCGAGGGTGCAATAAGATCAAGCCAGACTAATTCGGGATGTAGATCAAATCCACCATTGATGGTGGCATCTTCCAGACTTCCGCGTTCTGTGGCATAAAAGGCTTCAAGCATGTGTCTTTTTTCCTCACGCAGTCTGATGGAAATGGATGGGTGTATTTTAGACAAGGATTTGCCGAAAAACACTTGCTAATACGCTATTTTGCAAAAAAAAACTCTTTCGATAGTTTAGTTTGTCAGCATGACAGTTCAATAAAACGGTTTTTTACACTATGAATTCAATTTGTATTTTCTGTGGTTCATCTCTTGGTTCAAACCCAATTTTCCAACAAGTTGCCAAAATTACTGGTGAGGCTATCGCAAAACAAGGTAAGACCTTGGTTTATGGCGGTGGTCGCTCAGGCTTAATGGGCGTTGTCGCTGACAGTGCTTTGCAAGCAGGTGGGCAAGTCATCGGCGTGATTCCTCGTGCTTTGGTCGATCGTGAGTTAGCTCATCCGGGCTTAACCAAATTATATGTGGTCGAAAATATGCATGAGCGTAAAACCAAAATGGCAGACCTCTCCGATGGTTTCATTGCTTTACCTGGTGGTGCGGGTACATTGGAAGAAATCTTTGAACAATGGACGTGGGCGCAATTAGGTATTCATCAAAAGCCATGTGCTTTCTTAAATGTAGCTGGCTTTTATGAAGATTTACTTAAAATGATTCAAGGGACGGTAGATAATGGATTTAGCCAAGCACGGTTCGTTGATAAATTGATCGCATCAGACAAAATTGAAGATATTCTTCAACAATTTGAGCAATATCAGGCTCCTGCTCCAAAATGGGTAAATGCAGATGTTCAACCATAAACGAGGTTAAATAAGTGAAAACAATTACGGTCGCTGCTGCAGTGATCTTGAACGAGCAAAATCAGTTGTTGCTCGTAAGAAAGCGTAATACTCATGCTTTTATGCAAGTGGGTGGCAAGCTCGAACCTAATGAAGCACCAGATGTCGCAATGCAGCGAGAAATTTTAGAAGAAGTTGGAAGTTCTTGTGTAATTGAACAATTTCTTGGTCGTTTCGAAACAGCAGCGGCGAATGAGCCAGATCATATTCTGGTCAGTCATTTATATCTTGTTCAGCTCGATCAGGCACCTAAAATTGCAGCCGAAATTGCAGAAATGAAATGGGTAGACTTGAATGATTCAGAAACGCACCTCGCACCATTAACCCGTGAAATTGTTATTCCTTGGTGTGAGCAGCATTTATCTACAGTTTAATCGTTTTAACTGGTCAAAGTTGCCGCTAGACAAGCGGCATGGATAGATGTGCAGCCTAATTGATTAAGTGCTTGACTGAGCGCATGAATAGAGCTTCCAGTGGTTATCACGTCATCAATAATAAGAACGCGGCGATAACGTCGTTTTTCTTGAGTAAGCGCAATAAATTGTTGCTCAATATTCTCAAAGCGTTCCAGTCGAGAAAGCCCTTTTTGCGAATGTTCAGCAAGACGTTGCACCGGCTGCCAAACAGGTATTTTTAATTGCTTGCTTAAGATATTTGCGAGTAACAACGACTGATTAAAACCACGTTCAATTAAGCGTTGATTGGAAATAGGCATAGGTACGATAGCCTGTACCTTGGGAAATTTGAGTTGTTGTAAAATTTCACCTAACAAAATTTCATAATGTAATTTTTGTTCATATTTAAACTGCTGAATGATTCGGCTAACTGGATAAGCATAATCACAAGCCACAAGAACTGATTGATCATTGCGTTGAATTGTTTGCTTAAGCCAAGGTAACTGTTTCCAACAGTCCTTGCAGAGCGAATGTTTTTCTCGCACACCTGAATCACATAACAAGCAAGGTAAGAGCGAGCGAATAAGATGCTGCGGATTTAAGAAACTAAACATACGCGTAACGAGGTGCTTCTGGGAGCCAGCGTTTTAACAGTGCATCTGCTTGTTCTGGATAATCTTTTAAGACTTGCTGAGCTACATAATGAGCTTGACTGAGTAAGTGATCGTCTCGTTCTAGACGAGCCACTCTAAATCCCATATCTCCAGTTTGTTTGGTACCTAGTAATTCACCTGGTCCGCGTAACTCTAGATCTTTTTCTGCAATCACAAAGCCATCGTTACTTTCTCTTAAAATAGAAAGTCTCTCTTGCCCATTTTGAGAGAGAGGTGTTTTGTATAAAAGGACGCAAAAGCTGGCCTGTGCGCCTCGACCTACGCGACCTCGTAATTGATGTAACTGAGAAAGCCCTAAACGTTCGGCATTTTCAATGACCATAATAGAGGAGTTGGGAACATCGACCCCAACTTCAATGACTGTGGTTGCGATAAGAAGCTGTAACTCATTATTTTTAAAAGCTTGCATGACCGACTGTTTTTCGTCAGCTTTCATTTTGCCATGCACTAAGCCAATATTAAGTTCAGGAAAGCGTTCTTTCATTTCTTGATAGGTGGCTTCTGCTGCTTGAGCATCTAAAGTTTCAGACTGTTCAACCAGTGTGCATACCCAATATGCCTGTTTCCCATCTTTACAATTCGATGCAATCCGTTGAAGTACTTCCTCGCGACGATCAAGTGGAATCGTAACGGTTTGAATTGGAGTACGACCCGGTGGCAACTCATCAATAATTGAGGTGTCTAAATCGCCATATGCACTCATTGCCAGTGTTCTTGGAATAGGGGTGGCTGTCATAACGAGTTGGTGCGGGGTGAACTGCTCAGCACCTTTATTACGTAGAGCTAAACGCTGATCTACGCCAAAACGATGTTGTTCATCAATAATCACCAGACCTAATTTTGCAAATCCAACGTTATCTTGAAATAGAGCATGTGTACCAATAATAAGTTCAGCATGACCTTCTTTAATTTGCTGCTCTGCTTGAGCACGCGCTTTACCTTTTTGTTTGCCAGACAACCATGCGACAGTAATGCCTAAAGGTTCAAACCAACGTTTAAAATTCAGATAATGCTGTTCTGCAAGAATCTCAGTAGGGGCCATTAATGCAACCTGCCAATCAGCTTCTAGAGCATGGCAAGCCGCTACAGCAGCAACTAAGGTCTTTCCAGCGCCTACATCGCCTTGCACTAATCGAAGCATCGGTTGGTTCTGCTTCAAATCATTTAAAATTTCTTTAGATACACGCTTTTGTGCATTGGTCATTTGAAAAGGTAAAGCTTCTAAAAGCTTTTTAGCTAATATTTTACTACTTGAGAAAGCTGGAGATGCAATTTGACGAATATAAGCACGGCGATTAAGTAAACTAATTTGGTGTGCAACCAGTTCTTCAAAAATAAGTCGTTGTTGGGCTGGATGTGAACCTTGGGCCAACTGGAGCATATTGGCATCAACGGGAGGCTCATGAATGTAATACAGAGCCTCTTTAAGCGCATAGCCATTAGTATATTTTTTTGGGAGCAGCTCTGGTAAGGCATCACTATGATGCTTTAAAGCTTGTTTTACATATTCGCGAAGTTTGGGTTGAGTCAGCCCATCGGTACTTGGATAAATTGCTGTAAGCTGAGTTTTTGGTAGGGGAGTATGTTCATGAATGAGCTGAATTTCGGGATGATACATCTCAAGGCCGCGAGCGCCGACGCGAACTTCACCAAAAATACGTAAGCGATGACCCGGTTTTATTTTGTCAGTCAGGTTTTTATAAATATGATAAAAGCGTAAGGTGACTTTACCGAATTCATCTTGAACCAAGGCCGCCATAGATTTTCGTTTTCCCGGAGGGAAGTCAATTGATCTGACCTCACCTTCGAGTAAATAGCTACGCCCAACCACAAGTTGATTCATTGCAATAATTGTACTGCGGTCTTCATAATCACGTGGCAGATGAAACAGTAAATCATCTGTGGTAAAAATATTTAGTTTTTCGAGCAGGGCTGCTGAAGCCGATCCAACGCCTTGTAACTGATGGACTGAAGTCATGTCCCCTCAACGAGTATTCTATGCATATATTATTTATCGGTTATGGTAAAACATCTCAGCGTGTTGCTAAACAACTATTTGAGAAAGAACATCAAATTACCACAATCAGTCGTAGTGTAAAAACGGATAGTTACGCAATACATCTTGTTCAAGATATCTTTAAACTTAATTTAAGTAAAATTGAACCTGTGGATGTCGTATATATTTTACTTTCTCCAAACGAGAGTATGGTTGAGGGCTACCAACATACGTATGTAGATAGTATTGAACCGATTCGAGAAGCATTAAAAATACATCCAGTAAAAAAAATAATCGTAGTGTCTTCTACACGGGTATATGGGGAAAATGCGGGGGAGATCATTGATGATTTTAGTGAGATTCAGCCAAATGACGCACAAGGCCATATATTGCGTAATATGGAACTCCTTTGGCAAAAACACTATCCAGCACAATGTGTAATTGTTCGCCCAACTGGGATTTACGGAACCTCAGTTGCCCGTTTAAAGAAAATGGCTGAAAATAGTCAAAGTTATCCAAATATTCATTATAGCAATCGAATACATATTGATGATTTAGCAAGATTCTTAGCTTTTATGGCTGACTATGAAAATCATCAAGCGAGCTATATTGTAACTAATAGCCAGCCATTGCCATTGCATGAAGTTCTAGTCTGGTTTCAAAAACAATTGGGATTACCAGAGTTAACTTTAGAATCGAACCAAACTTCAGGTAAACGAATTTATGCGAAACATTTGCCTGCAACGGGTTTTCAGTTAGAGCATCCAATTTGCTTTAATGACTATTTATTATGTTTAAATGTTCATAGCACTAAATAAAATTTTGATTAAACTTTAAATAAGAACAGAAATACCTGATGAGGCAGTCAAATTGCCGATAAAGATAAAAAGGTTGAAAGTGAAAAAAATTTGTTTAGCTCTTATTTTGAGCGTAACAGCTGTTGCCAGTTGGGCCGAGGATCAGGTGTGGTGTGCATATGATCCGATTGGTTCCCAAGGGGATATCACACGTCGTTTAAATGACATTCGATTATATGCTCAGCAATATCAAGTCAACTTTAAAGTGGTGACCTATCAAAAAGAACAACAGGCCATACAAGCTTTTGATGAGGGTAAATGTTCAGGTTTAGCGGCATCTAATTTTAATACTTATCGTTATAACCAGTTTATGGGGAGCACCGCAGGTATCGGGCTGATCCCAAATAATCGCACCGCTAAAAGCTTATTGCAGCTTTTGAATCATCCAACAGTCGAGAAAAGGCTAATTTCCAAGGACTATGAAGCTGTAGGGATGATTCCAATTGGCACTGCCTATATGGTTCTAAAAAATAAGAAAATCTCTAGAGTTGCTCAATTAAGAAATCAGCGTATTGGCGTGTTACCCAACAACCCACCACAGCAAGCATTGGTACGAAGTGTGGGTGGTCAGCCAGTTTATGTTGATTTATCTAATGCGATTGTTCAGTTTAAACAAGACAAAATCGATATTGTTCCTGCCCCCATATATGGACTATTACCATATAACTTGCAAAAAGAATTTGGACCAGATGTGCAAGTCATTAACTTTCCTTTGGCATATTTCGGCGTCAATTTAATTATTAAACCACAAGCTTATCCTGCTAATTTTGGGCGAAAAATTCGAGGATGGTTTGTTCAAAACAGCCAATTACTGACTAACCGTGCGACTCAGTGGGAAAACCATTTACCTGCCTATTACTGGGTAGATGTCTCTTTTTATGAAAAGCAGAGCTATGACGTTATGGTTGCAAAAATACGTAATCAGTACGTTCTTTCAGGTTATTACGATGCTTATTTTGTTCAACTTATGAAGCGTCTGCGTTGCATGGATGATCCACGCTATTTTGAATGTCCAATTCGCTAATAAAATAAAAGGCAACTTTCGTTGCCTTTTACTTTGACTAAAAATCTTAAGATTTTTTACGTTTTAAACGTCTTTTTGCTTGTTGAGATGCCATAGCTTCAAGCGCATCTTTTAACTCTTCGTCGGTAAAGGTCGTGATGTGTTGCAACATTTGTAAGGTTACTTCATCAAGAACCAATTGTGCACCCGCAGCCATTTGACGGAAATTATCATCAAATTCGATTTGACCTTGGTCATTGGTTCGAATGTAATTTTGCTGTGTAAGTACTTTTAAGAAGCTTTGGAATAAAGCTTTGTCAAAGAACTCGGGCGAATTAAATTCATATAGAACAGACAAACGTTGTCCGAGTAAATGACTTAATTCTTCAACCTGTTTAGCAGAAATATTACCCGAACCACGTTGAGTAATGAGCGCAAGCGTCATGTAGTAACGCTCAAGACTTTGCTTAACAGGAGTAGCTAAAACAACGAGTTGATTATGCTCTTCAGTATTTGGTGCAGAGCTAATCAAGTTACCTTCATCGTCTTGTTGAATCAGTTTCGATTGAACCAACGCATCTGCATATTGCTCAATTTGTTCTTTAAGCTCGCTACTCTTCCATTTAAGGAATAACTCTGCCTTCAAGAATGGATACAGGGTATAGATCACATTGGTTAAATCTGAACGGCTGATTTTTCCATTATGTTCAACAAGTGATGCAACCAATGACGGTAAAACAAAGGCGTGCAAAATGTTATTACGGAAATAGGTTAGAAGAACAGCTTGGTTATCTTCAATCCCAATAATATCGCCGAGTGCATGCTGAACTCGTTTAATGAGTTTAAGCTTTAAACCATAAGCAATAATTTCTTTACCAGAAAGTGGTGTTACTTCCATACGTTGGTCATATGGGAAGTTTGATGCTAGATTGCGGTAAGCTTCAAGCTGCTTAATACAGATTTCTTCATCAAGCGTATGCTTTGGAGTTGCAAGCAAAATAATAGAAAGTAAAGAGACAGGGTTAATCACCACAGCTCGGTTAATATTTTCTAAAATGGCATGTGCAGAGCTATTTACTGCATCTGAAACCGCTTGAGGAATTGGATCGTCATTTTTCTCGATATAGACATTTTCTGCATTATGTTGCTTAAGCAGATCATCAAGGAAAACAGGCTCACCAAAGTTCACATGGACTTTACCGAAAATACGTTCAATTTTTCGTAAGGTTTTTACAATACCAAAAATTGATTCGGCTTCTTTCGGTTTACCTTGCATTTCGCCCACGTAGGTCGAGCCTTCCATCAATCGTTCATAACCAATATAAGTTGGTAAGAAGACGATCGGTTTAGCACGGCCACGTAAATGGCTGTGAACTGTCATGGCAAGCATGCCAGTTTTAGGCGGTAATAGGCGTCCTGTACGTGAACGACCACCCTCAATAAAGTATTCAAGAGGGGTGTTGCGTGACAAAATACTATATAAATATTCTTTAAATACCGTTGTATAAAGGCCATTTCCACGGAAAGAACGACGAATAAAGAATGCGCCACCTCCACGTAAAAGTTGCCCTACAAATGGTAGATTTAAGTTATCACCGGCAGCAATATACGGAACCATTAAGCCACGTTTATAAATCACGTAGGATAATAATAAATAGTCAATGTGACTGCGGTGGCAAGGTGTATAAACCACTTCGTAATCTTTTGCCAGTTCACGAACAGTGCTGAAGTTGTGCACTTCTACGCCGTCATAAAGTTGGGTCCATAAGCGCGTTAAAGCAAGATCGGCAAAGCGTACAGCTGAGTGTGAATAATCAGATACGACTTCATTTACATAACCAATCGCACGACGTTCAGCTTCGAGCATACTCACTTTTCCGCGAATACTTTCACGGCGGATCGCTTCTTGCACATCGCGAGATTTTACAACCGACTGCATGACATTACGGCGATCCGATAAATCGGGGCCTAAGACCACTTCACGTTGACGATCTAAGTAATCATTTAACGTACTTACAATATATGTAGCTGGTGAAAGGTTTGGATAATGCTGTTGTGCATATTCAACCAGTTCACGTAGCGATTGCGGTTCATGAAATTCTAAATACGATTGGCGACCATGCAAGCCAATGTTGACCAATTGCTTAACGGTGCTTGGTGTAGCCCATGTATCTGAAAATAAGAGCTTAAACCAAGAATCTTCTTTATCTGGTGTACGGCCCCATAAAACGGTAACCGGAACAAGCTCTATATCAAGTTCAGGATTTTCTTGTAAGACTTCAATTAATTTGAGTAAGCGTGGTGGAAAAGCATGAGGAGGCGGATTCAGTAAATTATTTTCATCATTGTGCTGTAAAAATAAAACCGATGCTTTTTCCTGATGAGTGCCAACAATTAATGGGTCTAACGCAGGTTTCAAATTTAAACGACGCGTTTCTCCATCAACCACCAAAGCATTGCTTCGAGAATGGTTTTGTAAGACATAGCACACCACTTTCTGGCGGTCAGTCTTTGCTTCTGTTTCTGATACTGGTTCAGTAGGAACTTCCCCAAGAACATGTGGTGTTACCACGAGGTCAAGTAGTTTACTCGAAAGCCGACGATACATTTGACCAAACCCACTCTTGGACATAAGAACTCCTACTTCTTAAAGACAAATCCCAGCACCAAATGCGGAGGGTAATTATTTTGAGGCATTTATTGAAAAAAACAATATGCTAATAGCGTATAAATTATAATGCTTTTGGCATATTTTATCGTTAAAAATCGTATTTTTAGCTGTTATATCAGCAATGTTCGTCAGAAGTTGACTGATTGTTCCATGTTCAAATAGTTTTTTATGGCACAATAGATTCTACACATCTGTCCTTTAATACGATTTTTTACCTGAAATATGAAGGTATCTCTCATGAATGCGCTAACCCAAGAACTAGTCGAGCTTCTCACTTTAGAAAAGCTAGAAGAAAATATTTACCGTGGCATGAGCCGTAATCTTGTCGGTAAACGTGTATTTGGTGGACAGGTTTTGGGTCAGGCTTTACGTGCAGCATCTTATACAACTGATCGCCCGGCGCATTCTTTGCATGCATACTTTTTATATGGTGGCGATATTAATGCCCCGATTATCTATGAAGTAGACCGTTTACGGGATGGGAAGAGCTTTGTAAGTCGTCAAGTTCGTGCGATTCAGCATGGGCGAGTAATATTTTCAGCGATGGTTTCTTTTGCCAATCCAGAAGAAGGTTTGAACTATCAACATCAAGAACCTGAGTATCCTGCACCAGAAACGCTTAAATCTGAAAATGAGCTGAAACAGGGTATTCTAAACTTTGTACCTGAAAATGTTCGTGCTAGTTTCATGCGTGAGCGTCATGTAGAAATTCGTCCAATTGATCCGGTAAACCCGTTTCAGCCGCAACCCGAAGCTCCATATAATGCACACTATATCCGTACACATGATCGTATTCCAAAACAATTAGATGATATTGCTCTTCATCAAGCGATTGTTGCCTTTTATTCAGATTTTACCTTAATGACAACGGCTTTAAGACCGCATGGCTTAAGTTATATTTCTCCAAGTTTGCAATGTGCAAGCATTGATCATGCGATTTATTTCCATCGCCCACTTCGTGCGGATGAGTGGATGTTGTATGACATGGAAGCCACAGTGAGCGCGGCTTCTCGCGGTTTAAACTTCGGTCGTATGTGGCAAAATGGTCAGCTTGTATGCAGTACAGTACAAGAGGGTTTAATCCGTTTGCGGGAAATTGAAACGCAATAGATTCCTCGAAAAAGCCATCTAACCAGATGGCTTTTTTCTTTTTAATGGGATCGATGTGACAAAAAATTGCTCGAATGAAAAGCAAGCTCATGTCATATTGTAAAAAGGTATGCCAACTGAAAAAAATAATGCTGATATGAACTTAAATACACAAATTCTGATTGCCGCCATTTTAGGTTTAGCCTTTGGTTTCCTACTCACAATGTATCCAGATACAGCTTTTGTAAAACATAGTTTATATGGGCTTGGAATATTAAGTAGTGTTTTTATTGGGCTCCTTAAAATGCTTTTGGTACCTTTAATTTTTAGTTCGATTGTTGTGGGGGTATCAAATCTACAAGCAGGCGGACAGTTAGGGCCAGTCTGGAAAATCACATTTTTATGCTGTTTAACCACAACCACTTTAGCCTTAATTTTAGGCATCAGTTGTGCTCATTTATTTGAAGTTGGACGTGGTATAGATATTTCTATTTTCCAGACATCTATGCAAAATTATCAGGCACCAGATAGTTTGAACCCTGCCAGTTTTTTTACTAATTTTATTCAAAATACTTTAATTAACCCATTTAAAGCGTTTAGTGATGGTAACGTTTTAGCTGTCGTAGTCTTTGCTTTATTCGTCGGTGTCGCTTTGGTGCAGGGTGGGGAACGTTTCAAAAGTATTCGTTTATTGAGTCACCAGTTCTTTGAAATGATGATGCTGCTAGTTGGCTGGGTGATGAAATTAGCGCCGTTGGGTATTTTTGCTTTGTTAGCAAAGTTAATGGCAACAGAAGATATTTCAGTATTAAGTCGTTTGGCTGAGTTCGCGGTCGTTGTAACGGGTACAACTATTTTTCATGGTGCTGTTGTTTTACCACTACTGCTTTGGATTTTTGGTCGTATGAGTCCGTGGACCTTTTTTAAAGGGACTCGTACAGCACTGATTACCGCCTTTGCAACCAGTTCTAGCTCTGCCACTATGCCGCTTAGTATGAAGTGTGCGCAAGAAAACTTAGGCGTGCGCCCGCAAACAGCAGGATTTGTTATTCCATTAGGCACACAGTTGAATATGGATGGTACTGCACTATATGAAGCGGCAGCTGCATTGTTTGTGGCAAATTTGGTGGGTCTAGATTTAAACCTGACACAACAAATTATTGTGTGCTTAACGGCAATGATTGCATCACTCGGTGCGCCAGGAATACCTAGCGCGGGCATGGTCACTATGATTATGGTTTTACAGTCTGTGGGTTTGCCCGCTGAGGCAATTGCAATTTTACTTCCGATTGACCGTTTGTTAGATACAGTAAGAACGGTGGTAAATGTGCAGGGCGATATGATGATTAGTGTGGTTGTAGACCGTTATACGAAAGATAAAGATATCAGTGTCTAACTATCTATAGATCAAAAAAAAAGCAGGATTTTAAATCCTGCTTTTTTTATTTTAAGCAGCTTGAAGTTCTGCTCTTTTTGCTGCTGGAGATTGCGATAAATAGCTAACCGCATCTTCAGTGCTGCCTTCTTTGACTGGATCATACCAAGGCATGAGGTAATCAATTTGCTGGGCAATAAGCCAGAGAGGGTTAGGTAAAACCTGATTATCTTTTCGGCTGATTTTGTACCACTCTAAAGTAACCCACACTGGAAAAAATCTAGATTTAGCCGCATCTGCAAAACGTGGATCTTGTTTCATAATATGTGCAGCGCCATCTACCCATAATCCAAGTACAAGTGTGATAACAGCAAGACTCATATAGTAACGTGGAATATAACCGCCGCCAAGATGACGATATAAATCAAAGGCAACCGTGCGGTGTTCAATTTCTTCTGAACCGTGCCATTTAACCAGATCCACCATTTCTGGATCTGCGCCTAGTTCTTCCCATCGCTCGTTATATAACGCATATTTACCCAACACGCAGGTCATATGCTCAACAGTTGCAATAACTCCTAAACGGAATAAATCCCACTGTTTTTCTAAAATTTTTGGAACTTCTCTATCAAAAGGTTTATCTGCCAAAGCGATAGTAAATACATAATTCATAATGTCCAGATTTCTCTGGATATCAATATTACGTGCGCTTAAATATTCTTTGTTTGCAGAAGTGTGGGCATTGGCATGCATAGCTTCCTGACGGATAAATGCCTGTACATCCTGCTTGAGTTTTTCATCTGTGATTTGCGGTAAAACCTTATTATACAAACGGCAAAACCAGAACTCTCCAGCAGGCAAGATGTTATTAATTTCATTAATAAAATAACTTGCGAAAGGTTGATTAGGAATCCAGTCGACAGGGGTATCTTTCCAGTCAAATTTTACTTTACGTGGAAGAATTTTATAATCAATAGAAGAACCTAAAGCCTTGTTCTTCAAAAAAGATAACAATTTCATCATTTATTCCTGATTTTTAACTCGATGAAGTTATAACGAGTATAAAAAAAGCCCCTACATTTGTGTTTAGCAATAGGGGACAATTGAGTATAAATTTAATGAAGAAATTGTATCTGTGAGGATAATTTAGCTTTCAGCATCCTCATCTGTCGCTTCAGGGATTGAATCGACATCAAATTCTGGCTGTTGATCCAGTGTGAAATGTAAACGCCCTGCCATAACACTTGCTAGCTCTTCTAAGCCTATTTTGTTAAGTGAAGAGAAAAGCTGAATAGAAAAATCAAGCTTCATTTTTTTCAGCTGTTGCTTAACTTCTAGTAGAACTTTATTTGCAGGACCGCGATTAAGTTTGTCTGCTTTTGTTAATAGAATATGAACAAAGAGATGACGTGAATAAGCCCACTCTAGCATCATCATGTCGAAATGCTGTAGAGGATGGCGAATATCCATAAGTAATACTAAACCTTGTAAGCTTTGGCGATGGATCAGATAGTTTTCTAATTCTTTTTGCCACACCCGTTTCATATCTTCGGGAACCGCTGCATAACCGTAACCTGGAAGGTCGACCAAGCGTTGATCAGGGTTACCTAGACTAAAAAAGTTAATCATCTGGGTACGGCCTGGCTTTTTAGAAGCGCGGGCAAGTTGTTTCTGATTGGTTAATGCATTAATCGCACTCGACTTACCAGCATTTGAGCGCCCTGCAAAAGCAATCTCGTAGCCGCTATCTTCAACACAAAGTGCCAATTTAGGTGCACTCATTAGAAACTCAGCTTGGCGTAACCAGTTTAGTGATTGCACAGCATAGGCTGTGATCGCCGGATCTGGTGCTTTTTCATAGCTGATCTTTTGCTTGGGTGCGAGTCTGGCTTTGGTGTCTTTCGATTTTTCACTACGACGCATAAAAAATAACTTTTTAGATGAGAGGGCTCGTGCCTAGTATAAAGGAGCTTGGTTATTCTTGCTAATTTTCAATAAATCTACTTATGAAAATCAATAGAAGTCAGATTTGTAAAAAGGCAATAGGAGAGTCAGGTGGAGCAGACTTTGACTGTTGCAAAACCTCTCCAAGCGTGTATTGGTCTAGACTTTGGTAAAAGCTTTCTAAAGCTTGGTCAAGAATACCTTTTAAACCACAGTGACTTCGCAATACACAAGGTGGCGTATTGCATTCAACGATTTGATTGTCACCCTGTAATATTCGGACAATTGAACCTAAATTTGAGTTAAGTGCATCTGGATTTAAGCGAATTCCACCGCCTTTTCCACGAATGGTAATAATCCATTCCTGCTTACCCATGAAGTGAACAACTTTAACCAGATGGTTTTGTGAAACATGCAAATCTTTCGCGATTTCTGCAATCGTGTAGGGTGCATCACTTGGGCGTGCAACATACATTAATAGTCGTAATGCATAATCGGTAAATTTATTAAGCTGCATGATCACCAAAAATGGAAGAGATTAAAAGGATGATCATCTTAGCCTGAAAGTCTAAATAAGAAAACTTTCAGGCAAGAGGTTTTTATATTAGAGCGTTAAAGGTGCTGAAACTTGAACTTGATCGCCAACTCTATAATGTTCAAGCAAGATGTTTGAAACTGAAAATTCAGTATGGTTTTCTTCAGGCTGAACTTCAAAGTGATATGAGTTGTTTTCCTGAGCTTCTGTAAATTTAAAAGCTTTCGGCTGTTCAAGCTGTTGCTCTGGGACTTGTACTTTTACCGAAATAAAAGCATTTGCAGGACCAGTTAGTACGTCTTCATGGTCAGTTGCTTTTAAGGTAAAACGTTTACCAGATTCAAGAGGATCAATTTGTGTAATTTCAAATGGACGCCAGCCAGCCCATCCACCTTTTAGGCTTTCAAGTTGTTCATATTTTTGTTTTTCAACACCAATCAAGATATCTGCTAATTGTAAATAAGCTTGCTTCCACGCTTCGATAAGCTCGGACTCAAATGGAACGTTGAGTACTTCACTAATTGAATGCAGTAAGTTGTCACCAACGATTGCATATTGGTCTGGTTGAATATCTAAGCTCACATGTTTAGTGGTGATACGTTCAACAGCTTTAGCTAAAACAGTAGGGTTCTCAATATTTTCTGCATATGCAAGAACGGCAGCTGCAAGCGCGCGAGGCTGACGTAAGCTCGTTTGGTCATCTAAGTTAAAAACATTTTTTAATTCAGGATTGTTATTAAGCATACGTTTATAAAAGTATGTAGTCAGTGTAACCCCGTGTTCACGCAAAACAGGTACAGTGGATTTAACGAGTTCAATTTGTTGTGGAGTCATGGCTAGACCTTATTTATCTGGCTATATAAGATGTATTTAAAATACATCTTTAAAAGAAGAATCGCAATAGCTTTTTGAGAAAACCCTAAAAAAATTAGGGAATATAAAATTCCCTAATTTAAAAATGATATATAGCTAAGAAAATTATTTGCCAAATAGTGAACCAAGCAGACCTCTCACTAATTTTTGACCTGTACTTCCACCTAAACTTCGTGCAGCACTTTTTGCAAAAGTACCCACAATATCTTGCGTAAGCTTAGCTCGTTCACGTGCAGCTCGTTCTTCTTCTTTTAATTGTTCGCGCGCCAATCGTTCTTGTTCCTTCGCTTGCTGTTTTGCTAAAGTTTCTTGCTCTTTTTCCTGCTGTTTAGCAAGTTCGACACTTTGTTGTTGCTGTTCTCGTTCAGCGACTTTATTTTGTAGCATTTCATAGGCACTATCACGATCTACAGCCTGTTCGTAAATGCCAGCAATAATACTTTGAGTAATAATGTTCTTCCGCTCTTCTGGCGTAATTGGGGTAAATGAAGAGTAAGGCGGCATCACCCAGCCACGTTCTACAATCTGTGGAGTACCTTGTTCATCCAGACAGCTAATAAGTGCTTCACCGACACCCAGTTCAGTTATCGCTTCATCAACTTTAAAGTCTGAATTAGCACGGAAAGTATCGGCTGCAGTTTTTACTGCTTTTTGGTCTTTAGGCGTAAATGCACGTAGCGCATGTTGAACGCGGTTACCAAGTTGGCCAAGAACACTTTCTGGTAAATCCAGTGGATTCTGAGTAATGAAATAGATGCCTATCCCTTTAGAGCGAATTAAGCGTACGACTTGCTCAATCTTTTCTTGTAATGCTTGGCTGGCATTGTCAAACAACAAGTGAGCTTCATCAAAGAAAAACACGAGTTTAGGTTTATCCATGTCACCGACTTCTGGAAGCTGTTCAAATAGTTCCGAAAGCATCCATAAAAGGAAAGTAGCATATAGCTTGGGTGTATTCATGAGCTTGTCAGCAGCAAGAATATTGATATAGCCGTGCCCATTGGCATCTGTTTGTATAAAGTCCAGAATATTTAAAGCAGGTTCACCAAAAAATTGATCTCCACCTTGATCGGCAAGAGCAAGCAAATTGCGTTGGATAGCACCTAGGCTGGCTGGAGATAAATTGCCATATTCAGCTTTAAACTCGGCTGCATGTTCGCTGACAAACGTGATCATCGCTTTCAAATCTTTAAAGTCGACTAACAGTAGACCTTGGTCATCGGCAATACGGAAAACTGCTGCTAAAACGCCTTCTTGTGTATCATTTAAATTGAGCATGCGAGCCAATAAAATTGGCCCAATCTCAGAAATCGTCGTACGAATAGGGTGGCCTTGTTGGCCAAATAGATCCCAAAAAACGACCGGATTAGCTGCAAAAGGAACACTATCAATCTGCAAAAGCTTTAATCGTTCATTAAACTTATCTGAAGCTTCTCCCGCTTTTGCGAGACTTGAAACATCACCTTTAGCATCGGCAAGAAATACCGGTACACCAATTCGAGAGAAACTCTCTGCTAGAACTTTTAACGTCACTGTTTTACCTGTACCCGTGGCGCCCGCAATTAGTCCATGGCGGTTAGCAAACTGGGAAAGTAAAACAATTTCTTTTGACGTGTCATTAATATTTTTAGCAATAACAATCGGTGTACCCATATATTTTTATCCTTTGGTTCGAGTCACTATAATGTTGTCGTTTTACAGATGTTTTAGTGCGTTTTCGATATCTTGTATTAAATCTTGCGGATCTTCTAGTCCTATACAGAAGCGAACCAATAATCCTTGTTGTAAATGTGTATTCTCAAGTTTTCTCATCATTTTTAAATCATAAAGCATGATTAGGCTAACAGGTCCTCCCCAGCTAAAACCGAGCTTAAATAATGCTAATGCATCGCAGAAACGACGTACTGCTGTAATGTCATATTCAGGTTTAAAAATAACACTGACTAGACCAGCACTTTGACTATCTGTGCAGATTTCTTGCCAATATTGATGGCCGGGGGCAGTGTCATCACTTGGGTGTAGCACTTGTGCAAATTGAGGTTGGTCTTTTAGCCACTTAAGTAAAGTTTGGGCATTGGCTGACTGTTGTTCATAGCGTAAAGACATATGAGCAAGACTGCGTTGAATTTGAGCTGCGTCATCTCCTGAAACAGCAATACCTAAAGTGGCATGCGTACGGAACAGGCGATGATGAAGTTTGTCATCACGAGTTACTATGCTGCCCATTAAGATGTCACCGCCACCGCTCGGATATTTGGTAAGTGCATGAACGGTTAAATCGACTGATAGATGTTCATCTGAAAAATTAAAAGCATTAAACGCAAGCCCAGCGCCCCAAGTGTTATCTAGGGCTGTTAATACACCATGTTTTTTAGCTTTTTTGACTAGATTTTTAAGATCAGGGAATTCCAAAGTAACTGAACCCGCGGCCTCTAACCATAACAGTTTGCTTCTTTCAGTTGGTTGAAAGCTTGAAGCGTCAAGCGGGTTATATACTTTAACAATAATGCCATATTGATTTTGCAGATGATTTAAATGCTCTAGGTTGGGTCCATAAATATTGTCTGGTACCCATACTTCATCATGAGTGCTTAAAAATGCTGAGTTCACAACATTAATTGCTGATAAGCCACTTGGTGCAAGCAAACAATGCAATCCACCTTCAATTTGCGCAATATTGTCGCCTAAGGTGAAGGTGGTAGGGGTGCCATGTGTTCCATAACTATAATCGTAATCATCTGTCCAATGGCGGTCAAAAAGGTGCGAAGTCGATTTAAAAATAATAGTAGATGCACGAAATAAGGGTGGTTGGACTGTTTCAATAAATTGCGGAGCCTTTCTTGGGGCATGAATGAGGCGAGTCTGGAAGTCGTTATGCTTTTTCATAGTGCGTTGCATTTTAGATAATAAAGTTAGATTAAGAGAAATTTAGATTCTTCGCTAGATTTACGAAGTTTTATAAGACGTTTCGTTACAGTAGACTCATAAAATAAAAACTTGGCTTTATTTTTGCAAAGACCACTACAACATTCTAACAACAATAGGTTTAAGCGCATGAAGTCGCATTTACGTGTTCACTATTTTCAACATATCGCGGGTGAGGGTTTTGGGAGTTGTTACTCATTTTTAAAAGCTCACCACGCGACAATTAGCTCTACAGAGTTTTTTGCACTTCCGGTTGATCGGTCCCTAGAAATAGAAGCTTTACCTCAAATAGAAGAGGTTGATTTGTTATTGGTCATGGGTGGAACTATGAGTGTAAATGATGAGGCGAATTTTCCATGGCTCAAAATAGAAAAGAGGTGGTTGCGCCGTTATTTAGCAGCAGGAAAACCAGCTATTGGTCTTTGCTTGGGAGGGCAGTTAATTGCTAATGCATTGGGTGCGGCGGTGAGTCGTAATCGCTATCAGGAACTTGGATGGTCAACCGTTCAGCGAGTGGCAAATTTACCTCAAGAAAGCTTTCCATTACCAGAGAAAATAAAGGTTATGCAGTGGCATAGTGAGACATTTGAAATACCTAAAGGCGCTATACATTTGGCTCAAAGTCCGGCTTGCCGAAATCAGATGTATCAGATTGGAACAAATGTGCTGGGTTTTCAGTTCCATCCAGAGATGACGCCAGCAACTTTAGCGCTTTTACTTGAAGATGAAGAAGAGTTGTCTATTTTTGATGGAGAATATGTTCAATCTACGCGTGAATTATACTATTCCGAAGCACAAAAATTTGAGCAAGGTAATCAACTCCTAAATAAAGCGATTGAATTTGTAATAAATGCTTAGATGACGTCTCAATGCTCGATTACAGCGGGTTTTGTAGAGAAAATAGAAAAAGATAATTGCATAAGACTTAAACAATCGTTATAATGGGCGACCCTCAATAGGAGGGGCATTTGCTGCGAAGAAAGTGGTAAATGTGCATTACAGTCGTGGCATCGATCATGACCTTAGTGATTTTCACTGCCTTTGACACTTACCGATAGGTGAGATGCGTCAAGGGTGATTCTTTATATATTTGGCTTGGAGTTTACTGGTATGTCTAACCAGAGAATTCGTATCCGTTTGAAGTCTTTTGATCATCGTCTGATTGATCAATCTTCTCAAGAGATCGTAGAAACCGCTAAGCGTACTGGAGCACAAGTTTGTGGTCCAATCCCGATGCCTACTCGCATCGAACGCTTCAACGTTCTTACTTCACCGCACGTTAACAAAGATGCGCGTGACCAGTACGAAATCCGCACCTACAAACGTTTGATCGACATCGTTCAACCTACAGATAAAACTGTTGATGCATTGATGAAATTAGATCTTGCGGCTGGTGTTGATGTTCAGATCGCTTTGGGTTAAGGCTTTCGGTTAATTAACTTTTAAGTTAATTAGGCCGCTTTTTTAGAGGTTTATGCACATGGCTATTGGTTTAGTCGGTCGCAAATGTGGTATGACTCGCATCTTTACAGATGCAGGTGTTTCTGTACCTGTTACAGTCATCGAAGTCGATCCAAACCGCATTACGCAAATCAAAACACTTGAAACTGATGGTTATCAAGCTGTTCAAGTAACTACTGGTGAACGTCGCGAATCTCGCGTAACTAACGCTCAGAAAGGTCACTTTGTGAAAGCTGGTGTTGCTGCTGGTCGTTTAGTTAAAGAGTTTCGTGTTACTGAAGCTGAGCTTGAAGGTCGTGAAGTTGGCGGTACTGTTGGTGTTGATTTGTTCACAGTTGGTCAAGTTGTTGACGTAACTGGTCAATCAAAAGGTAAAGGTTTCCAAGGTGGTGTTAAGCGTTGGAACTTCCGTACCCAAGACGCTACTCACGGTAACTCACTTTCTCACCGTGTATTAGGTTCTACAGGTCAAAACCAAACTCCTGGTCGCGTGTTCAAAGGCAAAAAAATGGCCGGTCACTTAGGTGATGAACGCGTAACAGTACAAGGTCTTGAAATCGTATCTATTGACGCTGAACGTTCTGTTTTAGTTGTTAAAGGTGCAATTCCTGGTTCAACTGGCGGTGACGTGATTGTACGTCCTACCATCAAGGCCTGAGGGGAAATACCGTGAATTTAAAAACTGTTTCCGGCTCTGCTGTTGAATTGTCTGAAGTTGCCTTCGGACGTGAATTTAACGAAGCTCTTGTACACCAAGTTGTTACTGCTTACTTAGCAGGTGGTCGTCAAGGTACTCGTGCTCAGAAGTCACGTGCAGACGTTTCTGGCGGTGGTAAAAAACCATTCCGTCAAAAAGGTACTGGTCGTGCTCGTGCGGGTTCTACTCGTAGCCCTATCTGGGTTGGTGGCGGTAAAACTTTTGCTGCTCGTCCACAAGATTGGTCTCAAAAAGTAAACCGCAAAATGTACCGCGGTGCAATGCAATGTATCTTAGCTGAACTTGTTCGCCAAGATCGTCTTGTATTAGTTGAAGAGTTTGCTATTGCAGCTCCAAAAACTAAAGAATTGCTTGCTAAGCTTGGCGATTTAAATGCCGCTCGTGCATTGATCGTTACTGAAGCTGTAGATGAGAACTTATATCTTGCAGCACGCAACCTTCCACATGTAGATGTGGTGGATGCAACTGCAATCGATCCTGTAAGCTTGATCGCGTTTGATAAAGTTGTTATGTCTGTAGCTGCTGCTAAGAAAATTGAGGTAGAACTCGGATGAACAACGAACGTATCTATCAAGTCCTTAAAGGGCCAGTCTTCTCAGAAAAGGCACAAGTTTTAGGTGATACTGTTGGCGTTCAAGTGTTTAAAGTAGATATTAATGCTACTAAACTTGAAGTTAAAAAAGCAGTTGAAAAACTTTTTGGTGTAGAAGTTGTTAAAGTTAACACTACTATTACTAAAGGTAAAACTAAGCGCTTTGGTAAAACATTAGGACGTCGTTCTGATGTTAAAAAAGCATACGTCACCCTGAAAGCCGGCCAAGATGTTGAAATGGCTGACTTGGGCGATACCGCTGAAAGCGCAGCGGAATAAGGACGAAAATTATGCCGATTCAAAAATGTAAGCCAACGTCTCCGGGACGTCGCTTTGTAGAGAAAGTGGTTCATGATCACCTTCACAAAGGCGCGCCTTACTCACCGTTGGTTGAAGCAAAAAAACGTACTGGTGGTCGTAATAATAACGGTCACATTACAACTCGTCACGTTGGTGGTGGTCATAAGCAACACTATCGTATCGTTGACTTTAAACGTAATAAAGACAGCATCCCAGCTGTTGTAGAACGCATTGAATACGATCCTAACCGTACAGCACATATTGCTTTATTGAAATATGCTGATGGTGAGCGTCGTTATATCATTGCACCTAAAGGTTTACGTGCTGGCGATAAAGTACAATCTGGTAACGATGCTCCAATTCGTCCAGGTAACTGCTTGCCACTTCGTAACATGCCTATCGGTTCTACACTTCATAACGTTGAACTTAAAATTGGTAAGGGTGCGCAATTAGCGCGTTCTGCTGGTGCTTCTGTTCAGTTGTTGGGTCGTGATGGTTCTTACGCGATTGTTCGTCTTCGTTCAGGCGAAATGCGTAAAATTCATGTTGAATGCCGCGCTGTAATTGGTGAAGTTTCTAACCAAGAAAACAACCTTCGTTCATTGGGTAAAGCTGGTGCTGCGCGCTGGCGTGGTGTTCGTCCTACCGTACGTGGTATGGCGATGAACCCAGTTGATCACCCGCACGGTGGTGGTGAAGGGCGTAATAAAGGTATTCAACCTGTAAGCCCATGGGGTCAAAAAGCTAAAGGGTACAAGACACGTACCAATAAGCGTACGACTAAGATGATTATTCGCGACCGTCGCGTCAAGTAAAGGAATCTGACTAATGCCTCGTTCTCTGAAAAAAGGCCCATTCGTCGATGCGCACTTGTTCGCTAAGGTTGAAGCGGCTGTTGCTAGTAACTCTCGCAAGCCGATTAAAACTTGGTCTCGTCGTTCGATGATCCTTCCGGATTTTGTTGGTTTAACAATTTCTGTTCATAATGGTCGTAATCACGTTCCAGTAATTGTTACTGAGCATATGGTTGGTCATAAACTCGGTGAATTTGCGCCAACTCGTACCTATCGTGGTCACGGTGTTGACAAGAAGTCTAAACGTTAATAGGTGTCATGATGGAAGTAACTGCTAAATTACGCGGTGCCGCTATCTCGGCACAAAAGGCACGTTTGGTTGCAGATCTTATTCGCGGCAAATCTGTTGCGCATGCTTTAAATATCTTAAACTTCAGCAATAAAAAAGCTGCTGTTTTAGTAAAAAAAGCATTGGAATCTGCGATTGCAAACGCTGAACACAATAACAGTTTAGATGTTGATGATCTTAAAGTTTCTACGATTTACGTTGATGAAGGTGTTAGCCTTAAACGTATTATGCCACGTGCTAAAGGCCGTGCAGATCGTATTACGAAGCGTACTTGTCACATCACCGTTAAGGTAGGGGTTTGATATGGGTCAGAAGGTTCATCCAATCGGTATCCGCCTAGGTGTTGTGAAACGTCATAACGCTAACTGGTATGCGAGTCCGAAACAATACGCTGAATACTTGCTTAAAGATCTTCAAGTTCGTGAGTTTTTAAATAAAAAACTTAAGAATGCGATGATCAGCAACATTCTTATCGAACGTCCATCAGGCGCTGCTAAAGTAACTATTAGCACAGCTCGTCCTGGTATCGTAATCGGTAAAAAAGGCGAAGATATTGAGAAATTACAGCGCGAACTTACCAGCATTATGGGTGTTCCTGCGCAAGTAAGTATCAATGAAATTGATCGCCCAGACTTAGATGCGCGTTTAGTTGCTGAAGCAATCGCTTCTCAATTAGAAAAGCGTGTAATGTTCCGTCGTGCTATGAAGCGTGCGGTTCAAAACACTATGCGTGCTGGTGCTAAAGGTATCAAAGTTGAAGTGTCTGGCCGTTTAGGTGGTGCAGAGATTGCTCGTACAGAATGGTATCGTGAAGGTCGTGTACCTTTGCATACATTACGTGCAGACATTGACTATGCTACTGTGCGTGCAGAAACAACTTACGGTACGATTGGTGTTAAAGTTTGGATTTTCCGTGGTGAGATTTTAGGTGGCATGAAACAAGTCATGAACCCTGCTCCTGCTGAAGATCGTCCAGCTAAACGTGGTCGTGGTCGTGGTGAAGGTCAAGAGCGTCGTGGTCGTCGCGGTGACCGTGCTGCTGACAAGGGAGAATAATCCATGTTGCAACCTAAACGTACCAAATTCCGTAAGGTGCACAAAGGCCGTAATACTGGTCTAGCGCATCGTGGTAGTACAGTATCATTTGGTTCGATTGCAATTAAAGCAACTGAACGTGGTCGTATGACTGCGCGTCAGATTGAAGCTGCACGTCGTACTATTAGCCGCCGTATTAAGCGTGGTGGTAAAATCTTTATTCGCGTATTCCCGGATAAGCCGATTACTCAAAAGCCTCTTGAAGTGCGTATGGGTAAAGGTAAGGGTAGCGTGGAATACTGGGTTTGCCAGATCCAACCAGGCAAGATCCTGTACGAAATTGAAGGTGTGAACGAAGAATTAGCGCGTGAAGCATTTGCTTTAGCTGCTGCTAAACTTCCGTTTAAAACCACTATCGTGACTCGGACGGTAATGTAATGAAAACTAAAGATTTACGTGAAAAGTCGGTAGAAGAGTTGAAAGCTTTGCTTGATGAGCAACAGCTTAACCAATTCCGTCTTCGTATGGCGAAAGCAACTGGTCAGTTGGGTAAATCGCACGAAGTGCAAGTTGCTCGTAAGACAATTGCTCGTATTAAGACACTCCTTACCGAAAAACAGGGGAACGGACAATGAGTGAAAAAACAGTCCGCACGTTAACCGGCAAAGTCGTAAGTGACAAAATGGATAAATCTATTGTTGTTCTTATTGAACGCCGCGTTCAACACCCGTTGTATGGCAAGTCAATTCGCCGTTCAACTAAGTTACACGCTCATGATGAGAATAACGTCGCTAAAATTGGTGATGTTGTAACCATTAAAGAAAGCCGCCCAATTTCTAAAACTAAAGCTTGGACTTTAGTGGAAGTAGTTGAAGCAGCTGCTGAGTAATTCGACGTTCTTGTTGCATCATCGGTCAATTTCGAGTACTCTTTGAGCCTTTCGAAATTGTGACCGGTGATGCTCGGTTTTGGAGTAGGGCAATGATTCAAACCGAAACTATGCTCGACGTAGCAGACAACAGTGGTGCTCGCCGCGTACAATGTATTAAAGTACTTGGTGGTTCACATCGTCGTTATGCTTCTGTTGGCGACATTATTAAAGTTACTGTAAAAGAAGCAATCCCACGCGCACGTGTTAAAAAAGGTGACGTGATGAATGCGGTTGTAGTTCGTACTAAATTCGGCATTCGTCGTCCAGATGGTTCTGTGATCCGTTTTGATGATAATGCTGCAGTTATCCTGAACAACAACAAAGCTCCGATTGCTACTCGTATCTTCGGACCAGTGACTCGTGAACTTCGTACTGAACAGTTCATGAAAATCATTTCATTGGCTCCTGAAGTTCTATAAGAGGCAATCATGGCTAAGATTAAAAAAGGCGATCAGGTTATCGTGATCGCAGGTAAAGAAAAAGGCAAACAGGGTACTGTATTGTCTGTTTCTGAAGACCGCGTTAAGGTTGAAGGCCTTAACTTAGTGAAGAAGCATCAAAAGCCGAATCGTGTAACTGGCGCCGAAGGCGGTATTGTTACTCAAGAAGCTTCGCTTCATATTTCAAACGTGGCAATTTTAAATGCTACAACCCAGAAGGCTGACCGTGTTGGTTACCAAGTGATTGATGGCGTGAAAACTCGCGTTTATAAATCAAATGGTGAATCAGTGGCGGTAGCGAAGTAATAGGTTGAATAGGCGATGGCCAGACTTAAAGCACGTTACAATGATGAACTTAAAGCAAAGTTAAAAGAAGAACTTAGCGTTAAGAACGTGATGGAAATTCCACGCATCACAAAAATCACCCTAAACATGGGTGTAGGCGCAGCTGCAACTGATAAGAAATTATTAGATGGTGCTGTAGTCGACATGCAGTTAATTGCTGGTCAAAAACCAGTAATTACACTTGCTCGTAAATCTATCGCAGGTTTTAAAATCCGTGATGGATGGCCGATTGGTTGTAAAGTTACTTTACGTGGCGACCAAATGTACGAGTTCTTGGATCGTTTGATCTCAATCGCAATCCCTCGTATCCGTGACTTTCGTGGTTTCTCTTCGAAATCATTTGATGGTCGTGGTAACTACTCAATGGGTTTGAAAGAGCAAATCGTTTTCCCTGAAATCGATTTCGATAAGATTGATCGTATTCGTGGTATGGATATTACTATTACTACGACTGCTCGCACCGATGACGAAGGCCGTGCGCTTATGCGTGCATTCGGCTTCCCGTTCAAATAAGAGGTCGATATGGCTAAGAAAGGTATGATTAATCGCGAATTGAAACGCGAAAAAACAGTTGCGAAATACGCTGCAAAACGTGCTGAATTAAAAGCTACTATTGCAAACGTAAACGCAAGTGAAGAAGAGCGTTTCGAAGCGACGTTAAAGTTACAGGCATTGCCACGTAATGCATCTCCGGTGCGTCTTCGTAACCGTTGTGGTTTAACTGGTCGTCCTCATGGTTACTTCCGTAAGTTCGGTTTAAGCCGTAACAAACTACGTGAAACAGTAATGCAGGGTGATGTACCAGGCGTTGTTAAGGCAAGCTGGTAAGGAGCGACTAAATGAGTATGCAAGATACCGTTGCCGACATGCTAACACGTGTTCGTAACGCACAAATGGCTAAGAAACAAACTGTTTCTATGCCTTCTTCTAAGTTGAAAGTTGCAATTGCAAACGTTCTTCAACAAGAAGGTTATATTTCAAATGTAGAAGTTGCTCAAGAAGAGACAAAATCTACTTTGACAATTACTTTAAAATATTTCGAAGGCAAACCAGTTATCGAAGTGGTTAAGCGCGTAAGCCGTCCAGGTCTTCGCCAATACCGCGGTAAAGATAAACTTCCAAGCGTTAAGCAAGGTTTAGGTATTGCAATTGTTTCTACAAGCAAAGGCATCATGACTGATCGCGCTGCACGTGCTGCAGGCGTTGGTGGTGAAGTTATTGCTTTTGTTTCTTAATAGGTGATTCCTCATGTCTCGTGTGGCTAAAGCCCCAGTAACTGTACCGAATGGTGTAACAGTTACTCAGAACGGCCGGCAGGTCGAAGTGAAAGGCAGCAAAGGTACGTTGTCTTTCAACCTGCATGCGCTGGTCGAGCTAAAACAGGAAGAAGGTAAACTTCAACTTGCTCCAGTTAAAGAATCGAAAGATGCTTGGATGCAAGCTGGTACTGCTCGCGCTGTATTGAATAACCTTGTAAAAGGGGTTAGCGAAGGCTTTGAACGTAAGTTACAGCTAGTTGGTGTTGGTTATAAAGCTGCGGTTAAGGGTACTGTTGTAAACCTTAACCTTGGTTTTTCACACCCAATTGACTACGCTTTACCTGAAAGTGTAACAGCGGAAACTCCAACTGCAACTGAAATCATTTTGAAATCAGCAAACAAGCAGTTGTTAGGTCAAGTAGCGGCAGAAATCCGTGCGTATCGTTCTCCTGAACCATATAAAGGTAAAGGTGTTCGTTATTCGGATGAAGTCATTCTTCGTAAAGAAGCTAAGAAGAAATAAGGCGCGAGGTTCTTATGAACGAAAAGAAACAAACCCGTTTGCGTCGTGCGAAAAGCACACGCTTGCACATCCGTGCATTGGGTGCGACTCGTTTGTGTGTAAACCGCACTCCGCGTCACATCTATGCTCAAGTTATTTCAGCAGATGGTGGCAAAGTTTTAGCACAAGCTTCAACTTTGGATGCATCTTTACGTAGCGGTACTACAGGTAATGTAGATGCTGCTACTAAAGTAGGTGCTTTAATCGCAGAGCGCGCGAAAGCAGCTGGTGTAACTAAAGTTGCATTTGACCGTTCTGGTTTTAAATATCATGGTCGTATCAAAGCCTTGGCTGATGCTGCTCGTGAAAACGGCTTGGAGTTCTAATCATGGCTAAAGTTGAACAAAACGAAGGTCTTGTTGAAAAGCTGGTTGCCGTTGATCGTGTAGCCAAAGTTGTTAAGGGCGGTCGTATCTTCTCTTTCACAGCATTAACTGTTGTGGGTGATGGTAATGGTCGTGTTGGTTTTGGTCGTGGTAAAGCACGTGAAGTTCCAGCTGCTATTTCTAAAGCACTTGAAGCTGCACGTCGCAACATGATTACTGTAGACCTTGCTGGTACTACTTTACAACACCCTGTGAATGCTCGTCATGGTGCAAGCCGTGTATACATGCAACCTGCTTCTGAAGGTACTGGCGTAATCGCTGGTGGCGCAATGCGTGCTGTTCTAGAAGCTGCAGGCGTGCATAACGTACTTGCTAAATGTTATGGTTCTACTAATGCTGCAAACGTAGTAAACGCAACTTTCAAAGGTTTGCGTGATATGACTTCTCCTGAGAAAGTCGCTGCGAAACGTGGTAAATCAGTAGCAGAAATTCAAGGGTAATCAATCATGAAAACGATTAAAGTTACCCAGACTAAATCTTCTTCACATCGCTTGAAAAATCACAAGCTTTGCTTACAAGGTTTAGGTCTGCGTCGTATTGGTCATACTGTAGAAGTGCAAGATACGCCTTCTAACCGTGGTATGGTCAACAAAGTCTACTATATGGTTAGTGTAGAGGAATAAGCCATGACTCTGCGTTTAAATGAGCTTGCGCCTGCAGAAGGTGCAAAACGTGAAAACCGTCGTTTAGGCCGTGGTATCGGTTCTGGCGTTGGTAAGACCGGTGGCCGTGGTGTCAAAGGTCAGAAATCACGTAAAAGTGGTGGCGTTCGTCCAGGCTTTGAAGGCGGTCAAACTGCGATTTATCGTCGTTTACCTAAATTCGGTTTCACTAGCCAAATCGCTTTAAAAACTGCTGAAGTACGTTTATCTGAGTTAAACAAAGTTGAAGGCGACATCGTTAGCCTAGAGACTTTGAAAGCTGCGAATGTTGTTCGTCGTGACCAAATTCGTGCTCGTATCGTACTTTCTGGTGAAATCACTCGTGTATTCACTGTTCAAGGTGTTGCATTGACTAAAGGCGCTAAAGCTGCGATTGAAGCAGCTGGCGGCAAAGTCGAGGAGTAATCTCGAGTGTCTATGTCTCCTAGTTCTTCAGGTCATGTCAACATGATGAAAGGTCAGCCATTTCACGTGAAATATCGTGAAATTATTCGCCGGATGAGTTTTCTAATCGGTGCATTGCTGGTCTTTCGACTAGGAGCGCATATTCCAGTACCAGGCATTAATAATGCTGCGTTAGAAAATTTATTTCATGCGAACCAAGGAACTATTCTTGGGCTATTCAATATGTTTTCTGGCGGTGCTTTAGAGCGAATGTCTATTCTTGCTTTAGGAATTATGCCTTACATTTCTGCATCAATTATTGTGCAGTTAATGTCTACGGTAATTCCTTCACTAGAAGCCTTGAAAAAGGAAGGTGAGCAAGGTAAGCGTAAAATTAATCAATATACGCGTCAGGGTACATTATTGCTTGCAGTGGTTCAGGCAGTTGGTATGTGCGCAGGTTTGATTGGTCAGGGTATTACTCTGTCAGTTGGTCTTGAGTTTTATATACCAGCAGTTACATCACTTGTCGCTGGAACTATGTTCTTAATGTGGCTAGGTGAACAAATCACTGAAAGAGGTATTGGTAACGGTATCTCAATGATTATTTTTGCTGGTATTGTTTCTGGTTTGCCTAAATTAATTATGCAATCAGTTTCATCAGTAGATAATGGTCAGACAAGCTTAATTGGTCTTGTGATCTTTGGTCTTTTGTCTGTAGGTGTGTTGGCTGCGATCGTGTTTATTGAAAAAGCACAACGTCGCATTCCAGTAAACTATGCACAAAAGCAGCAAGGTCGTCGTATATTTACAGCACAGCAGACACATTTGCCATTGAAAATTAATATGGCTGGTGTGATTCCTGCGATTTTTGCAAGTTCTTTACTATTGTTCCCAGCGAGTCTTGGTCAATGGGTAGGAAGTGCAGATGCAAATGCTGGATTAATTAAGCGTAGCTTACAAGATTTAGCTCTAGTATTGTCGCCTGGACAGCCTTTGTATTTGGTGCTCTTTGGTGCGTTAATTATCTTTTTCTGTTACTTTTATACGGCTTTAGTATTTAGCCCTAAGGAAGTATCAGAAAATCTAAAACGCAGCGGAGCTTATGTGCCTGGTATTCGCCCAGGTGAGCAAACTGCTCGTTACTTAGATCATATTCTTAATCGTTTGACGTTTATTGGTGCGATTTATATTACGGTCATTTGTTTAATGCCAATGATTCTACAGAGTTCTTTTGGAATCCCATTCTCTTTGGGTGGTACATCATTACTAATCGTAGTTGTCGTTGTTATGGACTTTATGGCTCAGCTACAAGCGCACTTAACATCTCATCAATATGATAATCAAACATTAATGAGAAAAACGACTGCTCATCCTAAGGGATAAGCGCACTTAGAGGTTTCATCATGAAAGTACAAGCTTCTGTAAAGAAAATTTGTGGTAGCTGTAAAGTTATCCGTCGTAATGGGGTTATTCGCGTAATTTGTAGCGCAGAACCTCGTCATAAGCAGCGTCAAGGTTAATCTAATCAAGACCTGTTGATTTCAGTAGGCGAATTGGGTTAATATCCGCCCCTCAAGATTTTGTGGGGCGGTTGATTATCTCTACTGCCTTTTTGGAGAAAGTGAATGGCTCGTATTGCCGGTGTAAACATTCCGGATAACAAGCATGCTGTTATCTCCCTCACTTACATCTTTGGTGTCGGTCGCCATACTGCTAAGAATATCTTAACAGCAGTTGGTATTACTGAAACTACTAAGATCCGTGAGTTGGACGATGCTCAGCTTGATGCGATTCGTGCAGAAGTTGCTAAGGTTCCTACCGAAGGTGACTTACGTCGCGAAATTTCCATGAACATTAAACGTTTAATGGATTTGGGTTGCTATCGCGGCCTTCGCCATCGTCGCAGCTTGCCTGTCCGTGGTCAACGCACCAAAACTAACGCACGTACCCGTAAAGGTCCGCGCAAACCGATTAAAAAGTAAGATTTCTGGAAGCTAAAAGATGGCTAAAGATACTCGCACACGCAAGAAGGTCACCCGTACCGTCTCTGAAGGTGTTGCACACATTCACGCTTCTTTTAATAACACCATTGTTACGATTACTGATCGTCAAGGTAATGCATTGGCTTGGGCTACCTCTGGTGGACAAGGCTTCCGTGGTTCACGTAAATCAACTCCGTTTGCTGCTCAGGTAGCTGCTGAAGTTGCTGGTAAAGCAGCTTTAGATTACGGTTTGAAAAATCTGGATGTCCTTGTAAAAGGTCCTGGTCCAGGTCGTGAGTCTGCGGTTCGTGCATTAGGCGCAGTGGGTTATAAAATTAACAGCATTACCGATGTGACGCCAATTCCTCACAACGGTTGCCGTCCACCTAAAAAACGTCGCGTGTAAGGAGAAACATTCATGGCTCGTTATATTGGTCCAAAATGCAAACTCTCTCGCCGCGAAGGGACAGACCTGCAACTTAAATCTGGCGTTAAACCTTTTGACGTCAAAACTAAAAAAGCTAACAAAGCACCTGGTCAACATGGTCAGGCACGCGGTGGTAAGCAATCTGAGTATTCACTACAATTACGTGAAAAACAAAAAGTCCGTCGTATTTACGGTGTGTTAGAACGTCAATTTAGTAACTACTATAAAGAAGCAGCTCGTGTTAAAGGCGCAACAGGTGAGAACTTGTTGAAATTGCTTGAAAGCCGTCTTGATAACGTTGTTTATCGCATGGGTTTTGGTTCTACACGTGCAGAAGCTCGTCAGTTAGTAAGTCACCGTAGCATTACTTTGAATGGTCGTCGTGTAAACATCGCATCTATTCAAGTTAAAGCTGGTGATGTAATTGCGGTTCACGAAGGTGCTAAACAACAATTGCGTATTAAAAACGCGATTGAGTTAGCTGCACAACGTGGTATTCCAGCTTGGATCGATGTTGATCATTCTAAGCTTGAAGGTACGTTTAAAGCTGCACCAGATCGTGCTGATTTACCTGCTGAAATCAATGAAAGCTTGATTGTAGAATTGTATTCTAAATAATCCTTGAGGTAGCAATAATGACGCGTACTGCAAACGAGTTTCTAACTCCGCAAGCGATCAAGGTCGAAGCGGTTAGCGGGACCTCGGCAAAAGTGATTCTAGAACCTTTAGAGCGTGGTTTTGGCCATACTCTAGGTAATGCTTTACGTCGCATTCTATTGTCTTCTTTACCTGGCGCTGCTGTGGTTGAAGTTGAGATAGAAGGTGTCGAGCACGAGTACAGTACTTTAGAAGGCTTGCAGCAGGACATCGTCGAGCTCTTGCTGAACCTAAAAGGATTGTCTATTAAGCTGTTCGATCAAAATGAAGCATATTTAACATTAGAGAAACAAGGTCCTGGCGAAATTACTGCTGCTGATCTTCGTTTACCTCATAATGTTGAAGTGGTTAATCCAGAACATCTAATAGGTACTTTGAGTGCTTCAGGCTCATTAAAAATGCGCTTGAAGGTTGCTCAAGGTCGTGGTTATGAAACATCTGATTCTCGTTTCCCTGAAGGTGAAACACGTCCTGTTGGTCGTTTGCAATTAGATGCTTCTTATAGCCCGATTAAGCGTGTTTCTTACACCGTTGAAAATGCGCGTGTAGAACAACGTACCGATTTAGATAAACTGGTAATCGATCTCGAGACAAATGGAACGGTTGATCCTGAAGAAGCAATCCGCAAAGCGGCAACAATCTTGCAACAACAAATTGCAATTTTTGTTGATCTTCAGAAAGACCAAACTCCAGTTGCTCAAGAGCCTCGTGAAGAAGTTGACCCAATCTTGCTTCGCCCAGTAGATGATCTAGAGCTTACTGTTCGTTCTGCTAACTGTTTGAAAGCAGAAAATATTTACTACATTGGTGATCTTGTTCAACGTACTGAAGTTGAGTTGTTAAAAACTCCTAACCTTGGTAAAAAATCGTTAACAGAGATCAAAGATGTTTTGGCATCGAAAGGCTTACAACTCGGTATGCGTCTTGAAAACTGGCCACCAGCTAGTCTTCGTATGGACGACCGTTTTGCCTATCGTAGCCGTTAATTAAGTAGGACTATCACCATGCGTCATCGTAATAGTGGTGTGAAATTAGGCCGTACAAGCAGCCATCGTAAAGCGATGTTCCAAAACTTGGCTAATTCTTTATTTGAACACGAGTTGATTAAAACAACTGTGCCTAAAGCTAAAGAATTACGTCGTGTTGCTGAGCCTTTAATCACTCTAGCAAAAAACGATACTGTAGCAAATCGTCGTTTAGCATTTGCTCGTACTCGTAATGCTGCAACTGTAGGTAAATTATTTACCGTACTCGGCCCTCGTTACAAAGAACGTAACGGCGGTTATCTACGTGTTCTTAAAGCGGGCTTCCGTGCTGGTGATGCAGCGCCGATGGCTTACGTTGAGCTTGTAGATCGTGAAGTGAAAACTTCAGCTGAATAATTGATTTTATTCAAAAAAGACCGGTTTTATACCGGTCTTTTTTATTTCTGCTAATTAAATAAATTATAAAAATGTCCTCAACTGACATAAAAAAACGGATAAACGGTCAAACTTGACATTGTGTATTGTCAAAATTGTGCTTTAATAAACTTATATTCTCAACAATGGGTATAAAAATAAAATGGAAAAGCAAGTTGATATTTTAATCATTGGCGCAGGTATTTCAGGAATAGGAATCGCTGCTCATCTATCAAAAAATTCTCCACAACGCCAATTTGAAATTTTAGAGCGTCGTGAATCTTTTGGTGGAACATGGGATCTTTTCCGTTATCCAGGCATTCGTTCAGACTCAGATATGTCCACATTTGGTTTTAATTTTAAACCATGGTGTAAAGCGAATGTATTAGCTGATGGTGCTTCTATTAAAGGATATTTGGGCGAAGTAATTGATGAATATAAATTAAAAGAAAAAATTCACTTTGGTCATCGTGTACTTTCTGCTAATTATGATTCTGAATCAAAGAAATGGCAGGTTGTAATTGAAGATGGGAAGAAAAAACAACAAACTTGGATTGCTAACTTTGTTGTAGGGTGTACTGGTTATTATAACTATGATCAGGGATATGCGCCTTCTTTCCCAAATCAAGAAGCATTTAAAGGGCAACTCATTCACCCACAGCATTGGCCTGAGAATTTAGATTACACAGGTAAAAAAGTCGTTATTATTGGTAGTGGCGCAACTGCCATTACTTTAGTACCAGCGATGGCGAAAGGTGGAGCGGGGCATGTAACTATGTTGCAGCGCTCACCAACATATATTGCTAGTGTACCGTCTATCGACTTCATCTATGAAAAAACGCGTAAATTTATGTCTGAAGAGGCAGCTTATAAATTTACCCGTGCACGTAATATTGGTATGCAGCGCGCTATTTATGCATTATCACAGAAACATCCAAAGACTGTGCGTCGTTTACTCTTAAAAGCAATTGAAATGCAGTTAAAGGGTAAAGTTGATATGAAGCATTTTACTCCTTCATATAATCCTTGGGATCAACGTTTATGTGTGGTACCTGATGGTGATTTATTTAAGATTTTGCGTGAAGGTAAAGCTAGTGTAGAAACAGATCAAGTTGAGAAATTTACCGAAAAAGGTATTTTACTTAAATCTGGTAAACATCTTGATGCGGATATCGTGATTTCTGCAACTGGTTTACAAGTTCAGATTATGGGCGGCGTTCAAGCTACTATTGATGGGAAAGCAGTTAATTCATCTGAGCATATGCTTTATAACGGTGTGATGTTAAGTGATGTACCAAACATGGCTATGATTATTGGTTATGTAAATGCATCTTGGACCCTTAAAGTTGATATCGCTGCAGAATATATCTGTCGCTTGTTAAATTATATGGATAAAAATCACTATGATGAAGTGATCCCATCTGGTGATAAAACTGAAATGGAAGAAGATACTGTAATGGGTAAATTGTCTTCAGGTTATATTAGCCGTGCGGCACATGAACTTCCAAAACAGGGTAAGCATGCTCCATGGCAAGTCACTAATAACTATTTAGAAGACAAAAAATCGCTAAAAAATTCAAAATTTGAAGATGGTGTTCTACATTTTCATAAACGTTCAGAAACTAATGAGCGTAAACCAAAACTAGTATCTTAATAAATATTAGATAAATAAAAGGGGCGTAATGCCCCTTTTATAATGAAGCTATTAAAGTGTTCTAGAAATTAATTCTTTCATAATTTCATTGGTACCTGCATAAATTCGATTTGCTCGATGATCTATGTAGGCACGTGCAATTGGATATTCAAGCATGTAACCATAGCCCCCATGTAATTGAAGGCACTCATCTACAATTTTTGAGAACATATCTGAAATTTTATATTTAGCAGCTGCCGCAGCTTCTACACTTAATTTTTCTTCAAGTTGTAATTCCATACAACGATCTAAATAAGTACGGCAGAAATCTATTTCTGTTCTCAGTTCAGCAAGTTTAAAGCGTGTATTTTGAAATGCACCAATATGTTTACCAAATGCTTTACGGTCTTTCGTGTATTGAACCGTATGTGCAAATGCCGCTTCAGCTCCTGCCTGACAAATAATAGCCACTAGCATTCGTTCCCAAGCTAACTCTTTCATGAGCATAATAAAGCCCATGCCTTCCATACCTAAAAGATTTTCTTTAGGGACACGAACGTTATCGAAAAATAATTCGCAGGTATCTTGGCCCTTCATTCCAATTTTATTAAGAGGCTTACCTTTGCTAAAGCCTGCGCGGTCTGCTTCAACAATAATGAGCGATAAGTTTGCTGAACCTTTGTCGTTATTGCCAGTTTTACAAACCACTACGACCATGTCACATAAATAGCCATTAGTAATGAAAATCTTTGAACCATTAATTACATAATCGTCACCATCAAGTACGGCTGTAGTTCTTACTGCTTGTAGATCAGAACCAGTGCCAGGCTCAGTCATCGCAATAGCTGTGACCACTTCTCCTGTGGCCATTTTCGGTAACCACTTTTGTTTTTGTTCTTCATTACCAAAGTTGTTCACGTAATTGGCAACAATATCTGAATGCAAAGAAAAGCCAGTACTAGAGTCCATCGCATAAGCTTGTTCTTCAATTAAGATCATGCTGTACAAGCGGTCTACTCCAGAACCACCATATTGCTCAGGCATTGTGGTACACAGTAAACCTAAGTCTCCGGCCTTATTCCAAAGGTCACGATCAACATGTTGCTGTTTTTCATATTTTTCAATATTCGGAACAACTTCTTTTTCATAGAATTTACGCACTGTTTCGCGAAAAGCCTCATGCTCTTCATTAAATAGTTGTCTTGGTAACATATTTGGAATGGGACGAATAGCGCCAGATTGCATTTGTATTTCTTCCTTGGTTTAGGCGTGATGTTATGAGTCTAAACATACGTAAGCATTCCTTGCGTAACAATGTGATGAATGCTCAATTATGAGCACAAGATGATAAATTTGGTCAATTTGATATTTTTAGCGATCTTTGGAATGTGATCAGGTAAACTAAGCGCACTATCAATGTAGGTGGGGAAATAAATGTCTGACGAAATGACCTTGGAAGAACGTAAAGTAATTTATCGAGCACGCCGCGGCTTAAAAGAAATTGACGTCTATTTTGACCCTTATGTAAAAAACTATTATCTAAAAGCAGATCCGGCAGAGAAGGCTTTATTTGCAGAATTAGTTGAACAAGAAGATCCGGATTTATTAGATTGGTTCATGGAAGTTTCTGAACCTCCACGCACAGAATTACGTGAATTTATTTATAAATTAAAACAGTATGTACATGGCTAAACTGTTTTGATAAAAGAATTGAATTTTGAGCTGAAATATAGTCGTTTCTCGATAATATTTCAGCTTTTTATTGGCTTGAGTTTAGCAATCCTACTTTATCAATTGTTATCACCAATTTGGTGGTTGATTGCTCTCATTCTTTTGTCTATTAGTTTTCTATTTTTTTTGAAAAAATCACGAATTTCTCAAATTGCATATTTAGACCAAAAATCGTGGTCAGTTGCATACTCTTCGCAAAAGATGATTTCCCGTGTAGAAATCACTAAAATAATTAATTATCAGTTATTTATGGTTATTTATTTTGAGGGGGCCCCTATGAAAGTAGCCATTATTTGGTTTGATCAACTTCCTTTGCAGCATTGGAAAAAATTAAAAGTATTACAGAAAGTTTATTAATTGTTAGACAATTCTACATTTGTATATTTATATAAAATTTATTAAAAACAAAAACTTAATTAATATATTTTTTCTTGAATTTTAGATTGTCTAGTTAAAAGTTAGAAAAAAGACAGAGAAAGATGATTGTCTGACAATTTCAACGATGAGTCTTTATTCCATCGGTTAAAGTACAAACACCAACGTAAAGTGTGTCGGAGGTCTCAAAATGGAGATGCCAACATGGTCGTTCTTGGTCATTGCCATCATTTTGGCAGTGGTGATCGGAAGAGCAGGAACTTTACTCAGGGAACATCTTAGCAAAGTTAATTTTAACAAAGTTAAGAGACAGAGGATGCAAGGTCGTCGATCAGTCAATTATTAAATTGGTTAGTCGATTAATTTCATCAAGTGTCCAGTTTATAACTGGGTGCGATTGTAGTAAGGAGGTCTCTCATGGAGATTTCAATGTGGATGTTTCTGTTAATTGCAGTGCTTATGGCTGTGGTAGTAGGAAGAGCAGGAACTTTACTTAAGGATTATCTAGAACAAAAATAATATAAGCCGTTAAAAGCTTATCTCAGTTAATAAGTAGCATGTGCTGAACCGTCGCAATGCTACTTTTTTTTGCCTAAAATTTCTGTTTTCTGAAAAAACTGTCAATTTTATCTACTGTGAAGTATGTCAAAGTATAAGCGCTACAATTAGAGTAATTACTCTTTTATTCAAGATATGCATCTGCTAATGTACATCTGAAAAGGAAAAAACAAATTACATAGAGGACAGGAAGATGTCTAAAGTCCAAAAAATAAGCCAAGGTTTGGCGGTAAGTTTGCTTGCAGCTTCAGTTTTATCAGGTTGTTCATACGTCGTGAAAACCGGAGCAAATGTTGCTTTAGGTTTTACGGAAAAGCACGTCGTTCCGCCTATTCTAGCAATGCAAGATGCTGAAATGGTTTGTAATACGGGTAGTGCATTAACGCCTGCAATCATGTCTACTAAAGGTATGGGTGCAGATCCAACGCGTGTTGCTGTATTAATGTATGCCGCATCAGGTGTATGTGCAGAGAACCAGGCGTTAGAACAGGAATTACGTTATTTACGTGCATCAAAAGCAGGTCAAGTAACCGAAGCTCAAGATGCGCGTATTGCACAGAAACGTTGGGCAGCAATTGCTGCTGAGCGTCAATATACGGGCTATAAGTTGTTCGCTGACCGTTGGGAATCTAAATATAAATATCATTTAGGTGATTCTTGCCCAACTATGCGTAGTGATACTGATCAAACTGTTTATTTACTTGGAATGATTAGTGGCCTTCAGGCTGTAACCAATGACATTAACTCTGGTGGTGCAGTCAATGTTCCAAAAGATATTGCTGCTATTGTAGAGCGTGGCATGGTCTGTCTAGATAATGAAAAATTCTGGGGCGCACCTAATGCAACACGTGCTGTGATCTGGACTTTATTACCAGGGGCAGATGAAGGGAAACCTGACCCATATCAAACGTTAAAACAATCAGTGCAAATTGGTGAACAAAAAGGTGTTCGCTTGTCTCATGCTTTGTATGCGGTCGCTGCCCAAGCAAGTGGTGATGATGCAAAAATCCGTGATGCATTAAGATCATATGCGGCATCTCAAGCTGATGATAAGCCTGTCAATCCGAACTTTAAGTTAATCGATAGTATGGCTGGTCTGATTGTACGCGGTATTTCTGACCGTTATTGGACTGAGCATACCGGTGTGCGTACTGGAGATGATGGTATGTCTCATTTTTGGGATGATAAGAATGAAGGTGCAGCAGAGTTAGATGAATTATTTGATGGAGGGGCCGCATCTGAAGCTCCAGCAGACTCATCTGCTCCACAAGCAGCGCAATAAAAATATTTGAAAGGTTAACTTCTTGCGAGCCTGTTGTTCAGTTTTACAATGGAAGCAAGAAGTTTAATTTCAAGGAGTGTGCCATGAAGGATCATGTACTGAATCATAAAGTGCTTTTGGTCGCAGTGTGCATTTCTGTGTCTGCTTGTCTACAAGTATTTCCTGATACTTTTATTTATTGGCGAGAGAGTTTACTCGGTGAATTCTGGCGTCTATGGACTGCACATTGGGTACACGTTGGGTGGATTCATTTCCTTTTAAATATGATGGCATTCGCCTGTTTACCGTTCATCTTCCCGCATACCAAAGCGTGGCATCTTTTAAGTCTACTTTTTCTTTTGCCACCGTTCATTAGTCTGGTGTTCTATTTTTATTTACCTTATATCGAAGCGTATGCAGGGCTGTCTGGTGTGTTACATGGGCTCTATACGGCAGTTGCTTTAGTTTACTTGCAATATCGTAAAGAACGGAATTTTGCTTTTCTGGTTTTAGGATTAATTATTGCAAAACTGATATGGGAAAATACCTTTGGGCAAACAGGAACAGCCCAGTTAATAGGAAGCCCAGTTTTAACTGAAGCTCACTTATATGGAGCAATTGGTGGCGCAATCTTTGGGGGCTGCTATTGGCTTGCTCAAAGATTAAAAAAGAAATATTGACAATACAAACTGTTAAAAAAGTGATTTTAGTCATTCTTTATTAATAAAGTTTGATGCAAATTTGATCGTTGAATAAAGGGATTGGTAGAAGGGGGATGGAATTAACCCCTGACCAAGAAAATTGCATGACTCAAGCTCCTGTTTTCAGGTTTTTGAGAGAACAAAATTGGAATATTTATGCAAGGACATCAAGAAAAAAGATCTGGATTAGGTCTGCTGGGTTATATATGGAACGAATGGATCTCAACATTCGTCATCCTCACTCTACTATTAATGACTCTAATCATTGGTACCGGGGAAATGATCCACGGGCAATTATTACGTATCGGGGAACGTCTTTATGGTGATCCTGCGATAGGCATGCAATATTCATTTTTGCGTGCTGAACCTGAAAAGCCAACTTGTGATCGACATCCAAATATCGATGCTCAAGTAAAAGAACAAATGAAAGCCAATGCATCTGATGATTTTTCGAGTTTCTTTGGTGCAGCATCGGAAAGTGATGTCCGTGCATCACTACTCGCTGCGCAGCAACAATGTGACGAGAAATATCAGGCATATGACAAGACAATTAAATATATTGAAGCTAACCCTGGAGTGCGTACTTACCGTGCCATCGAGACAGGTTTCTTTGGTATTTTTAAATTTGGTACAGAAAATCGCGCAATTTTACTGATTTTTATGGTTCTAATTTCGGCGATTACAGCATCGTTAAAATTTCACCATATTGGCTTACGTAATCCAGCAACAAAAATAGATTACAAAGTCTATTCCATCTTTATGGTGGTTGCTAATGCTCTACTCAGTTTCTCTGTCATTAGCCAGTATCGTTCAGTTATCAATTCTGGGGTAACACCTACCTATGAAACAGTAACTATTTACTGGATATGGATGATTCTGTTTGTTGTTCTGACTTTAATTAGTCTTTATCAACTCTTTGTTTCACCGCCAGCAAAACGTGAAGGCGGAAATATTGGCTTAGCACTACTATGTGTGCCTTTATATGCTTATATGGGTTTGATTACGGGCATAGTATTTACATTCTTTATGGATTATCCAATGGGGCAAGGGATTTACCTTGGTTTATTGGTTGAGTTCTCAGGTATTTTCTTAAACCTTGCCTTGTTTATTTGGGCAGGTATGCTTTTAACTCAAACACGCGTTATGGACTTGTTCCTTAATGTGCTTCGTCCATGGAATTTGGCACCAGAAACCTTAACATGGTTAATTCTAATTGCAGCTGCGGTACCAACGGCTTATACAGGCGCGTCAGGTATTTTCGTTATTGCAGCAGGTGCAATTATTTATAAAGAAGTTTGGAATGCGGGTGCTCGCCGTCAATATGCGTTGGCTGTATCTGCAATGTCAGGTTCTTTAGGTGTCGTAGTACGTCCATGTCTATTGGTCGTTTTAATTGCAATGCTTGATAGCCGTCATGTAACGTCCGATGAGCTGTTCGGTCATGGCGTATATGTATTTTGGTTAACAGCATTTATTTTCTTGGGTGTTTCATTACTCTTGGCTGAAGAAAAATTCCGTGTGAATTCACCAAAAGTAGCGATTCCAGGCATGATGCGTGCATTTATACCTGTAATTCCATACATTTTGATTACTGTTGTTGTTCTTGCGATCTATAAATATGCGCTAGACACAGGAATGAATGAATTTACTGCACCAGTAATTTTGCCATTAGTCCTGATTGCAATGATCTTGTATGACAAAATGGTGGCGCCAAAAGAAGCTCCTGCAATCAATATTCATGAAGCAATTGTTCGTGAACATGAACAAAAATCACCATTCTTGCAGTCACATGATCCGCATAGTTCTCAATTCCGTCTTGGTTTTGGTGGAGCACTTCGTTTTGCAACCTCAGAAACAGTCGGCCATATTGGTGCACTAATTATCTTGATGGCATTGTCTGCAAGTGTAGGTGGTTTAATTGAACGTTCCGAAGTGGTTGAATTATTGCCAACTCATTTAGGCAGTATCTATATATCACTGGCATGTATTGCACTATTGCTTGCCATTATTGGTATGTGTACAGATCCATTTGGTGCTGTAATTTTAGTTGCTGCAACCATTGCGCCTGTGGCATACGAAAATGGTATTCATCCAATTCACTTCTGGATGATTGTGTTGGTTGCATTCGAGTTTGGTTATGTAACGCCGCCAGTAGCCTTGAACCATCTACTCACGCGGTTGTCCGTCGGAGATGATGAAGTTAATGCAGCGGATGCTGAAGCGAAAGAGAAATATACAAGCTTCTACTTCCGTTATGAGCGCTGGTTACTACCAATTATTGTCTTGTTCTCATCATTGGTATTGGTTACTTATGTACCGTATGTGTTCAAGTTATTCGATTGGTATAAATAACTTAAATTAAAGCATCTGTTATACAAAAAAGCCCTCCTAAATGGAGGGCTTTTTTAGTAGTAGAGTTCAGTAAATTTTGGAAAAAAGATGACTAGAATTATTTTAATTAAAATAAAAAGCTAAAGATGAATAACTTTAGCTTTTTAAGTTCCCATTGAAAAACTATTGATGCTTGAGTTGAGCTTCAAGCAATTTAACTTGTTCTTCTTTGAGCTTTGTTAATTGATCTGCATCTGCATGTTGGGCTTTTAATAAACTTTCTTGATTTTGCAACTGACGGTGGATGTCATCGAGTTTAGACACTTCTTCTTTTGCTAAAGACTCTTGAGCAGGTACAGGCTGGTTAAGCACATCTTCAGTCACAAGTTGTGGTGAACTTGCAGCCTCTGCTGTCGGTTCAGAAGCTGATGATGGATCAGTGGTTTTAACAGGCGCAGGTGTCGAAACAGGATGAGGATCAACCATTGGTGCGGCTGACTCGGTTTTTTTGAAAAACCATTGTGCAGCGAAAAAAAGCACTACGAGAATGCTTAAGCCCCCAATTAAAATCCACAATAGTTTTGAGTTTTGTTTTCTTTGTAGTGACATCTCTAAGACCTTTAGTCAGGACGACGAGGCTTGAACTGTATTACTCCAACTTCATCAGGTACAGCAGGTGCTTCAGGCTCATCAATATGAGTCGGACGATTTTCGCTATAACCGCATTCGATACATTCAATCCATTCGTCTTCAGCGGTGGTTAGCATGACAATCCGATCTGTTGCTTCACATTTTGGACATTTAGCCCCAGCAATGAAACGTTTTTTCATCTTTATCACCCTAACCACACGATCAATTTAGGCCCATAGTTTAAGCGGTTTTGCTGTCATTCGTCCAACCTTGATGACGTAACAATGCATCAATTTTAGGTTCACGGCCACGGAAATTAACAAATGCTTCAAGAGCAGTGTCTTTTCCACCTACAGCTAAAATTGCCTGACGGAATTCTTTACCCGTTTGAGTATTGAAAATGCCTTCATGTTCAAAACGGTCAAATGCATCGCTAGCTAACACTTCTGCCCATTTGTAAGAGTAATAACCAGCCGCATAACCACCAGCAAAAATATGGCTGAAGCTATGTTGGAAACGGTTGTATCCGACAGTAGGAACGACAGCATATTGGCTACGTATTTCATTTAAAGTCTGCTGAATTTTCTCACTGTTCAGTGCAGGTGTTTTGGTGTGAATTGTTAAATCAAACAAGGCAAATTCAAGTTGACGTAAAGTCTGCATGCCAGATTGGAAGAAGCGAGCATTCAATAAAGCATCGAGCAATTCTTGCGGTAAGGTTTGTTTACTCTCAATATGCTCACTTAATACATCCAGACTTTCTTTATCCCAAGACCAGAATTCCATGAACTGACTTGGAAGTTCTACCGCATCCCAAGCAACACCATGAGTACCTGCAACCGAAATGTTATCTACTTCGGTCAGCATGTGATGTAAACCATGTCCAAACTCATGGAATAAGGTGATGACTTCATCATGAGTTAGTAAAGCAGGTTGATCACCTACTGGAGGTGTAAAGTTACATACCATGTAGCAAATTGGTTTTTGTAGACCGTGAAGAGTCTGCATGCGTGAGCGGAAACCGTTCATCCATGCACCACCACGTTTGCCCGTACGTGCATAGATGTCAAAGAAGAATCCACCAATTACTTGGTCTTGGTCTTCTAACTCAAAATAACGAGCATCTGAATGCCAGACTGGTGCTTGTCTTTCGATGATGCTAATGCCATATAGACGCTGCACGATCTGGAATAAGCCTTGAATGACTTTAGGTGCAGGGAAGTAAGGTTTTAACGCTTCTTGAGATAAGTTGAACTGTTGTTGTTTAAGCTTTTCAGAATAATAAGTGGTATCCCAAGGTTGAAGTTCATCGACACCATCTTGTTTGGCAATATCTCGAAGTTCAGCAACTTCTTGGAGAGCAGGGGCACGTGCATGTTCGGCTAGATCAACCAAAAACTCATGTACTGTTTTTACATCTGGCGCCATCTTGCTTGCAAGAGAATATTCAGCATAGTTATTGAAACCGAGTAGCTTCGCCATTTCTTGACGAAGACTCAAAATTTCTTCCATAATTTTGCTGTTATCAAATTCAGCTTGCTCAGATTGATCAGAAGCACGAGTCACATACGCTCTGTAAAGCTCTTCACGTAATGCTCGATCATCTGCATAGGTCATGATTGCAAAATAAGCTGGGAAGTCCAGAGTCGCTACAGCTTGATCGAGTTCACGTTGTTCACCGTACTGTTTCAACAACTCAACATTACTTTCTGGAAGACCTTTTAACTCAGCTTCTGTAAGGGGTTTAAAATAAGCTTGTGTTGCATCAAGTACATGATTCGAAAAATCAGAAGAAATTTGTGACAAACGTGCAGAAATCTCTGCATAGCGTTTTTTCTCTTCACCCTCTAAAGCCACACCTGAAAGTTTAAAATCACGTAAGGCAAGGCGAATAGCACTTTGTTGGGCTGGACTAAGAGACGTATAGCCCTGACCATCATGGATATGCTGATAAGTTTGATAGAGCGCCGTGTGTTGTCCAAGCTGAGTGTAATATTCGCTCAATGCTGGTAATAATGATTGATAGACTTCTCTAGTTTCCGCATTGCTCATTACGGCATTTAAATGTGATAAAACGCCCCATGATTCACTGAGGTTGTTTTCAAGTGTATCGACTTGTTCAAGTACAACAAGTTGTTGAGCTGTATCGGTAGGTACAGCGGTAAGTGTATTTAAAAATTCTTGGCCTGCTTGAATCGCTTGCTGGATGTCTTGTTTTAAATTTTCTAATTCAATTTGATCAAAACGCGGAGTTGGTAAGGTCGCTTGTTGGAAAGTCATTGCTGTTAGCCACATTATTTTTTAAACATGGTATTAGATGTAGGTCCTGTCAGGTCGGAAATCAAGTTTAATTTGCAAAATAACCTTTTTAAAAAGAAATAAGCCTCACATTGGAGGCTTATTTCTGAGTTGGCAACTTCTATTGTTTAATTATTCAGCCTTTGATTTTGCATTCGCCTTTTTCTTTTTAGGCTTAGACTTTTTCTTTACTTTTTCTGGTTTAGTCTCGGCTTTTGCAGCGGTTTTTTTACCAGGTTTTTTAGTGTAAGAACTCGCCTTGGCTTTTTCTTTCTTTTTGTGAACAGGTCTTTCGCCATCACTACTTGTTGGTTTGCTGAAAACTTCTTCAGTTGCCTGTGAAGATGTTTTGGTTGTGCGTGGAGCTCGGCTACGAACTACTCGTCCTGCATGTGTGACTTGTTGAAGAAGTTGGAAGTCAATTTTACGTTCTTCAAGATTTACACCAGCAACCTGAATTTTAACTTCATCACCTAAACCAAAAACTTGACCTCTATTTTGACCTACAAGAGTTTGACTCGCTTGGTCATAAATAAAGAAGTCATCACCGAGTTGGCTAATGTGAATCATGCCATCAACATATAAGTCTTTAAGTGTCACGAATAAACCAAATTCGGTCACTGCGCTTACGATACCAATAAACTCTTCACCCAAATGCTGTTGCATGTAGTGACATTTCAACCAAGTCGTTACGCTACGAGAAGCTTCATCTGCACGGCGTTCAGTTTTAGAAAAATGTTCACCAGCATCATCTAGTGCGGCACCAGAGAGAGGAGAAGGTTTTTGTTTCAAGTGTGCTTTAATGGCACGGTGTAACAATAAATCTGGGTAACGACGGATTGGCGAAGTGAAATGAGTATAAGCTTCATACGCTAAACCATAGTGTCCTGCATTTTTTGCGCCATAATAAGCTTGCATCATTGAGCGTAATAAAACAGCATGAATGCTTGGCGCATCAATACGGTCTTTAGTTGCTTCAATAACTCGTTGGTAGTCTGCTTGAGTTGGCTGGTCAGGGAAGGGTAGACCCAGCAATTTCACAAAGTCTTTTACTTTCTGAATACGTGAAAACTCAGGAGCTTCATGCACGCGATATAACATTGGAACATCATTTTCTAATGCATATTCAGCCGCAGCAACGTTAGCAAGCAACATACATTCTTCAATGAGCTTATGTGCTTCATTACGTGTACGTGGCAAAATTTCTTTAATCCCGCCTAGCTCATCAAAAGTCATGTACGTTTCAATGGTTTCAAATTCCATTGCATGACGGTCAGCACGCAAGTTTTTCAAAATTTGATAAAGCTGGAAAAGCGTATTTAAAGATTTATGAACATCACGATCTTTTGGAATAGCATCTGTTGCACCTTCAAAATATTGCGCTACCTGTGTATAGGTTAAACGTGCTTTTGAGTGCATCACTGATGGATAAAACTCGAAACCAGTTACACGGCCTGTACGAGAGAGTTTAAGATCGCAAACCATACATAGACGGTCTACGTGAGGGTTCAAAGAACACAAACCGTTTGACAAAGCTTCTGGTAGCATTGGTAATACAAAGTGAGGGAAGTATACCGAAGTGCCTCGTTCCTCAGCTTCTTCATTGAGGGCTGAGTTTAATCGTACATAATGACTTACGTCGGCAATTGCGACTACAACGCGGTAACCACCACCCGGACGTTTTTCTGCATAAACTGCATCGTCAAAATCTCGAGCGTCTTCACCATCAATCGTAACTAACGCTAAATCTCTTAAATCAATGCGGCCTTCACGGTCTTGAGCAGATGGCTCTTTAAAACTTTCTGCTTCTTTTAATACCTGATCTGGAAACTCATATGGCAAACCAAATTCAAGAATGGTTTGTGGAATAATAATTTCTGTATCAGCTTTGTCCGCCATAGACTGAATAATATGCGCCGTTGAAAACTCTTCGCGGGTCGGATAAGTATCAATTGCAACACGTAGCATATCGCCAACATTCGCTTCAGCATGTTTTACAAGTTCTTTTTCCAAAGGAATAGGCTGGTGCTGATTAGGATTGTTGGGTTGAATAAAATATTCGCCCTCATGAACTGACAATTTACCGATCAATTGTTTGACGCGATGTTGAATAACCTCTGTAATAAAACCCCAAGGTTTACCTTTACGGTCTACCGAAGTCTGGCGCACTCTAACTCTGTCGCCATTAAAAACTAAACGTAATTCACGTTCAGGAAGTAAAAGGTCAGTTTGACCATCAATATGTGCTGTACCTAAACCTTTACTATTAATATAGACAGTTGCTTCGTATGTTGGTTGATCTGCCACCAACTGAAATTTAAAACCGTCTTTCATGATTTGACCATCACGAACCATAGCACTTAAACGATGACTTAACGCTTCGATACTTTTTTGGTCATGAATATTAAAATGATCGACAAGCTCTGCATGAGATTGTGGTGTTTGAACCTGCTCCAATGTATCTAAAATGAGAGTACGGCTTGGAATAGGATTGTCATAACGTTCAGCTTCAGCTTTCGCTTCAGGGTCAGCCCAGTTTTTTGTCATGTCGTTTGGTTTCACGCTTGGCAGATAAGTTTAGCATAAGCCATGCAGACCCGAACTGCACGTTTAGGTTTGCAATAATGTGTTATGCACTACAGTATTTTGATGAAGAAATAATATCTATCTTAACAAGCGTTTGATCGAAAAAGACGAAAATAATGAGTAAATCGCTTAAAAAATAATTCATTGAACTAAAAAACAAGAAAATTTCAGTATGATGACTTGATCAATGTGGTTTTAGTTTGTATTATGGCGGCTCGTTCCGGTGAGGTGGATGAGTGGCTGAAATCACTTCCCTGCTAAGGAAGCATACCTATTACTGGTATCGAGGGTTCGAATCCCTCTCTCACCGCCATTACTTAATGCGCTCATAGCTCAGCTGGATAGAGCACTTGGCTACGAACTAAGGGGTCGGGAGTTCGAATCTCTCTGAGCGCACCAAGTAAATAGAACGAATCGCTGAAAGGCACATAAGTTACGCGCTCATAGCTCAGCTGGATAGAGCACTTGGCTACGAACTAAGGGGTCGGGAGTTCGAATCTCTCTGAGCGCACCAACTTGAAGAATTAACCGCTTTTATAGCGGTTTTTTTGTGCTTGTTTTTTAGTAATTTTAAAAAAATCTAAATTTATAACTTTTTAATTATATTAGAGATAATCATAAATGAATCTAGCTTTATTTGATTTTGATGGCACCATCACTCACAACGACACATTCAGCTTATTTCTTAAATTTTCTTTAGACAGAAAAACACAACTCGTCGGTGGTATTCGACTTGCGCCGTATATAGCTGGCTATAAGCTTGGTTGGGTAACCGATAGAACCATTCGAACTAAGCTCTGCCAAGTAGGATATGTTGGCTATGATGCGAACTCTCTAAAATATATGGGACAAGAGTTTGCTAAAAAGGTAATTCCTACCTGTGTTCGTGAAAATGCCTTGGAGCGTATTCTTTGGCATAAAGAGCAAGGTGATCAGATTGTTGTTGTATCTGCATCATTAGGCGTTTATTTAGAAAGTTGGTGCCATTCTTTAGGTTTAGATGTTATATGCAATCAACTTGAAATACATAATGGTATTTTAACGGGTCATTTTATTGATGGTGATTGTGGTTATTTAGAAAAAGTAAATAGAATAAAAAATAAATATGATTTAAGCCAATATTCTACAATTTATGCCTATGGTGATACACCTAATGATTATGCAATGTTAGAGTTAGCACATAAAAAATATTATAGATGGCAAGAGATTAATTAGTATTAATTAACATTTAAAACTATATTAAGGTAGAAAGCCACTTATAAAAGTGGCTTTCTTTTAATAATATTAAACAGTATGGAAAGAATTATCTAAGAAGTTATCAGTAAGTAATGACTGAGGTACGATAGTATGCGTTGTATTTGTTACGCTAGATACTGTAGAAGTTACTCCACCGAGTAATCCGCCACTCGTTAATCCACCAAGTAAATTAGAAATAACATCTAAACCACTTCCACCCGTAACCCCACCAGTTAAGCCACCTAGAAGGTCAGTTACTACACCAAGAGGACTGTCACCGCCAGTAACTCCTCCAGTTAAACCACCGAGAAGATCAGTTACTACGCCAAGAGGGCTATCACCACCAACGCTACCAGTTGCGCCACCAATAGTTCCTGTCACTCCGCCAAGGATTTCTGTTAATAACCCCGTTGCAGTAGAGCCATTAGTAATAAGTGTACCTAGAATGCCAGTCGCTGATTCAGTTGCACCTTGAATATCACCACCGACTAAATCAGATACAACTTCAAGTGCACCATTTACCGTGTCACGAGAAGTTTCGAAAGTTAATGTACCAAGGTCTGCAATTTCAGAAACAGGATGCTCTACTTGTGGAAGAATACCGATAATTGTATCTGCTACTGTATCAATACCAGTGTTGATGATTTCAGTTTTTAAGCTTTCTACACCCTGAAGAATATCAATACCGCCTTGAACTACGTCAATCACTGGAGAGATTGGAGATGTCCCACCACCAATACCGCCTGTTACACCGCCGATAATATCAGTAACAACTTCAAGAGGGTTACCACCAATACCGCCCGTTACACCGCCGATAATGTCAGTAACAACTTCAAGAGGGTTACCACCAACGCCGCCTGTTACGCCACCGATAATGTCAGTCACGACTTCAAGAGGGTTACCGCCCACACCACCAGTTACACCACCGACTACATCTGTAACACTTCCAACAACACCAGTGATAATACCAGCAGCAGTTGTACCATTAGTGATAAGCGTATCAAGAATACCTGTTGCTGATTCAGTTGCACCTTGAATGTCGCCACCGACTAAGTCAGAAACAGTTTCGAGAGCACCATTTACAGTGTCACGAGAAGTTTCGAAAGTTAATGTACCAAGGTCTGCAATTTCAGAAACAGGATGTTCGGTTTGTGGAAGGATGCTAATAATTGTGTCAGCAACAGTGTCAATACCTGTATTAATAATTTCAGTTTTTAGGCTTTCTACACCCTGAAGAATATCAATACCGCCTTGAACCACATCAATGACTGGAGAAATTGGAGATGTGCCACCGCCAATACCGCCAGTCACACCACCAATAATATCTGTGACAACTTCAAGAGGGTTACCACCAACACCGCCAGTTACGCCACCGATGATATCAGTCACGACTTCAAGAGGGTTGCCGCCCACACCGCCTGTTAAACCACCGACTACATCTGTAACACTTCCAACAACGCCAGTGACAATACCTGTAGCAGTTGTACCATTAGTGATAAGTGTATTAACAATACCTGTTGCTGAAGTAGTTGCGCCTTGGATGTCACCACCGACTAAATCAGAAACAACTCCAAGTGCACCATTTACAGTGTCACGAGAAGTTTCGAAAGTTAATGTACCCAGGTCTGCAATTTCAGAAACAGGATGTTCAGTTTGTGGAAGTACTCCAATTACTGTCCCTGCAACAGTTTCAATGCCAGTGTTGATAATTTCAGTTTTTAGGCTTTCTACACCCTGAAGAATATCGATACCGCTTTGAACCACATCAATGACTGGAGAGATTGGAGATGTCCCACCACCAATACCGCCTGTTACACCGCCGATGATGTCAGTCACGACACCAACTGGGTTGCCGCCAGTAGCACCACCAGTTACGCCACCAGTTACGCCACCTATTATATTGGTGATGGTTCCTAATGGATTTGTAGAGCCGACAGTACCTGTTACTGTGCCAAGGACATCAGAAACTAAGCCTGTTGTTGTGTGGGTAACGGTATTAGTTACTGTTGAAAGAACATTTGAAAGTAAGCCTGATGTTGAAACATTCGCATCAACAGAGGAACCCGTGTTTACAGTGGTAGTTACCGATACAACATTACCCAAGTCTTGAGTAACTTTTGATATCGAAGATACGAGATTTTTTAGTAAAAACATGTTGGTCTATTTCCTATATAATTATGTATTTTTAAGTAAGTATTATTTATTGCGCTACATAATTAGTGAGATGTATATCTCAATAATTAAAATTTAGTATTGGTTAGATCTCAAAAGCTGTCAATGTGTATTTTTAGTCACATTTTTTGATATTAAATAATATTTAATGAAATAATAATTTATTTAATTTAGACGTAAAAATAATAATAGTTTTTATATAATATTTTTTTGATGAATTATTTTTTAATCATATTTTCACTCATTTGAAGCATTATCTTAGATAAATTTTACTCGTGCCTATAATGTTAAAGTTCAACTAGAAATATATTATTTCTATAATGTTGACTAAAACAGTAGCCTTTATCTTGTAGGTAGATGGCCAAATGCTTCAAAAAGCCTATAAAACTTATTTGAAAAAAAATATTTCAAATACATCTTAGGTGAGAAAAACATCAATAATTTTAGCTCCCATTTTTTATAAAATAGGGGGTGGCTAAGAACTAGACGGTTGGTGACAGAAAGATGAAAAAAGACTTCCTAAGCTTTGAAAAATGCGTATAATGCGCAACATCAAGTACGCGCTCATAGCTCAGCTGGATAGAGCACTTGGCTACGAACTAAGGGGTCGGGAGTTCGAATCTCTCTGAGCGCACCACTTGAAGAATTAACCGCTATTATATAGCGGTTTTTTTGTGTCTGATTTTTATCATCTTTATTAAAAGCCGGTGTTCATAGAAACCAGCTTTGAAAAGAATTAAAGGTGGAAAAGATTAACCAAATGTTTTAAAACGGCTTTCATCTTCAATAAAAGCTTTTTCACCTGCTTCGCCTTCGATTGAACCAAATACTAATTGAGCTCTTAATTTCCAGTGAGTAGGAATATTAAAAGCTGCATTAATTTTCTCATCAATGATTGGATTATAGTGTTGCAATGAAGCACCAATGCCTTGTTCAGCTAGGACGTTCCATACTGCAAATTGTGCAATTGCTGTTGAATGCTCAGACCAGATTGGAAAGTTATCAGCATATAGCTCGAATTGCTCTTGTAGACCTTTAATCACATCTTGGTCTTCAAAAAATAAAACTGTACCTGCACCTGATGCAAAACTTTGAATTTTCTGTTCAGTTCCAGTTAGGGCTTCTGCCGGAATAATGGTTTTTAATACATCTAGAACTATATTCCAGAAATTTTGGTGTGATTGATCAAATAAAACTACAACGCGAGAAGATTGGGAGTTAAAAGCAGATGGGCTATGTTTTACAGCCTCTTGAATTAGTTTTTCAATTTCAGTAGGAGAGTGTTTTAAATTTTTTCCTATTGAATAAATAGAACGGCGTTTTTTAATTAATTCTAAAAAGCTTGGTTCATTGAAGAGATTTGTCTCTTGAGTGGTTTGCGTAACCACATCTTTTGAGACTGTTGCTTTTTGATTTAAACCAAATAATTTTGCAAAAAAAGACATGAGACATTCCACTAAGAAGGTGATGCTCTTATTGTAGAAATTTTAAAAAGTGAAATAAGCCCAATAAATATGAATCTACGTTCCATATATGCAACGAAAAATATTTTTAATCTCGCTACTAAGGCTACTTTTGAGCAAAACAAAAAATAGCCTTTGATTCATTTTAAAGCTGAAATGAATATGCTCTAATAGTTCCGATTTATTGAGTATCGATGCAGTGCAATGACCGAGCAAAAAACAGCTTTATCTTTACGTTACTATTTGAATTTAGAAGAGTCACAAGATGGATTTTCATTAGTGACATTTGGGAAAAAACAATTTACCCGTTTTCTAACACCTGCGATTAGTATCGCAATTATTATTTGGGGACTTTATTTAGGTTTCTCTGGTGTAGGCCGATATTATGTCGGGTTAGGTTTGTTTTTTCTGGTGATGCAAGGGTTGATGCGTTACTGGCTTTTACCGATGTTATTTAAACGTCAATTTGTTCGTTACCAGTTTGGAAGGAGCGAGCAGGGAATCGAACTCTATCAAGATTATTTTGAGCTTTATTCCAGTGAGCGTAAGCAAGTGGTGCAATATGCGGATGTGCAAACCTTTGCTAAAGGTAAGTTGACTTACATGCTTGAGTTGAAAAATAAAACTGTAATTATTGTGCCAAAGCGCGCATTTGCACAGGTTTCAGATCAAACGATATTTGAAAATACATTTAAGAAATAAATTATTGGAATTATTAGCCGCAACAACAAAGGAAGCCTCATGAATACACGTCCTTCAAAAATCGTTTGCGTAGGCAGAAGCTATGCTGATCATGTCAAAGAATTAAATAATGCTATGCCTGACAAGCCTATATTATTTATTAAACCACCTAGTAGTTTGATTGGTTTAAATGACGGTATTTCTTGGAATCCAGCTTGGGGCAGTTGTCATTTTGAGTGTGAATTAGTTTTACGCATTGACCAGCCTTTAAAAGGTGAAACAGATCCTGCAAAAGCATTGAAAGCGATTGGTGCTGTGACATTAGGTCTTGATTTAACAATGCGTGATTTACAGAATGATCTGAAAAGTAAAGGTCACCCATGGGAACGTGCAAAAGCTTTTGATGGTGCTTGTGTATTGGCTGATTGGGTAGATACAAAAGAAATTACAAATTGGCAAGAGACCAAATTCACTTTCCATATTAATGATGAGTTACGTCAAGATGGAAATACTGAACTATTAATGTTTACCATTGGTGATCTATTAACAGATATTAATCAGGTCTTTTCACTAGAGCCGGGTGATGTGATTATGACAGGTTCACCTGCTGGTGTTGGGCCATTACATTTGGGCGATCAGTTAAAAATGACATTAAAAGGTGCAACGCAAGATTTTGTATGGAAAACTTTTGTGAAAGCATAATCCACTCCTAAATTTTCCAATTTTTAACCCTATTATTTTTCAATAATAGGGTTTTTTAGTGTTTAGAAGTGGAAGACATTTATATTAATAAATCGTCTTATTTTTCTATTTCTCTTCAAAAATTGTTGAAAGAGGAATAGAAAGTTTTGCAGCCAAATAATCATTAGACTCAATGAGTACTGGTCCAATTTTTTCCATCCACTCATCGTCATCATGCACATTTTGGACATCTTGACGTAAAGGTAGTGGGTATGGAAGGGCGGTGAAAAAACTCCAGAAATCAACTTGGGATAAATTACGCGCTAGAACATATTCATCTTTATCAGTACGTTTAACCAAATTTTGTTCTTCTAGTAAAAGCACATAAGCAGGCCAGCGACCAATTTCTCCACGGCCTAAAATTTCTAAAGCTTCTTTATCACTTACACTTTCACCCAGCTTTTGCTTTTTATAAAACAGCTCAAGAATATCTAATAACATTAGAACAGGGTGTCGTTTTTGCTCTTTACCTGAGTGAAAAGCAGTTAAAGCAAAACTAACTTCTACGCCCAGTAAAATAATATTCCATGAAAGAAAGATCCATAACAGGAAAATAGGTACTGCTGCAAATGCGCCGTAGATCAGTTCATAGCTGGTGAAATTTGACATGACGAAGCTGAATAGGTTTTTGAGTATTTCAAAAAGTACAGCACTTAAGCAAGCCGCTATACCGGCTGCATAAACTGGAACTGTTCGGTTCGGAATAGTCCAATACAAAATAAAAAAGCCAACAATGGTCAATAAGAAAGAAATTAACCAGAGTATAAATGATCCATCAAGTTGATATCCTGCAAAATTATTGCTGAGAATATTCATGGAAGCGACAGTCGAGGAAATGACGAATGCACTTCCTAAAATAATCGGACCCAAAGAGATGATGGTCCAGTAACGCATAAAACCCATAATGCCACTACGAGTTTCTTTTACGCGCCAAATACGATTAAAGACTGTTTCAATTGAGGTCAGCATTAAAACGGTAGTGACGAATAAAAACAGTACACCAATAACGGTTAGGTTGCTCGATTTCTCTGTGAAAGCATTTAAAGCTTTATCAAACGCAATAGTGCTCTTTGGTAAAAAGTTACTATAGATCAAATGTTGGAGCTGTTGTCTTGCAGGTTCTAACGCTTTAATTGAAGAAATAATAACTAAAAAAACCGTTAACATCGGTACAACTGCGAATAGTGTTGTATAGGTAAGGGAACTAGCTTGTTCACGGCACCGATCAGCTTCAAAACGTTTAAATACATATAAAACGAACTGAAACCAGGTTTTATTATAAAAAGGAAGCTTATTTAAGAAACGTTGTAACATGCGTTGTCTATCCCGATTTTTTTAATCATCATGTTGGGCGATTAATAGCTTATCAAAGTATGAGCTGAAGAACTCAAATCGTAGATTAAAGCAAAATAATAACTTATAGAATTAAAGTCGTTCTGTAAGTTTACTATGCGCTATAGAAAAAATTGTAGCCATAATCTTTTCAAAAAAGTTGGCTTTCTGTTGTGTGATCATAAGATTCATTAAAAGTTGGTGAACCTTTTACTCAACGATTTTGAGAAATTTGCTCGTGTTACCTTTAACGCTAAACAATTAATCACCTCTAGAATTTCATAAAATTGGTTTCGCCAAAAAAATAAAAAATACCGTATAGTGTTCTTTTTAACAAAATTTATGAAACCGATGCAACCTTACATTCTTGTACTCTATTACAGTAAATATGGTTCTACTAAAGAAATGGCGCATTTAATTGCCAATGGTGTTGAATCTGCGGGTATGTCAGTGAAAATTCGGACAGTGCCAAATATTGCTCCAGTCGTCACGGTAGCTGAACCAAGTATTCCGGCAGAAGGTGATATCTACTGTACGTTAGATGATCTGGCGAATTGTGCGGGTCTGGCGTTGGGTTCCCCAACTCGCTTCGGAAATATGGCAAGTGAAATGAAATATTTTTGGGACCAAACGACGAGTCTTTGGCTTAATGGGGCATTACATAATAAACCTGCTTGTGTTTTTACTTCTTCTGGATCTATGCATGGTGGGCAGGAGAGTACTTTACTCACGATGCTACCACCGTTATTTCATCACGGGATGATGATTTTGGGATTACCAAATGCAATTCCAGCTTTATCTAACACTAAAACAGGTGGAACACCGTATGGGGCAAGTCATGTAAGCGGCCCCCGCCATGACCAGAACTTAAGTCAGGATGAAAAGATTTTGTGTGAAGCTCAAGGTAAGCGTTTGGGTGAAGTGGTTAAAAAGCTTGTAGTTTCTCTTTAAACAGCCAAAAAAAAGAGCGGATATCCGCTCTTTTTTATTTGCACAATTTATTCTTTTACAAAAGTAACTTTACCATCTGTAAGAGAAAGAACACGTGCTAATGACTCAACTCGATAGCCTTTTTCAAGCAATAAATCACGGCCCGATTGGAATGATTTTTCAATCACAATACCAACCCCTACAACTTCTGCATTTGCTTGGTGAATTAAATCAATTAGTCCTAATGCTGCTTGACCATTCGCCAAGAAGTCATCAATAACTAATGCTTTATCAGTTGAATGAAGGTGTTTGTTTGAAATCGCAATCGTGCTTTCAGTTTGTTTAGTAAAACTAAACACTTTAGAGCGATATAAGTCATCTTTTAACGTCAATGACTGATATTTACGAGCGAAAATTACAGGTACACCAAGTTCCAAACCTGCCATGATTGCAGGTGCGATACCTGATGCTTCAATGGTAATAATCTTGGTAATCCCTGCATCTTTAAAGCGAGCGGCAAATTCTTTACCAATCTGCTGCATTAATACAGGATCAATTTGGTGGTTTAAGAAAGCGTCGACTTTCAAGACTTGATCAGATAGAACGATACCTTCTGTTAAGATTTTCTGTTCTAGTGCGTGCACGGGAGAATCCTCTAGACGGATGCTTTTAAAGCAAAGGCGTATTTTAAAAAGCATCCGAAAAAATGCAAGCTTTAATTCGTTTTACCCGTATAACTTGTTAATAACAGGCCATAAGAAGTTTTACCATCAACATGGCTGACTTTAACTGGTAAATAGTCCAATTTAGGTGCTAACCAGAAAATAGTATTACGGTCTGGTCTGCCATGTTCTAAAACAACTTTTACGGTATCAAAGGTGCCATAAGAGGTTTTAATTTTCTCAGTGCCCTGTTTTACAAAACGACGATTTTCAACTTCTTTTGCATCGGCAAGAGGGTATGAAGTTTTAAGTGAACCATTTTTTAAATCTTCACGAACTTGTAATTCTGCATTTAACTCATCAAGCACGCCAGGCTGCCAAGCAAATGAACGTGCTTTATCATCTTTCTTGGTAGAAATAGTTTTGCTGTTTGGATTAAAGTTAATATTCATAGTGTTGTTATGAATCAAAATTTTGCTGGTACGGCTAAAACTTTGAGATCCAATTTTACCATTAGCAAAACTAAATTTACTTGTTTCACTTGCAGAAGCAATTCCACCTGCTTTTGCAGTGAAATTATAAGTCCAATTATTACCTTGCTGGCTTAAGGCACGTGTAGCTGAACCCATACCTTTATTATTATAAGTGAACTGATAATTTGCCTGAAATGGGCTCATGGCAAGTGCATGGCTTGAGAAACCTGCAAAAAGCAAAGTTGTTGAAATACCTGTTGCGATGCCAAACGATTTCAGAAATTTTGTTGCCATAAGTAAATATCCTTGTACAGACTGAAAAGTCAGTGCTGATGCATCTATAACTTAAACATATTATGCCTGCTGATCATGGAGAAAAAATCAGGATTTATGCTAAATGTGTAATCTATTTGTGTTTTTTGGCATTTAATTCATTTTTATTCAGAACAGCTATACATCTTTTTGCTGGATTGGTGTGATTTCAGAATCTTCTAATTCATCTTCAAAATCATCGTCCTGATCACGGTAAAGTAGCGCTGCTAAATTCACATTTCCAAATACGACTAACTCAGCCTCACGAACTCGTGCGTAATTTACATGCACTTTACTTAATGTCTCAATGATGCTGGCCTTTTTACCAAACCAACGATTGAGATCAAGAAATATGAGTTCATCACTTTCCTCTGCTACATTAAAACGTTCCAGAATCATTCCTAAAGGATCTTTTTTCAAAATTTTATGGTAGTAAAAAACAGCGGCTTTTACGGCAATCTTCTGCCAAAAGTTTTTATATTTCGCTTCAATAATTTGTGTATTACTAATTTGTTCAAAAACTAAAAGCTGTTGTTCTTGATTAAATTCCATCTGAATCAGTTTTAAATCAACAGATAATGTCGTCTCTAGACCTTTTACATGCATGGTTGCATATAACCTTAACCAGTCATGATAAAGATCCGCGTGGAGGTCATCTAGAAATTCAACATTATTGGTGACATAACGTTGTAAAGTCGCATTCAGAAAGGTTTGTGATAACGTAAAATCTCTTTCTTCTTCAATGAATGCTTCTGCTTTTTGGTAGACTTTTTTAAGGCGTCTGACTAATGATGAAAATAGCGTTTGCATAAAAGAACTTCCAGAAGATAATTTACTTAAGAACCAACACAATCTTTATTATGATAAAAAACGAGTTTTGATATTGCAGTGTAACAAATTTAATTGATACATTTTGACAAAATGAAAATGGATAAAACTCTATATTTGAAGTGAATCACACTTTTATCCAGATTTGAATATCAGTTTATATTTTATTCGGTATTAAACCGTGGGGATAAGGCATTTATATGCTTTTAAGATTATGTTGAACAAAAGAAGTCTATCCATAGAGCCTTTTTACCATTGGTGGCAAGACCGAGTCTTTATTGCTGCAACAATATTGGCAGTCTTCCTGCATATTTTTGTGTTGCTCATTCACTTTGCGATGCCTAGCCCATCAGAGCAATCGACTAAAGAAATTGCAATTTCAATTCGATCAAGCAATGAGGCAGTTCAGCAGGCAGACTTTTTGGCACAAGCGGACCAGCAAGGTTCAGGCGCATTTCGTGAAGCCCACCGTACCTCTAGTGATACTCCAAATCCGACGCCTAATGATGCTTCAACTGGAGATGCGCAGTTAGAAACTTTGCAAAAGGTTCAGCAACAAAGACAGCTTAAATTTGAAGAAAAAGTCTTAATGACTGTTTTGAGTTGGCAAAAACAAGCTGACGCCAGTCAAAGGAAAAAAGAATTAGAACAATTACAAAGTCAATTTCAGGCAAAAGCTGCGATGGTTGCGAGCCTTGAAGCACAATATTTACAACGCAGACAAGATTTCAGCCGCCAGCAAAAAATAAAAACAGTAGATGGAATTCAGGCAAAAAAAGATGCTTCGGCTGCTTATTTAGATAAGTTCCGTGAAAAAGTGGAGTTGTATGGTAATCGCTATTACCCAGAAGAAGCCAAACTGCAACAGTTAAAAGGCGAAGTCCGTTTAATGGTTATTTTAAATGCACAAGGAGGGATTCGTGCAATTCGGTTGCTTGAGAGCTCAGGGCATTCGGTATTGGATGAAGCTGCAAAGTCTTCAGTACGTCGCGGCGCACCATTTGGGCATTTTGATACCAATATGAAAGACATTTCTGAATTGCGTATTGTACGTACTTGGCGTTTCGATCCAGCTCAAGCAGAATTTGAAGTGCATTAATAAAAAATGTGGATAAGTTTTGGCTTATCCACATTGATTTTAGTTCATTAAACAACATCTCACCTGAAGGCAGACTATGTTTTTCATCTAATCAATAATGATTAGATCTGTTCTTGGTAGGGATTGTCTATATTCAGCTTTGCTAGAATTTCAACTTCAATCCCTTCCATTTCTTCAGCTTCTTCGTCACTAGTTTCGTGGTCATAACCCAGTAAATGTAAAACACCATGTACCAATAAATGTGCAAAGTGTTCTTGAGCTGTTTTCTTTTGTTCAACCGCTTCTTGCAATACAACTGGAATACAAATGACTAAGTCACCCAGAGGAAAGGCATCGAGCATTGGTAAAACTTCTTCAGGAATATCACTTGGAAAAGATAAAACATTGGTTGGCTTATCTTTCTCTCGATATTGCAGATTAAGTTGTTGGCTTTCTGCTAAATCGACACAAGCAACGCCAATTTCGCAATCTTCGTTATAACCAACGTGGCGTAAGGTTGTTTCAATGATTTTTTTGAGTTGAGCTCGTTTGAGCTCTAACTCAGGGGATAGGAAGTCTTGTTGTAAAGTTAAACTGATTTTCAAAATGAATCCTTAAGCATCCTGATGTTGCAAGTCTGCTGCTGTATCGTTTTCAGTCATTAACGCTTCTTGACGTGCTTTGCGTTCAGCACGAGCTTCAGCATTAAGACGATGTTGTTCTCCATCCCAACCTTCATACGCTTCAACAATTTTTTGAACCAGTTGATGACGTACAACATCGCGGGAATGGAAACGGGTAATATGAATTTCGGTAATATTCTCGAGTACGCGAAGTGCGTGTGCCAGACCAGATTGTTGACCTTTAGGTAAATCGACTTGAGTAATATCCCCTGTAATTACTGCACGAGAGCCAAAACCTAAACGGGTTAAGAACATTTTCATTTGTTCAGGTGTTGTGTTTTGAGCTTCATCCAAAATTACAAATGAATGGTTAAGTGTGCGACCACGCATATATGCAAGAGGCGCAACTTCAATTACTTGACGCTCAATTAACTTGGCAACTTTTTCAAAGCCAAGCATTTCGTAAAGGGCATCGTAAAGAGGGCGTAGATATGGGTCAATTTTCTGGGTTAAATCACCAGGTAAGAAACCCAGCTTTTCTCCAGCTTCTACAGCAGGACGTACAAGTAAAATCCGCTGGATTTCATTACGTTCTAGCATATCTACGGCGGCGGCAACTGCTAAATAGGTTTTACCTGTACCAGCAGGACCAACACCAAAAGAAATATCGCTTTGTAAAATACGTTGTACATAACGTTTTTGATTGGCACCACGTGGATTAATACGGCCTTTTCGTGTCTGGAAATAGACATCGAGCGGCGCATCATGTTCATCCATTTCGTCACCAACCAACTCGAAATTGCGTTCAGTTTGTGAAGATTGAATGAGGAGGTGTAATAGATCGGCACTGATTTGCTGGGATAGCTCAGACTCTTCGTAGAGTCGTTGCAATAATGCTTCGGCTCTCCCAACAGCATCAATTTCACCATCTATGTGAAAAACATCTCCACGATGAGTAATTTTGACATCTAAACGCTGTTCAATTTGCTTCAGGTGCCCATTATAGGCACCCAGAATGCTCTTTAAACGTTCCATTGAAATTTCAGGAAATGTTACGGTACGTCGAATCGCTGCAGTCAAGAGAAAACCTTTCAGTAGACTTTAGAATACCTCTACATTACGCCACGTCAGGTTCAAGATTCAAGAGCTCACCGTAAACAAAATTTAAAGTTTTAATTTCAGTAATCTCGATCTCTGCAAAACGACCAACCCAAGTCGCATCACCAACGAAAGTGACCAGACGTGTATTGTCAGCAGTACCAATTAAAATATTAGGGTCTTGATCAGATACTTTTTCAATAAGTACACGTTCAATTTTACCTAACATGGCATCTGTTTTTTCAATACTAGACTGCTTAATTACTTTTTGAACTTGAGCTAAACGTTCTTTTTTAACTTGCTCAGGTGTGGTGTCTGGCAAGTCTGATGCTGGCGTACCTGGGCGTTTTGAATAAACAAAACTATACGAATGATCGAAGTCTAAATCATTGATAAATTGCAATGTTTCTGCAAAATTTTCATCGGTTTCACCAGGGAAGCCAATAATAAAGTCACTTGATAAATGCATATCTGGACGAATTTTGCGTAGCTTCGCAATTTTATCAATATAGACATCAATCGTGTGATTTCGCTTCATTGCTTTTAAAACATCATTTGAACCACTTTGTACCGGCAAGTGTAAATGTGACACCATTTGAGGTAAATCTTCATAACACTGAATAAGCTCATCAGAGAACTCAAGTGGGTGCGAAGTTGTATAGCGTAAGCGTCCAATACCCGGAATTTCTGCAACGAGTCGTAACAATTCAGGGAAAGTGCAGATACCACCTTCAAAGGTTTCACCGCGGTAACCATTTACATTTTGTCCAAGAAGAGAAATTTCACGGACACCTTTTTCAGCAAGTCCTGCAATTTCTGCAAGTACATCGTCTAATGGTCGAGAAACTTCTTCACCGCGTGTATAGGGAACTACACAGAAAGAACAGTATTTAGAACAGCCTTCCATAATAGAAACAAATGCTTTAAAGCCTTCTACACGTGGTTCTGGTAAAAAGTCGAACTTTTCAATATCTGGGAAAGAAATATCAACCAGTTTGATTTTATCTTTTTTAGGTTTTTCTACTTGAGCATTATGTTGATCAAGCATTTGCGGTAAACGGTGTAATGTTTGAGGGCCAAAAATCATGTCTACATAAGGCGCACGTTTTTGAATATTGTCACCTTCTTGAGAGGCAACACACCCACCAACACCAATCACAAGATCAGGATTTTTGTCTTTTAATTTGCGCCAGCGCCCTAATTCACTAAATACTTTTTCCTGTGCTTTTTCACGAATAGAACACGTATTCATGAGCAGGATGTCTGCTTCGCTAGGGTTGCTCGTTAAAATGTAACCGTGAGAGTCCCCTAAAAGGTCTGCCATACGGTGACTGTCATACTCATTCATCTGACACCCTTGAGTTTCAATATAAAGTTTTTTTATTGAAACATCAGTGGTGTGCGTTGGCTGGGTAACAGTGTTTTCTGAGGCAGCTTTGGCACCATTGGGAATGAAGGTTTGAACCGTCATGCAGGCTCCTAACAGATCGATCTAAAAAAGAATAAATTTGCCCAAAATGGGTCAAACCATTCATTATAGCAGTATTTGGACCGAACCGATAACAGTAAACCTTCAGAACATGACACGGTTTTTTTGAAGTAAATTATGTAAATTTTAATGATGTTGAATCAGAGAGTTACATAACACAACAAAAGAAAGCACGAAGACTAATTAAACTATGCTCTGAAGGTGAATAGTCAGGGTTTAACACATTTATGAGACCAAGTAGAAAGAGCTCATCAATCCATAGTCGTGTAATGAAAAATAAATATATGCATCGTAGCTGGTTAGGAGCTATGTGTTTACTTGGTTGTTCATTTACCTATGCTGCCGAAGAGCAGTTTAATGACGCATTAAACGCTGCAAATAGTGGTAATACAGCATTATTAGACCAATATCAGCTTGCTATGCAAAATGATGTATTGGGATACTATCCGGAATATTGGAAACTTAATACCAATCTAGGCTTTCAACCTTCAGCCTCGATTGTAAGTTTTGCTCAACGTTATCCTCAATCAGCAATGGCTGAGAAATTAGCCGCCGATTATGTGGAAGAAAAAGTTAAACAAGCTGACTTCGCATCTGCACAACCTTTACTATCTTATGTAACTAATCCTGATCAGGCCGAAAATTGCGCATTGGCACAGGTGCGAGCGAAAACCGGTGACGCATTAGTTTTTGCTGAATACAAAGATGTATGGTTAGCCACCGAATCGCAACCTGAATCTTGTGTGGGCTTAGGACGCTTGATGTTATCTAGCCCATTAATGAGTCAGCAAGATAAACAACAACGTCTTTGGGTGCAGTTACGTTCTGGTTTAACAGGGCAGGCCCTTGCTACCGCACAGACTTTGGGAATGAATTTGTCGTTGGCGCAGCTTAACCAAATTCAGGCTAATCCACTCAATTATTTGTGGAGTGCGCCTAAAACCAATGATACAGACTATGCTTATTTGATTTTTGCATTAGGTCGTTTGGCTAATAATGACTTAAGCAACGCTTTTTCGAACGTACAACGTGTCGCTCAAGGTACACCAGAGAATATACAAAAGTATTTATATAGAACGGTGGCTTATATTGGTGGCACCACGGTCATGAAAAATAATTTCAATCGTGAAGTTCTTCAATATTTTGATGCAAGTTACGGTTATCCTCTAAGTCCTGAAGAAGCTGAAATTTATGCGCGTCAGGCAATTCGATTTGGTGCTTGGGAAAGTTTAATTCGTGCCATTGATGCTATGAGCGTGACACAAAAACAAGAAGATCGCTGGCAATATTGGCTTGCTCGTGCAACAGAGCAGCGCGGTGATAGTGGTTCGAAAAATACTGCGCAACGTATTTATAAGAAGTTAGCTGAAAGTGGTGATGACTATCACAACCTTTTAGCAAAAGATCGTTTGGGTGAACGTTATAATCATCAACCCTATGATGATCAGCCCACTTCAAGTGATTTAAGACGTTTAGATCAGAATGTTCACTTTAATCGTGCTTTTACTTTAAGACGTATTAATGCAAATCCAACCTATACCAACCGAGAATGGAACTGGGCAGTTCGACAAGCTTATCTTCAACATGATGATGGTGTGTTGTTAGCTGCTGCAAAGCGTGCTCATGATATGGGGTGGTATGACCGTGCAATTTATGCAGCAGATCGTACAACAAATAAACATAATGATACGTATCGCTATGTGACGCCTCATAAGACTAATGTTGTAAGTCATAGTTACAATGCAGGAATTGATCCAGCGTGGGCTTATGGTTTAATGCGACAAGAAAGTCGGTTTGTTACTTCTGCACGTTCTCATGTTGGAGCGGGAGGTCTTATGCAAATTATGCCTGATACGGCGAAGTTGATTGCACGTCAAATGGGCGAAACCTATAATCCAGCGGCATTAAATGAAATGAATACCAATATTCGATATGGTACATTTTATTTGTCGATGATTCAGGGGCAATTAAGCAATAATCCAGTTTTGGCAACGGCAGGTTATAATGCTGGGCCTAATCGGGCAAGACGTTGGCAACCGGACTTTCAATCAATTTCGGCTGACCAATATACAGAGACAATTCCATTGTTAGAGACCAGAGACTATGTCAAGCATGTTATGACGAATGCTACACATTATGGTGTGATATTGGGGCAAGGGGCTCAATCATTATCACAACGTATGAAAGTCATTCCAATGCGTACATCGCCTTAAATTTAGGTGCTTGATGATGGATCTTCTTTTAATTGGCATATTCAAGTTTTAATTAAATGAAATATAGATATTTGGAACTTCGTTCAATTTTGCAACTTGCATGGTGGCTTATCTGTGCAGGGGTAGGATTGATGAGTTCCGTTTTGCATGCCGAACCTGTTAATTTACAGGGATATGTTATGCACGTACAAATGACACCTGCCGCATGTGCGTTAGATCCCTCTAAACAAAAACAACGTAAATGTCTTGAAGGATATTCACTGACAATTACAGGCCTTATGCCAGAAACAAATCAAACTGATTGTTCAACAGAAAGTTCGGCCGCTCTTTCTCCATTACAAGCCAAAGTCGTAGCTCGGGTCATGCCTGACAATAATGCACGTGTACAGCTTTGGAAAAGTGTAGGGGGATGCGTTCCTATGAATGCAAGTCAATATTTCCGGACAGTCATTAACTTTGCTGAGCGTTTAAAAATTCCAGCTAGCCTTACAAGTTCAACGAATGTTGAAATTCAACAGTCGGCCTTAAAACAGCAATTTACTCGTCTTAATCCGAGCCTGCCTCAAAATGGTATTCGTTTGACTTGCCAGTTATCGCGTTCAGATGTTGTTTTAACCGAAGTGAAGGTGTGTTACACGGTAAAAGGTCAATATAAACAATGTGCAAATCATGTTGTATCGAATTGCCCAGGTGAAATCACAATTAAAGGTAGTTACTAAAGATGACGATCATTTCGTAAAAAATGCTGACCATGCATTGAATCTTTTTGTAAATATTAATTTGTATTTTCTATCAGACTTTTGGTGAAAATGAGTCGCTTTTACATGCATCTGCCACATCTTTAGAGTACAATCTTTGCCGTTTATGATGATTTAGTTAGATGGAATTCCTATTTAGCTAGATTAAGGACACTCATTGGAGACAATTACATGAAGCAACCCGTTCGTGTTGCCGTGACTGGCGCTGCAGGTCAAATTGGTTACAGCTTATTATTCCGTATCGCAAGCGGTGAAATGTTAGGTAAAGATCAACCTGTTATTTTACAATTGCTTGAAGTTCCAGTTGAAAAAGCTCAACAAGCGCTTAAAGGCGTAATGATGGAACTTGATGACTGTGCTTTCCCTTTATTGGCTGGCATGATCGGGACTGATGATCCGAAAGTTGCATTTAAAGATGCTGACTACGCTTTATTGGTAGGTTCTCGTCCACGTGGTCCTGGTATGGAACGTGCTGACTTGTTAAAAGTTAACGGTGAAATTTTCATCGGTCAAGGTCAAGCATTAAACGAAGTTGCTAGTCGTGACGTTAAAGTATTAGTTGTAGGTAACCCTGCAAACACTAATGCTTACATCGCTATGAACTCTGCTCCAGACCTTCCAGCGAAAAACTTTACTGCAATGTTGCGTCTTGACCACAACCGTGCGTTGACTCAAGTTGCTCAAAAAGCTGGTGTTGCAGTTGCTGATATCGAACACTTAACAGTTTGGGGTAACCACTCTCCAACAATGTATGCTGACTACCGTTTCGCAACTGTAAATGGCGAAAGCTTAAAAGACAAAATCAACGATGCTGCATGGAACAAAGATGTGTTCCTTCCAACTGTTGGTAAACGTGGTGCTGCGATTATCGAAGCACGTGGTTTGTCTTCTGCTGCTTCTGCTGCTAACGCTGCAATTGACCATATGCGCGACTGGGCACTTGGTACAAACGGCAAATGGGTAACTATGGGTATTCCATCTGATGGTTCTTATGGTATTCCAGAAGGCGTTATGTTCGGTTTCCCTGTAACAACTGAGAATGGTGAATACAAAATCGTTCAAGGTTTAGAAATTGATGAATTCAGCCGTGAACGTATTAACTTTACGTTAAATGAGCTTGAAGAAGAACGTGCAGCAATTGCTGACATGTTGAAATAATTTATCTTTTTGATAAGTTAAAAAAAGCACTCTTTTTAGAGTGCTTTTTTATATTTAATCATTTGAAACAAAACACAAAAAACAACAAGAAAATATAAACATTATCATGCATATAAAAAGGTTTTATTGTTAGATTAGTTAACAGATGATTTAAAACAATTTATAGGAGAAGAACAATGTTTGAGCAGCAACCTACTTTAGAGCTTTTATTTGATCAGCTGGGTTTAGATTCAGATGAAGCCAGCATCGAAACCTTTATCAAAACACATCAATTGCCTGCTGAACAGAAATTACATGAAGCTTCTTTTTGGTCAAAAGGTCAAAGTGATTTTTTAAAAAGCCATTGGGAAAAAGATGATGAATGGATTGTGGTGATTGATGAGCTTAACGAACAACTACATGAAGACAGTCTGAATAAATAGAACGAAGGCCTGTTTTAAATTCAATAAATAAAACAGGCCTAATACATTAAGTGTTTAATGCGTCTTTAGTTTTAAATGATCTTTATACCAAGGCTCATGACGTATAAGGTCAAATGCAGGTTGGCCATGAAGCAATTCAAGGTCACACGTGCTTGTTGATAAATATTTAGTTAACCAATGCCGTGTTAATGCTGACTCTTGTCGAGCGGCTGACGAATAAGCCAAGAAGAAATATATATCTGCATGTTCATGGTGAGCTAATGGCTTCAAAATTTGTTGAGTAATCAACGCAAAACGTTTTTCTTTATTTAATTCAAAATAGAGCATATACGCTTTAGCCAAGTGTAAAGATAAATTAAGGTATAAGCTCAATGGCATTTCTTCATATTCCATACGAGCTTGTTCAAGTAAAACAATCGCTTCTTGTAAAAAGTGAAGTTGCTCTTGGCGAACACGACTTAATACGACAAGCTGCATGCGTAGTTCAGCACGCTCCAAAGCAAGCTCCGGCGTATTTTCAGTCAAATAAAGTTGGTCTGTTTCACCAATTCGGTTCACAATTGTTTTACTTTCAATAGACATACGCCATTACCTTCTTTAATCAATAGCTTTTATATCGGGTTCATTTACCAAATTTAAAGAGTAACCATTAAACCCAAATGGAATTTCCACTACGAAGCCAAGCTGTAATGGAGAGTCTTTGTTGTTTAGAGGGTAATACTTCATGTAATAAATTGCTTTGAAATATTATAAGTCGATTTGGCTCGGGATTAACGATATGCCACTTCTCATTTTTATCTTGCAGTCGTAATTGACCACCCCAATCTTCTTGCCATTCTGGATGTAAATAATAAACGGTTGAGATAATACGATCATTTTTTTGCTGAGGGTTGTCTCGGTGTAAAGCATAAAACTCACCCAAACCATAACGGGCGAAATGAGCTTCAACCTCTTTAATTCCTAAATAGAATGCTTGATTTAGATTTTGTGAGAAAGAACTTAAGGTTTCAATATGCTGTTGAGCAATAGGAAGTTGATCATTAATCCAGAGAATATGATCGCTACGGATATTACTCACCACGCCGTTTTGAATACCAGCTTCTCTAAATTCATCAATATGATGGCTACATTCTTTGGCGACTTGAGCGCGATATTGATCCGAATAGGCGTGATTAATAATCGCAAAGCCATGCCTATTTAAATCATCTAGAATTTGATCCAGATCCCATGAGTCCGGAAGCAGGTGAGAGAGCATATAACCTCGAGTAGATCGTAAAAATATCAAGCTGCTCTATTTTAGATGATCACAACCTTACGAAAGAATATTTTTTTCATGTTAAACTATTTGTTGAATTGAGGAATTAAAGTCAACATGAATTACCGTCACCATTTCCATGCGGGCAACTTTGCAGATGTTATGAAGCATGTGCTTTTGCTACAGCTTCTCAACCGCTTAAATGCTAAAGATAAACCTTATCGTTATATCGATACGCATGGAGGTGCAGGAAAATATAATTTATCTCTGGCACCTTCACAAAAGTCTGGAGAGTTTCTTACAGGCATTCACCGTCTAGTTCAGATATCTGACATGGAAAAGCGTCAGGCACCTGAAGCAATCCAGCAATATTTGAAGTTAGTAGAAGAACTACGCTCTCAAGAAGGTAAAGGAAGTTATCCAGGGTCACCATGGTTTGCTTTGCAAGGCATGCGTGAAATTGATAAAGCAACCGTTTTTGAAATGCAACGCGATGTTTTTGAGCAATTGCGACATAACATTTATGATAAACGTGCAGGTTTACATGAGCGTGATGCCTACGAGGGCTTGCTTGGTGTAATTCCGCCAAAAGAAAAACGTGGTTTGGTCATGATTGACCCACCTTACGAATTAGAACGTAAAGATTTTCCGCAATTAGTTGAACTGTTACAACAAGCTCATAAGAAATGGCCAACAGGCGTTTTTGCAGTTTGGTATCCAATTAAAGACCGACCGATGATTGAGCGTTTTGAAAAGAAAATGTTTAAAACGGGAATTCGTCGTCAATTAATCTGTGAAATTTGTGTATGGCCAGACGATACACCTATAGGTTTGAATGGTTGTGGTCTATTAGTGATTAACCCACCTTGGCAGTTCTCAGAACAAGCAGATCAAGCACTACAGTGGTTATTCCCGCATCTACGCATGCAAGAAACGGGCGGTCACGCTGCTGTTCGCTGGTTAGTAGGTGAGTAACAGTTAACTTAAATCAATGCACATGTTTGGAATAGAAAATAATGACAAATGCGCCTAAACCAGAGCAAGATTTAACTCATAATGAACATTCATTTGATGGGATTACATTCGAAGTGGTTGAAGAAGAAGATAATCCGGAAGGACAAAAAGTGAAGCGCCGAGGAATCTATCTTTGGCCTAACTTAATTACGACAGCCGCTTTGTTGTCTGGTTTCTATTCCATCATCGCAAGTATGAATGGGGACTTTACCCAAGCCATTTATGCCATTTTTATTGCAGCACTACTAGATGGTTTAGATGGTCGAGTTGCTCGCGCGATTGGTGCACAAAGTGCTTTTGGCGAGCAATATGATTCTCTCTCTGACTTGTTAGCTTTTGGTGTAGCTCCGGCAATGCTGATGTATAGCTGGAGTTTGCATGATTTAGGTCGTATTGGCTTAGCATGTTGTTTTGTATATACAGCATGTGCAGCTTTCCGCTTAGCGCGCTTTAATGTTCAGATTGGTGTTGTCGATAAACGCTATTTTATCGGCATAGCAAGTCCACTCGCTGCCATTATCATTATTTCACTTGTGTGGGTTGCTCGCGATTATCCTTTCATTTTTGATTTACGTGATATTGCGATTAAAAGCATTAATGCTGTGATTATGGTTGTTGTGGGATTGCTCATGATTTCCAATATTAAATATTACTCTTTCAAACAAATGGACCGTAAACGCGTTCCCTTTGTAGTTATGTTGCCAGTAGTACTGATTTTTGCAGCAATCACTTATAATATTCCAATGGGCATTTTGACTGTTTCAATTATCTATGCTCTCTCTGGTTTTGTTACGACACTATTTGCACGCAAAAGTAATGAAACAATAAAAACATAAAATAGAAGAGGTTCAGTATGCCTAAGTTGATAAGTCAAATTAATCAATTACAGCAGCTGAGCCTTAATGCTAAAGAGAGGGTTGTATATCAACCTTCTCGTGGTTTTTTTAAAATCGTTTATCAAGGCTTAATCCTTCCAAATCTTCCTGCTCCACTGCGCTATTTTAATTACATTAGTCTAGTTGGACAGCCACGCATTCCTCTTTGCTATAACGCTCACACAATTACAACTTCGGCAATCGATACGGCAACTGTGCTTGTCAGTAATAGCCAACACAGTGTGGGGCATTTAAAAACTTATTCTATTCGGCGGCAATGCCAGTTTGACTCAGAACAATATCAGTTTGATAAAACAGATTTGATTGAGTGGAAAATCCCAAAGATCCATCTTCAGCGATTAGACCTAGAAATGGGTTGCAATCTTACTATTCAAATTCCAGACAATATCTCTAATACGTCTGCATTGCAGTGGGGCGTTTCAGACTATTGGTCAACATTATGTTTATGCGAAGGTGAAGTTTTTTATAAAGGACAAAAGTATCAAGTTGACGGGTTGGGGCGATTTAAACACGCAAGAGCTCTGCATTTACCGTTCTTATCTTTATGTTTTTACACATGCCAAATTATTAATTTAAATGAAACGACTCAGCTTACATTTTCACAAATCAGAAATCAGTGGAATATCATCTTATGTTCAAGATTAGATATTCAAGAATTTGGGAAGCCTGTTGAAAGCTTTACTGAAGATGTAAATTTAAATATCCATCGCGTTTATCCAAAAGTTAGAACACCGAATGGTAAAGAGATGTATTTGCCCAGAGAGTTTTCTTGGCAATGTAAAAAAAATGGAAAAATTATTTTTGAACTTTATGCGCAAAGCCGTGGTGACTACAAGTTTGGATTAGCTGCTGGATATGTAGGAAGCTTCCAATACCAATTAAGTTGGAATGAACAATGTCTACAAGGTGAAGGTGGGTATTGTGAATATATTGATTGTCGCCCACTTAGGTGGCAAGAAAAGAATCAAGATGAGAAAATTTTAGATAAATTGATGCTTTTACAGCCATGTTTATATAAAAAATGACTATTTTTAGCATTTTTGATTAAAAAAAGAACTGTTGTTGCAGTAGT